>JBKBMV010000001.1:0-393797 GCA_046295615.1 Aquabacterium sp.
AAGGACCTCGACCGCTGGGGCTGCCTGCTGCGCTACATCAGCGACCGCATCGCGCCAGTCATCGGCCCGCCAAGACCCCCAACAGGGCTGCCAGCGGCGGGGTAACTGCCGGATTTAGGGTTATCAATACGAAGCGATGAGGGGTCCGAGGCATCAGGGGCGGCATCGCAGGACGTTTTGGCGTCGCAAGCCTCATGAGCTGCCAGGCGCCATGCGAGCGGGTGCGCTGATCGGCAACAACCCCCAAGGCGACCTGCTGCCGCAAAACCAGATCTGCTGGGCGCTGGGCCAGCGCATCGAGTTCGCGGTGTGCAACGACTTTCCGTTCCACGCCTATGTGGTCTTGCCCGTGCACCCCGAGGGGCGGCTGGATGAGCCGGCCATCATCGGCCACCTGGCAGGCGATACAGGCGCAGGAGAACGCCGACACCTGCGACGCTTCGTTCTGGTTCATCCCCCGCTCTGGCGCCCACCCCGAGGTGCAGGCCAAAGACCCACGCGATACCGAGCCAGGCCCGCTGCCGGCATCCTTATGGCCCACCTCCATCGCCGGCCACCTGGGGGCCCTGGCGCACAATCTGGCACCAAACGCACCTCAGGATAGCGCGCTGGTGGCCCTCGCCGTGCCCGAGGGCCGCCCCACCGCGCCAAACAAGGAAGTTCTGGGATGACCACACGCCGCCGCCTTCACACTGCCTGGTGCTGGACTGCCTTGGCGGCGAGCCTGTTGACGGCCTGCCAGCCCTCCAGCGCCCAGCACGACGACACTGAGGGCCAGGCCCCACCCCGCCCCACCGCCGCGCACAAGGCCGAGGCCCTGCAGGCGGGCCACCGCCCGGCGCCAGGCAGCCGACAGGAATGCCTGGGCCGCCTGGTGTGGGACGTGGCCGCCCCTGGCATGGAGTGGGGGGTGATGACGCCTGGTGCCTGGAACGGCGACCGATTTCGCTTCACCGAGCATCTGCATGGCGGGCACGACCTGGTGACCGCTGCCAACATCCAGATGGTGGTGTTGCAGCCAGCCACACGCAAGGACATCGAGCGCATGCTGCAAAGTGTGGATGCTCAGAAGTACATAGCCATTGATACGTATCGGGAGCGTATTGAGGTTGGTCAGCGCCTGGTTACCAGACTCCAATCCAAGGTTGACGACCCCAGCCTGAACACGAACGGCGAAGACCTGAGCACCTATCCTGCGGGCATCGCTGACTTGAAAAAGGAAATCAGCGACGACCAAACCAGCATCGAGCGCATCGAAGCCGACTGGCAGTCGCTGGACCTGGGCCTGCCTGACAGCCTGGGCTATGCCGCCGGCCCCACCCTGTATGCATTCTTGCTGCGTGATGGCCGGGCCTATCGGTTCATGAGCACGGGCGGCGCGCACGAGGCGCCGTTTGCCGAGCGCAAGAAGGCCTTCATGGACATGCTGCAGCGCTTCAGGGTGCGCCAGGTCTATGAAATCCCCACCGAGTTTGGGCTGTGCATTCCCTATGGCTTCATCCCCGACGATGGCCGGGGCCACTTCCGCATGGAGGTGTCGTGGCGCTACACCGACCGCCCCGGCGTGCTCTACACCATCGGCACAGCCGTGGTGGGCGAGCGGGGCGTGCCCCATGGTGAGTCGCCCGTGCTGCAGGCCACCGCCCGTGCGGGCGCCAGTGTGCTCTCTGGTGGCTTGATGGCAGGGCGGCAGGTCAGGTCGGTGGGGCCGCGCCCGGTCAAGATCGGGGCGCTGTCGGCCTACCAGGGCGGCTTCTCCGTGAACGTGGCAGATCCGGGCCAACCCCCGGTGTTCAGCTACAACGTGTACACCGGCTACGGCGGCTGGATGCACTCGCGGGTCTTGCCCGCCATCACGGTCAACCTGCGCAGCTTCACACCCGAACAAGACCGCTCGCTCAAGACCAACCCCCCGCCGTTCGACGAAAGCCTCCAGCGCCTGGACGCCGTGCTGCAAAGCATCCGTCTGCGGCCCACCGATCAGCCCATGCCTGAAATGCTGGAGGTGCCGTGAGTGAGTTTCCACAGCCCATGATGCCCCTGCATCCTCCCACAATCGATTGGAGGCCTTCATGAATTCATCGCCTTATGCGCTGTACTTTGGGGCTTATCCGGGCGGGTATTGCTGGCGCGTCGAGGTACAGCGTAAGGGTAGGGCTCATCGCAAGTACTTCACGGCTGCACGGTATGGCTCGATCGATCAGGCCAGGGTCGCTGCCGAGGCCTGGCGCGACATGATTTGCGAACAGCATCCGCTGTACACCGAGCAGGAGGTGGCGCAGCGTTTGACGGTGCAAAACACCAGCGGGTGTGCGGGCGTTTACCGCATGTGCGCGCGACGTAAGCGCCCCGATGGCTCAGTGCGTGAGCACTGGCACTGGGAGGCACGCACGCCCACGGGCATCAAACCCGCCAAGAAACGCGCTTTCGCCATTGAACGCTATGGTGAGCAAGGGGCCTATGAGCGCGCGGTTGCCGCACGGCAAGAGTTTGTTCAGGCGCTGACGGGCTATCACGCCTCGGGCAAGTTCAAATGGCACGGAGATCAACTGCCATGGCTGACCCAGCCCGAGTCAAACCAAGCCATTGCGGATGGCGTACACCGTCAGCTCGGAGTTGTTGCTCAAGCCCAGCTTCTCCAGCACCCGAGCGCGGTAGACGCTGACCGTTTTGGGGCTGAGCAGCAACTGCTCGGCGATGTCCGACAAGCGCTTGCCTGACGCAATCATCACGAGCGTTTGCAGTTCGCGGTCGGACAGCTTCTGGTGCGCCTCTTCGGGGGCGGGTGCCGTCAGGTTGTCCACCAGCATCTGCGCCATCTCGGGTGTGACGTACTTCTTGCCCTGGGACACGGTGCGCACGGCCTGCACGATCTGGGCAGCATCGCTGCCTTTGTTCAGGTAGCCGCTGGCGCCGGCCTTCAGGGCGCGCATGGCGTACTGGTCTTCGGGGTACATCGACACCACCAGCACCTTCACCGGGTTGCCTTCTTCCTTGAGCACGTGCAGCACGTCCAGACCGCTGCGGCCGGGCAGGTTGATGTCCAGCACCAGCACGTCGCAGCGCTTGTCGCGCATCAGGGTGCGCAGCTCGCCATAGTCGCCGGCTTCGCCCACCACCTCGATGTCTTCGGCGTCGGCCAGGGTGTCTCGAATGCCACGCCGAATCAGCGCGTGGTCGTCACACAACATCACTTGGATCATAGTTTGCCCCAGGCGGTGGGGTCGTCTCGGTCGTCGTCTTGGGCAGGTTCGGCTTCCAGCTCAGGCAGGAACCGGTCGATGAAGCCATTTTCAGGGCCAGAGAGGGGCACTGACAAGATCAGGGTAGTCCCGTCTGGATTGCTGGAAATATCCACCCAGCCGCCGACGGTTTCGGCGCGCTCGTGCAGGCCCCGGATGCCAAAAGATCGGGCCTTGGCCAAATCCTCGGCGCTCAGGCCCCGGCCGTTGTCGGTGATCTCGATGGACAGCACGCCGCCGGCTTGGGTCACGTCCACACTGACCTTGCTGGCCTGCGCGTGTTTGGACACGTTGGTGAGCGCTTCTTGGGCAAAGCGGTAGGCCACCAGCGGCACCCCTGGGGGCAGCACGATCTTTTCCTGGCTGGTTCGGAAGGCCACCTGCAGGCCCGTGCGCTTGGCGAAGCGGTCGGTCATCCACTGCAGGGCGGCCACCAGGCCTTGCTCCAGGATGGCCGGACGCAGGTTGTGCATGATGCGCTGGCTGGCCTCGTGGGCGTGGTTCACGGCTTCCAGCGCCTGTTGCACCCGCTCGGCGATCTGGGGAGAGCTGGCGTGGCGTGCAATCCAGGCCAGGTCAAATTTGACGGCGGTCAGCGCGCCGCCCACATCGTCATGGATTTCGCGGGCAATGGCGGCCCGCTCTTGTTCGATGCTGGTTTGCAGGTGTTGCGCCAATTCACGCAATTGCTGGCGCGAGCGGCTCAGGGCGTGGTCGGCCCGTTGCTTGGCGATGCGGGTGCGGTTGGCCTCGATGGCCAGCAGGGCGGCCGGAGCCAGCCGGGCCAGGTTGCTTTTGAGCAGGTAGTCGTTGGCGCCGTTGCGCATGGCCTGCACGGCGATGTCTTCGCCAATCTCGCCCGAGACCAGGATGAAGGGCACCAGCTTGCCCATGGCGCGCACCTTGTCCAGGGCGGCCAGGCCCGAGTAGCCCGGCAGGTTGTAGTCGGACAGGATCAGATCCCACTCTTGCTGCAGGGCTTCTGCGAAGGCGGCTTCGGTGTCCACCCGCTGGATGTCGGCACGGATGCCGCCTCGGTGCAGGTGAATGACCACCAGTTCATGGTCTTCCTCGTTGTCCTCCAGATGAAGCACTTTGAGCCGCACGCCGGGGGCCGAGGCGGTTGATCCGGACGACAGGGGGGCTGTGGCGGGTGGTTGCGACACGTGGGGACTTTCAATCTGACGATTTACGCCAAGTTTTACCGCGTCATCGCCGACCATGAGCCGGCGAAAGTGGAAAAATTCTAACAACCGCGCGACAACCGCCATATCGGGCTCTGCCGCATTAAGGATTTCTCGCGATGTGCCGAAATCCCGACTGTACCGGGCAGTGCGCTGCCCAGTCGACTGTGCCCGATGTGTCTGACCAGTCGCACCTGCTTGAGTGGAGTCAAGATGAGCCACGACGAAACCGTCGATTCCCCGCCGCCAGAGCTGTCGCTCTTGCTCGCTGCCGAGCTTCAGGATCACCTGATGACGGCCTCCAATGACTTGGAGCGCCTGCAGCGACTGCTGGACGACGCCTGCACGGCCCTGATGGATGGATTCCACACCTCGGCGGGCGCCCTGGGTGAGGTGATCGATCAGGGTCACGAGGTTTCCCCCAGTTTGATGGCCGTTCGCCAAGAGCTGTTCAAGACCGTCACGGCCTTGCAGTTCCAGGACATGGCCACCCAGCTGATTGCCCATACCAACAAACGTTTGCGCAGCTGTGCCGACCAGATCGCCCGTGACGCCCTGGGGGACGATGACCCCGATGGCGCTGCCGTGGTGGATGAAGGCCCGCTGAAACCCAACCCCGTGACCCAGGATGAGATGGATGCCGGCTCTGTCGAGCTGTTTTAAAGAATTCATCTCACCTGCCGAAAACCTGTCCGTAACCTGCACCTTATCGAAGCCCCGGAGAGCGACATGCACTCGATCCTTGCCGTTGACGATTCCGCATCCATGCGTCAAATGGTCTCGTTCACGCTGAAAAGCGCCGGCTACAACGTGGTGGAAGCCGTTGATGGGCAGGACGCCTGGGAGAAGGCGGGGGGCCGCAGCTTCGACCTGGTGCTGACCGATCAGAATATGCCTCGCATGGATGGCATCAGCCTGACCAAGAAGCTGCGCGAAAGCCCGCAGTTCAAGAGCACGCCCATCCTGATCCTGACGACCGAGTCGAGTGACCAGATGAAGCAGGCCGGGCGCGCGGCAGGTGCCACGGGTTGGCTGGTGAAACCATTCGACCCCAACAAATTGATCGAAGTGATCCAGAAGGTGATTCGCTGAGCGACGCTGCCTTCCCCCCAGCCTTTTTCGTCTGAGCGAATCACCCTCATCAGGAGCCTCTCATGGCAGAGACCAGCACCGACGCCAGCGCAGCAGCCGGCATTGACCTCAGCCAGTTCTACCAGGTCTTTTTTGAAGAAGCCGGTGAGAACTTGCAGAACATGGAGCAGTTGCTGCTCGAGTTGGACATCGAGGCGGCTGACGACGAGGAGCTCAATGCCATCTTCCGCTGCGCACACTCGATCAAGGGCGGTGCCGCGACGTTTGGCTTCTCGGATGTGGCCGAGCTGACGCACCAGATGGAAACGCTGCTGGACAAGCTGCGCCGCCATGAGCTGACCCCCACCGCTCCGATGGTGGACGTGTTGCTGCAGTCCGGCGATGCCCTGAAGGCCATGCTGGCACGGCACCAAGGCTCGGGCGGCGAAGAAATCGACACCACCGAACTGCTGTTCAACATCCGGGCGATGGTGGATGGTGGTGGGCCTGTCGTGGTCAGCGCTCCCGCGCCTGCCGCTGCACCGGCCCCTGCGCCCGCGCCCACGCCTGCTGCGGCGGCAGCAGCCCCAGCCGGTGCGGCCGGTACCGCAGCCCCCACTTCCGGCCAACGCACCGTTGAGCTGCGTGTGGGGCCGCTGAGCATCCCGTCGCAGGCCGACAACCTGGTGGATCTCTTCAAGGAGATCACCGACCTGGGCACCATTGAGCCGCTGCCTGATTCACCTGCGCTGGCGGGCATTCGCCGCTTCAAGGTCAGCACCAGCACGGAAGAATCCGAGCTGCTCGACTTGTTTACCTTCCATGTGGCCCGCGAGCAGGTGAGCTTTGTGGCCCTGGAAGGCTCGGCCCCGCCCCCTGCCGCCGCCAAGCCGGCCGCCGATCCGGGCTACGGCTTCTTTGATGATGCGCCTGGCGCCACCCCAGCTGCTGCACCGGCAGCCTCAGCTTCCGCCGCGCCCGCAGGATATGGTTTCTTTGACGACGCGCCTGGCTCGCCCCAGTCGGCCGCCCCGGCTGCGCCCGCACCAGCAGAGCCGGTGCCGCCGCCCCGGGCACCATCGGCCCCGGCCAAGCCGGCTGCGGCCGCCAAGGCTGACAAGCCCGCGGCAGGGGGCTTGGAGGCATCCACCATTCGCGTGTCGGTCGAGAAGGTTGACCAGCTCATCAACCTGGTGGGCGAACTGGTCATCACCCAGGCCATGCTGGCGCAGAACAGCCGTGGTCTGGACCCGGTCATCTACCAGCAACTCGTCTCAGGTTTGACCGATCTGGACCGCAACACCCGCGATCTGCAAGAAGCGGTGATGTCGATCCGGATGATTCCGATGTCGACGGTGTTCAGCCGCTTCCCCCGCATGCTGCGCGACCTGGCCAACAAGCTGGGCAAGAAGGTCGAGTTGGTGACCCAAGGTGAAGCCACCGAGCTGGACAAGGGGCTGGTCGAGAAGATCACCGACCCGCTGACCCACCTGGTGCGCAACAGCTGCGACCACGGCGTGGAAATGCCGGCCGATCGCATCGCCAAAGGCAAGCCCGAGGTGGGCACGATCACCCTGGCTGCATCGCATCAGGGTGGCTCGATCGTCATCGAGGTTCGCGACGATGGCCGTGGCCTGTCGCGCGAGAAGCTGCTGAAGAAGGCCCGCGAAAAGGGCATCGACGCTCCCGACTCCATGACCGATTCCGAGGTCTGGAACCTGATCTTTGCCCCTGGATTCTCCACCGCTGAGCAGGTGACCGATGTGTCGGGCCGCGGTGTGGGCATGGACGTGGTGAAGAAGAACATCACCCAGCTGGGCGGCACGGTCGAAATCGACTCGGCCGAAGGCTACGGCATGCGCGTGGCAGTGCGGCTGCCCCTGACCCTGGCCATCATGGACGGCATGAGTGTGGGTGTGGGCGAAGAAGTCTACATCCTGCCGCTGTCGTCGGTGGTCGAGAGCTTCCAGGTCAGCCCCGAGATGATCAAGACCGTGGGTGGATCTGGCCGCGTGGTCGAGGTGCGCGACGAGTACATGCCGGTGATCGAGCTGGAAAAGGTGTTCAACGTGCCCCGGTTTGACTGGGAGCACAACAGCGGAATCATGGTGGTGGTCGAGGCCGAAGCCGGTCGGGTGGCCCTGCTGGTGGACGAGTTGTTGGGCCAACAGCAGGTGGTGGTCAAGAACCTCGAGACCAACTATCGCAAAGTCCATGATGTGTCGGGTGCGACGATCATGGGAGATGGCCGGGTGGCCCTGATTCTGGATGTGGGCAGCCTGGTGCGCCGCTCGCGTCACTGAGCCTGTTGACAGGTACTGGAGTACAAGACCATGGGCATGATGGAAAAACTGGCAGTGCAGACCGAACTGGCTCGGGAATACCTGACCTTCCGCCTGGGCGCCGAAGAGTACGGCATCGACATCCTCAAGGTGCAGGAAATTCGTGGCTACGAGAACCCGACCCGCATTGCAAATGCGCCGCACTTTTTGAAGGGTGTGATCAACCTGCGCGGCACGATCGTGCCCATCGTGGATCTGCGGCTGCGATTCGGTTGCGAGACGGCCGAGTACAACGACTTCACCGTCTCCATCGTGCTGCACATCGGCACCCGAACCATCGGCACGGTGGTTGACTCGGTCAGTGATGTGATGGAGATCCCGGCGGAGGCTGTGCGTACCGCGCCCGACCTGAACTCGGCGATCGACGCCACCTACATCCGCGGGCTGGCCCAGGTGGGCGAGCGCATGGTGATCCTGCTGGACATCGAAAGCATGTTGTTGAGCCCGGACATGTGTCTGGTCGACTGACGTGGGGCCGGATGGGCCCCTTTTTCATGCCCGCGCAAGCGCAGTACCCCGTGCTGGGCGGTAACCCTGGAGCTGGAGCGTTCAAGATGAACAAGGCTGTGAAACTGTGGTGTGTGGCCTCGTTGGCTGCGGTGTCGATGTCGGGAGCCTGGGCTTCGGGCGCGTCGAAAGATGAGGCCGTGGCCATGGTGAAGAAGGGTGTGGCCTATGTGAAGAGCGCCGGGGCAGAGAAGGCCTACGCAGAATTCAGCGACAAGGCCAACACCACCTGGCGCGACCGAGACCTCTACCTCGTGGTCTATGGCCTGGATGGCATAGTGCACGCCCACGGCGCCAACACCAAGATGATTGGCAAGAACCTGATCGACCTGAAAGACATCGACGGCAAGCTCTTCGTGAAGGAGCGCGTCGAGCTGGCCAAAGCCAAAGCCAGCTTCTGGCAGGACTACAAGTTCACCAACCCCGAGTCCAAGAAGATCGAGCCCAAGACGATGTACTGCGAGCGCCTGGAGCAGACCGTGGTCTGCGGCGGTGTGTACAAGTGACAGCGGATGTCTGACCCGGGTCAGCGGGCCTTCAGGGCGAACGCCACCCGCTGATCCAGTTCTTTCAAAGGCAGGGCCAAGCGCTGAACCGCGTCGGGCACTTGCTTTTGTTTTGGGGCCCACACAGGCGCGGGCCAGCGGGCATCCCAGTCAAAACGCGCAATCACGTGCCAATGCAGGTGCGGCACCACATTGCCCAGGCTGGCCAGGTTGACCTTGGTCGGCTTCAGGCAGTTGCGCAGCACGGTTTCCACCTGCAGCACGGCGGACATCATCGCGTCGCGCTCGGTGGCTGACAGGTCGCTCCACTCGGCCACATGCGCGTTCCAGATCACCCGGTAGAAGGCGGGATGATCAGCATCGTCAGCACGGATGACGCGCAGCACCTCGTTGCGGAAGACGGGGATGCCGCCTTCCTGCTCGCACAGCTCACAGCCAGCCACTGCGCTCACACCAGCACCCGTTCGATGCCGCCGTTGTTGGCCTGGTCCACATACTGGCGCATCCAGTTGTCGCCCAGGATCTGGTTGGCCATTTCGACCACGATGTAGTCGGCTTCCAGCAGGCCGTTCTGCGTGTCTTCGCCGTAACGGCTCAAACCCTGCAGACAGGCCGGGCACGATGTCAGGATCTTGACGTTTTCTTTCTCGCCGATCAGGCCCTGACCGCGCAAGGCGGCCTCGCCCTTGCGGATCTCTTCTTCCTTGCGGAAGCGGATCTGCGTGGAGATGTCGGGGCGGTTGACGGCCAGGGTGCCCGCCTCACCGCAACAGCGCTCGGACTTGACGACGCCATCGCCCACCAGGGCCTTGACCGTCTTCATCGGGTCCTGCAGCTTCATGGGCGTGTGGCAGGGGTCGTGGTACAGGAAGGCACCCTTGCCCTGCAGCGTCACGCCCTTTTCGAGCAGGTACTCGTGGATGTCGATGATGCGGCAACCGGGGAAGATCTTGTCGAACTGGTAGCCCTGCAGCTGGTCGTAGCAGGTGCCACAGCTGACCACCACCGTCTTGATGTCCAGGTAGTTCAGCGTGTTGGCCACGCGGTGGAACAGCACCCGGTTGTCGGTGATCATCTTCTCGGCCTTGTCGAACTGGCCAGCACCGCGCTGAGGGTAGCCGCAGCACAGGTAGCCTGGCGGCAGCACGGTTTGCACACCAGCGTGCCACAGCATGGCCTGCGTGGCCAGGCCCACCTGGCTGAACAGGCGCTCCGAGCCGCAACCCGGGAAGTAGAACACCGCCTCGGTGTCGGCCGTGGTCGTCTTGGGGTTGCGGATGATGGGGACGTAGTCCTTGTCTTCGATGTCCAGCAGGGCGCGAGCCGTCTTCTTGGGCAGGCCACCTGGCATCTTCTTGTTGATGAAGTGGATGATCTCTTCTTTGAGCGGGGCCTTGCCCACCGTGGCGGGCGGAGCGCTGGTCTGTTTGCGGGCCACCACCTTCATCACGTCGTTGGCCACACGCTGCAGCGGCATGGCCACGTCCACCAGGGCCGTGCGGATCAGCTTGATGGTTTGCGGGTTATTGGTGTTGAGCATGGCCATGCCGGCCGCACCCGCAGGACGGAAGCTCTTCTTGCCCATCTTGTTGAGCAAGTTGCGCATGTTCATCGACACATCGCCAAAGTCGATCTTGACCGGGCAGGGCGTCAGGCACTTGTGGCAGACCGTGCAGTGGTCGGCCACATCCTCGAACTCGGACCAATGGTCGATGGACACGCCACGGCGCGTCTGCTCTTCGTACAGGAAGGCCTCGACCAACAGCGAGGTGGCCAGGATCTTGTTGCGCGGGCTGTAGAGCAGGTTGGCGCGCGGCACGTGGGTGGCGCACACGGGCTTGCACTTGCCGCAGCGCAGGCAGTCCTTGACTGAATCGGCAATGGCGCCGATGTCGCTTTGCTGCATGATCAGCGACTCATGCCCCATCAGGCCGAACGAGGGCGTGTAAGCCTCGGTCAGGTCGGCGGCATGCACGTCGTCGCCCAAGGCCTTGAGGGCCGCGCCGCGCAGCAGCTTGCCTTTGTTGAAGCGGCCTTCCGGGTCCACCTTCTGCTTGTAGGCCGTGAAGTTGGCGATCTCGTCATCGCTCAAGAATTCGAGCTTGGTGATGCCGATGCCGTGTTCACCCGAGATCACGCCGTCCAGCGAGCGTGCCAGCTTCATGACGCGGGCCACGGCCTCGTGCGCCGTCTGCAACATCTCGTAGTCATCGCTGTTGACCGGGATGTTGGTGTGTACGTTGCCGTCGCCAGCGTGCATGTGCAAGGCCACCCACACGCGGCCACGCAGCACCTGCTTGTGGATGCGCTTGAGTTCGTCCAGCACAGGGCTCAAGGCCGCGCCGTTGAACACCTTGGCCAGCTCGTCCCGGATTTCCTTCTTCCAGCTGGCGCGGATGGACCACGTTTGCAGCAGGTTGAAGACGGTGTCGCCCTCCTGGGGCGTGTAGTGGCCGTTGCGGTGTTGTTCGTAGCCCAGGGCCACCAGATCCGCATCGACCGTGCTCAGGGGCGTGTCGATGTGCTCGTACAAGAATGCCCAGCGCTTGCGCACCGTCTGAAGGTGGGCGCTGGCGGCGGCCACTTTCTCGGCCAGGGCCTCGGGACTGGGCAGCTCGGCGGCGTCTTCGACCTTGCCCATGGGCAGTTGGCCGCTGGTCACGAAGGCTTGCAAGGCATCCACCAAGGCCAGCTTGTTGCGCAGGCTCAATTCGATGTTGATGCGCTCGATGCCCAGGGTGTACTCACCCATGCGCGGCAGCGGGATCACCACGTCTTCGTTCACCTTGAAGGCGTTGGTGTGCTTGGCAATGGCGGCGGTGCGTTTGCGGTCGGCCCAGAACTTCTTGCGCGCATCGGCACTCACGGCCACGAAGCCTTCACCGCTGCGGCCGTTGGCCAGGCGGATGACCTCGCTGGCGGCGCGCGCCACGCGGTCTTCGTCATCGCCCACGATGTCACCAATCAGCACCATCTTGGGCAGGGTGCCGCGCTTGCTCTTGGTGGCATAGCCCACGGCCCGCAGGTAGCGGTCGTCCAGGTGCTCCAGGCCGGCGAGGATAGCGCCACCCGGCTGCTTCATCTCCTCGAACATGAAGTCCTTGATCTCGACGATCGAGGGCACGGCTTCCGTCGGGTTGCCGAAGAACTCCAGGCACACCGTGCGGGTGTGGCTGGGCATGCGGTGCACGATCCAGCGGGCGCTGGTGATCAGGCCGTCGCAGCCTTCCTTCTGGATGCCGGGCAGGCCGGCCAGGAACTTGTCGGTGACGTCCTTGCCCAGGCCTTCCTTGCGGAAGGTGCGGCCAGGGATGTCGAGGCGTTCGGTGCGCAGATGGGTTTTGCCATCGGCCGCGTAGTAGCGCAGCTCGAAGCTCGCCACTTCAACGTCATGGATTTTGCCCAGGTTGTGGTTCAGGCGAACCACCTCCAACCATTCGGCATCGGGCGTGACCATGCGCCACGACGCAAGGTTGTCCAGCGCCGTACCCCACAGCACGGCCTTCTTACCGCCCGCGTTCATGGCGATGTTGCCGCCGATGCACGAGGCCTCAGCCGAGGTCGGGTCGACCGCAAACACATAACCACCACGCTCGGCCGCGTCGGCCACGCGCTGGGTGACCACACCCGCACCCGTCCACACGGTGGGTACCTTGTGATCCACGCCTGGCAGGTCGACCAGCTCGACCTCGGTCATTTGTTCGAGCTTTTCGGTGTTGATCACCGCGCTCTTCCAGGTCAGCGGCACGGCGCCACCGGTGTAGCCGGTTCCGCCTCCGCGAGGGATGATGGTCAGGCCCAGCTCGACACAGCCCTTCACCAAGCCGACCACCTCTTCTTCTGTGTCGGGTGTCAGCACGACAAAGGGGTATTCCACACGCCAGTCGGTGGCGTCGGTCACGTGCGACACGCGGCTCAGACCATCAAACTTGATGTTGTCGGCCTTGGTGACCTTGCGCAGCGCCTTGGTGGCGCGCTCACGCAGGGCTGCCACCTCATCGAAGTTGCGCGCGAAGCGGTTCACCGCCTGACGGGCCGCGTCCAGCAGTTCGCCCACCAGCTTGTCGCGGGCGGCGTCGGCCGAGGGGTCGCGACGCTTGTTGACCTCGCCCAGGCGGTGGTGCAGGGCGTCGATCAGTTGTGCCCGGCGCTTGGGGTTTTTCAGCAGGTCATCCTGCAGGTAGGGGTTGCGCTGCACCACCCAGACATCACCCAGCACCTCGTAGAGCATCCGGGCTGAACGGCCTGTTTGACGCTCGGCGCGCAGCAGGCTCAGCACTTCCCAGGCGCGCTGGCCCAGCAGGCGCTGGACGATCTCGCGGTCCGAGAACGAGGTGTAGTTGTAGGGGATCTCGCGCAGGCGGGGCTGGCCGTCGTCGTGCGCGTCGGCGACCTGGGCGGTCATGTGGGTGAGCTCGGTAGGTGCATTCATGGGTACACCAGTCGCGCAAGCACATCGGGCCGGGGCGGCCTGAACAACAAGGGGCGGCTCTCCCAGTTTCACGGTGTGGACACTGTGAAGGGCCGCTGTGGGGACGATTTTCGCGACTGAGGCAAGATGGTACCGCACGCGCCCCGGCCCTTCCCGGGAAAAGGGCACTTCCAGCAGGGTTGTGGGGGCGTTTGAGGGGGGCAGGCCTTGCTATGCTGAAGCCTCATTGAAAACCCTGATGTTGAAGTCCACCATGTCTCAATGGCCTTACCCCTGCTGGATTGCCCACCGAGGCGCCGGCACCCTGGCGCCAGAAAACACCCTGGCCGCGTTCCGCCTGGGGGCCGACCATGGGTTTGCCATGTTCGAGTGCGACGTCAAGCTCAGTGCCGATGGCGAGCCCTTCTTGCTGCACGATGCGGAACTGGATCGAACCACGAACGGGCAGGGGGCCGCTGGTTTGCTGACCTGGGATGCCTTGTCGCGTTTGGATGCCGGCAGCTGGCATGGGCGTTGTTACGCCGGTGAGCCGCTGCTGCGCCTGGAGGCGTTGGCCCGCTGGTTGCAGTCCCTCGGGCTGATGGTGAATCTGGAAATCAAGCCCAGCCCGGGCGACGAACGCCGCACCGGACGGGTGGTAGCCCAGCAGGTGGCGCGCTGGTGGCGCGACGCAACCGTGAAGCCCTTGCTCAGTTCGTTCAGCGAGGAAGCCCTGGAGGCCGCGCGTGACGCTCAGCCTGAACTGCCCCGAGCCCTCTTGCTGGACCGCTGGCAACTGGACGGCGTGCAGCAGGCCCTGACCTTGGGCTGCCGCGCGTTGGTGGTGCATCACTCGTTTCTGGATGCGCGACGCATCGACGCCATCCACGAGGTGGGGCTCAAGGTCCTGGCGTACACCGTCAACCGGGCCGATCAGGCCGATGCGCTCTGGATGGCAGGGCTGGATGGGCTGATCACCGACCGGGTGGATTTGTTTGAGCCCCAGGCTCGGCTGGGCTTGAACCCAGGCCGCCTGCTGCAGATCTCGGACGTGATGATCGAGGTCTGAGTGTGGCGGCGCTGGCTCAGGCCAGCGCTGCCAGCAACTTGCCGTGGATGCCGCCAAATCCGCCGTTGCTCATGCACAGGATGTGATCGCCCGGTTGGGCGACCTTGACCACCTTGGCGACCAGGGCGTCGATGGTGTCAGCCACCACCGCGCGCTCGCCCATCTCGGCCAGCGCCTCGCGTGCATCCCAGCCCAAGCCGCCTGAGTGGCAAAACGCCAGGTCGGCCTCTTCGAGTGACCAGGGCAGTTGCGCCTTCATCGTGCCCAGTTTCATGGTGTTGGAGCGGGGTTCGAACACCGCCAGGATGCGGGCGTCGGGCCCGACCTTCTGGCGCAAACCGTCCACCGTGGTGCGGATGGCGGTGGGGTGGTGCGCGAAGTCGTCGTACACGGTGATGCCGCGCACCTCGCCTTTGATCTCCATGCGGCGTTTGACGTTGGCAAAACGGCACAGGGCCTCGCAGGCCTGCTGCGGCGACACGCCCACGTGCTCGGCGGCGGCGATGGCGGCCAGGGCATTCATCTGATTGTGCTCACCCAGCAGCGCCCACTCCACACGCCCCACCAGCACGCCGGCCTTCAGCACGTCAAAGGCGTGTGGCTCGCCACGGGCGCGGAAGCCCGGGGTGTCGCCGCGCACACCAAAGCGCGCCACATCGCTCCAGCAGCCGCGGGTCAGCACGCGCTCCAGGGCCTCTTCGCGGGCGTTGACCACCAGGCGGCCTGAGGCTGGCACGGTGCGCACCAGGTGGTGGAACTGGGTCTCAATCGCTGCCAGGTCGGCAAAGATGTCGGCGTGGTCAAACTCGAGGTTGTTCAGCACCGCCGTGCGGGGGCGGTAGTGGACGAACTTGCTGCGCTTGTCGAAAAACGCGGTGTCGTACTCGTCGGCCTCGATCACGAAGGGGAAACCGCTGGCGGGGCGCGAGGCCCCATCGCCTGAGGCCTCGGTGCGGCCCAAGCGGGCCGACACGCCAAAGTTCTCAGGCACACCCCCCACCAGGAAGCCCGGCTCCAGCCCGGCCGATTCCAGGATCCAGGACAGCATCGAGGTGGTGGTGGTCTTGCCATGGGTGCCCGCCACGGCCAGCACGTGCCGCCCTTGCAGCACATGCTCGCTCAGCCACTGCGGGCCGCTGGTGTAGGGCAGGCCAGCATCCAGGATGGCTTCCATCAGCGGGTTGCCCCGGCTGACCACGTTACCGATGACGAAGAGGTCGGGCTTCAAGGCCAGTTGATCGGCGGTGTAGCCCTCGATCAGGTCGATGCCCAGGGCCCGCAACTGGTCGGACATGGGCGGGTAGACGCCCGCGTCGCAGCCGGTGACCCGGTGGCCGGCCTCGCGGGCCAGGGCCGCGACGCCCCCCATGAAGGTGCCGCAGATGCCAAGGATGTGGATGTGCATGAGATCAGAGCTTTCTGAAGGCGTTCGCGGCAGCAGCCAGCGTGTCGGCAATGTCCTGTTCAGTGTGGGCGGCGCTCACGAAACCGGCTTCGTACATGGCGGGCGCCAGGTACACGCCCTGGTCCAGCATCAAATGGAAGAAGCGGTTGAAGGTGTCCGTGCCCTTGGCCATGACCTGCTGGTAGTTCTGCGGCAGCTCGTCGGCGAAGAAAAAGCCGAACATGCCGCCTTCGCTGTCGGCCGTCAGTGTCACGCCAGCATCCGCCGCTGCGCTCACCAAGCCGTTCATCAGTTGCTGGGTGCGCGCGGCCAGCTGCTCGAAGAAGCCAGGACGCTGGATCAGCTTGAGTGTGGCCAGACCGCAGGCGGTGGCCACCGGGTTACCCGACAGGGTGCCGGCCTGGTAGACCGGGCCCAGCGGCGCGAGCTGGGACATGACCTTGCGGCTGGACGCAAAAGCCGCCAAGGGCATGCCGCCACCGATCACCTTGCCGAACACGCTCAGGTCAGGCGCAAAGCCCGGGATCAGCCGGGCATACAGCCCCTGGGCGCTGCCCAGACCCACGCGAAAACCGCTCATCACCTCGTCAAACACCAGCATGGCCCCATGCTGCGAACACAGCTCGCGCACCCGCTTCATGAATGGCACGCTGGCGCGCACGAAGTTCATGTTGCCGGCGATGGGCTCGATCATCACGCAGGCTATTGTCGAGCCCTGGGTGGCAAAGGCCTGCTCGATCTGCTCGATGTCGTTGTAGGTCAGCACCAGGGTGTGCTGCACCACCTCGGCCGGCACGCCGGCGCTGGTGGGGTGGCCGAAGGTGGCCAGGCCCGAGCCGGCCTTGACCAGCAGGGCATCGGCGTGGCCGTGGTAACAGCCTTCGAACTTGATGATCTTGTTGCGACCCGTCGCGCCCCGCGCCAGGCGGATGGCGCTCATGCCCGCTTCGGTGCCCGAGCTGACCAGACGCACCTGCTCGGCGCTGGGCACCAGCTTCAGGATTTCCTCGGCCAGCTCGATTTCGCGCTCCGTGGGTGCGCCGAACGAGAAGCCGTCCTGGGCCGCTTTCTGCACGGCCTCGAGCACCTCGGGGTGGCCATGGCCTAGGATCATCGGGCCCCAGGAGCCGATGTAGTCGATGTAGCGCTGGCCATCGGCATCCCAGATGTAGGGGCCTTGGGCGCGCTGAATGAAGCGGGGCGTGCCGCCGACGGCCTTGAAGGCGCGCACGGGCGAGTTCACGCCGCCCGGGATGACGCGCTGCGCGCGTTCGAACAGCTGATCGTTGCGGGACATGGCTTCAGTGGATGTTGCGTGTGGGGGTGGGCGGGTGCTTGCCGTCGTGGGGCGAGCCTTCGTTGATCGCGGCCTCGCCAGGTGGGCCCTCGGCCCCCTCTTCGCCGGGGGGCAGCGCCCAGAAGAAACGGTCAGGCACGACGCCGCCCATGCCAGGGCGGAAGCCGGCGTCCAGGGACTGATCCAGAAAGCTGAGCGCCTCTGACACGGCGGCATCCAGCGGTGTGCCGCTGGACAGGGTGGCGGCCAGGGCGGCCGACAGCGTGTCGCCCGCGCCCACAAACGCCACCTCGAAACGCTCGAAGCGTTCGCCGGCGATGGCCCCTTCAGGTGAGGCCAGCACATTGTCGATGAACTGGTCTGGCAGGTGGATGCCGGTGACAAAGACGTAGCTGGCCCCATGCTCGGCAGCGGCCACGGCCAGCTCGCGCGCCGAGGGCTGACGCTCGGCGTCCCAGTCGGGCAGCAGGAAGTCGGTCAGCGTCTTGTGGTTGCCCGACAACACCATGGTGCCCGGCAGGATCAACTCCTTGAAGGCATCCAGGTAGGCCATTTGCTCGTCATCGCTGAGCCACGACAGGTTCGGCAGGTGCGCCACCAGGGGGATGTCAGCATAGTCGGACACGATCTCGGCCACGGCGCTGATCACATCTGCGTTGCCCAGAAAGCCCAGCTTCCAGGCCGACGGGCTGGCGTCTTCCAGCACGGCGCGGGCCTGCTCGGCCACGGTGTCCGGGTCCAGCGCTTGGTACTCGAAGATCTCGGCCGTGTCACGAATGACCACCCCCGTGCACACGGGCAGGGCGTGCGCCCCCATGGCGGCGATGGTGGCGATGTCGGCGCCCAAGCCCGCTGCCCCCGTGGGCTCGCTGGCGTTGAAGCACAGCACGCAGGCAGGCGCGCCACCCTCAGGGTCCGGCAGGGTGGGGGTGGCGTCGGGCGCGGAGTGGAGCTCTGTCATGCGGTGTGACCGTGCAATGGAGGGGCGGCAGGCCCACGTGGGGCCGAGTTAGGGGTAACCTCACCCACAAACCCTTGCATTTGGGTCTGTAGGTGCTGGCTACAATGGACCATCGCATTGTATTCAAGCCGGTTCGAGACAAGGTGAGTGACTTGAAAACCTGGATGTGCCTGATCTGCGGGTGGATTTACGATGAGGCAGCCGGTGTGCCGGACGAGGGCATCCCTCCCGGAACCCGCTGGGAAGACGTGCCCATGAACTGGGTGTGTCCCGAATGCGGGGCCCGCAAGGACGATTTCGACATGGTGCCCGTGTGAGGCCACCCTGGCTGCTCGGGTGTGGAGTTTGGTCTTCACGGCCCGCCAGCTCATCCAAAGACCGAACGGGCCACAAGGAGGATTCCATCTGTGTCAGACGCAGTACAAGCTGACGGCCAGGCCGTCACGAAGGTTCTGGTGATCGACGACAGCAACACCATTCGCCGCAGCGCCGAGATCTTCCTCAAGCAAGGGGGATATGAGGTGGTGTTGGCCGAAGATGGATTCGATGCCCTGTCCAAGGTCAACGACCACGAGCCCAACATCATCTTCTGCGACATCCTGATGCCTCGACTCGACGGGTACCAGACCTGCGCCATCATCAAGCGCAACCCTCGCTTCGCGCGCACGCCGGTGATCATGTTGTCGTCCAAGGATGGCCTGTTCGACAAAGCCCGCGGCCGCATGGTGGGGTCGCAAGACTACCTGACCAAACCCTTCACCAAAGACCAGCTGCTGCAGGCTGTGGCTCAACACGCCACAGTGTGAGCCCCTGCGCGCGGGTCTGATGTGTTTTTTCTCCTGAGCCAGCCATGCCGATTCAAAAAATACTGCTCGTAGACGACTCCAAGACCGAACTGCACGTCTTGTCGGAGCTGTTGACCAAAAAAGGCTATCAGGTGCGCACCGCCGAAAACGGCGAAGAGGCCCTGCGCCGTCTGCAGGAAGAGGTGCCTGACCTCATCCTGATGGACGTGGTCATGCCCGGACAAAATGGTTTCCAACTGACCCGGGCCATCACCCGCGACCCCCGGTTCGCCAATGTGCCGGTCATCATCTGCACCAGCAAGAACCAGGAAACCGACCGCGTGTGGGGCATGCGCCAAGGCGCCCGTGATTACGTGGTCAAGCCGGTGAACCCCGATGAGCTGATGTCCAAGATCAAGGCTTTCGGCTGATCCGGGCACACCATGGCAAACAAGGAAGCGCTCAAAGCCCTGCAGCAACGTTTGGCCCAGCGCTTGCAGGACGCCCGTCAGCACGCGCCGGTGCGCAGCTGGCTGGCCGTTGAAATGGCGCAGCAAGGGTTTCTGTTGCCGCTGGATCAGGCCGGCGAGATCTTCTCGCCTGGCGCCATGCAGGCGGTGCCTCACAGCCAGCCCTGGTTTCTCGGCGTGGCCAATTTGCGGGGCCAACTCCATGGGGTGGTTGATCTGTCCCGGTTTCTGGGTATGCAGCGCGCGGCGGGTCCCTTCGGCGGGACCGACGGCGGACGGGATGCCTCTCGCCTGGTGGCCTTCAACACGGCGCTCCAGGTCAATGTGGCCTTGCTGGTGGACCGCCTGCTGGGCCTGCGCAATGCCGGGGCCATGCAATTGGTGACGCCTGCGGATGGTGAGCACAAGCCGGCCTTCTTCGGGCAGACCATGCGCGATGAGCAGGGCCGCACCTGGTACGAATTGAATCTGGCGGCTCTGGCCGCGGATGAGGTCTTTTTGAAAATCGACGCGTGAGCCACTGTTGGGGCGAGCACGCGTGCAACCGTCTGTTTGGAGTGGGACATGAGCTTCCTGAGTCGCATCAAGGAACTGAGCAAGAAGCAGGACGAGGACGAGGTCCAGCCCGAGGCGTTGAGCACCGAAGGCCTGGTCACGGCCAACGGGCCGCAGGCGGTGGACACGCAAACGCAGGCGGGGTCGTCCACGATCCAGTCGACCAACACCACCAGCTCGGTCACGGATTCGATCATCTCCGAATCGGCCCCGTCCGAGTTCCCGCCCGACTACCTGGATCAGCGGGCCGAGTTGGCCGCCGATGCCACCAGCGCCGAGCCGCGCACGGGCCTGCCCCTGATCGGGCATCTGCGCCTGGATCGCCAGCAGCGCCTGCTGGCTGGTGCGCTGGCCGTGGGTGTGCTTGGTCTGGTGCTGGGGGCGTTCCTCTCGGTCACGGCCGCTGACCGCCGCGCCTCTCAGGCCGGTGCCACCGGTCAGGCCCTGATGCAGTCGCAACGGCTGGCGAAATCGGTGTCTCAGGCCCTGGTGGGTCGTGAGCAGGCCTTCCAGGAAGTGCAGGAGAGCGCAGCGGTGCTGGGCTCCAACGTGCGTGGTCTGGCTCAAGGCGATGCCGAGCGCGGCCTCGCCAAGCTGGGTGGTGAAGCGGCCGAGGCGCTGATCCCCCTGCTGCCGCTGGTCGAGCGCGCTGAAAAGAACGCCAAGTTCGTGCTGGACCAGAAGCAGACCCTGACCCAGGTGAGCTCCGCGCTGCGCCAGGTCAACACCCAGTCGTCCGAGTTGCTGGATCTGGCCGAAGGCATCGCCACCACTCGCATCGAAGGTGGCGCCTTGACGGCGGCCGAAGCGAATGCGCTCAATCAGCTGGTGATGCTGACGCAGCGGATCGGTAAGTCGGCCAACGAATTCCTGACCGTGGAAGGCGTGTCCACCGAGGCGGTGTTCCTGCTGGGCAAGGATTTGAACGCCTTCAAGGAACTGGCTGAAGGCCTGCTCAACGGCAATGCCGAGCTGGGTCTGAGCCCGGCGCGCAACCCAGACATCAAGGCACAGTTGGAAGACCTGCTGAAGATTTTCGAAGACACGCGCGCTCAGTCGTCTTTCATTCTGGGGTCTTTGCAGAACCTGGTGGCGGCTCGTGATGCCCAGGTGGCCGTGATTGACGACAGCGAACCGCTGCGCAAAGGTCTGGAGTCTGTGCAGCAACGCCTGGCCGAAGGGACCGGCATCGGCGGTCTGAACATTGCCATCATCCTGGTCTTCCTGGTGCTCACCTCGGGTGCCGCCTATGGCCTGCTGCGCGTCTTCCTGACCGACCAACGCCACCGAGCTCAGGTTGCTGAGTTCCAGCGCCAGGAAGCGGAGCGCCAGGAGCGCGAGGCCAAGCGCGTCAATGACGCCAACCAAGCCGCCATTTTGCGACTGATGAACGAACTGCAGATGGTGGCTGAAGGTGACTTGACCCAACAAGCCACCGTGACCGAGGACATCACTGGCGCCATCGCCGACTCGGTGAACTTCACCGTGGAAGAACTGCGCACCCTGGTGGCGCAGGTACAAAGCACCGTGCAACGGGTGACGGAAACCACCGCTCAGGTGGAAGCCACGTCGACCGAACTGCTGGCAGCCTCTGACGAACAGTTGCGTGAGATCCGTGAAACCGGTGAATCCGTGCTGCGCATGGCGGGCCGAATCAACGACGTGTCCGCTCAGGCTCAAGAGTCGGCCGAGGTGGCGCGTCAATCGCTGAGCGCCGCCGACCAGGGTCTGAAGGCCGTGCAGGACGCCATCGGCGGTATGAACACCATCCGCGAGCAGATCCAGGAAACCTCTAAGCGCATCAAGCGGCTGGGCGAATCGTCACAAGAGATCGGCGAAATCACCGAGCTGATTTCCGACATCACCGAACAGACCAACGTGCTGGCTTTGAACGCCGCCATCCAGGCCGCCTCGGCCGGTGAAGCCGGTCGCGGCTTCTCGGTGGTGGCCGAAGAAGTGCAGCGACTGGCCGAACGCTCGGCCGACGCGACCCGCGAAATTGCGGCGCTGGTGCGCACCATTCAGACCGACACCCAAGACGCCGTGGCCGCCATGGAGCGCTCCACGCAAGGGGTGGTGGAAGGGGCCCGACTGTCGGATGCGGCTGGTGCCGCGCTGAACGACATCGACCGCGTGTCGCGTCGACTCGCTGAACTGATTGAAGAGATTTCTGCCCAGGCGCTGAAGGAAGCCGACAGCGCCAATGTGGTGGTCTCCAACATCCAGCACATCTTTGCCGTGACAGAACAGACCGGTGAGGGCACCCGCTCGACCACCCAGTTGGTGAGAGAGTTGTCCAAGACCGCTCAGGAACTGCAACAGTCGGTGGCCCGATTCAAGATTGCCTGATCCATGGACAGCCTGCACCACGATCTCGCCGCGTCGCCGGCCGATGACCTCAGCGCCCTGGCTTGGGTGCATGAGGAGTTGCGCCGCTCGCTGGACGCCACCCACAAAGCCCTCCAGCGTTGCCTGAAGGACCTGAGCGCCGATCAGGCCTCGGATCTGGACGCACTCGACCCGTTGGTGCTGCGCACAGCGCGCCAGCAGCTGCACCAGAGTGCGGGCGCGCTGGAGCTGGCGGGCTTGACCGCAGGGGCCACCCTGCTGCGGGCCAGCGAGAACCTGGTGCAGAAGTGGGTGTCTCGCCCGCAGGCCATGGATGCGGCCGCCGTGGGCGACATCGAGCGCGCCTCGTTCGCGCTGCTGGATTACATCGCCCGCAAGCTGGCGGGCAAGCCGGTCACGGCCGTGGCGCTGTTCCCTCAGTACGAGGCCTTGATGGCCCGACTGGGGCAAGGTCTGCCGCGCCCGTCCGACCTCTGGAGCCAGGACTGGCCCACGCTGGCCCTGGAGTCTGTGCTCACTCCCCCCGAGACGGTGGCGCCTCGCGCACCCGATGCGGTCACGATCGATGATTTCGAGCGGGGGCTGCTGAGCCTGCTCAAGCGCAACCAGGGCGAAGACGCCCAGAATCTGGCGGATCTGTGTGGGGCTTTGGCCAAGGATGCCGACCAGCGACGCGCCCACCGCGAATGCGCCACCTGGATGCTGGCAGCAGGTTTCCTGGAGGGCCTGGCACAGCGTCATGTGCCCCTGGGGGTGCACGCCAAGCGCGTCTTGTCCTCGCTGCTGAGCCAGCTACGTCAGCTGGCCAAGGGGCTGGGCGGGCCGTCCGACCGGCTGGCCAACGAGTTGTTGTTCTTTTGTGCGCAGGCCGCATCCTCCCCGGAGGACGCCAACGCATCCATCCTGTCCAAGGTGCGTCAGACCTTCGGCCTGTCACGCCACCAGCCGGTGGATCTGACCCGTTCCGCCCTGGGCAAGCATGATCCCGGCGTCATCCAGCAGGCCATCAAACGTGTGGCGGGCGCCAAAGAGGGCTGGTCGGCCGTTTCGGGCGGCGAGCTCTTGCGCATTGGCGGCTTGAACGAGCAGTTCAGCCTGGTGGGTGATTCGCTCAACCGACTCTACCCTTCTGGCGACGTGCTGGCGCAAGCTTTGGGTGAGGCCGTGGCCCAAACCGTGAGCTCGGCTCAGGCCCCGCGGCCCACCCTGGCCATGGAAGTGGCCACCGCCATCCTCTACCTCGAGGCCAGCCTCGAAGACGGCGAGTTCGACCACCCGGAGCAGCAAGACCGCGTGCGCCGCCTGGCCGAACGCATCAGCCAGACGCGCTTGGGGGCTGAGCCCTCGCCGCTCGAAGCGTGGATGGAAGACCTGTACCGCCGGGTGTCCGACCGCCAGACCATGGGCAGTGTGGTGCAGGAATTGCGCACCACCTTGTCCGAGTGCGAAAAGCAGATCGACCAGTTCTTCCGCCAGCCGTCCGAGCGGCATCCCCTGGTGGCGGTGCCTGCCCAATTGCAAAGCATGCGTGGTGTGTTGGCCGTGCTGGGGCTGGACATGGCCGTGCAAGCGGCGGTGCGCATGCGCGAGGACGTGGACCACCTGCTGCGCGATGACCTGGACATCGATGCGGCCGGACAGGCCGGGGTGTTCGACCGCTTGGCCACCAATCTGGGCGCTTTGGGCTTCCTTGTGGACATGATGGGCGTGCAGCCTGCACTGACACGCCACCTGTTCACCTTCGATGCCGAGACGGGCCTGCTGTCCCCGCTGATGGGCCGGGAAAAAAAAACGCGCGTCCTGACCCCGGATGACCCGGTCGAGGCGGCCGTGCAGCATGTGCACGCCGTGCAGCGTACCGAGGCCCAGGCCGTGGCCGAAGACCTCTCGCAGGTGCTGCAACAGGACGCCGCGCCCGAGGTGCTGGAGCAAGAGCTGCAGCGCCTGGCCGACACGCCGATGGTGCAGGACCAGCCCGAGCTGGCCGAGACCCTCAGCCAGGCGCAAGCTCAGTTGCACGAGGCTGACGACCCGGAGGCCCTGGCCCAGGCCAAAGAACAGATTGAATTGGTGATTGCTGAAATCACCGCCGAGCCTGAGCCCGAGCCCGAGCCTGAGGCCGTCGTTCTGGCGCCCCTGGTGCCCGAAGCCCCAGCGCCTGTGGAAGCCACCGGCCTGGAAGAAGATGACGAGATGCGTGGCATCTTCCTGGAGGAAGCCCAGGAAGTGGTCGGCGACGCCCGCTCGGCCCTGGCCGATTTGCAAACGGCTCCGGATGACTTGACGGCCATGACGGCTGTGCGCCGTGCCTTCCACACCCTGAAGGGCAGCTCGCGCATGGTGGGGCTGAATGCCTACGGCGAAGCGGCCTGGGCGTGCGAACAGCTCTACAACGCCACACTGGCCGCCCAGGTGCCGGCCTCGGCGGATCTGCTGGGGCTCAGTGCCGAGTTGCTGGACGCCTTTGCGGGCTGGACCCAAGACATCGCCGAGGGCCGAGATGGCCAATGGCGCGGACAACCCATCATCGACGCGGCCACCGCCCTGCGAGAACGAGGAGAGCGCCTGACACTGGGGGAGTCCTCTCCGGTGTCTCAGCCCGCGGGTGACCCACCCGTGCTGGCCGAGGCACCGGTGTCGGACGCCGAGCCCCAGCCGGCTGATGCCGCGGGCGTTGATGCGGTGGACACCGATGTCATGGCACTGGAGGTGCCCGACACCCCCCCCGTGGTCGCGCCCGAGGTGCTGGTGCTGGACGACTTGGTGCTGGACCTCAAGGAGCTGGATGGCGCGCCCGATGTGCCGGCTGAAGAGGCCACCACCGTGGCGGGCGAGTTGGGTGAGGGTGCTTCTGCCGACCTGCTGGACGTGGTGCCCGAGCACGAGCGCATCGTCCTGAGCCTGGAGGCGGAGGACGCTCCTCAAGAGGCATCTCAAGAAGCCTCGCCAGACGCGCTCCTGGAAGCGCCCCTGGAAGCCCCCCAAGCCCCCCCAGCGGTCACGCCGGCCGATGAGGCCCTGGCTGCCGATGACGAACAGGTCAAGGTCATTGGCCACCTGCGCATCAGCATCCCTCTGTTCAACATCTACCTCAATGAGGCGGACGAACAGTCTCGGCGCCTGAGCACCGCCCTGAGCGAATGGGCCCTGGAGCCCCACCGTCCGGTCAGTGACGACATGGTGGCGTTGGCCCACTCGCTGGCGGGCAACTCCGGCACCGTCGGGTACACCGACCTGTCTCAGCTGGCCCGACAGCTGGAGCATGTGCTGGCGCATTGCCAGCCCTTGGGCCAGGTGCTGCCAGACGAGCTGGCCTTGTTCAACGAGGCGGCAGACGAGATTCGTCGCCTGCTGCACCAGTTTGCGGCCGGCTTCCTGAAGTCGCCGTCTGAAGAGTTGATGGTTCGTTTGGCCGAGGCCAACCAGGCTGCGGCCCTGCGCCTGGAGAACCGGCTGCTGAGCGCCCAGGCTGAGGCTGCCGACGGCGGGCTGCCCCCAGCTCGCAGCCACCTGACGCTGGTGCACGATGCGGATGCGGTGGCAGAGTCCGCGCCCGAGCCTGCTCCCGCGCCCGAGCCTGTGGACGAGCCCATCCAGCGCCCTGAACCCCTGCCACCCCAACCTCTGTCGGCCATCCTGCCGCAGGCCCAGTGGGAGGATGACTGCGACATCGACGCTGAAGACGCGGTCGATTTGGACCTCTTCCCCATCTTCGAAGAAGAGGCCCAGGAATTGTTGCCTCAGCTGGCCGTGCAGGCTCGGCAATGGCTGGACATGCCCGAGCACCCCGCGGCGGCCACCGCCTGTATGCGCACCTTGCACACCTTCAAGGGCGGTGCGCGCCTGGCGGGTGCCATGCGCCTGGGTGAAATGGCCCACCGCATGGAGTCGGCCATCGAGCGTTTGCTGGCTCAAGACAGTGTGCGCACCGAAGAGCTGGCCCCGCTTGAAGCCCGCGTGGACCAGCTGATCGAGGTGTTCGAGGCCTTGCGCCGTCAACAAGCCGAAGGCGTGGCCGCAGCCCATGAGCTGGCGGCCTTGCCCCCGGTGCTGGAGAACGGCGAAGCGCAGCCTGTCGAGGCCGCGCCTGAATTGACGGACGCGGCCGCCTTCTCAGGCGCGACGGCTGATGTGCCGGCCGAGGCGTCGGCGGCGGTGTCCGCGGATTCGACCACCGTCGATGCCCCTTCGGCGGCGCCAGCGCCGGTGGATGCTGCGCCTGTGCCTTGGGCCAAGTTCACCCCGGGCACCGGCGAAACCGTGGTCACCACGGGTGCCCCGAAAGACGCCGTGGTGGCACAGGCGGCGGTGCGGGTGCGCCCGCAACTGCTGGACCGTCTGGTCAACCACGCGGGCGAGGTGGCCATCACCCGCACCCGCCTGCAGTCCCAGGTGGAGCAGATCCGTGGCTCGCTGACCGACCTGACGGACAACCTGGATCGTCTGCGCCACCACCTGCGAGACATCGAACTGCAGGCCGAAACCGAGATGAGCACGAAGCTGGAGGCAGCCCGTGCAGCCCGTCAGGATTTTGACCCGCTGGAGTTTGACCGCTACACGCGCTTCCAGGAATTGACCCGCATGATGGCCGAGTCGGTGAACGACGTGGCCACCGTGCAGCGCACCCTGCAGCGCAACCTGGAAACGGCTGAAGACCAACTGGCCGCCCAGGCCCGCCTGACCCGTGATCTGCAGGACGACCTGCTGCGCACGCGCATGGTGGAGTTCGAAAGCCTGTCCGACCGCCTGTACCGCGTGGTGCGCCTGGCGGGCAAGGAAACCGGCAAGCAGGTACGGCTGGACATCGTGGGGGGCAACACCGAGGTGGACCGTGGCGTGCTGGAGCGGATGGTGGGGGCCTTCGAGCACCTGCTGCGCAACTGCGTGACCCACGGCATCGAAATGCCTGAATCGCGCACCGCGGCCGGCAAGCCAGCCAGCGGTCAGATCACGGTCAGCCTGCGCCAGGAAGGCAACGAAGTGGCCATCGAGGTGGCCGATGACGGCGCCGGGCTCAACCTGCAGCGCATCCGCCAGCGGGCTGAACGTATGGGGCTGGTGTCGGCTGGTGATGAACTTTCTGACCGTGAGCTCACCCAGTTCATCTTCACGCCCGGGTTCTCGACGGCTGACCAGGTCACCGAGCTGGCGGGCCGGGGCATCGGCATGGATGTGGTCCGCTCTGAAGTCAACGCCATGGGTGGACGGATCGAGACGCGCACCACGGCGGGCGCCGGCACCACCTTCACCCTGGTACTGCCCTTGACGACCGCCGTGACCAAGGTGGTGATGCTGCGTTGCGGCACCATGAGCCTGGCGGTGCCCACACACTTGATCGAGATCGTGCGGCGCGCCCGCCCCATCGAGGTGGAGCAGGCGTACCGCACCGGTCAGTTCACACTGGGTGACCAGATCCTGCCCTTCCACTGGGTGGGGGCCTTGCTGAACCACAGCCCGATGGGCACCGAGTCGGGCCGCAGCCTGCCGGTGGTGGTGATCCGCTCGGCGCAACAGCGCATCGCCATGCACGTGGACGAAGTGCTGGGCAACCAGGAAGTGGTGGTGAAAAACCTGGGGCCGCAGTTGTCGCGCATGCCCGGTCTGGCGGGCATGACGCTGCTGGCTTCGGGCGCAGTCAGCCTCATCTACAACCCCGTGGCCTTGGCCACGGTATATGGTGACAGCGCCCGCCAGCTGACGCTGCAGGCCGTTGAGGCGCTGGGCGCCCAGGCGCAGTGGCTCACGCCGGGCGCCGCTGCGGCCGTGGTTGTGCCGGAGGTGACCGAGCCCGCTGTGGCCCAGACGCCGTCGGTGCTGGTGGTGGATGATTCGCTGACGGTGCGCAAGGTCACCCAGCGTCTGCTGGCGCGCGAGGGCTACCGCGTGGTGCTGGCCAAAGACGGCCTGGAGGCCCTGGAATGCCTGGCACGCGAAGTGCCCGCCGTGGTGTTGTCGGACATCGAAATGCCCCGCATGGACGGCTTCGATCTGGCCCGCAACATCCGCGCGGATGCCAAGCTGGCCCACCTGCCGATCATCATGATCACGTCCCGCATCGCTCAGAAACACCGGGAATATGCCGTTCAACTAGGCGTGAACCATTACCTCGGCAAGCCTTACAGTGAGGAAGAATTGCTCGCCTTGGTGGCCCGTTACGCGGCCACCTTTGTACCGGCTTGAACCCACGCATGCCCAAGCAGTCTCCGTCCACCGCAGATCCGCCTGGCGATATCCGTCCTGAACCCAGCGACGCGATGTCCCACCTTGCCACGCTGACCGCTCAGCGTGACCGCGAGTTGCTGGATGTGTCCCTGGCCCAGGGTGTGCTGGATTTGCTGGGCGCGCGCAGCGCCGGGGTGTACCGGCTGGTGGGGCGTGAAGACGAGCAGCGTCACTGGTACCAGTGCGGGCTGGCCCGTCGGGGGCAACTCACGGTCAGCGATCCCCCCTGGGTGGATTTGCACCAGTTGCCGCTCGAGGGGGCCTACCCCATGCGGGCTCAGGCCGTGGCCGCTCGGGCCCTGGCCCAGGTTGAGGTTCAACCTGCACCTGATGAGCCTGGCAGCCATTTAACGGTGCTCCCGCTGTTGATCGAGCTGGGCATGCCGGGCGTGCTCGAGGTGCGCACCGACAAGCCCTTGTCAGCGGCTGAATTGCGCCCCATTCAGACCCTGTTGAAGGTGTTTGGCAATTTCCAGAACCTGCTGGAATCCAGCCAGCGAGACGCCTTGACCGGGCTGCTGAACCGCCAGACCTTCGACGCCACCTTCCTCAAGGCCTCCATGCCGGATGTGCATGCGTCGGCGGCCGACCTGGCGGATGAGCGCCGCACGAACATCGCCACGGGCTACTGGATCGGGGTGATCGACATCGATCACTTCAAGTCGGTCAACGACCGTTTCGGGCACCTGATTGGCGACGAAGTGTTGGTGCTGGTGGCGCGCATCATGCGCCAGTCGTTCCGCCACTACGACCGCCTGTACCGTTTCGGTGGGGAAGAGTTCGTGGTGCTGCTGCGTGGTGGCACCGAAGACGATGCCCGAGGGGCTTTCGAGCGCTTCCGCATCAACGTCGAGTCCTATCCCTTCCCACAGGTGGGCAGGGTCACCGTCAGCCTGGGGTTCACCGAGGTGCGTCGACAAGACACGCCCAACCTGGCCTTCCAGCGTGCTGACGAAAGCGTCTATCACGCCAAGCACAGCGGCCGCAACCAGGTCCACTGCCACGAGGCCTTGGTGCGGGCTGGCATCCTCAAGGGCGAGGATGCCGTGGTGGGCGACGTCGAACTGTTCTGAGCCTGGCCTGAAATAACGGTCAACCAGCGGCTTTCACCACCGCAAAGCGCTCCAGGGTTTCGGCCCGGGCCTCGTCGTGCTGCACGATGGGCGCCGGATAGTCGCGGCCCAGCACCAGATCGTCACTGGCGGCCAGATCGGCGGGGCGCGCCAGCCAGGGCGCGTGGATGGCCTTGTCGGGCAGGCTGGCCAGTTCAGGCACGTAACGTCGGATGAATTTGCCCTGCGGGTCGAACTTCTCGCTTTGGTGGATGGGGTTGAAGATGCGGAAGTAGGGCTGGGCATCGCACCCGGTGGAGGCGGCCCATTGCCAGCCGCCGTTGTTGGCGGCCAGGTCGAAGTCCAGCAGCTTTTCAGCAAAGTAGGCCTCGCCCCAGCGCCAGTCGATCCCTAAATCTTTGGTCAGGAAACTGGCGGTGACCATGCGCAGCCGGTTGTGCATGTAGCCCGTCTGGTTGAGTTGGCGCATGGCGGCGTCCACCAGCGGGTAGCCAGTGCGGCCGTCGCACCAGGCCCGGAACCAGGCTTTGGCTTTGGCGCCGTGAGCCCATTTGATGCGTTCGTAATCTCGTTTGAAGGCGTGGCCGACCACATGGGGGTGGTGGTGCAGGATCTGGTGATAGAAATCGCGCCAGATCAGCTCAGAGAGCCAGGTTTCAGCTCCTTCGGAGCCTTCTTGCATGCGGGCCCAGGCCAGGCTGGCCAGGTGGCGCACCGACACCGTGCCAAAGCGCAGGTGGGGTGACAGGTAGCTGGGCCCCTTGGTGCCCGGAAAGTCGCGCGTCTCGTGGTAGCGGTCCAGCCGGGGTAGAAAGTCGTCCAGCAAGGCCTGCGCGCCAGACATGCCTGGCGGCACCTTCAGGTCGGTCACGGGTTCGAAATCCATCTCGGGCAGGGTGGGCACGGCCGGGGCGTCCGACCCGCAGGCCGGGCGCAAGGCCGGCGGCGTCGCGGCCAGGTGCCGGGCATACCGCTCCACCGGGTAAGCCTTCAGGTAAAACGGCTCCAGTTTCTTCAGCCAGGCACGTTTGTAGGGTGTAAACACGCTGTACGGCGTGTCATTGCTCGTCATCACCTCGCTGCGCTCAAAGATCACGTGGTCTTTGAAGGTGTACAGCATGATGCCGTCGTCACTCAGGCGTCCCCGCACGGCTGCATCACGGGCCAGGGCCGAGGGCTCGTCGTCGTGGTTGGCGTACACGTTCTGCACGCCCAGTTGTACCGCCAGTTTCGGGATTTCAACCCGGCTGGCCCCGTGCCGAACGATCAGCCCCACCTGCTCGGGGTGAGGCACCCCGGCCGCCAGGGCCAGCTCGCGCAGCGCCTGGTCCAGCTCCACCAGGCTTTCGCGGATGAAGGCCACCCGCCGATCCTGGCGGGGCAGGGCGTCCAGGATCTCGGTGTCGAACACGAAGGCGCACCAGACCTTGCGGCAGCCTTTCAGGGCGTGGAAGAGGGCAGCGTGGTCGGTGTGACGCAAATCACGCCGAAACCACACCAGACCAGACAGCATCGGTTCGCTCATGGTGTTGTGACGAAGTTCGTGGCGAAGCAGGGCGAGGCGACTAAAATTCAAGAATGTCCGCCGGATCATCCTTCCCCATCGACCTGACCAATCAGTTTCTCATTGCCATGCCCAGCATGCGCGATGACCATTTTGCCGGCACCGTGGTCTACTTGTGCGAGCACAACGAGCGGGGGGCGCTGGGCTTGGTCATCAATCGTCCCACCGACATCGACCTGCCCAAGCTGTTCAGCAAGGTTGACCTCAAACTGGCGCGAGACGATCTGGCCGATGCGCCCGTGTTTTATGGGGGCCCGGTTCAAACCGAGCGCGGCTTTGTGCTGCATGAGCGGCTGGACGAAGAGGGCGGGCATTACGCCTCCACCCTGAAAATCAACGGCGGCCTGGAGATGACCACCTCGCGCGATGTGCTCGAGGCGCTGTCGCATGGCGCCGGTCCCCGCAAGGTGTTCATCGCCCTGGGGTACTCCGGCTGGAGCGCCGGCCAACTGGAAGAAGAAATCGGCCGCAATGGCTGGTTGACGGTGGCGGCTCAGCCCGAGCTGATTTTTGACACCCCGGTCGAGCAGCGCTACGACCAGGCGCTGTCGCTGCTGGGCGTGGACCGCAACTTCCTCATGGCCGAGGCGGGCCACGCATGAGCCTCGCCAGCACGGGCCCGGTTCAAACCTTTCTGGCCTTTGACTACGGCCTCAAGCGCGTGGGGGTGGCCACGGGCAACAGCCTGATGCGCCAGGCTCAGCCCTTGCGCACCATCAGCGCTGAAGGTGATGCCCGCTTCAAGGCCATTGGGCAGTTGATTGCCGAGTGGGCGCCCGATGCGCTGGTGATTGGGGTGCCCTTTCACCCAGACGGGGCCGAGCACGAGAACACCGCCCGGGCCCGCAAGTTTGGCCGGCAACTGTCCGGGCGCTTTCAACGGCCAGTCATTGAAGTCGACGAACGTTACTCCACCACCGAAGCGCACACCGGTGGCGCTCGCGATCTGGATGCCGCCTCGGCGGCCATCATCCTTCAACAGTATTTCAACGCGCTGCCCGTGCCCGACCCAGGCAGCCCGCCAGGAGAGGCTTGAGTGAACACCCCCTACACCCTGAGGCTGGATGCCGAGGCGCTTTACACCAACCTGTTGGCCGGCGTGCGACGCCTGGTCATGCCCGATACCGTGCTGGTGGGGGTGTGGTCGGGTGGCGCCTGGCTGGCCGAGCGCCTCAATCAGGACCTGGGCCTGAGCACGCCGCATGGCGTGATCTCGTCGGCCTTGCACCGCGACGATTTCGGCTCACGCGGCATGGTGTCCAGCAAAGACGCCACGCACCTGCCGTTCGAGGTGGATGGCCAGCGCATCCTGCTCATCGACGACGTGCTCTACACCGGCCGCACCACGCGCGCCGTGATCAATGAATTGTTCGACTTCGGTCGTCCTGCCAGCGTGACCCTGGCGGTGCTCGTCGACCGCGGCGGCCGTGAGTTGCCCATCGAGCCGGCGTACTCGGCCGCCCGTATCACACTGCCGGCTGAAGAGCGTGTGTCGCTCGACCGTGCCGACGATGGCCGCTTCCAGTTTCATTTCGAGAGGGTGTGATGACCACCTCCCTGCCCATCAGAAAACCCCAACGCAATCCGCAGCTCAACCAGCACGGAGAGCTGATCCACCTGCTGTCCACCGAAGGACTGCCCAAAGCCATCATCCACCAGATCCTGGACGCGGCCGAGCAGTTCGTCAGCGTCAACGAGCGCGAGGTCAAAAAGGTGCCGCTGCTGCGCGGCAAGAGCGTGTTCAACCTGTTCTTCGAGAACAGCACCCGCACCCGCACCACCTTCGAGATCGCGGCCAAGCGTCTCAGTGCCGACGTGATCAACCTCGACATCGCGCGCTCGTCGGCCTCCAAGGGCGAGAGCCTGCTGGACACCATCGCCAACCTGAGTGCGATGAGTGCCGACATGTTCGTGGTGCGTCACAGCGAATCGGGTGCGCCTTACCTGATCGCCCAGCATGTGGCACCCCATGTGCACGTGATCAATGCCGGTGATGGCCGCCATGCGCACCCCACGCAGGCGCTGCTGGACATGTACACCATCCGGCACTACAAAAAAGACTTCACCAACCTGACCGTGGCCATCGTGGGTGACATCGTGCACTCGCGCGTGGCGCGCTCCAACATCCACGCACTGACCACCCTGGGGGTGCCCGAAGTGCGCGTGGTGGGCCCCCGCACCCTCGTGCCCGGAGACCTGCGCGAGATGGGCGTGCGCGTGTGCCACAGCATGGAAGAGGGCATCCGCGATGCGGACGTCATCATCATGCTGCGCCTGCAAAACGAGCGCATGAGCGGCGGCATGCTGCCCAGCTCGGGCGAGTTCTTCAAGGCCTTCGGCCTGACGGACGAGAAGCTGGCGCTGGCCAAGCCTGATGCCATCGTCATGCACCCCGGGCCCATCAACCGCGGGGTCGAGATCGCCTCGACCGTGGCCGATGGCCGTCAGAGCGTCATCCTGCCCCAGGTCACTTTCGGCATTGCCGTCCGCATGGCGGTCATGTCCATCATTGCAGGCAACGAAGCATGAGCACCATCCTGATCCGCAACGGTCGCTTGGTCGACCCCGCGTCCGGCCTGGACCAGGTCGGCGATCTGGCCATCACCTCCGGGCGCATCAGCGCCATCGGGCAAGTCAGCGCCGATTTCGTGGCCGACCGCACCATCGACGCCACGGGCCTCATCGTGGCCCCTGGCTTGGTCGATCTGGCAGCCCGCCTGCGCGAACCCGGCGAAGAACAGAAAGGCATGCTCGAATCCGAACTGGCAGCCGCCGCTGCGGGCGGGGTGACCAGCGTGGTCTGCCTGCCGGACACCGACCCGACGCTGGACGAGCCCGGCCTGGTCGAGATGCTCAAACTGCGCGCCCGCAAACTGAGCCGCTGTCGCCTGTTCCCCCTGGGGGCTCTGACCCGTGGCTTGAAGGGCGAGGCCCTGACCGATATGGCCGAGCTGACCAAGGCCGGCTGCGTGGGGTTCTCCCAGGCTGAGGTGGCGATCGCCAACACCCAGGTGTTGCAGCGGGCGTTGCAGTACGCTGCCACCTTCGGCTATGCCGTGTGGCTGCGTCCGCAAGACGCCTGGCTGGGCAAAGGCGTGGCCGCCAGCGGCCCCGTGGCGACGCGCCTGGGGCTGTCCGGCGTGCCGGTGGCGGCCGAGACCATCGCCTTGCACACCATCATGGATCTGGTGCGCGCCACAGGGGCCAGGGTGCACCTGTGTCGCCTCTCCAGTTCGGCTGGGGTGGAACTGGTGCGCCAGGCCAAGAAAGAGGGCCTGCCCATCACCGCCGATGTCAGCATCAACTCGCTGATGCTGACCGATGTGGACATCGGCTACTTCAACCCGGCCATGCGTCTGACACCGCCTTTGCGCCAAGGGCGTGACCGCGATGCGCTGCAAGCCGGCCTGGCCGACGGCACCATCGACGCCCTGGTGTCTGATCACGCCCCGGTGGATGCGGACGAAAAAACCTTGCCCTTTGGCGAAGCCACGCCAGGGGGCACCGGCCTGGAGTTGCTGCTCAGCCTGGCCCTGAAATGGGCCGGGGCCGATGCCAAGGACCAGCCCGAGCCTGCCGCCTTGCGGCGCGCGTTGGCGGTGGTCACCCAGGGCCCGGTCACGGTGCTGGGCGATGCGCTGGGCTCGCTGGCCTCCAGTGCGGGACGGCTGGTGCAGGGCGGCGTGGCCGACCTGGTGCTCTTCGATCCGGCCGAGCGCTGGTGCGTGCAGCCCGATGCGCTCATCAGCCAGGGCAAGCACACCCCCTTCGCTTTCGAGATCACGGGTTTCGAGCTGGCCGGGCGGGTACGCACCACCTTGGTGGCGGGGCAGGTGGCCCATGAAAGCCCGCGCGCTGCGGCCTTGTCATGAGTCTTGAGCCTTCCGGGCAGGTGGTTCAGCCGCACGCTCAGCGCTCGCAGTGGCCCTGGCCACTGTCGGTGGGCGTGGGCATCTGGCGCTTGCTTCGGGTGTTGCTGCACGTGCTGCTAGCCCTGGCCAAAAGCTACACCGTCTGGCGAGGCCTCTCACGCGATCAGCGCGACGCGGCCAACCGGGCTTGGTCGGGCCAATTGCTGCGCATCCTGGGGCTGGAGTTGGTGGTTCAAGGGCAGGCTCGGCCAGGCGCCAAGCTCGTGGTCTCCAACCACGTGTCCTGGCTGGACATCGTCGCCATCAACGCCGTGGTGCCATCCCGGTTCGTCTCCAAAGCCGAGGTGGCGCACTGGCCGCTGATTGGGCGGCTGGTGACCTACGCCGGCACCCTGTACCTGGTGCGTGAGCGCCGCCGCGACGCCATGCGCGTCCTGGGCCTGATGTCGCAGGCCCTGAAAGATGGTGACACCGTGGCGGTGTTCCCCGAAGGCACCACGGGCCCGGGCGATCACCTGCTGCACTTTCATCCCAATCTGCTGCAGGCGGCCATTGATGCCGAGGTGCCGGTGCAGCCCGTGGTCATCCGCTACAGCGATCCCTTGAACGATTTCAGCCCCTCGGCGGCTTACGTGGGGGACACCACGTTGTTGCAATCCCTGTGGTGGGTGGTTTCATCCAAAAAGGTGCGAATCAACGTCACCTTGCTCCCGGCACAGGGCGCGCGCCACGCAGATCGTCGCGCTTTGGCAACACTTTTGCGCACCGAGATGGAGCGTCACCTGGGTGACTGAGGGGGCTTTCCCTCTGATTGTGATGAATTGCACGTTGTGCAGGGACCTTTTCGGTCATTGGGTGTCAAGTGGTAACACTACCCTGACGACAACCGCTGAGCCATTTGGCAAAGTGGTTGTGTCAGCGGTCTGACGACTCCCTCAACCGGGGAGCGGGTGGGCCAGCGGCACACCATCAACCTAGTTGAGGAGTCACTCCATGTCCGATAACAAACTTCGGCGCCTGCCCCTGGCGGCCGCAGCCTTGCTCGTGTGCTTTGGCGCTCAGGCTGATTACACCTCTCCAGACGGCAAGTTCCGGATGTCTGGCTTTGGCACCTTGGGTGTAGCCAAGACCAACAACGATGAAGTCAAGTTCAACTACCCCGGTCAAGGCGGTGGCGCCAGCAAAGACTACAGCATCCATCCGGACAGCAAGGTCGCGATCCAAGGTACTCAGACGTTCACGAATACCGTCTCTGCCACAGCGCAGATCATGACCAAGTATGACGCTGAAGGCGACTACATTCCCAAGTTTGAGTGGGCCTTTGCCAAGTGGCAGGCCATGCCTGGGTTGAACATTCGTGCAGGACGCATGGGTGCGCCCTATTTCATGATTTCGGACTTCCGTGATGTTGGCTACGCCAACACGCCTGTTCGGCCTAATCTGGATGTGTACGGTCAAGTCCCGGTCAGCTCCTTTGACGGTGTGGACGTCTCATACCAGTTCAATTTGGGCTCAGCGACCCTGACGTCGACTCTGTGGACAGGTAACTCCAAAGCTGACTTTGCCAACACACTGACCAGTGCGGGTACGCCTACTGACCCTGTGTCGGTCGAGATCAAGCGAACCGTCGGTTTGAACCTGTTGGCTGAGTTTGATAACGGTCTGTCGATTCGCTTCGGCCATGCTGGAGGCAAACTGACGGTTGGGTCTCCCACGACCAATCAACTGATTGCCGCAGCGCAACAACTCGGCGCATTGGGCTTGTCGGCTCAGGATCAAGCTGGGGTGGGATCTTTGCTGACACGTGATTCCAAGGCGTCATTCACGGGTATTGGCCTGGCGTATGACCAGAACGACATCGTTCTTGCCACCGAGTTCACCAAGCGGAAAAATGAACGCGGCATTGTGGCCGACACCACCGGGTGGTACTTCATGGGCGGCTACCGTTTGGGTAGTTTTTTGCCATACGTGTCATGGTCCCGGGTGAAAGTTGACGATTCCAACGGTGCAGCGCCTAGCTTTGCCTCCGCTGGCACCGTGCTCACCAATACGGGTGGTGCTGCAGCACCTGCTCTTCAACAACTGATTGTCGGCACAACAGCTTCTTTTAATACTCAGAAGCTTACCCAGCGTACGATCAGTGCAGGCGTTCGCTGGGATGTGGCCTCTGGTTTTGCCCTTAAAGCACAGTTTGACCACGTCCGTAAGCCCGCTAATTCAGCGGGGATGTTCTTGGTGCCAGACGCAGCCGTGGATGTTGCAACTGGTCAACAGTTCGTGGGTAACCGCAAGAACGTCAACGTCGTGACCCTCTCGGTCGATTTCGTGTTCTGAGCCGGAAGGGAGCCTCATCATGAAAATCAAGCACACCCTTCACACCCTGGTGGCCACCGGCCTGCTGGTGCTGTCGCAAGCGGCCACGGCCCAGATTGCCGTGATCGTCAACCCCAAGAGCCCGCTGGCGTCGATGACGCAAGAGCAGGTGGCGGCCATCTTCCTGGGCAAAACCAGTCAGTTGCCATCGGGCGTCACCGCCCGTCCGGCCGACTTGCCGGAGTCCAGCTCGGTGCGTGATCAGTTCTATAGCAAGGCCGCTGGCAAGTCGTCTGCGCAGGTCAAGGCCACTTGGGCCCGTTTGACCTTCTCCGGCAAGGCCACGCCGCCGCGTGAAATGAGCACGGCGGCCGACGTCAAAAAGCACGTCGCCAGCAACGTGGAAGCCATTGGCTACATCGAGCAGTCGGCCGTCGACAGCTCGGTCAAGGTGGTACTGGTGGTTGATTAACGTCAACAGTTCACGCTGAAACCAGGGGTGTGCAGGCGAGCAGCGTGCACACCCCTTTGTTCTGGGGCACCCTGTGTCACAGGCGACCCCTACAATCGCGCATCCTTGTATTGGTGACCGTTCATGTTTGATTTCTCTCTCTCCGGTGCTGTGCACGATGCCATCGTGCAATGGGCCGCCCACGGCCTGGCCGACGCCAGCTGGTGGCAGATCGTGCTCTACACCTTGCTGCTGACCCACATCACCATTGCGTCGGTCACCATCTTCCTGCACCGCGCCCAGGCGCATCGCTCGCTGGAACTGCACGCCATCCCCTCGCATTTCTTCCGCTTCTGGTTGTGGCTCACCACGGCCACCGTCACCAAGCAGTGGGTGGCCGTGCACCGCAAGCATCACGCCAAGTGCGAAACCGCCGACGATCCTCACAGCCCTGTCACCCACGGCATCCAGAACGTGCTGCTGCGTGGCCGTGAGCTGTATGCCGCTGAAGCGGCTCAGGCCGACACCTTGCAGAAGTTTGGTCACAACACGCCCAACGACTGGCTGGAGCGCCACGTGTATACACCCCGCGCTGCCTGGGGCATCTGGCTCATGCTGGCCATCGATGTGGCCTTGTTCGGCGCCATCGGCATCACGGTGTGGGCGGTGCAGATGGCCTGGATTCCCATCACCGCCGCCGGCATCATCAATGGCCTGGGCCACTGGTGGGGCTACCGCAACTTCGAGGCACCTGACGCCTCCACCAACATCTCCCCCTGGGGCATCCTGATTGGTGGCGAAGAGCTGCACAACAACCACCACACCTACCCGACCTCGGCCAAGCTGTCGGTCAAGTCCTATGAGTTCGACATCGGCTGGGGCTACATCCGTGGCATGGAGCTGCTGGGCCTGGCCAAGGTGCGCAAGACGCCGCCGCGCTTGCAACTGGGCGACATCAAGCCCGTGGCCGATGCCAAGACCCTGGAGGCTATCGTGGTCAACCGCTATGAGCTGATGGCCGGCTACGCTCGTGAAGTGCGACGCGCGGCCCGTGCCGAAATGGCACGCCTGAAAGCCAGTGGCGAAACCCGCGCGGCCGTGCGTCTGGCAGCCGTGCGTCGGTGGTTGCACCGCGATGTCGAGCAGATGCCCGAGGGCATGTCTCAACAGGTGGCGGCGGCCTGTGCCGACACCCCCCAACTGGCCAAGTTGATTGCCATGCGCGAAGAACTCCGCGCCTTGTGGACCCGCACCAACGTATCTGCCGAACAACTGGTGGCTGATTTGCAGAACTGGTGTCAGCGGGCTGAAGCGAGCGGCATCCAGGCCCTGCAAGAATTTTCCTTGAAGTTGCGAGCTGCTCGAATGGCGTGATTCGTTCAAGCGGCCAGGCCCGCTGTCTGCAGAGAACCGCCTCGGCGCTCATGCCCAGGCGGTTTTTTCATTTCGCCCTCGGCAAAGGAAGGGCTTTTGTGCATAAGGCACGTTTTATCCCTGTTCTTCGGTTTCATTTTTTCGCCAGGCTTCCGTAATCTGAAGTGCCCACTTTGGGGATCAGGACACGGAGCACCACGTGCAGACCGAACAGCTCGACAACAAGACCAGCGCCTCCGACAGCTCGCAAGACACCAACCCCATGCGCAAGATCATCATGATCGTGGGCGTGGCGATTCTGGTGTTTTTGGGCGTGACGACCCTGTCGGTGCAGAAATCATTCCGCAGCAGCGATCAGCTCACCAGCATCAAGGATCTGTACTTCCCGGTGCTGCAGAAGACCGAGGCCAACATCGTGCGCCTCGACAAGATGGAAGAGTTGTTCATGCGTGCCGTGATGCTGGGCGAAACCGATCCGGTGGACGAGGCCCAGGGCTTCTATCAGCAAGCCGATCAGGCTCTGGTCGAGATCGCCACGCTGTACCCGGCCCGTCAGGCCGATGTCGAGCGCTTGAGAACTGAATTCAAGGCCTACAACCAGCAGGCGTCCAACACGGCCCGTGCTTTCATCGAGAAGGCCGAGATCGACATGCCCACCGAGACCAAGCGGATGGGCGACATGCTGGAAGCATTGCGCAAGTCCATCCAGGACTTCCGTGCGTCCAGCTATGACAACTTCGTGAGCACCCTGGCTGAATCCCAGGCTACGGTGAAAACCAACCTCTACATGGGCATGGCCCTGGGGGTGATGAACCTGGGCTTCATGGGCGTGCTGGTCTTCTTCATCCGCAACAACCTGCGCATGATGGCCGTGATCGCCGAGCAGAACGCCACCCTGGAGCGCCGTGTGGCGGAGCGCACTGCTCAGCTGCGCCAGAAGACGAACGACATCCAGGCCATGCTGGAGAACATGCCCCAGGGCGTGATGACGGTGATGCCCGGTGGTGTGATCCACCCCGAGTACTCCGCCTACATGGAAACCATCTTCGAAACCAAGGACATCGCCGGTGCCAACGTGATGGACCTGGTCTTCACCCAGACCAACCTGGGCTCCAACGACCTCTCGCAGGTGGATGCTGCGGTGGGTTCGGTCATCGGTGAGGACATGATGAACTACGAGTTCAACTCCCACCTGCTGGTCACCGAGTTCGAGAAGACGATGCCGGATGGCAGTGTCAAGAGCCTGGAACTGAGCTGGTCGCCCATCGCCGATGAAAGCGACACGGTTGAAAAGTTGATGCTGTGCGTGCGCGACGTGACCGAACTCAAGCGCCTGGCCAGCGAGGCTGGCGCCCAGAAGCGCGAGCTGGAAATCATTGGCGAGATCCTGGCTGTGACGCAGGAGAAGTTCCAGGACTTCATCGAAGGTTCACGCCACTTCGTCGACGAGAACGAGCAGCTCATCCGCGCTGCCGAAGGCAAGAACGCCGACACCATCGGGCTCTTGTTCCGCAACATGCACACCATCAAGGGCAATGCACGTACCTACGGCTTGCTGCACATGACCAACACCGTGCACGAGACCGAGCAGGCCTACGATGAGCTGCGCAAGGACGAGGACAAGGCTTGGGATGCCGAAGCGCTGCTGGCTCAGTTGGCTCAGGTGCGTGAGCTGATTGAGGAATACCACAAGATCAACGATCACAAGCTGGGTCGCAAGGGACCGGGTCGCCGTGGCAGTGTCGAGCGCTTCCTGATGGTTGAGAAGGACCAGGTGCACCACGCCATCGAGCTGCTTCGCAAGGCCCATCAGTCCGATGCGGACGAGGTCAAGGCCACGCTGGAGCAGGTCAACCACACTCTGCAGCTCATCGGCACCGACAAGATGGAGCATGTGCTCGCAGGCATCGTGGAATCGTTGCCGTCACTGGCCCGCGAGCTGGGCAAGGAGCCCCCCAAGGTCAGCATCCATGATCACGGCGTGATGGTTCGCAACCAGGTCACGGGCTTGCTGAAGAACGTGTTCACCCACCTGCTGCGCAACTCCATGGACCACGGGCTGGAAACCGCCGAGGCGCGCCAGGCTGCAGGCAAGGACCCAGTGGGGCACATCCAGCTGGAGATGTCTGTTCAAGATGGGCGGTTGCTGATGCGACTGCATGACGACGGTCGCGGCCTGGCTGTGGCCAAGATCCGAGGCAAAGCCATCGACAACGGCGTGCTGGATGCGGCCGCCACACCCAGCGATGAAGAGGTGGCCAACCTGATCTTCGCCTCCGGCTTCTCGACCGCCGACAAGGTCACCGAGGTGTCTGGTCGAGGCGTGGGCATGGATGCCGTGAAGGGCTTCTTGCAGAAGGAAGGCGGTGATGTGGTCATCCGCTTCCGTGGTGGCCAGGAAGGTGACGACTGGCGCCCCTTCGAGCTGCAGATCTCGCTGCCCGACAAGCACGCGGCGGTGGTCCAGCCCCTGGCGGCCTGAGTCGGGAGAACCCCACTACAGGCCGATGACGAGCCGCCGATAAAGAAGAAATATCTAACGACACCCGCAGAAACCGAGGTTAGACATGTGGCTGTATCTGAGCATCTCCGCGCTGAGCCTGCTGGCAGGCCTGGGCGCGGCCACCTGGTGGTGGCGCCACCAGCAGGCCAAGCTTGGCCCCAGCATGCCGGTGGCGGATGCTCATGCCCGTGAGCAAATTCTGCAGGCTGAGATCAATGACCTGCGTGCCCAGCAAGAGCGTCAGCGTCAAGCCCTGGAAGACACCCAGCGCGGTGCGCAGCAGGAGCTGGGTGAACTGCGCTCCAGCCTGGAAGACCAGTTGCACCACCTGCGCTCTGGGGCCGCCGACTCGCGTGAGCGCGCCCTGAGTGCGTGCAACCAGCTGGCCGAGTCGATCGAGAAATTGTTGGGCTTGATCAAGACGTTCGAGCGCTGGCACGAAGACATGAGCGTGCTGCTGACCCACAACCGCGAAATGCACGATCGCAACGACGAGTTCGCTGCCATCGTCCGTCAGGTGGTGATCGTGGCCTTGAACGCGTCAATCGAAGCGGCCCGGGCCGGTGAGATGGGCAAGGGGTTTGCCGTGGTGGCCAATGAGGTGCGAACCCTGGCCAACCGGGCTGAGGCCCTGTCCAACGACTACCGAAACAACCTCTACAAGAACGACCTGATCACCACCACCACCTTCCAGGACATGCAGGCGGGCGGCAAGATGATCATTGGCGCCGTCACCCAGCTGCAGCTGATCAACAACCGGACCCGCGACTTCCTGGTGGAAGCCGCCTGAGCACCATGATCAGCCCCAGCGCCCAGGAAGCCTTCGAGTTCTTCGCCATGCAGGCGCTGAAGAACGCACTGCCGGCGTCGTCCGATGATGTGTGCGAGGTCTCATTGATCGAAGACACCTCACGCATCAAGGGCAAGCGCCTGGTGGTGCTCACGGTGTCGTCCTACCTCTTTCGCGCCATCACGATGGTGTACTTCACCCTCGACAAGCAGCTCAAGCAGCACCTGGCAGCCATCAATCGCCGGCCGGTGGATGAGCTGGGTGATGACGAGTTTCTCGATGTGCTGGGTGAGGTGGGCAACATCTTTTGCGGCGCGCTGAACCGAGATCTGGCGCAGCACTTCCCCTATCTGGGCATGTCCACCCCCAATTTTCTGGACCGCCACTGCGTCGACTACATCGACGAGTTGGGGGCCGGCTATGTCCGTCACTTCGAGGTGGTCGTCAACGGTGGTTTGACGTTGCACGCCACCTTGGCCGTCAACGAGTTCGCCGACCTGGATTTCCGGGCCGACACCAACGTGGCCGAGGAAAGCCACGGCGAACTCGAGATGTTCTGAATCCGCTAACCCACAGGAGAACAACATGGTTGATCAAGCCGAACTCATCAGCAAGGTTCTTGTGCTCGATGATGACGACCACGCCCAGCAGCGCGTCAAGCAGTTCTGTGATGCCTCCAAGCTGGTGTGCGTCAAGGCCAACGCCAGCAACGTTCTCTCGGTGCTCAAGACCAATGTGGATCTGGGCGCCATCTTCCTGTCTGAAACCTACCGGGTGGACGACGAGCCGGCGCTGGCCTTTGCTGAAGAGATTCACACCATCCGCCCGGAGTTGCCCATCTTCTTGCGGCGCGAGGCGTTCGGCAACCTCGACGATCTGAATGATCGCCAGCGTCGACTCTTCACTGCCGGCTACACCCTGGGTGAGATCGATGCCATCAAGTCCGTGTTGGACGAGACCATCTTCAGTCTGGTGTACCCCAACGCTTTGGTTCGCGGCATCACCGAGATCACCAAGAGCGCACTGGAGAGCCAGTTCAAGAACGTCGAGGTCTTGACCGAGGCCCCTTACATCGTCCGCGATCGCATCATCTACGGCGAGCTCTACACCCTGATCCCGCTGGAAAGCAACTGGTGCCGCGGCTACATGATGCTCCAGACGGCCGAGAAGCCGATCGTCACCTTCGTCGAGCAAGGGCACACCCACATCGTGGCGGACTACGTCGACTTCCGCGACATCAACCACGTCATGGGCGAAGTGACCAACCTCGTCTGGGGGGCCTTCAAGAACCGCTTCGTGTCTGATGAGCAGTTGCCTGGGCGTCAATCCCAGGTGCCCATCATCGTGAACCACCAGCACCGCTACATCTCGTTTGGCTCGGAAGATCCTCAGCTGTGCTTCAAGTACACGCTGCTGGATCCAGATGGCAAGGCAGCGCCCCTGGTTCTGTACCAGCGCTTCATTTTCAACCTGAGCTGGGCTCCGGAGAAATTCAAGGAGAACGAGGCAATTGCCGAAGATCTCTTTGACTCCGGAGAGCTCGAACTCTTCTGATGGCTTAGACCAACCAAAGGTGAAACAACATGGCACAAGTGCTCGTCGTTGATGATTCGGCCACCGTTCGTAATGAAGTCGGTGATTTCCTCAAAGCCAATGGCCTGGACGTGATCACGGCCGTGGACGGTCGTGATGGTCTGGCCAAGCTCAAAGCGGATCCCCGCGTGAAGCTGGTGGTCAGTGATGTGAACATGCCCAACATGGATGGCCTGACGATGGCCGAAAAGATCCGTGGTGAGCTGGGCAATGCCTCGGTCAACATCGTGATGCTGACCACCGAGAACACGCCCATCATGAAAGAGCGCGGCAAGGCGGCTGGCGTCAAAGGCTGGATCGTCAAGCCCTTCAAAGGCGATGCCGTGATCGCCACCTTCAAAAAGCTGGCCGGCGTCTGATCCACAGACTTGCATGAACTAGCACCAAAACATCCAGGCCCGCCGGCGCATGCGCCGAGCGGGCTTTTTTTGCCACCTTTGATTTCAAGGGGCCAGCCATGAAGCTATTCCGTGTCCTGCTGATGACCTTGCTGACGATGCTGTTGATCTCGCCCGTGCGAGCGGCAGAGGTTCGAGCCGGCTGTGATTCCTGCCGCATCGACGTTCAGTCGTTGAATGGTCCGATTGACTTGGCGGGCACGTGGTTGTTCACGCGCGATGACCGCCCCGAGAACAAAAACCCGTCGATCGACACCAGTGATTGGAAACTGGTCAAGGCCCCAGGCCCCTGGAAAGAGGCCTACGGCGATGGCAAGGTCTTCACCGTGGGCTGGTACCGCGGCACCATGCGCTTCGATCCCTCGCTCGTGGGGCAAGAAGTGGTGGTGCTGGTCAACACCTACATGGCCCGCATGAACGTCTACGTGGATGGTCAGGAGGTGTATGTCCGCCCCAACGACATCAACGTCGAGCGCTACTACTCCATCCAGCCGATTCCGGTGCGTTTCAAGGTGAGCCAGCCCGAGCACACGTTTGCCTTCCGGGTTGAGACTCCGCTGATGACCGGTGTTTACCAACTGCCCTTCGAAATGCACCGCTATGACCAGGCTGACACCAGTCTGGCCTGGTGGCAGATCTGGGGCGGCGAGGCCCGCACGATCGCCGCGTACACCATGCTGGTGTTCGGCCTGTTCTTTCTGCTGGTGTACTCCAAGACCCAGTACCCCCTGTACCTGATGGCGGCACTGGCCGGTATCTTGATCTTCCCGTTCTTCGGGTCGCCGGGCGATTACTTCATGAAGATGTTCAGCCCCGAGGTGATGCTGTACTCGCATTACACCGGGCTGATGGGCATCTTCATGTTCTACATGTTCGCGCAGTACATCAGTGGACGCTTCACACCCAAGCTGAACTGGGTTTTTGGCATCGTCTATCTGGCGCTGTGCGTGACCATCGGCAGCATGATGTGGCAGCCCAATGTCGAGCTGTTCCAGAAGGTTCGCCCGGTGTTGTTCATCCTGACCCTGGTGTCTGGCTTCTTCAGCTTGGCCATGCTGGGCTTGGCTTGGCGTGAAGGCAAGAGCGGCGCGGCCATTCTGTTCGTGGGCATGTCGATCTTCCTGATCACCGGGGTGAACGATGTGGCCCTGGCCTTGGGCAAGATCGCGTCGGTCTCGCTGATCTTCAGCGGCACGGTGCTGTTCGCCTGCACCATGATGTACGTGGCCTCCACACGGTTTGCCAACACCTTCATGGAAAACCGCCAACTGGTGAAGGACCTGAAGGTCATCAACGACAACCTGGAAGACCTGGTCTCCGAGCGCACTGATCAGCTGCGTGAAAAGACGCAGGACATCCAGAGCATGCTGGAGAACATGCCGCAGGGCGTGCTCACCATCACTGGCAACAACCAGGTGCATCCCGAGTACTCTGCCTACCTGGAAACTATCCTGGAAACCAAAGAGATCGCGGGCCAGAACCTGATGTCGCTGATGTTCTCGAACACCAGCCTGGGCTCGGATGCGCTGTCGGCGGTGGAAACGGCGGCAGGTGCCACCATCGGCGAAGACGTGATGAACTTCGAGTTCAACAACCACCTGATGGCCACCGAGTTCGATAAGACGATGCCCGATGGCCGCGTCAAGTCGCTGGCCCTGAGCTGGTCACCCATCTGCAACGAGGACGGCACGGTCGACAAGCTCATGATCTGTGTGCGCGACGTGACCGAACTGAAGCGCCTGGAGCAAGCGGCCAGCGAGCAAAAGCGCGAGCTGGACATCATTGGCGAGATCCTGGCGGTGACACAGGAGAAGTTCACCGACTTCATCGATGGCGCCCGTGGTTTCGTGGCCGAGAACCGTCAGCTCATCGAGCGCACCAGCACCAAAGATCTGGATGTGGTGGGCCTGCTGTTCCGCAACATGCACACCATCAAGGGCAACGCCCGCACCTATGGCTTCGTCAACCTGACCAACTTGGTGCACGAGGCCGAGCAGGCCTACGATGTGCTGCGCAAGGATGATGAGTCGGTGTGGGATGGTGCAGCCCTGTTGCGCGATCTGGACCTGGTTCAAGCCATGGTCGACGAATACGCCCGCATCAACGAACACGTGCTGGGCCGCAAGGGGCCGGGTCGTCGTGGCAGCGTGGAGAAGTACGTCATGGTCGAGCGCCAGCAGGTGGCCGAGTCCCTGGCGCTGCTGTCCAGCGTGGATCTGGACGACACCGTCGCCTTGCGCCGTGCCCTCAAGCAGGTGGGCCTGACACTGAGCCAGATCGGGACCGAGCGCCTGGATGCCATCCTCGCCGGTCAGGTCGATTCGCTGCCATCGCTGGCCCGCGAGCTGGGCAAGGAGCCGCCTGTGGTCAAGGTCCATGACCATCAGGTGGTGGTGCACAACCAGATCGCACCGCTGCTCAAGAACCTGTTCACCCACCTGCTGCGCAACAGCATGGACCATGGTCTGGAGCCCGCCGATGTGCGCATGGCGGCTGGTAAGCCCGCCGCTGGTTTGATCCAGATCGACATGACGCTGGACCCGAATCAACTGTCCATCCGCTTGCGCGACGATGGTCGCGGTCTGGCGCTCGCTCGCATTCGGGCCCGTGCCATCGAGCAGGGCTTGCTGAGCGCAGAAGAGGCTCGCCAGGACGAGGAGGTGGCTCAAACCATCTTCCGCTCCGGGTTCTCGACGGCCGAGCAGGTGACCGAGGTGTCAGGGCGCGGCGTGGGCATGGACGCCGTGCGAGGCTTCCTGCAGAAGGAGTCTGGCGAGATCCAGATCCGCTTCCTGGACGACAAGGCGGGCGCTGATTTCCGTGCCTTCGAGTTGGTGGTGACCTTGCCCGCGCGGTTTGGCACCCAACTGGATCACTCGGCCATCGAGCGACTGGCAGCACCGGGTGTCACGCCGGCTGTGGCCGGTTGATGCTCAGCAGGCCTGCGGGCCTGCGTGAGGGAAGGGCAGCTTCGGCTGCCTTTTTTATTGGTGAGCCACCATGAAAAAACCCGCCGGGTGGATATCGGGCGGGTTTTGGGAAGTCACCTGCGCAGGGCAGGGTGATCGCTGAATTACTTCAGCTTCACTTCCTTGTACAGCACGTGCTTACGGGCCTTGGGGTCGAACTTCATGAATTCCAGCTTTTCGGGCGTGGTCTTCTTGTTCTTGGCCGTGGTGTAGAAATGGCCGGTGCCCGCTGTGGACTCCAGCTTGATCTTTTCGCGTCCGCCTTTAGCAGCCATGGTTCACTCCTTCAGATCACAGTTCGCCGCGGGCGCGCAGATCCGACAGGACCTGATCGATGCCCACCTTGTCAACCAGGCGCAGGCCGGCGGCGCTGACGCGCAGACGAACCCAGCGGTTTTCGCTTTCGACCCAGAAACGGCGGTACTGCAGGTTGGGCAGGAAACGACGCTTGGTCTTGTTGTTGGCGTGGGACACATTGTTCCCGACCATCGGGCCCTTGCCCGTGATTTGACAGACGCGTGCCATGACGCTTCTCCGTTCGCTTGTATGCGCTAGTGTTGCGGTTCGGTGCCTAGAGCAGGACGGCTTCGACAGCCTGGGCCTGGTGGAGCACCCTTCCGGCAGCTGGGGGAACGATGCGAGTGACTCAAGGCCACGCCACCATCATCCTCATGCCCCGGGACGAATTTTGCAAAAACCGAGATTATAGCGGGTTTCTGCGCGCTTGGCAAAGTGGCGTCACGCGCCAACCCGCAGGAGGCAACCCTGACCGCTTCCGGCCAGGGCCGTGGGGTCCGTTCAGGCGCCCCCTTGCTCCAGGAAGCGCTGGGCATCCAGCGCGGCCATGCAGCCCGTGCCGGCGCTGGTGATGGCCTGGCGGTAGATGTGATCCTGCACATCCCCGGCAGCGAACACCCCCGGCACGCTGGTCATGGTGGCAAAGCCATTCTGGCCGCTGCGGGTGACGATGTAGCCGTCCTTCATCTCCAGCTGGCCCTTGAAGATGTCCGTGTTGGGCTGGTGGCCGATGGCGATGAAGCAGCCCTTCAGTTCCAGCTCCTTGGTGCTGCCGTCGGTGGTGCTCTTGAGTCGCACGCCGGTCACGCCGCTTTGGTCGCCCAACACCTCGTCCAGCACATTGAACAGATGCAGTTCGATCTTGCCGGCCGCCACTTTCTCCATCACCTTGTCGATCATGATGGCCTCGGCGCGGAACTTGTCGCGGCGGTGAATCAGGTGCACCTTGCTGGCGATGTTCGACAGGTACAGGGCTTCCTCCACGGCCGTGTTGCCGCCGCCCACCACGCACACCACCTGGTCGCGGTAGAAAAATCCGTCGCAGGTGGCGCAGCCGCTCACGCCGCGGCCCATGAAGGCCTCTTCAGAGGGCAGGCCCAGGTACTTGGCCGACGCGCCCGTGGCGATGATCACGGTATCAGCCGTGTAGGTGCCTGCGTCGCCCTTGAGGGTGAAGGGCCGCTTCGAAAAATCCACCTCGTTGACGTGATCGAACACCATCTGGGTGTTGAAGCGCTCGGCATGCTGCAGAAAGCGCTGCATCAGTTCCGGGCCTTGCACACCGTGCACGTCAGCGGGCCAGTTGTCCACCTCGGTGGTGGTCATCAGTTGGCCGCCCTGGGCCATGCCGGTCAACAGGGTGGGCTTGAGGTTGGCGCGGGCCGCGTAGATGGCGGCGCTGTAGCCGGCGGGGCCAGAGCCCAGGATAAGGACTTGGCTGTGCTGAGGGTTGCTCATGGCGATACCTTTTTTTGCGATGCAGCATGGGTGCTGCGCTACGAACTATGCGGCCTTTGGGCCCCTCCTCGCGTCTCACCGCTTGGCAAGGCGCTCTAAAGTGCTCAATATTTCCGCACCAATGCCGAAAATTGTAGAGACAGGTTGTATGTCACACGGGGAAGCAGGTGAAAAGTCTCCCAAGCTTCCAACTTTTCCTTGACAGGCCACCATATCTGATGAACTGAGGAGCTGCCATGGCCATGTTGTCCAATCTTGATCTGATCCGCCGCGTCCCGTTGTTTTCCATGCTCACCCAGGCGCAGGCCGAGGCCATCGCCGACGGTGTGGTCAAACGACGCTACCGCCGTGGCGAGCTGATCGTGGAGCGAGGGCGCAAGACCAATTCGTTGTTCATCTTGCTCACGGGGCGCGCCCGCGTGGTGGCGTCGGACGAGCGCGGCCGCGAGGTCATCTTGGCCGTGCTCGAAGCCGGCGATTACCTGGGCGAAATGAGCCTGATCGACAACGAGCCACACTCGGCCACCGTACGCGCCGAGGTGCAAACCGATGTGCTGGTGCTGGGCCGCACCGAGTTTGCCCGCTGCCTGCCCGAGAACTCCTCCCTGTCCTACGCCATCATGCGTGGCTTGGTGGCGCGCCTGCGCAATGCCGATCGTCAGATCGAGTCGCTGGCCTTGCTGGACGTGTATGGCCGCGTGGCCCGTGCCCTGCTGGACATGGCTGACGAAGACCGCGGCGAGAAGATCATCCGCGGCAAGGTGTCCCGCCAGGATCTGGCCAAGCATGTGGGCGCCTCGCGCGAGATGGTGTCCCGCGTGATGAAGGATCTGGAAGAGCGCGGCCTCATTGAAACCCAGGAAACCGGCAGCGTGGTGCTGAAAGACCGCTTGGCGGCCACGGCCTGAGCGACGGCCTCAGGCATCGCCCGGTGGAGACGGGGCGATGTTGTCGCACAATCAGGGCATGACTTTTCCTCTGGGATCCATGTCCGACGAGGCGCCTGCGCCTCGCAAGAAAAAGCGTGCAGCCGAGCGCGAGCCTCAACGCCCCGCTGAGCCTGCAGGGGCGGGGCGGCCCGTGACTCGGCTGAACCGTTTGGCATCCACCCCTGCCGCACCAGAGTCCCCCGACCCGGCGGCCGGCTGGCGTAGCCAGGTTGGCCTCCTGGGGGGCGCGGTGCTGTGGATATTGCTCGTGCTGGCGCTGTTCAGCCACGACCGGTTGGACCCGGCCTTCAGTACCACCGGTGCCCGCGACTGGCCCGTCAACTGGGTGGGCAGTGTAGGTGCCTATGCGTCCGACCTGCTGTTCATGGCCTTTGGCCTGTCCACTTGGTGGCTGGTGTTGGTGGGCGGCCGTGTCTGGTTGGGTGCCTTGGCGCGCTGGTTGCGCGGCCAGGACGGCCGCTTGACGGGGCCGGTGACTGGCGCGCTCTCAGGCCCGACCCCCGAGGCGCGGCCCCGCTGGATGAGCGCGCTGGGTTTGATCCTGCTCATGGCCTCCAGTTGTGCTCTGGAGTGGTCGCGCCTGTACCGACACGAGGCCCAGATGGCTGGCGAACATGCCGGGGGCGTGCTGGGTCTCACCCTGGGCTCCTGGGGTCAACAGGCCTTGGGCTTCAATGGCTCCGGGGTGGTGTGGGTGGCCCTGCTCGTGGTCGGCTTGGGGCTGGCGTTTCGCTTCTCATGGTTGAAGTTGGCCGAAGGCATCGGCGAGCGCATTGAGCGCCTGCGCCAGCGCCATGAAGCTCAACGTGCAGTGGAGCAAGACCTGCGCATTGGCGAGAAAGCCGCCATCGAGCGCGAGCGCGTGGTCGAGGAAGTGCGCCACGAGTTGCCGTCTGATTCGGTGCCCATCATCATCGAGCAGCCTGTGATCGAGGTGCCCAAGTCCGAGCGCGTGGTCAAGGAAAAGCAGCAGCCCCTGTTCGTTGAAATGGGCGACACCAAGCTGCCCCAGATCGACCTGCTCGACGCGGCCCCCAGCCGCATGGAAACCGTCACCGCTGAGTCCCTGGAGATGACCTCTCGCATGATCGAGAAGAAGCTCAAGGACTTTGGCGTGGAGGTGCGTGTGGTCGCGGCCTCACCGGGCCCCGTCATCACCCGCTACGAGATCGAGCCGGCCACCGGTGTGAAGGGCTCGCAGATCGTCAATCTGGCCAAGGACCTGGCCCGATCGTTGTCGCTGGTCAGCATCCGGGTGGTCGAGACCATCCCGGGCAAGAACCTGATGGCCCTCGAATTGCCCAACGCCAAGCGTCAGATCATCCGTCTGACCGAGATCCTGGGCTCGCAGGTCTACCACGATGCGCAGTCGCCGCTGACCATCGGCCTGGGCAAGGACATTGTCGGGGCACCCGTGGTGGCCGATCTGGCCAAGATGCCGCACTGCCTGGTGGCGGGCACCACTGGCTCGGGTAAATCGGTGGGCATCAACGCCACCATCCTGAGCCTGCTGTACAAGGCCGAAGCGCGCGATGTGCGCCTCATCCTCATCGATCCCAAGATGCTGGAAATGAGCGTGTACGAAGGCATCCCGCACCTGCTGTGTCCGGTGGTGACCGACATGAAGCACGCTGGCAATGCGCTCAACTGGGCCGTGGGCGAGATGGAGCGCCGCTACAAGCTCATGAGCAAGATGGGCGTGCGTAACCTGGCCGGCTTCAACAAGAAGATGGACGAGGCCAAGGCGCGGGGCGAGCTGGTGCCCAACCCCTTCAGCCTCACGCCTGAAGAGCCCGAGCCGCTGGAACGCCTGCCCCACATCGTCATCGTGATCGACGAGCTGGCCGACCTGATGATGGTGGTGGGCAAGAAGATCGAAGAGCTGATCGCCCGTCTGGCCCAGAAGGCCCGAGCCGCCGGCATCCACCTCATCCTGGCCACGCAGCGCCCGTCGGTGGATGTGATCACCGGTCTGATCAAGGCCAACATCCCCACGCGGATTTCCTTCCAGGTCAGCAGCAAGATCGACAGCCGCACCATCCTGGATCAAATCGGGGCCGAGACCCTGCTAGGGCAGGGCGACATGCTCTACATGCCTTCGGGCACCGGCCTGCCGATGCGGGTGCACGGCGCCTTCGTGAGTGATGAAGAAGTGCACCGCGTGGTCGAGTACCTCAAGACCCAGGGCGAGCCCAACTACATCGAGGGCATTCTGGAAGGCGGCAACCTCTCGGACGAAGGCAGCAACCTGGACGGCTCGCCCTCCGGTGGCGGCGACGGCGAGCAAGACCCCATGTACGACAACGCCGTGGCCATCGTGCTGCAGCACCGCAAAGCCTCGATCTCGCTGGTGCAGCGCCACCTGCGCATAGGCTACAACCGCGCAGCCCGCTTGCTGGAGCAGATGGAGAAATCGGGTTTGGTGTCGGCCATGTCGACCAACGGCAACCGCGAGCTGATCGTACCGGCTCGGGGCGGAGAGGGTGGGGCCACAGCGGCCCCCTGGGATGCATGAACCCCGCTCGTGCTGGTGCTCATGCGGACGGGCCTGTCGGCCGACTGGCCCCGTCGAGCGTTGAGCAGGTACCGCCAGGCACCTGGAGCCTGGCCTTGATGATGGGATGTTCATGACGCTGAAATCTGCCACCACCGTGCCATGTGGGCCTCTGCTGAATGGGCTGTTGAGTGGCGTCCTGGCCAGCGCGATGTGTGCCATGCCAGCGCTGGCGCAGCAAGTTGGAGGGCAGGGCGCGCCTCAGGCGGCACCCAAACCCGCCCCCCAGCTCGCGCCCAAGCCTGCGCCCCAGGCCTCACCGAATGCGGTGCAAACCTTGCGCAACTTTGTCAAACAGGCGCAAACCGGACAGGCCGAGTTCACCCAGGTGGTCATCTCGCCCGATGGACAGCGGCAACGCCGTTCTACCGGCACACTGGCTTTCCAGCGGCCAGATCGTTTCCGGTTTGCCTACACCAGCCCCAGCGAGCAGCTCATCGTGGCCGATGGCCAGCAGGTGTGGTTGTACGACGTGGACCTGGAGCAGGTCACGGTGCGCCCGGTCAGCGAGGCCGTGGGCAATACGCCGGCGGCCATCCTGTCGTCGGCAGCGCTGGAGCGAGACTTCAAGCTCAAAGCCATCCCGGGCCCAACGGCGGGTGCGGTGACCGCAGCCCCTGTGTCGGTCCCGGGCGGCATGAAATGGCAATGGGTACAGGCCATCCCCAAACGCAAGGACGGCAGCTTCCAGACGGTGGAGGTGGGTTTTGTGCAGGGCCGGCTCGCGGCGCTGGACATCCTGGACGGCTTTGGACAGCGCACCCGCTTGAGTTTCTCGAAGTTCGAGACCGGAGTGCGCCTGTCGCCAGACCAGTTCAAGTTCACGCCACCAGCGGGGGTGGACGTGTTGCGTCAGCCTGGAGGCTGATCAGCCTTCGCGCTTGCCGAAGCCCGGGCGCTTGCCCGCGCCGGGCTTGCCGCCGTACTTGAAGCCAGGCTTGCTGCCAAAGCCTTTGTCAAAGCCCTGACCGAAGCTCTTGCCCGCAGGCTTGCCACCCGTGGGCTTGCCGAACGGCTTGGCGCCGTGCGGCTTGTCGCCAAAGGCGCGGTCGCCGAAGGGCTTCTCACCAAAGGCCTTGTCGCCAAACGACTTGCCCTTGTAGGGTTTGTCGCCGAACGAGCGGTCGCCAGAAGGACGGTCGCCAAAAGGCTTGGCGGGGCGGTCGTTCCAGGCACCCTGGTTGCGGTCGCCAAACTGCTCCGAGCGCCGTTGTTCACGCGAGTTCATCGGACGCTGCTGACGGGCGCGGAACGGTGCACCGTGCTCGCCCGAAGGAGCCTCGCCCTGACGGTCAAAACGCGGGTCGCCGTTCTGGTTGAAGCGGGGCGTGCTGCGCGGGTCGTACTGCTGCGCATCGCGCGGAGCGCGGGCCGGGCGGCCACCAAAGCGGTCGCCATGGCCACGGTCACCCTGGAAGCGGTCACCACCGAACGAGCGCTCGCCCTGGAAGCGGCCTTCGCCACCATGGCGCGGTCCACGGCTGTCGCCACGACCGTCACCAAAGCGAGGGCCACCGCGACCGGGCTTGGCACCGAAGCGAGGGCCGCCACGGTCTTGCGGCATGCTCATCTTGGGCTCAAGGCCGGCGATGGTGGCTTCAGGGATGCGCTGCGTGGTGAAACGCTCGATGCGGCGCACCATGGGGATGTCACGACGCTCGGCCAAGGTCACGGCCAGGCCACTGCGGCCTGCACGGCCGGTGCGGCCAATGCGGTGCACATAGTCTTCGGCCTTCATGGGCATGCCGTAGTTGATCACGTGGGTGATGGTGGGCACGTCGATGCCACGAGCAGCCACGTCGGTCGCCACCAGCACGCGCAACTGGCGGCTGCGCAGTGCTTGCAACACGCGGTTGCGACGGCCTTGGGGCATGCCACCGTGCAAGGCGGCCACGGCGTGACCCATGTCGGCCAGGCGCATGGCCAGCACGTCGGCGTCACGCTGGGTGCTGGTGAACACCACCGCCTGATCCACTTCGCGGGTGGTCAGCACGTGGTCCAGCAGCTCGTTCTTGTGGCTCAGCGAATCGGCCAGGTGCAGGCGCTGTTCGATGTTGTCGTGGCTGTCGGTGTGCGAGGTCACCGAGATGTCTTGCGCGTTGCGCGTCATGCGCTGGGCCAGTTGGCCCACGTGACCGGCAAAGGTGGCGCTGAACATCCAGGTCAGGCGCTCGGCAGGCGTCTGCTCGGCAATCGCTTCAATGTCTTCGATGAAGCCCATGTCCAGCATGCGGTCGGCCTCGTCCAGCACCAGCACTTCCAGGTTGCTGAGCACGGCGGCACCAGTGCCCAGGTGGTCCAGCAAACGGCCGGGGGTGGCGATCAGCACATCCAGCGGGCCCTTCAGGGCCTTGAGCTGGTAGCCGTAAGGCACGCCACCCACGATGGTGGCCACGCGCAGTCCCTGCACGTGCTTGCCATACGTGCTGGCGGCCTTGGCCACCTGCATGGCCAGTTCACGGGTGGGCGTCAGCACCAGCACGCGGGGGCCTTGCACCAAGCCCTTTTCGCGGCGCTTGTTGTTCTCGCCACGGGCAGCCAGGATGCGGGCCAGGGCCGGCAGCATGAAGGCGGCGGTCTTGCCGCTGCCGGTTTGCGAGGCCACCTTCAGGTCGGCGCCATTCATCGCCGCCGGGATGGCCAGCGATTGCACGGTGGTGGGATGGGTGTAGCCCGAATCCGTCAGGGCGCGGCACAGCACCTCTGGCAGGGCCAGGTCGGTGAAGCGCACGGCGTCGTCGGTCTCCACGTCATCAGACGGCAAGACCAGGTCGCTGCCATCGTCATTCAGGCTGGCGGCCAGCTTGTCGATCAGCGATTCGGGGTGTTGGTGTTGGGGCATCTCAAACTCTTTCAAGCCATGAACGGCCTGCCTGGCCAAAAAAAGGGCCAAAACAGACCACGACGCAGCGTTGATTCCAGCACGGAACGCGCGTCAGATCAGGTCGCTGTGGAACGTGTCCAGACTGCGTGGCATGGGGGCCAGCCATCCGTGGATGCTGGGGTGCCCATTCGGGGCCACGTGGAGTCCGCTGTTAGCGACGGCATCGCCGCCAACCGGAACTCAAGACACGCGAACGTCGGTTGCTCGATACCGTACAGTCTGGTGGTGAACACCGCCGCACGGGCAACCCGGCTTGAAAAAGGTCAGAGGGGATGAACGAACTGCACTCTCAAAAGCAGTGCAGACATGTATTGTGACAGGTTTCAATCCGTTTGCCTAGGGGTAACCCCAAACGGACGCCCCGGGCGCGGCGCACTGAGACAATCCACGCATGCAAGACAGCCTTTCACTGGACCTGCCCATGCCCCCTGAGCGCAGCACCGACGGGGGTGTGAAGGCCGCTGCCCGAGCAACGACGGCACATGGCCCCGTCTCGACCCAAGCACCCCTGGCTGAGCGCCTTCGGCCGCAGGTGCTGGACGACGTGGTGGGCCAGGACCACCTGCTGGGCCCGGGCCAGCCCCTGCGTGTGGCCTTTGAGTCGGGCCAGCCCCACTCCATGATCTTGTGGGGCCCACCGGGCGTGGGCAAGACCACCTTGGCTCGCCTGATGGCCACAGCGTTTGAGGCGCAGTTTCTGGCCATCTCGGCCGTGCTGGGCGGCGTCAAGGACATCCGCGACGCGGTCGAGCAGGCCCAGGTGGCTCAGGCCCGCGGCCGCCGCACCATCGTGTTCGTCGATGAGGTGCACCGTTTCAACAAAGCCCAGCAAGACGCCTTCTTGCCGCATGTCGAATCGGGCCTGTTCACCTTTATTGGCGCCACCACCGAAAACCCGTCATTCGAGGTGAACGCCGCGCTGCTGTCGCGCGCCACGGTGCATGTGCTGCGCGGCATGGACGACGCCGCCATGCGGCAGCTGCTGCACAAGGGCCAGCAGGCCTTGCAAGGCCCCGGCCTGACGCCCGAAGCCCAGGCCCGCTTGATTGCCTATGCCGATGGCGACGCCCGCCGGCTGCTCAACACCTACGAGACCCTGGCAGGCCTGCTCAAAGGCCGTGAGCTGATTGATGAAGCGGCCCTGCAGCAATCGCTGGGCGAGCAACTGCGCCGCTACGACAAAGGCGGCGATCAGTTCTACGACACCATCTCGGCCCTGCACAAATCAGTGAGAGGCTCAGACCCCGATGCCGCGCTGTATTGGTTTGTGCGCATGCTGGATGGCGGGGTGGACCCGCGCTACATCGTGCGCCGCCTGATCCGCATGGCCAGTGAAGACATCGGCCTGGCCGACCCGCGCGCCCTGCGCATGGCCCTGGATGCGGCCGAAACCTATGAGCGTCTGGGGTCGCCTGAAGGCGAGCTGACTCTGGCTCAGTGCGTGATCTACCTGGCCATCGCCCCCAAAAGCAACGCGGCCTACGTGGCCTACAAGGCTGCCCGCGCCTGGGTGCAAAAAGACGTGAGCCGCCCGGTGCCCATGCACCTGCGCAACGCGCCCACCAAGCTCATGAAAGAGCTGGGGCATGGTGACGGTTACCGCTATGCCCACGACGAACCCGATGGCGTGGCCGCCGGTGAGCGCTACCTGCCCGATGGCATGCCCGACCAGGCCTTTTACCAGCCTGTGAGCCGTGGCCTGGAGATCAAGATCGGTGAGCGGCTGGCGCAGTTGCGTCAGGCCTTGCGAGACGATGCGCCCTGACAGACCCATCAGCGATGGATCATCAGCTCAGGGCAGGGTGATCGTGACGTGCGCCACCTTGGGGGGCATCTGCACGACATGGTGGTGCTCACCCAAGGCACTGCGGGCATGACTGGTCAGCTCCCATCGCAGACCCAGGAAGCCTGCCAGGGCCAGGAAAGCAAACACCGAGCCCATGACCCACAGCGGCACCTCGTTCTTGAGTTGATGCTGGATGCGGTCTGGCGCAGACCAGTGCGGTGCCAGGCCACCCTGGTGGCCTTTGAAGCGGGCAATCTCGTCACCCAGGCGTGAAGTCAGGTAGCTGAGCTTCTCGCTGCCCTCGATCAGGTATTTGCCCTGAAAGCCCAAGAGCAAGCACATGTGGAAGACCTCCAGCACCTGCAATCGCGCCGCGCCTTCGCGGCGCAGCGCTTCCAGCTTTTCAAAGAACTGCTCGCCCGCCAATTGCTCGCCAAAGAACTGAACCTGCAAGGGCAGGCGTTGCCACGCCTCCTTGGCCTTGAAGCCGGACATCAGCACCACCTCGTCCACGGTGGCGCAGAACGCGTACTTGCACAGGTACACATCCTCGGCGCTGGCATTGAGCCGGGTGGCTCCGCGCTCGAAGGCCGTCAAGAACTGTTTGATGCGATCCCTGAAGATCTCGGCATCCAGTGGTGCGTGCTTGGCCTTGAGCAAAAACAGCAGGTAGAAGCCGTCGTACATCAAGTCCAGCAGCGTGCTGGCATCCGAACTGGGTGTGTGAGCAGCCCGCGCGGCCTCAGGGCGCATCGTCGGTGCGGCGTCGTCGAACAGGCGAGGGGGCGTGGTCGGGCTCATGGTCTCAGGCGTTCACGGCAATCAGTTCCAGGCGCAGGTCAGGCATCCCGGCGGGGGCATACAGCGTGATGGCCTGGGCCTGCAGCATGCGTTCATACAAAGCGCCCTTGGCGTCCAGCGTGAAGTAGAAGCTGCCTGGACGCACCGGCACGGCCGCCGGCACCTGCGGCGCATGCACCAGCTTCACGCCAGGCATGGCCGACAGCACGAGCTTTTCGACATCGTCGGGCGCACCGAGCTTGAAGCGCTGCGGCACGCTCTCAACCAGTTCAGCCGGCGCCAACGAGGCCGTGACCCCCAGGTACAGCTGGGTTTGAGGGGTGATCTGTTCCGAGTCCAGCCGCCCCTGATGGAACGAGGGCGCGGTCTCGTGCAGCGTGATGGCGAAGTACCGCGTCGAAATCACGGTCTCCAGCAAATCGCGCACGATCTGGTCCAGCCGCTGAAAACCAGCAGCCGGCTGCAGGTGGTCGTAGCTGGGCAGGTCGGCCAGCGTGTGGCTCTTGGAGAAGGTCAGCAACGAACCGGCCAGTTCCAGCAGACGCTGAAACAGGCGCTCTGGGTGCAGCGCAGGGTGCTTGACCAGGTGGTTCAGCCCGGCAAACGCCGTGCTGGCCGTGTGCAGCAGCCAGAACGAGGCCACATCGCCCGAACGAAACTCGATGATGTTCTTGCTGGGCTCGCGGTGCAGCCCATACAGGGCATCCACCTTGGCTTGCAACACGTCCATCAAGCGGCGCAGGTACAGCACCAGGGCGGGTGAGGCATGGATGCTCAAGCACGGTGGGATGAACCGGCCGTCCAGTTCAAAGCCGCCCGTCGAGGTGCGCTTTACCCGCAGCAAGGGCAGGCTGATCAGGTGAGCGCGCGGGGCCTGCTCGGGCAGCAACTTGGCCGACTTGCGCAGAACCATCACCTCAGCACTGACGGCATCGGTGAAGGCATCGGGGGTTTGCTGCGGTACTCGGTAATAGCGCACCGCCGTGTCGGCCTCTTCGGGGCTGGCGGCCATGTTCGTGCCATGCGACCGTGTGGGCGCCAAGGCCAGGTGGAAGACCCAGCTGCCGGCATCGTGACTGTCCTGCGTCAGCGAGCTCAAGGCCACGGGCGGAGGTAGATCGTCTTCGGCGGGGGCATTGAATAGCTCGCCATCGGGCAGCACCGCCTGCAACTCGATGACGCGCAGCACGCCGGTTTGCAAGGCATCGGTGTCCACCTTCAGTTTCCTGATACCCCAAGCGTAGGGGTGAAGCAGGCGCGACATCTGCGCCAGACGCGCCTCGTGATAAGCGTCTTGCTGCTGGAAATGCTGGGGCCGCAGGAAGAGGCCTTCGCCCCACAGGATTTTGGGAGAGGACAACACGTCAATCTACTCGCTTGGGGTCAGGTCGGTAAGGGTTCGCTGGGCAGCGAACAGACACCTGTCGGGCCTCGTCGGCAGACACGCCGACGGGTTGGCCCTGTTGCACGCTGAGCGCACAGGCATGGACACCCAGCCGGATGCCTGTGAGTTCAGCCCTGTTCGCGTCAAAGGCATAGCGCCATCGGCCGGCTGCAGGTTGCCTGAACATGGCTACCACGCCCACGTGGCCGCTGGTGCGTGGCATGCGCTCGATGATTTCGTGGTGTCGTCCTGGCACCATCAACACCTCGCGCACGGCGATCAGATCTTCGCCCAGGGCTTGCTTTTCCTTGGTGGGGTCGGAGAACGCATCCATCGGTGCGGCCAGGAAGGCGTCGGGCGACTTCAGCTGATAAAAGCGCAGCACCACGGCCAAGGACTCACCAGCCTCGGTGATGTTCAAGGAAGTGCTGGCATGCACGCGCCATGACAGCCGGCGGTCGGGCAGCATGCTGTCAGGCACCTTAGGCTGAGTGATGGATTCGGGAGGCTCTTTCAGCCCCACGGTTTCCAACGCCTTGTCCTTCAAGGATTTGAGTCCACCCAGGAAGCCGCCTTCCGCAGGTGTCACAGAACTTGGCATTTCGGTGGGTAGGCCATCCAACGGCGGTTTGGGTGCACTGCCGCACCCACTCAGGCCTACCAGGCTTGCGGCCACGAGCCAGCCACACCACCTCCTCACCCACCTGCGCTGGTGTGTGTCATCCCGCCCTCGGCTGGTGTGTGTGATGTTGAGTCGCAAGGCCGTCATGTACCGCATCCAGGGCGCTTGTGCCCCGTTGAGGGGCGTAGTGTAGAGAGCGCAGGCCTGGTACGCGTGCGACCTCCCCCGTTGGAGGGGGAGTGCATTTGCAACCAGATGAAAGAGTCTGTAAACACCCCCCAAGGAGGGTCGGTGTTCACCGCGAAATCCGCTTTAATCGCGGCGGTGTGACGGTGCTGGACTGTTTTCAGCATCACGCCGATCAACCAAGTTTGGGAGTCAATGTGACGAAGGTGTATGCACGCCGCGGCTCGTTCTGCGCGGTGATGGTGGGTGTGTTTTTGGTGCTGGCTGGATGCTCGACGTCGCCCCGCACACCTGAGCAGCAAGCCCAGGCCCGTCAGGCCGCTCAGGTCAAGCTGACCGAGAAGCTCAGTGAGGCTGACCAGGCGCTGACCGAAGGCAAAACCGACCAGGCTTTGGCCTTGTTGGATGATGCTGCGCGCATCGATCCCGCGTCCAAACAGCCCTGGTTGAAGAAAGCCCAGATTCGCTTTGACGCTCGCCAGTATGGCGAAGCCATCACCTTCTCTCATGAGGTTCTGCAGCGGGATGTCAACGACCTCACTGCCAAGAGCATTCTGGCGGTCAGTGGTCTGCGTGTCAGTGCCCAGGCCCTGGATGAGTTGCGCAAGGCCAATGAGGTCAGCGGCTCGGCCCGCTCCGAGGCTGAGACCGTCGCCAAGCTGATCAAGGAAGTGTTGGGCGAGCCGATCCTCGTGCCAGCGTCTGAAGCTGAGGCCAAGCCCGTGCGGCGTCCGGTGCGTCCGCGCCGTGCTCAGGCCACCCCACTGGCTGCCGACGCCGCGACGACACCCGTTCAGGCTGCCGCCGCTCCGGCGCCCGCTGCCCCTGCCGTCCGTCCCGTCACGCAGGCGGCTGCCCCTGCTGCCACATCCAACCGTTCCACGCCACCCCCCACCGGTCGTGGCAACCCCTTCGGTGCCTTGAAGTAAACCCATCCAGGAAGGAGCCTTGTCATGGCCAAGAAAGACAGTGTTCAGAAGCGCCTTGAGCGCGTTCGTCCCCCGCGCGTGCAACTGACCTACGAAGTCGAGATCGGTGACGCCATCGAGCAGAAAGAGCTGCCCTTCGTCGTGGGTGTCATGGGTGACTTCACCGGTCAACAAGACCCGGACAAGCCCCTGCCCAAGCTGAAGGACCGCAAGTTCGTCAACGTGGATCTGGACAACTTCGATGAAGTCATGTCGGGCATGGCGCCCCGCGCCAGCTACCGCGTGAAGAACAAGCTCAGCGAAGACGGTGGCGAGTTCGCGGTCAACCTTGAGTTCAAGAAGATGGAAGACTTCCGCCCCGAAGCGGTGGTGCAGCAGGTGGAGCCGCTGCGCAAGCTGCTGGAGGCGCGCACCAAGCTGTCCGACCTGCGCAACAAGCTGGCGGGTAACGAGAAGCTGGAAGACGTGCTGGCCGAGGTGCTGACCAACACCGAGCAGCTGAAAAAGCTGGGTGCCGAAGCCACCCCCCAAGAGCAGGAGTAAGAGCATGAGCGCACAACTGCAAGCCCAACCCGGCAGCCTCCATGAGGGCATCAGCCTGCTTGACGACATCGTGTCGCGCAGCAAGGTGGCCAAGTCCGACGCCGAGCACGCCCGCGCCAAAGACATCATCAGCGAGCTGGTGCGTGAGGTGCTGGAGGGCACGGTCGTGGTCTCCGACAACCTGGCCGCCAACATCGATGCCCGCATAGCCGAAATCGACCACCTGATCTCGCAGCAACTCAGCGAAGTCATGCATGCTGCCGAGTTCCAGAAGCTCGAGTCTTCGTGGACAGGTTTGCACTACCTGTGCAAGCACACCTCGACCGGCGAACAGCTCAAGATCAAGGTGTTCAACACCACCAAGCGCGAGCTGATCAAGGACTTCAAGACGGCCATCGATTTTGACCAGTCCGCGCTGTTCAAGAAGGTGTACGAAGAAGAGTTCGGCACGTTTGGTGGCGCGCCGTTCGGTGCCCTGATCGGTGACTTCGACGTGGGCCGCTCGGCCGAAGACATGTACTTTGTCGAGCAGATGTCCCACGTGGCGGCGGCAGCGCATGCGCCGATGATTGCGGCTGCGTCCCCTGAGTTGTTCGGCCTGGAGTCGTTCACCGAGCTGGGCAAGCCCCGCGACCTGGCCAAGGTGTTCGACACCATCGAGTACGCCAAGTGGAAGTCCTTCCGTGAATCCGAAGACTCTCGGTATGTGGGTTTGACTGTGCCCCGTTTCCTGGGTCGACTGCCCTACAACGCCAAAGACGGCAATGTGGTCGAAGGCTTCAACTTCGTCGAGTCGGTGGACGGCACGGATCACAGCCGCTACCTGTGGGTGAACACAGCCTATGCCTTCGCCGCGCGTTTGACCTCCGCTTTCGAAAGCTACGGTTGGTGCGCTGCCATCCGTGGTGTTGAAGGCGGCGGCTTGGTCGAAGACCTGCCCACCCACACCTTCAAGACCGATGATGGTGAAGTGGCGCTGAAGTGCCCGACCGAGGTGGCCATCACCGACCGTCGTGAGAAAGAGCTGAGTGATCTGGGCTTCATTCCGCTGGTGCATTGCAAGAACACGGACTACGCCGCCTTCTTTGGCGCGCAGTCCACGCAGAAAGCCAAGAAGTTCGACAGCGATGCCGCCAACGCCAACGCCCAGTTGGCTGCGCAGATGCAGTACATCTTCGCCGTGTCGCGTGTGGCGCATTACCTCAAGGCCATGATGCGCGACAAGATCGGCAGCTTTGCCTCTGCGGGCAATGTCGAAGAGTTTCTCAATCGCTGGATTTCGCAGTACGTGTTGTTGGACGACGGTGCCAGTCAGGAAGCCAAGGCGCAATTCCCCTTGCGCGAAGCTTCCGTGAAGGTGACGGAGACGCCAGGCAAGGCGGGTGCGTATCGCGCAGTCGCTTTCTTGCGGCCGCACTTCCAGCTCGACGAGCTGTCGGTGTCGCTGCGACTTGTGGCCGAGCTGCCGCAGTCGGCCAACGGCTGACCTTGCAGGCTCGATCAACCAGTGGTCATGCCTGACCACCCATTAATCTGAGGGAAACATGAAAGACATTTACGTTCAGTTCAAAGGCAAGTACAAGATCGAAGGCGAGTCCAAGGATGCCGAGCATCCGAAGTGGCTGGAAGTGGGCTCCTGGGTGCATGACATCCGTCAACCTAAGTCCGCCACATCGTCGACGGCTGGTGGTCACACCTCCGAGCGTTGCGAGCATGGCGACATGATCTTCACCAAGGATCTGGACTTGACCAGCCCCAAGCTGTGGGAGGCCGCCTCCGCCGGCTACACATTCGACGAGGTGGTCATTGACTTCATGCGTGCGGACGGCAGCAAGCGCGTCAAGTACCTGACCATCAAGCTCAAGCACGCCCTGATTTCGCGCGTGACACCTCAAGTCAGCTCGGAAGGTCTACCGACCGAAACGTTTGCCTTGAAGTACGCCGCTGTGCAGTGGCAGTACCAGCAGCAGAAGGTGGAAGGCGGCGGCACTTCGGGCAGCAACCAGACTGCCTGGAGCCTGTCGAAGAACACCAACACCTACGGCATCTGACGCCGTTCTGTGCTGTTCACAGCGAAGCCGCGGCCTGCCGCGGCTTTTTTCTGAGGGCCAGGTTTTGAAGTTTGAACCGTTTTTGCTTGATCGCCTGACGGGGTGCCGCCAGCTTGGGGCACTCGACGGTGCCCGCCTGCAGCTGACCCTGGAGCAGGTCAAGGACAGTGTGGCCCGGGATCTGGAGTCCTTGTTGAACACGCGCACCGGATGGATGCCGCACCAGTTGCATGACCATCCGCATGCCGCGCGGTCGGTGATTGCGTTCGGTCTGCGCGACTTTGTCGGCCTGAGCCTGGACAACCCGGAGCACCGCGAGAGCATCTGTCAGTCCATTGCATCGGCCATTCAGTGCCACGAACGGCGTTTGACCTCGGTGCGGGTGCGTTTGATGGACACCCAACAGCAAGGCCTGGGTTTGCGCTTTGCGATTCATGCCACCTTGGTCATCAACCCCGCCATCGAGCCGGTGAGTTTTGACGCCATGTTGCAGCCCACGACGCAGCGCTATGCCGTGCGTCAATCAGCGTTGCGCAACTGACGGGAGCACCCATGGAAGAGCTGTTGCCGCACTACGAGCGCGAACTGGCCCTGCTGCGTGAGCAAAGCCAGGAGTTCGCGTCGCGCTATCCGCGCGTGGCTGGCGCCTTGCATCTGCGAGGGGACACGGCCCAGGATCCGCACGTTGAACGGATGATCGAGTCCTTCGCGCTGCTGGCTGCCCGCATCCACAAGCGCCTGGACGATGACTTCCCCTTGTTCACCGAATCTTTGCTCGAGGTGCTGTATCCGCACTATCTGCGGCCGTTTCCATCGTGTTCGATCGCCCAGCTGGATGCCGGTGCTGCCCTGCAATCCACGGTGGTGACCGTGCCGCGCCACACTGCTCTGGCGTCCAGGCCGATCAAGGGCGTGACGTGCCAGTTCAGAACCTCTCAGGATGTGGTGCTGTTGCCCATCCATCTGTCGTCGGTGTCCTACCGTCAGGCCCTGTCGGCTCCGGCGGGCACACGCCTGCCGAAGGACGCCACCTCGTGCATCTCTTTTGTGCTCGAGCGCTCCAGCCCGCAGGCAGTCTGGAGCTGCCTGAAGGATCAACCGGTTCGCATCCATCTGGATGGCGAGCCGTCTCAGGTCGCGGCCCTGCGCGAGGCCTTGTGTCGCAAGGCGGTCCGCATGATGGTGCAGGTGGGCGAGCACGAGCCTTGGCAGGATATGCATGATGAGGCTGGGGTGCCCCTCTTACCCAGCCTGGTGGGTTTTGATGATGAGCAGTCGCTGATTGATCTCGACGCACGTTCTCACCCGGCGTACCGGCTGCTCACCGAGTACTTTGCCTTCCCCGAGAAATTCAACTTCGTGGATCTGCCCATTCGGTTGCCGGCAGCGCTGTGGCATCAGGCTGCCGATGATCTGCAGGCGCAGTCTCAGCAGCCTCAACGCATCAGTGTGCATGTGCTGTTGGCGGGCATCCGCTCCGATTCGGATGAGTCTCGTCAGCTGGAGGCGGTGCACCAGCGCAACGTGCTGCTGGGATGCACGCCTGTGGTCAATCTGTTTCCGCAGGCTGCGGATCCCATCCGTTTGACACACCAGGATGTCTCGTATCCCGTGGTGGTGGATGGCCGTCGCGCCCATGCGTATGAAGTTCATGCCATCAAGCGTGTGTACCGCTTGCAGCAGACCGCACAGGGTGAATCGGTGCAAGAAGTTCGCCCATTCTTTTCGGTTCGCCATCACGAAGGGCTGGATGACGAGGACTGGTTGACGGTGGATGAGCGCGGTCCCTCGGTCGGGCGCGGCCGCCGCGAGGCCGGCGTTTACTGGGCGGCATCGCGTGATTCGGCGCTGGCGGCCGCCAGCCCGGGTTATGAGTTGTCGCTCATGCTGGTGGATGTGGACATGGCACCGGCGATGCCCAAGGCCGAGACCTTGTCGCTGGATGTGATGGCCACCAACCGCGATCTGCCCACCATGCTTCCCATCGGGGTGACTGGTGGTGATCTGTTCATGCCTGGTGGTGGGGTGGCCAAGGAGATCCGTTTGCTGCGACGCCCCAGTGCGCCGTTGCGCCTGGCCCGAGGCACCGGCATGCTGTGGCGTTTGATTTCTCACCTGTCGCTCAACCACCTGTCGTTGAGCGCGTCCGGCATCGATGGCCTGAAGGAGATCTTGCGGCTGTATGACTTCGGTCGTCATTCGGCCAACCAACGTCAGGTGGATGGGCTGGTGTCCGTGGCCTATCGTCCCAAGGTGGCCTGGTTGCCTGGAGAGCCTTACGCCACCTTCGTTCGTGGCACCGAGGTTTGTCTGACGGTGGACGAAGACAGTTTCGTGGGGACTGGCTTGGGCCTGTTTGCCATGGTGCTGGATCGGTTCTACGGGCTGGCGGCCCACCTCAACAGCTTCAGTCAGCTGACGGTGTTGTCGTCCAGAACCCAAGAGGTGTTGTTCTCATGTCCTCCACGCAACGGCGATCTCACACTGCTGTGATCCAGCGCCTGCTGGAGAACCCCCAGCAGTTCAGCTTTTTCAGCGCTGTGAGGCTGCTGGATCATTGGCTGGGCGATGCCGCCACCGGTCGGTCGGGGGTGAACCGCATTCGTTTCAAGAACACGCTGGCCTTGTCCTTTGCCCCCAGCGAGATCGAGTCGCTGGAGGTGCGGACCACGGTGGATGCCACTGCCATGTCGAGCGTGGCGGCCGGCCCCGGTTCGACCCCGGCGATGCCTGCACTGGCGGGGCTGCAACCCGCCTTGATTGACCGGGTGGAGATGACGCCGGCGTTCATGGGCTTGCTGGGTGCATCAGGCACCTTGCCTTTGTATTACACCGAGTCCATCCTGGCCCACCATTTGAATCACCGTGATCTGGCGCCTCGGGCCTTCATGGATGTGTTCACCCATCGGGCCGTCAGCCTCTTTTATGAGGCCTGGCGCAAGCATCGTCTGGCCTTGCAGTACGAGCGCTCAGCCGAGCGTGGCTTTCTGCCTGCGGTGTTGTCCTTGGGCGGCCTGGGCCCGCTGGCCGCCAAAGACCGCACCCCCAACCCGGAGGCCCGCGAATCCCTGGCCTTTTACGCGGCAGCGTCCCAGCAGCGAGCCGTGTCGGCCTGGCGCTTGAGCGCCATCTTGTCAGAGCGCTTTGGTGTTCAGGTCAAGGTTCAGCAGTTCAGGGGGCGGTGGTGCAGCCTGCCTCAGTCCGAACGACCCGTGCTGGGTGAGGCGCACCAAGGACTGCGTCTGGGCAAGACAGCGCTGTTGGGCGAGCGTGTGTGGCAACGTGATCTGAAGGTGCGGGTGGTGCTGGGCCCTTTGAGCGGTGCTGAGCATGCGCGTTTCCTGCCAGGCTCGTCGGGGGTGAAGGCTCTGGGCCACATGCTGCACGCCCTGTCTGGGACGCACCTGGAGTACGAGCTGCAGCTGCTGCTCAAGAAAGAGTCGGTCACCTCCACGGCGCTGATGTCGTCTCGCCCGGCCACACAGGGGCGACTGGGATGGGACACATTCCTCACCACTCGCCGATCCGAGCGAGATCGTTCGGACGTTTGCTTTGGCCTGAGTCTGGTGTGAGGCGGATGGCCCGCCAACACCACCGGCCATGTTTCAGTCATTCATCAATTCAAGGAGTACCCACCATGAGCCAGAACCTCAAAACCCTCATCTCGAAGCTCAATGACACCACCCGCCAGGCGGCTGAGCGTGCTGCCAGCCTGTGCATGGCACGGGGGCATCATGAAGTGGACATGGAGCACTTCCTGCTGGCCTTGCTGGAAGATGCGCAGGGCGATCTGGCGGTGCTGTGCCAGCGCTATGGGGTGTCGGTCAGCGGTCTTCAGCGTGATCTGGAAGCTGAACTGAGCCGCTTCAAGGTGGGCAACACCCGCACGCCGGTGTTCTCGGAGCGCCTGCCTCAGTTGCTGGAGCATGCGTGGCTGATTGCTTCATTGGAGTCGCACGCGGCGCGCATCCGTGGGGTGCATGTGGTGCTGGCCTTGTTGACCGAGCCCGCCCTGAGCCAGATGGCGCATCGCAGCTCGTCCCTGTGGGCACGATTCCAGCTGGACGAGCTCAAGCACAAGATGGCGGAGGCCACGCGGGGGTCGCGAGAGACGGCTCAAGCGTTGCAGACGGCTCAGGCGGGCGATACCCCCTCTGGCGGGGAATCGGCCGATCAGGGCTTGTCGTCCGGTGGCCGGACACCGGCGCTGGATCAGTTCACCACCAACCTGACGCAGCGTGCGCGGGAGGGGAAGGTGGATCCCGTGATCGGACGCGATGCCGAGATCCGTCAGGCCATCGACATCCTGATGCGTCGTCGCCAGAACAACCCCATCCTGACCGGTGAGGCGGGTGTGGGCAAGACGGCGGTGGTCGAGGGGCTGGCGCTGCGCGTGGCCCTGGGCGATGTGCCCGACCCCCTCAAGGGTGTGGCCATCCATGTGCTGGACATGGGGTTGCTGCAAGCCGGGGCGTCGGTCAAGGGCGAGTTCGAGAACCGGCTCAAGAACGTGATCGATGAGGTGAAGAAGAGCCCGCATCCGATCATCCTGTTCATTGACGAGGCCCACACCATGATCGGTGCTGGTGGTCAAGCTGGCCAGAGCGATGCGGCCAACCTGCTCAAGCCCGCACTGGCTCGCGGCGAGTTGCGCACGATCGCCGCGACTACCTGGGGTGAGTACAAAAAGTATTTCGAGAAGGACGCGGCCCTGGCCCGTCGCTTCCAGGTGATCAAGGTGGAGGAGCCGTCCGAGGAGCTGGCGGCGGCCATGCTGCGCGGCATGGCACCCTTGATGGAAAAGCACTTTGGTGTGCGCTTGATGGATGAGGCCATCACCGAGGCGGTGCGCCTGTCGGCCCGCTACATCAGCGGCCGTCAGTTGCCGGACAAGGCGGTGAGCGTGCTGGACACGGCCTGCGCCAAGGTGGCTTTGGGCCAAAGCGCCACCCCGGCGCGCATCGACGAGGCCCGCAAGCAACTGGAGCGGCTGGATGCCGAGCTGGCCGCGCTGCAACGCGAGGTGGCGACGGGCGCGCGCCATGGTGATCGCCTGGACGAGTTGACACAGAAGCGTCAGGCCATCGAGGCCAGGCTGAAGTCGGATGAGCAACGCTGGAGCCATGAACAGCAGTTGGTGCAAGACATCCTGGCCTTGCGCACCCAGCTGGAAGCGTCGCCGGGCGGGCTGGCCTCAGAGCGTGAGTTGTTGGCCGGCAAACAGGCCGAGCTGACCGCACTGCAAGGCGAGGCCCCGCTGGTGCCCGTGCAAGTGGACGCCCATGTGGTGGCCGAGATCATCGCGTCGTGGACGGGCATCCCGTTGGGCAAGATGGTCAAGGATGAGATCAAGACCGTGCAGCAGTTGCACACCCTGCTGCAAGAGCGCGTGATCGGTCAGGATCACGCGTTGGCGGCCATCGCGCAGCGTGTTCGCACGGCCCGTGCGGGGCTGGAAGACCCGAACAAGCCCAAGGGCGTGTTCCTGTTTGTGGGCCCCAGCGGGGTGGGCAAGACCGAGACCGCCCTGGCCTTGGCCGACATCCTGTACGGGGGCGAGCGCAACCTCATCACCATCAACATGAGTGAGTATCAGGAGGCCCACAGCGTGAGCGGCCTGAAGGGCTCGCCCCCGGGCTATGTGGGTTATGGCGAGGGCGGTGTGCTGACCGAAGCCGTGCGTCGCAAGCCCTACAGCGTGGTGCTGCTCGACGAGGTGGAGAAGGCCCACCCAGATGTGCTGGAGCTGTTCTTCCAGGTGTTCGACAAGGGCGTGATGGACGACAGCGAGGGTCGGGAGATCGACTTCCGCAACACCATCATCATCCTGACGTCGAACGCGGGATCGCAAGGCATCATGCAGGCGTGCTTCGCGCACGACGAGGCCCTGGGCGGCACGGTGATGAAATCGCCCGACGCGCTGCCGTCAGCCGATGAGCTGGCCGAGGCCCTGCGGCCCACCCTGTACAAGGTGTTCAAGCCCGCCTTCATCGGGCGGACCAAGGTGGTGCCGTATTACCCATTGGGTGACGATGTGCTGGCCAGCGTGATCCGCTTGAAGCTGGACCGCATCGCGGCGCGGGTGAAGGCCAACCACCAGGCCGAGCTGCGTTACGACAACGCCCTGGTGGAGGCCGTGCTGGCCCGCTGCACAGAGGTGGACACGGGCGCACGCGCTGTGGATCACATCCTCAACGGCAGTCTGCTGCCGGAGGTGGCTGATGCCGTGTTGTCGCGCATGGCTGAAGGTGCCCCCATCCAGCAAATCAAGGTGACGGCGGCCAAGGATGGCCGTTTCAAGTTCAAGGTCTTATGATTTTCCAGGGTGAGTATATGCGTGAGCACTGGTCGACATGGGCCCGGCAGGCTGAACCCCTGATGTGGCATGACACGGCGCCGGGCGGTGACGCGCTGTGGCGCTGGCGCGCCTCGCCTCGTTTGGCGGCCGCGGATGTGCTGGAGGTGCTTGATCGGGTGGGGCGGGGCGTTACGGGGCAGCGACCGGGCTTGCAACTGCATCGTGCCGAGGCCTTGTTGCGGCAGTTGGCCTCGCAAGGATGGCGTGCAGAGGCTGCGCCCTTGTCGGCTGGTCATCGACAGGTACGCGTGCAGGTGGGTAGCCACGCGTTCATGCTGAATGTGCGTGTGGTGGTCGAGCCTGAACTGGTGGGTTTGAACCAGCTCACTTGAGGAGCAGGACATCTGCCCCGAGCAGCCTAGGCTTCATCGGGATGGATGCATCGGGCGTGGCTCAGTCGGCCAGCAACAGGCCGGCCTCATCCCGCCAGTACTGCGCGGCGGCAAAGTAGCCTTCCCACACGCAACCGTTGCACCCGCGGCCACAGCAGGTGGTGGGCTCAGGGGGCGGAGGACGCAGGGTGACGCCCTGCTGGGCCGCCAAGGCCTGCAAGCCCCGAAACACCACGTGCGCCGAGGCCACGTCCACCATGGGGTGCTGCAGGCACTGGGTCAGGGGCAGGGCGGGGCCCTCGGGCGGGGCGGTGCCAAGCGTGGGCGTGGAGGCGGAGTCTGGCGTGGTCATGCAGCTTGAATCTTAGCCGTACTGAACTGGGGGCGGGCCTTTCCCGGTGAGCCGGGTGTGCCACCCGTGGCATAGTCGACGTGTGAATACCCGTGTCTCCAGTTCTGTCACATCGGCCTCGGCCGAGCCTGATGCGCCCGTGGCGGCTGATCCGGCCATGCTGGCCGTGTATGGCCGCCCGGTGACGTGGCGCATGCTGATCCTCACGGCGCTGGTCTTGCTGGTGTTGATGGCCGCCTCGGCCGTGGGTGTGGTGTGGTGGGTGTGGCACAACATGGCCGCCCAGGTGGTCTTGCAGGAGCAAGACGCCCAGGTGCGCCTGCCCGAGCAACTGGCGGTGCAGGCGGTGGTGTCGGAGCGCTTGCAGGTGGCGGTGAACGAAACGCTGCCCGTGACCGTGCCGATCGACCAGATGCTGACCATCCCCATCCGCGAGGCTTTGCCCGTGCAGGTGACGGTGGACACGCAGGTGCCCATCGCGCTGGACGTGCCGGTTCGGCAAACCATCATGCTGGACCAGGTGGTGGAGGTGGACACCCAGGTGTCGACCCGGGTGCTGGGGATCGCCATGAAGGTGCCGGTGAGAGGGCGCATCCCGGTGAAGGCCGAGGTGCCGATTGATGTGGTCATCCCGGTGCGGCACACGCTGCCCGTGGTGTTGCAGACGGAGGCCCTGGTGCGCCTGAAAGAGCCGCTGCGAGCCCATGTGGAGACCCAGATTGAGACACAGGTGCCCATCCAGCGCACCTTGTCATTGCCTTTGACCGCGCCTGTGCAGGCGCAGCTGACCTTCCCGGAGCGCACGGTGACGGCAGGGCTGCACCTGCTGGATTTGACGGTGCCGTTCTCGGCCGTGAGCTTTGCGCCGCGTGATGGCACCTGGGCGGCGGCCTGGTGGGCCCAGCGGCACACGTTGTCGGAGGGGCCGTGAGCCAGTTCTTGCCAGTGCCGGCTGTCATCCCGAGGGGCTGGCATCGACCCGTGCGGCCGGTGGCCTTGCTGCTGGTGGCGGGCAGCCTGTTGTTGCTGTGGGTGGCCCTGGTGGCCTGGGCAATTTGGTACGTGTACGGCCACTGGGAAAGTCGTGTGCACCTGCAACGGCAGGACTTGCTGATGCGCCTGCCGGAGGGCACGGTGGCGCTGGCTGAACTGTCGACGCCCATCTTGACCCGGGTGCAGGCGCAGCCGGTGGTGCGCGTGCCTTTGAAGCAGACCATCGAGGCCCGGTTGACCGAGCCCTTGGTTGCGCAGCTACAGGTTCGCACCACGGTGCCGGTGGACACAGTGCTGGACGTGCAGCACGAGGTACCCGTGCGCACTACGCTGCAGGCCCAGGTGGACCTGGGCCGCTGGTTGCCCACGCTGGACGTGGTGGTGCCGGTGGCCTTGACGGTGCCGGTGCGGCTGAGCGTGCCCGTGCGGGCTCAGGTGCCGCTGGATCTGGCGCTGGTGGTCAGTGGCGAGTTGCGTCAGGCGGTGCCCTTGGCCCTGGACCAGACGCTGGTGTTGCGCCCGCGTCTGGATGCGCCACTGCGAGCCCAACTGACCCGGCAGACCCGATTCGCGCTGCACGGCGAGACCGCACCGATTCCCCTGGAGTTGCTGGACGCTCGCTTGCGGCTGCCGTTTGATCTGACCTTTTTGCGTCAGCGGGAGGTGCGGCCTCATGGTGACCAAGACAGTTGAGCCCGATCTTTGAGCACGTGGCAAATGGACTGAGGTGGGCGGCGCGGATTTGAGGATACGCGCTCGATGCTCATTCATGGGGGGTGTCATCGGCAATAGTGCGCGGTTTCTGGAGGGGGGCGAGTGACGTTCGCGTTAGCCCCAGGGGGCGTTCGTGTGTTGCCCCCCCAAGATGTGACCCATGATTACGAGTCTTGACCACCCACGACAGGCGGTCAGATCAGCAGATGCACACTGAATGGGTCAGCAGGTAGTGAACATGGCAGCATGGATTCAGGCAGCAACACCCCAGGGCGATGAAACCGCCTTGGTGGAGCATTGCCTGACCCAGCGCCGTTGGGCCTTGAAGTTTCCTGAAACTCTGGAAACGCGCTTTCTGGCGGATGGTGAGGCCCGGCGCCGCTGGATGGTGACCGCATTCGGGCTGTTGGCGATGGTTTTCTTTGCGGCCTTGCTTCTGCCAGACTGGCTCATGACCCCGTCCGTTTTGCCGCTGTCGTGGTGGGTGCGGCTGGTGGTGTTTCCTGCCCTGATCCTGACCGGCCTCGTGTGGCTTCACTGGACACGCAACCCCCGCCTGCTGGAGCGCCTGGTGTTGCTGGCGGGCATGGTGGCCGTCACGCTGGAGTTCGTGTTGCTGACCGCCTCGGGCCACCCCTGGGCGCTGCCGCGCATTGTCGAACTCAACATCGTGGTGGTGTTCGTGTGCGCGCTGGCCCGGTTGGGCCCATCCGTGTTGATGTGCGTGTTTGCCCTGCTGGTGCACGCTGTGGCGGCCTGGACCTTGCCCGACGTGACGGGGGTGATCGCGCAAAGCTCTCTGGTGTTGTTGTGCACCACCTCGGCGTTTGCCTTGTCGGCCACCTACAAGCTGGAGCGCGACGAGCGCATCGCCTTTTTGCTGGACTTGCGGGAGCGGGCGCTGGAGGCCCAACTGGAGCGGGCCAATGAGCGCCTGGCCCGCGCTGCCACGACCGACCCCTTGACCGGGGTGGCCAATCGGCGCGCGTTCGACGCCTTCCTGTCTGAAAGCTGGTCGCGCTCTCATCAGGAGCAGCGTCCTCTGGCGCTGATCATGCTGGACATCGACTGGTTCAAGCGCTACAACGATCACCATGGCCATCAGGCGGGCGACCGGTGCCTGATCGCGGTGGCCCAGGCCGTGAAATCCTGCTTGCGACGCACGGGGGACCTGGTGGCCCGCCTGGGGGGCGAAGAGTTTGCGGTGGTGATGGTGGATGCCGATCTGGCGGTGGCTCAGGCCGCTGCCGAGCGCATTCGTCAGGCCGTGTCGGCGCTGACCCTGTCGCATGGGGCCTCGCCCTTCCAGCATGTCACGATCAGTGTGGGTGTGGCTGCCTGTGTGGATGTGCGCTCCTCCAGCGGCGCAGCCGCGTTGCTCGCCCAGGCTGATGAGGCGCTGTACCGGGCCAAATCTCAGGGGCGCAACTGTGTGGCAGACCGTGTCGTCGGGGAGGCGGCAGCATGAACGCGATGGTGGCCGCTTGGCGTGATGTGTTTCGGCGGGGGCGCTGGTGGCCGCCCAACTTGGCCTTTGACGAGGTGCAGGAGCAGCGGTTCATCGCGGCCACCCGAGAGGCGCGTTTCACGCATTTCATCCGCAGTGGCTGGGTGGGCTTGCTCTGCTACAACCTCTTTTGTTTTTCGGACGGCCTCATGGCGCCCGATGTCATCGATGAGGCCCTGAAGATCCGTTTGCTGGGCTTCACCCCGCTGGCCATGGCCGTGCTGTTGATCAGCACCGTGGCCCGCGATTGGGTCTTGTCATGGCGGGATGGCGTGATTGAACTGGTGGCGATCGGCAGCGCCATGCTGGCGGCCTTGAGTCTCGTCTGGATCCTGACCTCGAGCCACACCGATGTGGCGCCTTTGTACCGATCAGGTCTGGTGCCCATCCTGGTGTTCGGCAACTTGGTGCTGCGTTTTCGATTCAAGGGCGCGGTGTGGTTCACCGTGCTGATCCTGGCCATATACGTGCTCAGTGTGGCCCTGCACTGGGGGCTCCCCTCCCCCTATGCCGCCTTCGAAATCCCCCAGTTTCTTTTTGTGAGCGCCATTGGCCTGTACACGCTGGTCATCAACTTTCGGATCGAGATGGAAGAGCGCCGGCGCTTTCAGCGCTCCGAGAGTTCGGCGGCGGCACGCGCGCGCCTGGAGGCCTCTCAGCGTGAGCTGGATGCCCTGGCGCGTCGCGATCCCCTGACGGGCGTGCCCAACCGCCGTCATCTGGACGATTACCTGCTGCAGCAGTGGCAGGCCCCGGGCAACCAGGGGCTGCCCCTGAGTGTGCTGTTGATCGATGTGGACCACTTCAAGGCCTTCAACGATCGCCATGGGCACCCCGCGGGCGATCAGTGTTTGACGTTGCTGGCCCAAGCCTTGGCCAGGACGGTGGGGCCGGTGCAAGGTCTGCTCGCCCGCTGGGGGGGTGAAGAGTTTGTGGTCGTGTTGCCGCACACGGCAGCGCGTCAGGCCATGGTGGTGGCCGAGGGGCTGCGCGAAGCGGTCGAGGCCTTGAACCTGCGGCATGAGGCCGCCCCCTTGCGGCGCGTGACCATCAGCGTGGGGGTGGCCAGCTGGCCGGCCGATGGCGAGCCCGACACGCTGGAGCGGGTGCTGGCCATGGCTGATGGCGCCCTCTACCAGGCCAAGTCGGCGGGGCGGAACTGCTGTCGCATGGCGCCCGGTCACATCGAGGCAGACTGAGGCGTGGCCGGCAGCGATGGGTGGTCGTCCGATGTGACAGGATCGCGCAGCACGGCCAGCGCATCCTGGCACCATGCCAGCCAGCTCGCCTCGTACATGATCCCGGTCTTGAGGATCAGGTGTTGCAGTCGGGCATTCCGGCTCAGCGGGGTGCCGGCAGGGAAGTCACGGGCTTCGATGGCTTGGTACACCTTGAGTCTGGTGGCGTGCAGGCCCATGCGCCGCTCGATCTCGGCATCCAGCCCCAAGGGGCCGATGACCGCGTCGGCCCGCATGCGCACCATCAGCTCATCACGCAACTCGACCATGGGGGCCGGCTCTTGCGCCCATCGCATCAGCTCGGCCTGGCCGGCGGGCAGCACCCGGTACAGTTTTTTGCGGGTACGGCCGCCGTCCGGCGCGGTTTCCGAGGCGATCCAGCCTGATTTTTCCATGCGGGCCAGTTCGCGGTAGATCTGCTGGTGGGTGGCGTGCCAGAAAAACCCGATGGACTTGTCAAACCGGCGCGCCAGGTCGTAACCGGACGAGGCGCGCTCCAGCAAGGACGTCATCAGTGCATGGGCCAGGGACATGGGCACAGTCTAAACGTGATGCGTTCAACTATGCAACCGGTTGCATAGCGGCGCGGCTTCAGTTAGATTTATGCAACTGGTTGCATATTGCATGGGCTGCGCCAGCGTGCAACCGTGCCGGGCCCCACCGGTGATTTTTGTTCTCACCATCATCCACACACCGAGAGAGACTGACGATGAGCGCCTATCCCCACTTGCTGCAACCCCTCGACCTGGGCTTCACCACGCTGCGCAACCGTGTCCTGATGGGCTCGATGCACGTGGGGCTTGAAGAGGCCCCGAACGGCTTCGAGCGCATGGCCGCGTTTTATGCTGAGCGGGCCCGGGGTGGCGTGGCGCTGATGGTGACGGGTGGTATCGCCCCCAATGACGCAGGCCGGCCCTATCCGGGTGGTGCGCGCATGGCCACCGAAGAAGAGGCCGCCCAGCACAAGGTGGTGACGGATGCCGTGCATGCCGCAGGCGGCAAGATCGCCATGCAGATCCTGCACTTTGGCCGTTACGCCTACCACCCTGGCTTGGTGGGCCCCAGCCCCATCAAGGCACCGATCGCCCCTATGCCCCCGCGCGAGCTGACCACCGACGAGGTGTGGCAGACGGTGGAAGACTACGCCCACTGCGCCGCCATGGCCCAGAAGGCCGGCTACGACGGTGTGGAGATCATGGGGTCGGAAGGCTACCTGATCAACGAGTTCATCGCGGCGCGCACCAACCAGCGCACCGACGAGTGGGGTGGCTCGTACGAGAACCGCATGCGCTTCCCGGTGGAGATCGTCAAGCGCGTGCGTGAGCGCGTGGGTCCGAACTTCATCATCATTTACCGCCTGTCGATGCTGGACCTGGTCGAAGGCGGCTCCAGCTTTGAGGAAGTGGTGCAACTGGGCAAGGCCGTCGAGGCCGTGGGCGCCACGATGATCAACACCGGCATTGGCTGGCACGAGGCCCGCATTCCCACCATCGCCACCAGTGTGCCGCGCGCCGCCTTTGCCTGGGTGACGCAGAAGATGAAGGGCCAGGTCAAGATCCCGCTGATCACGACCAACCGCATCAACACGCCCGAAGTGGGCGAGCAGATCCTGGCCTCGGGCCAGGCCGACATGGTGTCCATGGCCCGCCCGCTGCTGGCCGATCCGGACTTCGTCAACAAGGCCGCGGCAGGCCAGGCCGACCGCATCAATACCTGCATCGGCTGCAACCAGGCCTGTCTGGACCACACCTTCAGCGGCAAGATCACCTCGTGCCTGGTCAACCCGCGTGCTTGCCACGAAACCATCCTGAAGATCGAGCCGGCCACCACGAAGAAGCGCGTGGCGATCGTGGGCGCCGGCCCGGCCGGTCTGGCTGCGGCCACCACCGCCGCGACGCGGGGCCATGACGTGACCCTGTTCGATGCCGCCGACGATGTGGGCGGACAGTTCAACATCGCCAAGCAGATCCCGGGTAAGGAAGAGTTCTACGAGACGCTGCGCTACTTCCGCAACGAGTTGAAGGCCACGGGGGTGACCACGCGCTTCAACACGCGGGTGACCGCCGATGACCTGATCAAGCAGGGCTTTGACGAGGTCATCCTGGCCACCGGTGTGACGCCCCGCACCCCCGCCATCGAGGGTGTGGACCATCCCAAGGTGCTGAGCTACCTGGACGTGCTGCGCGACAAGAAGCACGTGGGCAAGACCGTGGCCGTGATCGGTGCGGGTGGCATTGGCTTTGACGTGTCGGAGTACCTGACGCACGAAGGCGAGAGCCCCTCGCTGAACCTGGCCAAGTTCAATGAAGAGTGGGGCATTGATTCGGACTACACCGAGCGTGGTGGCATCAAGGCCCCGCATCTGCCCAAGCCCCCGCGCCAGATTTACCTGCTGCAGCGCAAGACCACCAAGGTGGGCGAGGGCCTGGGCAAGACCACCGGCTGGATCCACCGCACCTCGCTGAAGAACCGCAATGTGGAGATGATTGCGGGCGTCACCTACAACAAGATCGATGATGCGGGTCTGCACATCACCGTGGGCGGCAAGGACGTGGTGCTGCCCGTGGACAACGTGGTGTTGTGCGCCGGTCAGGAGCCGTTCCGCGAACTGCAGGCCGGCCTGGAAGCCGCAGGCGTGAAGGTGACCCTGATCGGTGGTGCCGATGTGGCTGCCGAGCTGGACGCCAAGCGCGCCATCAAGCAAGGCACCGAAGTGGCCGCCGCGCTGTGATGGTGACGCTACCCATTCAGGAGACACCATGAGCACCGATACTCAAGTGAGCATTCCGCAGCTGGAAACGCTGAAGATCGAGCTGGCCGGCAAGGTGGCCACCGTCACGCTGAACCGCCCGGACAAGGCCAATGCCATGAACTGGGCGATGTGGCAGGACATCCGCAGCGCCATGCAGTGGGCCGACCGCACCCCTGAGGCACGCGTGGTGGTGCTGCAGGGCGAGGGCAAGCACTTCACCTCGGGCATCGACCTGCAGATGATGATGGGCCTGCAGGCGCAGATCAAGGACGACTGCGATGGCCGCAGCCGCGAAAAGCTGCGCCAGCTGGTGCTGGAGCTGCAAGACACCTTGAGCAGCATCGAGCGCTGCCGCAAGCCGGTGCTGGCCGCCATCCATGGCGGTTGCGTGGGCGGCGGTGTGGACCTCATCAGCTGCACCGACATGCGCTACTGCTCGGCCGATGCCTACTTCACCATCAAGGAGATCGACATCGGCATGGTGGCCGACGTGGGCACGCTGCAGCGCTTGCCCAAGCTGATCGGCCACCAGGGTATCGTGCGTGAGATGGCCTTCACGGGCCGCAAGGTGCTGGCCGACGAGGCCTTGCGCATCGGCCTGGTCAACCAGGTGTTTGACAGCCGTGAGGCGCTTTATGCCGGCGTGCGCGAGCTGGCCGAGATGGTGGCAGCCAAGTCGCCGCTGTCCATCCGCGGCACCAAGGAGATGTTGAACTACAGCCGCGACCACTCGGTGGCCGATGGGCTCAACTACATCGCCACCTGGAACGCGGCCATGCTGATGTCGGGCGACCTGATGACGGCCATGATGGCCAACATGAGCAAGCAGACGCCCGAGTTCAAGGACTGAGCGTTCAGTCCAGCGGTGTGGGCGGTGCAGAGCCGCCCACGCCCTGGCGCACGGCCAGCGGGGTCAGGCCGGTCCAGCGCCGCACTGCGCGGTGCATGGAGCTGGGTTCGGCATAGGCCGCCCGGCTGGCCACCTCGGCCAGCGGCAGGCTGGTGTGCTTGAGTTCGTGCAGCACCTGGTCGCGCCTTACCTGCTCGACCAGATCCTTGAAGCTCAGGTTCAGCTCGGCCAGGCGGCGCTGAAGCTGGCGGATCGAGTAGCCCAGATCGGCTTCCAGCTCGGCGGCCATGTCGTCCAGCAGGGGCAACTGTCCGGTTTGCAGGCGGGCGGCAATCTGTTGCCTCAGCATCGCCGTGAGGCGATGCCCATCCTGAGCCAGGCGCGACCACTGTTGGTCCACCATGGCACTCATCAGCCGGTGCAGTTGGGCATCGGCGTTCGGGTTGGGCAAAGACAGCCACGCCACGGGCCCCTGTTCGCTGGCTTGTGGCGCATCAAAGTGCACGGGGCAGCCATACCACTCGCGCAGGGGCGCAGGGTCGGCCGGGGCCGGGCAGGGCATGTGCACCACATCCGGCACCAGGTGGCGGCCGGCCACCCAGCGTGCAAAGGCCAGGCGGGAGGCCATGGCAAACATCCACAAGGCGGTGTCGCGTGGCACCTCGCCCAGGGTCTCCAGCCGGCTGACCAGCTTGTCGCCCTTGAGCTGATGCGTGGCTCGCAACTGGGTGCACACCAGGGTTTGCAGGCGCTCGAACACGGCCAGCCCATCTTCGAACTCACTGCAGCTGATGACGGTGTAGCCCAGAGGCCCCATATTGGCCGGTCGCACCTGCTGTGCCATGTGCAAGGGGGTGAGTGGATCGCCGCACAGCCGAATGGCCTCGTGCAGGGCATCGCGCAGCCGAGTGGCGGGCACCCACCGCCCGGACAGGTCGGTGTCCAGATCGGCCTCGCTCAGGCCCAGGGCGTCCAGCACGGTTTGCCGTGGCAGATCGCGCGCGCCGACATGGTCGGCCACGAGTCGTGCATAGCTGGCGGCAAAGCCCAGGGGGACATCAGGCGTGTTCACAGGCGAGATGGTAGGGCAACTTGCCTGGCCGGTCGGCACGCGTGGAGGCCGGCGTCAATCAAGTGGCGCCACCGGTCAATGACGAGGCCGGGGCAAGCCGGCAGCATGGGCGCATGCACGCTCAACCCATGCCGTCTCGGGTGTCTGACCCCACGCCTTCTGCTGCCGCGCCGGGCAGCGAACCTGCTTTGCGGCGTTTGCGCGATTTGCCGGGGCCGCGCCCGTGGCCGCTGGTGGGCAATGCCCTGCAGGTGCGGCTGCACCGCATGCACCAGGATCTGGCCCGCTGGGCCGACGAACATGGCCCCTTGTTCAAGGTGCAGTTGGGGGGCTTCAAGCTGCTGGTGGTCAGCGACGCCGAGTTGATCGGGCAGTTGCTGCGCGCGCGGCCAGACACGTTCCGGCGCCCGTCGCGTTTGCAGGCGATCATTCGTGAGATGGGCATCCCCGATGGGGTGTTCGTGGCTGAAGGGTCGTCATGGGAGCGTCAGCGGCGCATGGTGATGGCCAGTTTTGCACCGCAGCAGGTGCGGTCGTACTTCCCTGCCTTGCTGGGGGTGGCGCAGCGTTTGGAGGCGCGCTGGACGGCGGCGGCCCGAGCACAGCGGCAAGGTGGCCCGGCCATTGATCTTCAGGCCGACCTGATGCGGTTCACGGTGGATGCCATCGCGGGGCTGGCGTTTGGCACCGAGGTGAACACCCTGGGCTCGGACGGTGACGTCATTCAGCAGCACCTGGACAAGATTTTCCCGGCCATCTGGCGCCGATCGCACGCGGTGCTGCCGTACTGGCAATGGCTCAAGCTGCCTGCGGATCGCGCACTGGACGAGAGTCTGAAGGCGGTGATCGAGGCCATTCGCCAGTTCATGACCCAAGGCCGAGCACGGTTGACGGACCCTGCGCGCAGGGCGGCTCCGCCCAACATGCTGGAGGCTTTGCTGGTGGCTGCTGATCAGCCTGGCAGCGGCATGAGCGATGACGATGTGGCGGGCAATGTGTTCACCATGCTGTTGGCGGGCGAAGACACCACGGCCACGAGCCTGTCGTGGATGCTGGATTTGCTGTGGCGGCATCCGCAGGCCCTGAGAAGGGCCCGTGACGAGGTGGACCGCGTGCTGGGAGCGCGTGCCAGTCTGCGGGATTGGACACCTGACGACCTGGCTCAGTTGGACTGGCTGGAGGCCTGCATCCACGAGAGCATGCGGCTGAAGCCGGTGGGCCCGTTCAATGTGGTGGAGGCCCTGCAAGACACGGTGGTGGGCGATGTGGGCGTGCGTCGGGGCACACCGGTGCTGTTGTTGATGCGCCATGACACGGTCCGTGAGGAGGTGTTTGCGCGTGCCGATGAGTTCCTGCCCCAGCGCTGGTTGCCGGAAGGCCGCGACCTGGCACCCGCGCATGCGCGCAAGCTCTCGATGCCCTTCGGCAGCGGGCCGCGCATCTGCCCCGGTCGCTTCCTGGCCTTGCTGGAGATCAAGCTGGCGGCCGCCATGTTGCTGAGCCAATTCGACATCCTGTCGATTGGCACGCCAGAGGGCACACCACCCGAAGAGCACATGGCCTTGACCATGGTGCCGCTGGGTTTGCAGATGCGCTTGCAACCTCGGTCCCGCGAGGGGGCTCAGGCGAACGTCCAGGTCTCCAGCACGGACACCTGATCGGCAGCCGTGTGCTGAATCAGCAAGCCTTCGCCTGAGGCGGTGCTCTGGCCGGTCAGGGCATCCTGCACGAACATGTGGGTGACCCACACCTGCAGGCCGCCCTGCGCGGTCACGGCGGCCAGTTCGTGCCGCAAGGCGGTCAGTTGCCGGGCCTGCTGCGCTGGCGACAGGTGTACGGGCGACCCCAGATCGGCCCAGGGTGTGGCGCGGCCGAAGGCCAACTCGGCGGTCTCCAGGCAACGACACCAAGGGCTGCTGCGCACGGAGGCCATCGTCAGCCCGCGCTGCCGACACCAGTCGCCCAGGCGGCGGGCTTGAGCGCGTCCCTCGGCATCCAGATTGCGTTGCGTGCGGCAATCGCCCAGCTGGAAGCCTGGCGGGTCGAAGGTGCCGGGGGCTCTGGCGTGTCGCAAGAGCAGGACGCGACCATCTCCTGGGGTAGGGCGTGCTGCCATGCGTGGTACGGCCAGGCTGTTGGGCGCAAGAGCCCAGGCAGCCAGGCCACAGGCCGCATGCCAACTGGTCAGGAGATGGGTGCGACGATTCATCTGGCCATGGTGCAACGAGTGGGTGGTGGATGTAGACCCGGCGGCTTGGGGTCAGCCGCCTTGAACCGGATTTGTTCAGGTCTTGCCCAGGGCCAGCAAGGGGTTTGAGCTCGCCCGTATGCTGCGTGGCATGGACACCTTGACCCATGCCCTGTCGGGGGCCTTGATGGCCCGGCTCCTTCATGTGCGCTCACCCGCGCCGGTGGCAAGCCAGGCGACGTCGGCCAGCAGGCCACCGCTGTGGGCCGGGGTGTTGGCGGGCACCGTGGCCGGGGCCTTTCCGGATGTGGACATCGTGGCCCGCTGGTGGGGAGATGTTGCGTACCTGCTCAATCACCGGGGAGTCACGCACTCGTTGCTCTTGGCGCCCCTGTGGGCGGCACTGGTGGCCTGGGTGATGGCCTGGCTAGTGCGCCGGTGGGCTCGACCGCCATCCGGCGTGGCGGCTGCGACGGCCATCACCTGGCGATCGCTGTATGGCGTGTGCCTGGCCGGCATCCTGATCCACATCGCTGGCGACTGGATCACGCAGTTCGGCACCATGCTGTGGGCACCCTTATCCAATTCTCGACTTGGCCTGGGCACGGTCTTCATCATCGATTTGTGGTTCACCGGGGCCCTGCTGCTGGGGTTGCTGCTGGCGGCTGTGTGGCCGCAGCGCCGCTGGCCTGCGGCCTTGGGCCTGGGCCTGGCCACGGCCTGGGTGGGGGTGACCTGGGTGGGCCAACAAGAGGCGCTGGAGGTGGGGCGCGCTCAAGCACAAGCCTTGGGGGTGCCTCAGGCCCGCGTGGTGGTCATGCCCCGTCCAGCGTCGCCATTCAACTGGACCGTGGCGGTTCAACACGAGGGGCGGTACCACGTGGCCCACGTGAACACACGCCGCACTCAGCCCCTGGCCCTGAACTCGGACAGTGGGTGGATATCAACACTGTCGGCTGCCTATCTGCCAGTATCACAGGCCTCTTGGCAGATGGTCGAGCAGTGGGGCGGCCCTGACACCCCAGCGTGGGTTCGGCAGGCCTGGGATCATCCCTCGTTTGCCTTCTACCGCTGGTTTGCCGAGGTGCCTGCATTGAGTCACACGACCCAGGCCATGGGGGCTGAAGGGCGTGCAGAGCGCTGCGCCTGGTTCCGCGACCTGCGATTCGGCTTTCCGGGCCGCGACGGCACGCCATTCCACTATGGCGTGTGCTTGCGGGGCGAGGGTGTGGGTGATGCTCAGGTGTATCGCCTGCAAGGCGGGCAGCGGAACCCCGTGTGAGCCGCCACGCCTGACCTTTCGCATTCCCATCAGAGCACTTCGCCTTGGTGGGCCTTCTGCAGTCGTTCAGCAGCTCGGCGACCCCACAGCCAGAACATGGCCGGGGTCATGAAGGTGTCCAGCAGGGTGGCGCTGATCAGTCCGCCAAAGATCACCACCGCCACGGGGTGCAGGATCTCGGTGCCGGGTTGTTCGGCTTCGAAGAGCAGAGGCGCCAGTGCCAGCGCGGTCACCAGCGCCGTCATCAGCACGGGGCTGAGGCGCTCCATCGAGCCCCGCAAGATCATGCCGTGGTCAAAGCGTTCGCCTTCCAGCCGCATCAGGTTGAGGTAGTGGCTGACCTTGAGGATGCCGTTGCGCACCGAGATGCCCGCCAGCGTGACGAAACCCACCAGGGCGGCCACCGACAGGGGCTGGCCGGACAGCCACAAGCCCAGCACTGCGCCCACCAGGGCCAATGGGATGTTGGCCATGATCAGCACCGACAGGGTGGTCGACTGGTAGCGTGTGTAGAGCACCGCAAACATCAGCGCCAGGGACACCAGGGCCAGCCCAGCGATGAGTCGACTGGCCTCTTCCTGGGCCTGAAACTGCCCACCCAGCGTGATGAAGTAGCCCTCAGGCAGAGGCGTGCGCTCCACCGCGGCGCGGATGTCGGCCACCACGTCAGAGAGGGGGCGCCCTTGTGCATTGGCCGACAGCACGATGCGGCGTTTGCCATCATCCCGGCTGATCTGGTTGGGGCCGTCGCTGTCTTCGATGCTGGCCACGCGCGACAGCGGGATGCGCCCGGTGGGCGTGTCCAGCATGAGTTGCCCCAGGGATTCAGGCGTGCGCGCCGCGTCAGGCAGGCGCACCACCAGGGCAAAGCGGCGGTGGCCCTCCACCACCTGGGTCACCTGTTGCCCGCCCACCAGCCCTTCCAGCGCGGCCAGGACCTGTCCGCTGGACACCCCGTGCTGTGCCGCCGCTTCATGGTCGACCCGCACCTTGATCTGTGGCGCCAGCACCTGTTTTTCCACCTCCAGATCGGCCACGCCAGGCACCTCGGCCAACCGCAGACGCAGCGCCTCGGCCTGCGAGCGCAGCGTGTCCAGGTCTTCGCCAAACAGCTTGATGGCGATGGGCGAGCGCACCCCCGACAGCATGTGGTCGATGCGGTGCGAGATGGGCTGTCCGATGGCCACCGCGCCCGGCAGCACCGACAGCCTGTGGCGGATATCGGCACGGATCTCGTCCATGCTGCGCGTGAGTTCGTGCGCTGGCTGAAGCCCCACGTCCAGCTCGCTGACGTGCACGCCCTCGGCGTGTTCGTCCAGTTCAGCGCGGCCGCTTCGACGTCCGACGTGGGTCACCTCCGGCACCTGGCGGATCAGGGTTTCAGCCTGCCGAGCAATGGCAGAGGACTCTTCCAGTGTGACGCCGGGGTTCAGCCTGAGCCCGACCAGCAAGGTGCCCTCGTTGAAGGGGGGCAGGAAGGTGGTGGCCATGAAGGGCAAGGAGGCGGCGGCCACCACGGTGGTCAGCGCGCCCAGCATCAGCACCTGCCGCGGGCGCTGCAGCACGGCGTGCAAGGCCGGTTGGTAGTGGCGCTTGAGCCAGGCCAGCACGGGCGTGTCGCCGTGGCTGAGCCGCTTCATGCCCGGCAAGAGCCCCGAAGCCAGCACGGGCGTGAGGGTGACCGACACCAGCAGCGAGGCCAGGGTGGAGACGATGAAGGCGATGCCCAAGGGCACGAAGAGCCGCCCTTCGATGCCGGGCAGGGCCAGCAAGGGCAGGAACACCAGCACGATGATGGCCGTGGCGTAAAGGATGCCCGAGCGCACCTCCATCGAGGCCTGTCGCACCACGTCGAGCCAGGGCAGGCGGTCAGCCTCGGGCTTGAGGCGCTCGAGCCTCAGGCGCCGCATCACGTTCTCGACGTCGACCACCGCGTCGTCCACCAGACCGCCGATGGCGATGGCCAGCCCGCCCAGCGTCATGGTGTTGATCGACAAGCCCAGGTAGCGAAAGACCAGCGCGGTGATCAGGATGGACACCGGGATGGCCAGCAGCGCGATCACGGTGGGCCGCCAGGTGCCCAGAAAGATGAACAGCACCAGCGCCACACACACCGAGGCCCCGATGAGTTTGCCTTGCAGCGTGCTGATCGAGGCTTCGATGAAGCTGGCCTGCCGGAAGGTCACACGGGGGGCCTCCATGCCGGCCGGCAGCGAGGCCCGAAGCTCGCCCAGGGCGGCTTCGATGCGGCGCGTGAGGTCGATGGTGTCGGCCGTGGGCTGTTTCTGAATGCCCAGGATGACGGCAGGGCGGCCTTCAAACCCGGCGTCGCCTCGGCGGGGGGCCGCAGCGAATCGCACATCGGCCACCTGTCGCAGGCGGATGATCTGCCCCTCGCGGGCACCCACGGCCAGGTTCTGCAAATCGTCCAGGCTCGCCGTTTGACCCAGGTGGCGGATCAGGTACTCGCGTCCTTGCAGCGACAGGAAGCCACCCGAGCTGTTGCTGGAGTGGCCTTTCAAGGCGGCCACCAGTTGCTCGTGGGTGATGCCCAGGCTGCTCATCCGCACAGTGTCGGGCTGCACCTGAAACTGCCGCACTTCGCCACCGATGGGGATGACCTGGGCCACCCCCGGGATGGCCATGAGCCGGGGGCGCAGCACCCAGTCGGCGTACTCGCGCACGGCCATGGGCGTGGTCTGGCGCGTGTCGATCGGGATGGCGATCTGCATGATCTCGCCCATGATCGAGCTGATCGGACCCATCTTGGGGGTGAGCCCTGAGGGCAGGCTCTCGTCCATGGCCGTCAGGCGTTCAGCCACCATCTGCCGCGCGCGGTAGATGTCGGTCTGCCAGTCAAAGCTCACATAGATGAACGACAGCCCTGCGCTGGAGGTCGAGCGCACCGTCTGCACCCCCGGCAGGCCATTCATGGCCGTTTCCAGCGGAAAGGTGATCAGCTGCTCCACCTCTTCGGCGGCCATGCCACCCGCTTCGGTCATCAGGGTGACCGTGGGTTGGTTGAGGTCCGGAAACACATCGACCGGGGTGCGCGACAAACTCAGCGCACCGTAGATCATCAACACTGACGCGGCCATCAGCACCAGCAGCCGGTGTTGCAGGCTGCGGTCCAGCAAAAACTTGAACATGGCGCGTCCTTTCAGCGAGTCTGCTGCAGCAGGTTGGCGGCGTGGATCACCACGCGCTCGCCATCACGCAGGCCCGAGGTGACCAGTACATGGGCCCCATCCAGGGCTTGCGACATCACCAGGCGGGGCTCGAAGCGCTCAGCCGACACCTGCACCCAGACCATGGGTTGATTGGTGGCGCTCTTGAGCAGCGCGGCACTGGGCACGCGGTACCCCTCGGTGCGCTGATGGGATTGCACCCACACCGTCACTGGCTGTCCGACTGCCAAGGATGACAAGGCTGGCCCTTCGGCGGCAAACAGCAAGGGCAGGGCCTGTTCTCGCAGGCTGCGGCCGCCCCCGATGAAGCGCAGGGGCACGGCCTGCCCGCCCACCGCGATCGATGCACCGGCGACCTGGCCCGCCAGCGCGGGGTCATGGGCCAGCGCTTCGATGCGCAGTCGGGCGGGGTTCACGATCTCGAACACGCGTTCGCGCGCATCCACCACCTGGCCGGCCACCGCGCGGGAGGCCGCCACCACGCCCGACACCGGTGCGATCAGCGCCTCTCGCTCTTGCAAGCCCTGGCGCAGCGCTTGGGTTTGCGCGTCCAGGCTTTGCAGCGTCAGGCGGGCGGCGTCGATCTCTTTGGCGGGCACCGTGTCGCTGAGGGCTTGCAACCGGTTCAGTTGCTGAGCGGCCAGCGCACGCGAGGCTTGCAGTTGGGCCAGTTGTGCGCGCTGGTTACTGCGTTCCAGCGCGCCCTGACTGGGGCGGACGTAAGCCAGCACCTGGCCTCGTCGCACCGTCTGTCCGAGCGTGGGCAGGCCCTGGGGGCCGGGTTCGAGCCGGCCCGCCTGCATCGCTTGCACCACGCCGCCGGCATTCGGGTCCATGACCACGGTGCCTGGCAGGGTGTGGGCGCGTGCATGTGGCGCCTGGTTGACCTGGGCCGTGCGCAGGCCCCAAGACCCTTGGGTAGGCTGGGGCACCACGACGCTGCCATCGGCCTGTCGTCGGGGTGCCAGTGGGTGGGTTGCCGGGGCTGCTGAGGGCTCCTCGTGATCGTGGTCGTGTCCCGGGCCAGCGTGGGCCATGGTGGGTGACAGTGACAACAGGGCCAGACACACGGTCCAGGCGCCCGACGGGGTGCGAAGGCGATGAAGGATGTTCATGTCAGATCTCATTCGGTGGGTGATTGGCCCAGGGCTTGTTGCCAGTCAGACCAGGCAGCCCACAGATCAATGTGGGCGCGGTGCAGGGCGTGTTGGGCCTGGGCTGCCTCGTGTTCGATGCGTAGGCGCGTGGGCAGATCGGTCTGACCCATCTGGAAGGAGCGCTCGAAGAACATGCGTGTTTCCGACGCAAGCCGCTGATGTTCTTGGGCCGCGACCCACTGCGCACGGGCACTCTGCAGACGCGCTTGTGTCTGGGCGATGTGGGCCCGCAGTTGGTCTTGCACCAGCAGGCGCTCCGATTCGGCCTCGGTGGCGGCCGACCACGCGGCCAGAACCTGGGCGTCTGCTTGGGCCGCGGGCCCTCCCACGCTGAAAGGCCACTGGATGCCCACGGTCATGCTGCGTCGGCCGGCCTCGCCGGCGGGACCGGTCGTGCGGGTGCTCAGCAGCGTCAGCTCAGGCGGCCCGGTGCGTGAGGCCTCGGCCTGTCGCGCCTGGGCGTATGCCAGCGCTTCACGTGCCTGGGCCGCGATCAGCCAGGGGTGGTGGTGGGGCACGTTCTGCGGCGTGCCGGACGCCTCGGACGGCTGCGTCACAGGGGGTTGTGGTGCCTCAGCAGGGGGTGTGCGGCTGAGCAAGTCGGCCAAGCCAAGCTGCGCCGCCTGCAGGGTCCAGTCCCCGCTGAGCTGTCGCAGCACTTGCAAGGCTGCTTCTTGAGCGCCCTGGGCCTGCGCCAAGGCCCACAAGGCCTGGGCCACGGCGCTCTCGGCCTGGTGTTGATCGGCCCGGGCCAGGTCCCCGGCTTGCACCCGTCGGGCCACATCGTTCGCCAGTGCGCGTGCGTTCTGTACCCGTGTCTGCGCTTGCAGCAGATCCATGTGGGTGCGTTGTGCATGCCACCAGGCGTCTCGTACCACCCCCGCCAGTCGCCAGCGCTGCAGCTTCAGTTGGTCTTCATGCGCGGTGGTTTCTGCCTCGTGGGTGGCCAAGGCTTGCGCTGACTGGCCAGGGCGCCACAAGGGCAGGGCCAGGCCCACCTCCAGCTCGCGTTCGCCCTGGCCAGAGCCGGGACGGTCGGTCTGGGCCTGCAGCAGCAGGCTGGGGGCACCAGCCAGCCATGAGCGGCTGCCCAGGCGGGCTTGTGCCAAAGACTGCCGTCGAAGATCGGCCGAACGGGCCTCGGGCTGGCGCTCCCACGCTCGCTCCAGCAGTTGCGCCAGAGTGATCCTGGGGACGACAGGCGTGCCCGTGTTGGTCGGTGGTGCGGTGACGGATGAGGAGACGGGCGCGGCCCAGTCTGCTGGGTGGGGGGTGGTCTGCGCTGACGCGCCTGAGGCGATCAGCCCACTGGCCAGCCAGAGGCTGGACCAGAACGCCGTTGATGCTCCCCGCAGGGGGATGAAATGAGACCATCGCATTCGATGCTTCCTCGCCATGGGGCCCGATCGGGCCCATGAAAATCAAACATGGGCGAGGAGGCGCGAGCACGGGGTCCCGAACGAAGGGGCTCAAATGAAGAGCCCCGAGCAGTTCGCTCGGATGTCAGCGCGCGACAGATCCTCGCCGGTCAGAAGGCGGCGAGGTCGGTCCAGTTGGGGCGGTCAGGCAGGGCCACCGGTGCAGAAGGCCAGGGGGCCTGGGTGGCGTGCGCCATGCCATGCTGAGGCGGTGCTGCAGGGGCAGCCACCTGGGCTTGCGGCAATGCTGCGCAATGCCCGTGGCAGGCATGGCAGTTGGCGTGCTCAGCGCAGGAGGCGCCGGCGCCATCGGGGCTGCCCTGGTTGGTGTTGTCACGCTCTGCAGCGTGAGCATCGTGCTCATGGTGCCCCAGGTGCGTGGCCGGCGCGGTGCGTTCGTGCGCACAGTACGGCGCGGCCACAGCCCACAGGGACTGCAGCGGCATCCACACCAGCAAGAACATCATCAACCAACGACGCATGCGAAAAGTGTAGCAGCGCGGGCCAGCCCGTGCGGCCGGTAAGGTCACACGAAGCGCAGCAGGGCGTGGTTGAAGGCCTGTTGCGCACCGCTGGGGGTGGTGTGCAGTTCACGCTCATGGGCCAGCAAAACGAAGCGCGGTCCCAAGGCATGCATTAACTCTTGGCGCGAATAGCGTTGCACGGGCAAGCCGCTGCAACGCTCAGGGCCGTCTTCCGCAAAGGTGGACATCACCACATGGCCGCCGGGCCTCACGGCGTGTTGCAGGCGTTGCAGGTAAGCCTGCCGTGACTCGGGGGTGGTCATGAAATGAAACACCGCCCGGTCGTGCCACAGGTCGTAGGCCTGGGCTGGCAAGGACACCTTTGTGATGTCGCCCACCAGCCAGGTCACCTCACGGGTACGTTCACCCAGGCGCTGACGGGTCAGACCCAGCGCAGCCTCAGATAGGTCCATCACCGTGATGGACCCCACCGGCTCGTCCAGCAACGCATCCACCAGCCGAGAGGCACCGCCCCCCACGTCGATCACGGCGCTCTGCGGCCCCAGGCCGCCCTCGCGCAGCAGCGTCAGGGATCGGGCGGCCGTGGGCTGGTACCAGCTCACGCTGTCCGGGGCTTTGGTTTGGTAAACCTGTTGCCAGTGGTCTTGCGCGGGGCTGACGTGATCCATGGTGGCGGTGATGTGCTGTCAGTGAGGCTGGCCATGAGCGGGCTGTGCTCAGGCCTCCAGCAGGTCGATCTCAAACGGAATCGGGTTGCGCATGCTGTTGGCCACAGGCGAATAGTAGTTGGCACGTTGCACGATGTCGTTGAGTTCCTCGCGTGAGGCCTCGCCCTCGATGGCCACCTTCACCCGGATGGCCTGGAAGCCCATTTGATGTGGCTCGCGTTCGGCACCACCGGCGCCCCAGGCGGCCGTGTTGCCAATGTCGGCCTCCAGATGAATCTCCAGCTTCGAGAGCTTGACCTGGCGCAGCGTGGCCACGGCCGTGATGCCCACGCCCAGGCAGCCGCCCAGGGCCGACAGCACGATCTCGCCAGGGGCGGGGGCGGTGTTCTCGCCAAACAGGTGCAGGGGCTCGTCCACCACCACGGGGTTGTGGATGCCCACGAAGCTCCATGAACGGAACTGGCCCTGCATCACGGTCTTGACCTTGTTGGTGCCCTTGCGCTCCGGGTTTTCACGGCCGGCTTCGGCAAATTTCAGCAGGCCATCGCGGTCGATGGGGCGCAGGTAGGTGCTCACGGTGGTGGTGCTCATGGTGGATCTTTCTTGGGTGTTGCTAGAGGTTTTGTGAAGAGGTGGGGCGTTGAGAGGCTCAGGTCCGCTTGATGGCAAAGCTCTCGACGTAGGCGTCGGTGCGCGCCGGGTCAAACTCCTTGCCCATCACCCTGAACTTGCGGCTGTTCTCTCTGGGGGGATTCATGTCGAGGGCGGCCATGTGCTTTCGCGCATCGGTCAGCAGGTACACCCGCTCGGCAATGTCCTTGTAGCGAACCTCGCCTTTGATGTAGCCCCAGCGTTTCATCTGCCCCAGAATCCAATAGGCCATCGAGTACCAGGGGAAGGGGTCGTAGTCCACGCGCTCAGGCACCTGGCGTACGTTGCCCAAGCCATCGGCGAAGCGACCGCTCAACACCTGCTCCAAGAGGGCGCGCGGTTGGTTGAGGTACTTGGGCGGTGACAGCACCTCGGCCATGATCGTGCGGTTCTGAGGTTGGCGCGCCATGGCGGCCGACTTCAGGATGGCGCGGTACAGGGCCGCGAAAGTGTTTGGGTTTTGCTGGATGAACTCGTTGGGGATGGCAAATGAGCAGCAGGGATGACCATTCCAGATCTCGCGCGAGAGGATGTGGATGAAGCCGATTTCATCGAACACCACACGCTGGTTGATGGGATCAGGACCCAGGAAGCCATCGATGTTGCCAGCCCGCAGGTTGGCCACCATCTCAGGTGGGGGCACCACGCGCAGCTGCACATCGCGATCAGGGTCGATACCATGCTCGGCCAGGTAGTAGCGCAGCAGCAGGTTGTGGATGGAGAACTCGAAAGGAATGGCGAACTTGAAGCCCTTCCAGTTCTTGGGGTCGCGGTTGTTCTTGTGCTTGTTGGCCAGCACGATGGCCTGACCATTGATGTTCTGGATGGTCATCACATTGGTCTCGCGTGGGGTGGAGCCCACGCCCATCGACATGGCCAGGGGCATCGGCGCCAGCATGTGTGACGCGTCGTACTCCTTGTTGAGCACCTTGTCTCGGATCAGCGCCCAGCCAGCGGTTTTCACCACGCTGACGTTCAAGCCCTCCTTTCGGTAGAAGCCCAGAGGCTCGGCCATGATCAAGGGGCTGGCACAGGTGATGGGGATGAAGCCCACCTTGAGGTCGGTTTTCTCCAGGCTGCCGCGTTCTTGCGCCATGGCCTCCAGCGTGCCAAAGGGGATGATTGAAGCGATCGCCGCCCAGGCGGTGTTGACACCCACCGCCGACAGAAACTTGCGACGCTCGGCATCTTTCGGAAACAGCGCCCGCATCACGGTGGACTGAATCACCCGCTGGTTGAGTTCATCCACGCCCGCCAGTTCGTGTTCGGCCTCCGACGCATGCTGGCCGCAACTGCAGCCAGGCTGTAGTCGCACATAGGGGTTGAAAGGGTCTTGCAGTGACATGGGCAACTCCGTGGTGAGCGTGGTGATCGTGATGACAGGCGGTACAGCGGAAGCGTCAGCAGTCGTCGGGTCTCTGGAGGACCTTGTATCTTTGTGGCTGGCTCAAGCGGCCACGGCCTGGGCGTTCAACTCGGGCGCCGTGCGCGTCAGGCGCGCGATCTCGCGCCGCAGGTGCTTGGTGGCCGGCGTGACGATGCCCACGAAGTAGGCCTCCCGCAGACGGCGTTGGGCCGGGCTGCGCATCAGGTAGCCCTTGGCGCCCAGGTGCAGCATGGCCGCGTGGGCGCAGCGCATGGCCAGCTCGCCGCCGGCCAGCCGGGTGCGCAGCACGTCCACCACCACCTCGGCCAGTGGGTTGGCGAGCAGGGCTTGCGCCAGGGCATGGGTCGTCTCCTGCGCCTGGGCCAACAACGGGGCCAGGTCGTCCACCTGATCGTCCAGGTGACAGTTCACGTGGCCATGCGTGCGGTTGGACTGGCGCATCAGCTCGATGCAGGCCTCGGCCAGCCCCAGCCCCATGCCCATTTGTCCCAGGATCATGCCGGGCTTGATGCGGCGCACATAAGCGCGCGACTCGGCCGGGTGGGCCAGCACCCGGCTGTCAGGGATGAACACGTCCTTGAAATGGCAGGCCATGGTGCGGGTGGAGTCCAGCGCCAGGAAGTGCGCGCATTCCACCAGCTTGAAGCCCGGCTGCGCGCAGTCCACCACCACGAACACTGGCCCCTCGCCCTCGGCGGCGTTCACCACCGGGCAGCCCGTGGTGAAGAGGTGATCCGCCCCCAGGTTGGACACCCAGGGCAACACGCCGTTGATCTCGTAGCCCCCCTCCACGCGACGGGCCGACAGGCGGTAGGCCTCGATTTCGTCGTACGACTTGATGGTGTTGGACAGGCCGGTGCCCACCATTTGCTCGCCGCTGAGGATGCGGGGCAGCAGTTCGGCCTTGAGCGCCTCGTTGCGCGATTGGTCGATGTAGCGTGCGCAGGCCGTCTGGCACCACACCAGGAAGCCGGTGGACACACATTCGCGGGAGACGGCCGTCATGGCTGCGATCACGTGCGCCAGGCCCAGACCATTGCCGCCATGCTCGGGGCTGGCGGCCCCTCGGAATGCGCCTGCCTGGCCAAGCGCTTTCATCACGTCATGGGGGTAGTGGGCGTCGGTGTCGATCTTGGCCACCTGCGGCACCAGCAGTTGGCGGATCACTTCCTGGACCGGGGCCAGGGCGGCGTCCATCGCGGTGACGGTGGTGGTGGCAGGGCAGGTATCAGGCGGGGCGGACAAGACGGCGTTCATCGGGCGGGCTCCTGTGCGGTGATGAATCACTCTGCGCAAGGCCTGTGCCAGGATGAAAGCTCAATAAAATCAATAACTTAGATTTTTGACGTTTGGCTTGCCAATGCCAATATGTTGACAATTTGTCTACACATTGTTGATGTCAGCGCGGGTTTTGCGTGGGGCTGTCAGGGCCTCACGCAGCCCCAGCACCTGGATGCGGTAGTTGAGTTGGCGCAGCGTCAGCCCCAGGCTTTGGGCCGCACGGGATTTGTTGCCTCCATGGGTCTGCAAGGCCTGCAGGATGGCCGTCTGTTCTTGCGGTTGCACATGGTCGTACGACCGAATGGCCGAGGCCAGCGTAGATCGTGCCGCGGCACCACCCGGCGCAACCATGCCCGAAGAGGGCTCACCGTGTGGCGCCGATGCGTCCCCTTCAGCCTGCAGCACCCATTGGGCGGTGGCCTCGTCCACCTCGTCTCGATGGCTGAGCAGCACCAGGCGCTCCACCACGTTGTAGAGCTGGCGGATGTTGCCCGGCCAGGGGTGGGCCACGAGGCGGGCCAGGGCGGCAGGGTCCAGCAGCACATTGCGCTGATGCCGCTGGTTGAGCTGCGACAGGAAGTGCTGCACCAGCAGCTTGATGTCATCGGGCCGCTCGCGCAGGGCGGGCAGGCGGATGGGGATGACGTTCAGGCGGTAGAACAGGTCCAGCCGGAAGCGGCCCGCCTGCACCAGGGCCATCAGGTCGCAGTGGGTGGCCGTCACGATGCGCACGTCCACGGGCCGCTCGCCGCGCCCGCCCAGGCGCTCGATCACGCGCTCTTGCAGAACGCGCAGCAGCTTGACCTGCACAGGCAGGGGCAGGTCACCGATCTCGTCCAGGAAGAGGGTGCCGCCATCGGCCTGCTCGAAGCGCCCGATGCGCTGGGTGCTGGCGCCCGTGAAGGCGCCTTTTTCGTGGCCAAACAGCTCGGCCTCGAACAAGGACTCCGGGATGGCGGCGCAGTTCACCTTGACGAAAGGACGGTCGCGGCGCGGGCTGTGCAGGTGCAGGGCCCGCGCGAACAGCTCTTTGCCCGTGCCGGATTCGCCCAGCAGCATCACGGTGGCGTCGGTGGGGGCCACCTGGTCAAGCTGGCGCAAGGCGGCCATCAGGGCCGGGGCCTCGCCCACGATGCCCCAGGCGGCAGCATGCGGGTGCTGCTCTTGCAGGGCAGCGCGCAGTTGCTGGTTCTCGGCCGTCAGGGCGGCGGTGCGCCGCTCAATGAGTTGGTGCAGCCGAAACACCTGCCCGATCAGTTCGGCCATGGTGCGCAGCAGTTGCAAGTCGTCGCCCAGCGAGCGTTTGCGCGAGCGCAGCCGGTGCACGCCCAGCACCCCGGCCACACGGCGCTCCACCCGGATGGGCAGGGCAATGTACGACACGGTCTCGGGTGGCAGGCTGCTGCGGTCCACCGCCCGGGCCAGGTAGCCGGGCTCGTTGTCGATGTCCTGCACGATCAGGGTCTCGCCCGTGCGCATCACCTGGCCCGTGATGCCCTCGCCCAGGCGGTAGCGCCCGCGCGCCACCTCGTGGCGGGTCAGGCCATACGCATGGCGGATGCGCAGCTCGCCCGTGTCGGCATCGGGCAGCACCACCCGCCCCCGGTTCAGGCCCACCAGTTCGGACAGCAGGTGCAGCATCTCGCGGATGGCCGTGTCGGGCGACGCGCCCCGCCCCAGCAGGCGCACGCTTTCGCGCAGCAGCAATTGCTCTTGGGCGATCAGGGATTCGTCGGTGTTGGGGTTGCCGGGCATGCCTGGAGGCAAGCAGGCGGCGTGCCAGCGGGGCGCCTGAGGGTTGCCAGCGCGTCTCAGCGCGTGGGCTCAGCCCTCTCTCATCACCAGGGTTTGCTGGTTCAGCAGCTCGACCTGCTGCAACCAGTAGGCTTCGGTACCAAACCAGGGAAAGGCCGCCGGGAAGGCAGGGTCGGCCCAGCGGCGGGCCAGCCAGGCGCTGTGGTGCAGCATGCGCAGGGTGCGCAGGTGTTCGATCAGGGCCAGGGTGTGCCAGTCGAATTCGGCCAGGCTTTCGTAGCCGTCCATCAGGGCGTCCATCATCGGGCGGCGTTCGTCCCGGTTGCCGGGCAGCAGCATCCACAGGTCTTGCACGGCGGGGCCCATGCAGGCGTCGTCCAGGTCCACGAAGTGCGGGCCTTCGGGTGTCCACAGCAGGTTGCCCGGGTGCATGTCGCCGTGCAGGCGCACCTGGCGCACGGGGCCTTGCCGGTCAAAGGCCTCGCGCACCAGCGCCAAGGCCTCGTGGGCGGCGTCCAGCCAACGCTGGCGCACACCCAGGGGCAGGGCGTCGTCCGCACTCTGCAGATGGTCGATGGCGCTTTGGCCCAGGGTGTCCGGGCTCAGCGTCTGCCGGTGCTCGAAGCGGCCTTGGGCGCCCGTCTGGTGCAGTCGCGCCAAAAAGCGGCCGAGCCAGCGCAGCACGTCCGGGTCGTCCAGTTCGGGGGCGCGTCCTCCACGCCGTGGGCTGATGGCGATGCGGTGGCCCGCCACGTGGCCCAAGCTCTGATGAGCGCCCACGACGCGAGCCTCAGGGTGCTGAGCGCTCAGGGCCAGCGGGGCCACAACCGGCACCTCGTCAGCCTGCAGATCGTGTGCGAACTGGTGTTCTTCCAGGATCTGCGCATCTGTCCAGCGACCCGGGCGGTAGAACTTGGCGATCACTGAGTCGCCACCGTCCAGTCCCACCATGAAAACACGGTTTTCGTAGGAGTTGAGCGCCATCAGCCGGCCATCGGCCACGAGGCCCAAGGCCTCGACGGCGTCCAGCACCGCGTCGGGCGTCAGGTCGGCAAACGGCAGGGGCGAGCCAGCAGGGGCATGTGGTGTGGGCATGCCCGATCTTAGCTGGCGCCACCGCCGCGGCTGCTCAGTCCAGTTGCGAGGCGGTGTTCATGGCCCGCAGCAAGGCGGCATTGATGTCATCAAAGCTCAGCATCAGGCGCTCGGCGGCTTCCCGGGTGTCGTACACAATGCCGTTTTCGATGGCCTGCACCATCTGGAAGTAAGGCTCGTATGGCCCGGTGTGCTCGGCCAGGGCCTGGAACACGTGCTCTGGCACGGGGATGGTGCGCAACAGTTCGCTGAAGGGCTGGCGGAACATCCGGTCCAGCAGCGAAAACACGCCACAGATGAACAACTCGCTGCGCAGTTCATCGTTGCCACTGCAGCGCCCCAGTTCTTCCATCAGCAGGCCACGACGCACCGAGGCGTACATCACCGGGCGCATGTTCGGATCCTTGCTGGCGGTGGCCAGCAACAAGGCCAGCCAGCGCTTGAGGCGGTTGTAGCCCAGGATCATGATGGCGTGCCGGAAAGAGCTGATCTCCACCGACAGCCCGAAGGCGGGCGAGTTGATGTAGCGCATCAGCTTGTAGGCCAGTGGCGGATCGCGCTTGATGGTGGCTTCGAGGTCTTCGATCTCGTCCTGGCGGTGCACCTGGTCGATCAACTGCACGATCACCTGCAGGGCCGGTTGATCGGCCGGCTTGTTGCCAGCTTGGGTGACACTGTCGATGGGCCAGCCCAGCACGGCGGCCACACCGCGTCGGAACGACGCTTCCATGTCGTCGACGCTGCACACCCCGCTTTGCACCACCGAGATGCCTCGGTACACCGCAGGTGCACCCGGCGTGGCTGGAGGGTGGCTGCCATCGGCGCGACGGTCTTCACTCAGGTCGACGATGGCGTGCTTGAAGCAGGGCAGCACTTCTTTGGGAAGGTCGCTCAAGGGGCGACCCTTCAACACCAAGGTGCCGCCGTTGGCGTGCAGGGTGCAGATGGCATCCGTGTAGCGGGCGTCACACACCATGAACGACGGAATCTCCATGATCATGTGCCGGCCCGGGTTGGACTGCAACAAGTCCATCAACAAGCCTTCGTGCGTGACATTCAGCCACAACTGGTCGGTGTCCGAGGGCCAGGCCTGGGCGATGGCCTCCAGCGTGGCACTGGCGGCCGGCGGTGCGTCCGGGTTCAGTGGCGACAGCGTCAGCCGTGTGGCGATGACCGCGCGGTTGCGGTCGATCACGGGGCTGTAAGCCAAAATCAGTTGACCGAGGGCGGGGTGGTGCATGGTGATGTGGGGTCAGGGGTTCAGGTAGTTCAGCAGGGACATGCGCTGCACCATGGCGTAGCTCTTGAGCGCGGCGTCGTAGCCTGTTTGCTGGTTTTGGAAGCGTGAGATGGCTTCGACCATGTCGAGGTCTTCAGCGTTCGATCGCTCGGTTTCTGCAGCCAGCTTCAGGGCGCTGTTTCGGCTCTCAATGCCCTCCATCCGGTTCAAGGTTTCACCCACGGCCGTCCGTGCGGCTTGCAGGTTGTTCATGATGCTGTCGATCTCGGTCAGTCCACGCTCCACGGCCAGCTTGGCCACCCCGGTGGTGCTGGAGCCGTTCAGGGCGTTGATGGTGCTTTCCAGGCTGTCGAAAATGTTGAGTGCGTTCTCGGCCTCACGGATGGTGAACGAGTCACCACCTGCGGGCTCGCCTGCAATGGCCAGTGACAGACCGCTGCCAGGGATGGTGATGGATTGCCCGCTCACGAATGCAGCGGGGGCGCCCAGAGACGTGCCGTCCTGAAACACCTCGTACTCCAACCCAGCGCCGGTGTCGGTGAAGGAAATGGAGAACGTGGGGCCCGGCGGTGTGGCCGCAGGGTAGGGTACGCTGGCCGGGTTGGTGATGCGGGGCACGCCAAACTGAGCATTACCGGTGTTGGTGGGCGAGGCCTCGGCCGTGGCCACGCCGTTGCCTTCCCGGGCGCTCATCCACGATTTCTGACCATCCACGGTCAGGGTCAGGCGCTCGCGAGCCGATGCCAGCAACTCGCCCGATTGCCCCTTGTAGTTCACGCCCGTGCTGCTTTCCACGAAGGGTGGGGTGCTGACGCCCTGGCCACCGAAGATGTAGCCGCCACCGCCATCGGGGCGGTTGGCCACCGAGAGCAATTGGCTGCGGATCTCGCGCAACTTGACGGCCAGCGCTCTTTGTTCGCCCACGGTGTAGCTGCCGTTGCCTGCGGCAATCAGGGTTTCGCGGGCAGACTGGATCAGTTCGACGGCGTCACCCAAGGCCGATTCGGCCGTCTGCATGACGTTGCGGCTGGCATCAATGGCGCGCTTGTCCGCATCCGTTCGGGCCGAGGCGGCCAGGGCGCGTTCGGCGCGTGCGGCGGCGGTTGGGTCGTCGCTGGCCTTGTTGACACGTTTGCCCGAGGTCAGTTGAACCTGCGTTTGCGACAGGCTCTGCTGGCGCTCTTGCAGGTTGAAGATCGATTGGTCATAAGCGAAGGCGGTGGCGATGCGCATGGACATGACTCCTGTCACGCGTTATCGAGCGGTTTCCAGCAGCACATCGAACACTCGCTGTGCCACCTGCAAAATCTTGGCGGCAGCCTGGTAGCTTTGCTGGAACTGGATCAGGCGTGCCGCCTCCTCATCCAGGTTCACCCCCACCTCACCGTTGAGTGTTTGCTCGGCGTTCGAACTCAGGGTTCGAGAGATCTCGGCGGAGGTGCGGCCGCTTTGCACGCGAACCCCCAGATTGCCCACCATTTGGGAGTAGGAATCTGTCAGGGTGCCGGCGCGTTCTGGGTTGGTGCTCAGCACCTGGGACAGGGTTTCCGTGTCCGCCAGGTCGAGAACCACAAAGGGCTCATCGCGCAGGGCCAGCACGGCCAACGCGTTGCCGTTGTTGCTCAAGGGGTTGGACGTGGCCTGGATCAGCAGGCGGTCCCCATCCCAGACGCTATCACCGATGTCGGTGTCGGGTACCGGAACGCCGGTGATGGGCAACTGAAATGACACACCATCCGTGATGGGCACGCCAGGTTCCCAAGCTTGCGTCAGCTGGATGACATTGCTGCTGTCAACCAGAGCGTAGGAGATGCCCGAGGCGGCGGTTGTATCCTGGAAAAACCGGACGGAGATCGGCGGTGCGGCCGGGGCTGGTGTGGGTGGCGTGGTCGGGGGCAACATGCGCACCGAACCCGCCGTGACGGTGCCCCGATTGGCGATGTCGGTACTGACCACGAAAGGCGAGGCCGCCGCCAGCTTCTTGGGGTCTGACAGAGACAGTTGCACCCCGGCTGCTGTTTCGACGTTGTCAAACAGGGGCAGGCCGGGAATGCCGTTGGCATCCAAGCCCAGGCTTTGCTGGCTGTTCAGCCGTTCGGCAAATGAACGCACGAACGAATTGAGCTGCATCCGGGTGATGCTCAGATCCTCGTCTTGGAAAGTGAGTAGGCCACTCAGCGCGCCACCGGTGAACTGAGCCTCGTCCAGAATGCGGTCGGTGTTGTTGACATCATCACGAAGCGCCACACGCCCCAGGGTGCTGTCCAGCGGGTCGCGCACCATGCTCAGCTTTTGCACGTCGGTGCCCAGTACCAGAACCTGACCGCCACCCATGAACACGTTCAGACTGCCGTCGTCGGCCTTCACCGTGTTCACCTGCACCAGCTCGTTGAGTTGGCGCACCAGCAGGTCACGTCGATCCAGCAGGTCGTTGGGCTCATGCCCCACGCCCTGGAATTTGGCGATGGCGTCATTGGCCTGCGCAATCTGGCGTGTCAACCCGTTGATGCGGTCGACCGTGTTGCCCAAGTCCAGCACCACACCCGATTGCAGCTCATTGAGTTGCTGGCCTGCGCTGTTGACACGGCTGACCCACTCCTGCGCGCGCGCCAGCACCACCTGCCGAGCCGACAGATCCTGGGGCTGGTTGGCCACATCCACGAAGGCATTCAGCACCTGTCCGGCGGCGTAGCCCAGCCCGGTTTCTCCGGTGGGCAATACCTTCTCGAGCTGCGACAGCTTGTCCAGCCGCGACTTGTCGGCCGAGGCGCCGGCCACGGTGCGGTTCACTTCCTTGGTCAGGAATTCATTCGTGGCACGGGTGATGGTCTGCACCTTCACTCCGCGACCGAAGAAACCGGCACCGGTGAACAAACCATCTTCCGTGCTCAGCTGAACCTGCTGCCGCGAGTAGCCCGGTGTGTTGACGTTGGAGATGTTGTTGCTGGTGGTGTCCAGCATCGTCTGGGCCGCGAAGATGGCCCGCGTACCCATCGAGAAAATGCCGGTTCCCATGGTGTCGTCTCCCGCCCGCGCCGTCAGGCCATGTCACGCTGCACGCGCAGCGCGGTGTGGATGACACGGGTCAACTTGTCCGCATAGGCGGGGTCGGTGGCATATCCACCCTGTTGAAGACCCATGGCGAACGCTCGTGGTGACTCGGCCTTGACAGCGGTTCCACTGTAGCGTGGGCTGTTGGTCAGCAGCCGTGCATGATCTTTGAAGGCCTCTTCGAACGAGTCATATGCACGGAACTTGGCCGTGACCTTGCGCGGCACGCCGCCGATGTACTCGGTGGTGGTCACCTCGGCCACTTTGCCCTTCCATGACGAGGTGGCCTTGATGCCGAACAGGTTATGGCTGGGGCTGCCGTCCGGCATGCGGATGTCGCGACGCCCCCAGCCCGATTCCAGCGCGGCCTGGCCCAGGATATGGTGGGCGGGGATGCCGGTCGCATCTTCGGCGGCTTTGGCGGCGGCCTGGTGTTGACGGATGAACGCCTCCGGGGTGGCCGGGCGTGCGGCGTTGGTGCCCACCTTGCGTGCGCTGGTGGTGGCCGAGGTGTTCTCGTTTGATTGAATGGCTGCGCGGCTGCCCGTGTTGCCCACCTGGGAGCCCGGTTGCTGAAACGCCTGCAGCTGTCGCTCCAGTTGGCGGGTGATCATGTCGCTCAGGCCGCCAGGCAGGCCCGTCATCTGCTGAGACAGTTGTCCGTCCAGCATGCTGGTGCCCATCTCGGTGGCGTTGTTGTCCAGCATGCCGGAGGCCATGGTCGTGGCCCGCATGCTTTTCATCAGTTCTTGCATGAACAGACCCTCCAGCTGGCGGGCCACCTCGCGGATCTGGCCTTTCGCGTCCTGGCCAGAGGCAGTTTTGAGCCGATCCAGCGATCGAAGATCGACCGACAGACCTTGCTGGTTCGTGGGCAGGGGGGCGTTCAGGCTCATCAGATCACCTCCAGATCGGCCTGGAGGGCCCCTGCAGCTTTCATGGCCTGCAGGATGGCCACCAGGTCCTGCGGTGTGGCACCCAGGGTGTTGAGGGCCTTGACCACGTCGGTCAGGCGGCTGCCAGCCGGCATTTGGATGAGGCTGCCGGGCTGCTGATTGATCTGGATGTCAGCTTTTTCGGTCACCACCGTCTGCCCCTGCGACAGGGGCGCAGGCTGGCTGATGATCGGGGTGGAATTGATGGTGACGGACAGGCTGCCGTGGGCGACAGCGCAGGGCCCCAGGGTCACCGTCTGGTTCAGCACGATGGACCCTGTGCGGGCATTGATGATGACCTTGGCGGCGGGCGTGGCCTGCTCGATGCGCAGGTTCTCCAGGTCGGCCAGGAAGGCCACACGGGCTCCGGGTGCCGCGGGCAGCTGCACGCTGACGCTGCGCCCGCTCAGGGCCTCGGCCGTGCCGGCCCCCTTGGCGCGGTTGATGGCGTCGGCCACCTGGCGTGCGGTGTTGAAGTCGTCTGATTGCAGGTCGTACTGGATGGTGGGCTGCTGCATCCACGGCGTGGGCACGCTGCGCTCCACCGTGGCGCCGTTGGGAATGCGGCCGGCGCTCAAGTGGTTGATCTGAACCTTGGAGCCCCCGGCAGAAGCACCGGCGCCGCCCACCAACAGGTTGCCCTGGGCCAGCGCATAGATCTGACCGTCAGCACCCTTGAGGGGGGTGGCGATCAGGGTGCCACCGCGCAGCGACTTGGCATTGCCCAGCGAGGACACGGCCACGTCGATGGCTTGACCGGGCTGGGCGAAGGGGGGCAGGGTGGCCGTGACCAGCACAGCCGCCACGTTCTTGAGCTGCATGGGCGTGCCCGCAGGCACGCTGATGCCCAGTTGCTGCAGCATGGCCTGCACGCTCTGGGCGGTGAAAGGGGTTTGCGTGGTCTGGTCTCCTGTGCCGTCCAGGCCCACGACCAGGCCGTAGCCCACCAACTGGTTGGAGCGCACACCTTGAACGGTGGCAATTTCCTTCAGGCGTGTGGCCTCGGCCCCAACCGGCCACCACAGGGCGGCTGAGGCCGCGGCGAAGGCCAGCGCAATCAGCAGTCTGAGGAGGCGGTCGGTGGTGTTCATGGGGCCGGAATCCTTGGGGGTTCGGCTCCATTGTTCGCGTCTTTAGAAGGGCGCAAGACTCAAAAAGAAGCGGGCAACCCAGCCTATTCCCTGCGCTTCTTGCTGAGCGCCGCGGCCGGTTTGGGCCACCCGCACATTCGCCACCTGGCTGGAGCTGACGGTGTTGCCCGCCTGGATGGTGATCGGATCCACGGTGCCCGAGAAGCGCAGTACGTCCACATTGCGGCCCACGCCAATCTGTTTTTCGCCCGAGACCACGAGGTGGCCGTTGGGCAGCACCTCGATCACGGTCGCCGTGATCGAGCCGGAGAAGTTGCCCACGGCCTGGGTGGTGCCCTTGCCATCGAACTTGTTGTTGCTGCTGCCCGAGGCACTCAAGCGCGCCAGGTTGCCGCTGTTGACGAAGGGAATGGCCGAGACCTCGCTGGACACATTGCCCTTCTTTTCGAGGGTGGTTGTAGAGGATTGCTTGGCGGAGACGTTTTCCGAAATGCGGATGGTGATCACGTCGCCCACCATGCGCGCACGGTGGGTTTCGTACAGCGGACGGTAGCCTGCGGCCTGGAAGATCGAGCCATTGGCTTGCACGGCCGGGGTGACGGGCACCGGGCGGGCCTGAGTGGGTTCGACCACATCCACCTTGGGGGCGGTGGCCATGCAGCCGGCGAGACCGGCCAACAGCAGACTCAGCGTCAGTGCGCGCAAGGTGGTGTTCATCACAATTGCCCCAGCTTCTGCAGCATCTGATCCGAGGTCTGGATGGCCTTGGAATTGAGTTCGTAGGCGCGCTGGCTTTGAATCATCGTCACCAGCTCTTGAACCACATTCACATTCGAGGTTTCCACAAAGCCCTGGGACAGGGAGCCCATGCTGTTCTCTGCCGGGTTCCCCACCACGGGCGGGCCCGAGGCTGCGGTTTCCACGAAGATGTTTTGTCCCTTGGGGTCGAGCCCGGCCGGGTTGATGAAATCGGCCAGTTGAATCTGGGACAGGATTTCAGGATCGGGATTGGGGGGGCGTAAGAAGCTCACCGTGCCGTCTTGGCCGATGGTGATGCTGGTGGCTTCGGCTGGAAATTGGAAGCCTGGCAGAACCCGGTAGCCGTTGTTGGTGACCAGGTTGCCCTGGTTGTCCAGTTTGAACGAGCCGTCGCGGGTGTAGCCCACCGTGCCGTCGGGCATCTCCACCTGGAAGAAGCCCTTGCCCTGGATGGCCACGTCCAGATTGTTCGAGGTTTGCTGCAGGTTGCCCTGGCTGAACTCACGCGAGGTGGCCACGGGGCGCACGCCCAGGCCCACTTGCAGGCCCGTGGGCAGTTGAACCCCTTCAGCGGCGTTCGCTCCGCTTTGACGCAGGGTTTGGTACATCAGGTCTTCAAACACCGCGTGCGACTGCTTGTAGCCGTTGGTGCCGCTGTTGGCCAGGTTGTGGGAAATGTGGTCCAGCTGCATTTGCTGGGCTTCCATGCCCGACTTGGCAATCCACAGAGAACGCATCATGGTGAAACTCCTTCGGCCTGACGGCCATGCACATCAATCAAAGGCTCAGCCGTTGTTGGACAAGAGCTGGGCGGCCTGGCGTTCTTTGGCTTCGGCGGTTTGCATCAGCTTGATCTGAGTTTCGTACTGACGCGCGGCCGCGATCATCGCCACCATGGTTTCAATCGGGTTGACGTTGGAGCCTTCCAAGGCGCCGTCTTGCAGCCTGGCGTTGGCATCTTGGGGCAGCTCGCCGCCGTCTGGTGCGCGGAAAAGACCGTCATCCCCGCGCACCAGCTTCTCTTCCGGCGTGACCAGCTTCAGTCTGCCCACCGCCTGCACCGTGCCATTGGGCTGACGAACACTCACCGTGCCATCGGCCCCGATGCTGGGCTGGGCGTTGGCCGGGATGGCGATGGGGCCACCGTCTCCAATCACTGGCAGACCATTGGGCGTCATCAGCGTGCCGTCGTTCGAGATCTGCAGTGCGCCGGCCCGCGTGTAGGCTTCCGTGCCATCCAGCGCCTGCACCGCCAGCCACGAGCGACCTTGCACCGCCACATCCAGGGGGCGACCCGTGAAGGTGATGGGGCCGGCCGTGTCGTCGTAGCCCACCGTGGTCTCCAGGGCATAAGCCCGGGTGGTGGCGCCATCGCCCCGCACCGGCACCGCCCGCACGGCCTGTAACTCGGCCCGAAAGCCCGTGGTGCTGACGTTGGCCAGGTTGTGTGATAGCACTTCCTGCTGTTGCATGTTGGTCTTGGCGCCCGTCATGCTGAGGTAGATCATGCGGTCCATGGGGTACTCCTTGTCCTGCGCGAGGCGTGGTCAGTGTGCGGGCTCATCAGCGCAGGTTCACCAGGGTTTGCAGCACCTGGTCTTCGGTCTTGATGGTCTGGGCGTTGGCCTGGTAGGCGCGTTGCGCCACGATCATGTTGACCAGCTCTCCCGTCAGGTCCACGTTGGATTCCTCCAGCGCGCCTGACTGCAGCAGGCCATACACGCCCGAGCCGGGAGCACCCAGGGGCAGGGGAGGGCCTGAAGCGTTGGTGGACTTCCACTCGTTATTACCGATGGGCTGAAGACCGTTCAGATTCTTGAAGTCAGCCAGCAGCACGCGGGCCACGGCCTTGGACTGACCGTTGGTGTAGCGAGCTTTGACCGTGCCGTCTGTTTCGATGATGAAGTCCGACAGGTTGCCCTGTGCATAGCCACCACCGGTCAGGTCGGTCACCGCGTAGCTGCCTGAGTACTCCGTGTTGCGCGAGAGATCCAGCGTCACGCCGGTGATGGGCTGGCCATTGCGTCCACCAGGGATGTCAGGAAGGTTGATCACCGTGCCAGCCGGCAAAGAGCCGTCGGTGTTGAAGGTGAAGATGCCCACTTCCACCGGCAGGGGCGGCACGTTGCCGTCGTTGAGCAGCGAGGCGTCGTTGGTGTTGCCATCGGCGCTCATGTAAAGCGCCCATTGGCCGCCATCGGTGGCGGTGGCGTCCGCCACCTTGCGGAAGTAGTAGTTCACGGCCACCGGTGCACCGTTGTCACCAAAGATGGTTTGAGAGGTGACGAAGTTGTAGGTGCGTGAGTTGGTGAAGTCGATGGGCAGGGTGGGCACCTGAGCGCGGGCATCCAGGTTGGCCACCATCGTGATGTTGTCCGCCGCCCTGGGGGGGAACAAATCGTTGGTCAGCTGGATGGGCGTGCCGGGCGGGCCGGAGGGAATGATCGTCCCATCCCCTTCATCCTGCAGCGGTTGGCCGAGCAACTGGTGCTTTTCGTTGTTGACGATGAAGCCGTCGCGATCACGCTTGAACTGGCCGTTGCGCGAGTAAACCGTTTCGCCCTGTGGCGTGTTGAGCGCGAAAAACCCCCGGCCATTGATGGCCAAATCCAGGTTGTTGGCCGTGGTTGAGACGTTGCCCTGGGTGAACTGTTGCGCCACGGCGGCCACGCGGGCGCCAATGCCGATGCCATTGTTGCCCGCACCACCCAGTGACGCAGCGTACATGTCCGAGAACTCGGCACGGGCGGCCTTGAAGCCATAGGTGTTGGCGTTGGCCACGTTGTTGCCGATCACCTCCAGGCTCTTGCTGGAGATGTTCAGGCCGGAGAGTCCTTGTTGAAAGCCCATGATGGAGTTCCTTTCTTTGACTGCTGGTAAGGATCAGGAAACAGCCTTCACTTGGCTGTAGGGCGTCTGGCCCCCGCTGGCCAGCTCCAGGGTGAGCTTGCCGCCGGTGGTGTTCACGGCTTTGACCAGATCGAAGGTCAGGGGTTTGGCTTCGACCGTGGCCGACCCGGTGCTGGCGGTGACCTTGAAGGTCAGCCCGCTGGTGTTGACGCCTTCAGGCGCTTCCCATTCGAAGCCCTGCCGTCCTGCGCTCAGGTTGGAGAGGTTGATGGTGTCGATACGGACGCCTGCGCGGTCCAGGATGTCCACGCGCGCGCTGCTGGCCGCGGTGGCCAGCTCGAACCCTGCCGACGCCATGCCTTCGCTGTCCACGGTCAGGTTGTTGCCATCGAGCAGCACGGACCGGCCCACCAAGCTGGCGCCTTGCAGCATCTGCATCTGAGAGAAGCTCTCGGCCATGCCAGTCATGCTGGTGTTCAGCTTCTCGATGCCTGTCACCGTGTTGATCTGCGCCATCTGGCTGGTCAGCTCGGCGTTCTCCATCGGGTTGAGCGGGTCCTGGTTTTGCAGCTGGGTCACCAGCAGCTTCAGGAAGCGCTCCGACATGTCGGCCGCGTTGCTTTGCTTGGCGCCAGCCGTGGCACCGCTGGTGGTGGCGGCGCCAGCGACATTGTTCAGAGCGGTGGTGGTCATGGTTCAGTCCGTCGTGCGGTGAAGAAAAATCAGTTGCCTTGACCCATTTGCAGGGTCTTCATCAGCAAGGAGCGCGCGGTGGTCATCACTTCGATGTTGTTCTGGTAGGAGCGCGAGGCCGAGATCATGTTGACCATCTCCTCCACCGAGTTGACGTTGCTGTACGTGATGTAGCCTTCACCATCTGCCTGGGGGTGCTTGGGGTCGTAGACGCGGCGGCCGGGGGTGTCGTCTTCCACCACTTGGCTCACGATCACGCCGGTGGCGCCCGTGCCGCCCATCATTTGCGAGGTGAACACCACCTGCCTGGCCTTGTAAGCCTGCCCATCGGGGCCGGCCACCGTATCGGCGTTGGCCAGGTTGGACGCGACCACGTTCAGGCGCTGAGACTGCGCGCTGACCGCGCTGCCTGAAATGTTGAAGATGCTGAACATCGACATCGTCAATCTCCTTTACGCATCACTGACCGGTGATCGCCGAGTTCAAGGTGCGGATCTGCGAGTTGATGAATCGCAGCGCCGCCTCGTAGCGCACGGTGTTGTCAGCAAAGCTGGCGCGCTCGCGGTCCATGTCCACGGTGTTGCGGTCCAGACTGTCTTGCGGGTTGCTTGCGTAGTTCAGCTCGGGCTCAGGGCGACCGCCCACAGTCTGGCCGTTGCGCCCCAGGTGGTTCGCGGTCGACACGGCCATCGTCAGCCGTGGCAGCCCTGTGCCAGTGGCCGTGCTTTGCCGCCCGGTGGCCTCCGCCAAGGCCTGCCCGAAATTGAAGTCTCGGGCCACATAGCCGGGCGTGTCGGCGTTGGCGATGTTGCTGGCGATCAGACGTTGACGTTCAGACCGAAGCCGCAAGGCCTCGGCATTGAAGTTCAGTGAGTCGGTGATGCGGTTCAGCATGGTGGGTCTCCAGCCGGTTCTTCCGGTGATTGCTGAGGATGGTGAATCGGAAGGGCCCAGAACATGAGCCGGAATAACGCAGTGTTCGGGGGGCATTTCCTGCTCCTCTGACTGCGTGGCTGTGCCTACAGTGCGAAGTCATGCAGTGCTTTCACTTGTGCCCGTTCCATCCCGCCGCCGCTGGCCGGTGTGGTGTGCTCATGGGCGCATTCCTGGCCATGACACGGTGGTGCTGGCTCATGGCCATCCTTGGCATTGGTCTCAGCGTCAGCAGCGTGCAGGCCCAGGCCATTCAGGATCGCGCGGCCTTGCAGGCCAGCGTGCAGCAGTGGCTGGCCTCGCGCGATGTGGCAAGCCCAGAGGCTGCGGGCACCGCGCCAAATCTGCAAAACACGCAGAACCCGCACAACGCCGCCAACCCAGGCCAAGGGCCCGGGGATGTGGCCGCAGGTGTGGCACCACAGATTGAGGTGGAACTGGGTGAGCTGGATCCGCGCCTCAAGCTGGCGCCCTGCCAGCGCATTCGCGCTTACTTGCCCACGGGGGCCAAGCTCTGGGGGCGTTCACGCGTGGGCCTGCGTTGCGAAGAAGGCGTGCGCTGGAACATCTTTTGGCCCGTGACCGTCAAGGTGTGGGCCCCGGCGGTGGTGGTGTCGCGGTCGCTGCCCGCCGGAACGGTGCTGGAAGCCAGCGACCTGAGCTTGGCCCGGGTGGATCTGGCGGCAGGCGGCTCTCAGGCGGTGTTGCGCCCCGAAGAGGCGCTGGGCCGCACCCTGGCACGCACCCTCACGCAGGGCGCCGAATTGCGCCAGGCGGATTTGAAGGTGCGCCGCTGGTTTCAGTCGGGCGACCCGGTCAAGCTGGTGGTGCGGGGGGCCGGATTCCAGGCCGCCGCCACCGGAACGGCCATGGCCCATGGGGACGAGGGGCGCTGCGCACGCGTTCGGATGGAGTCTGGCCGCATCCTGTGCGCTCAGCCCGTGGGCGAACGTTTGGCGGAAATAAGCTTGTAAAAACCCACTTGATCTGTGGACTGCCCCCCCAGTTCATGGGGAATGATGCGTTTGAGATTAAAGTCCGTAAGGGCCGCGTCGATATCGCGGATGTGACCACCCGGACTGTTCCGGGATCAAGGAGTGCATCATGAAAATAGGCAACCCATTGGACAAGGCGTTGGGCGTAGGTCTGCCGACCGAGGGGGCCGCATCGACTCGCGCCCGCGGGAAGACATCATCGCTGGAAGGCGGCGTGGGCGAAAGTGCAAAAGTCACTCTCTCCCAGGCGGCAGCGGGCATGGTTCAAACGCCGGAAAGCGAGTTCGATGCTGACAAGGTGTCGCGCGTGAAGCAGGCCATCGACGATGGCAGCTACCAGGTGAATGCCGAGGTCATCGCCGACAAGCTGATCAGCAATGCCAAAGAACTGTTGGGCCGCGCGTCCTGACACGACGGAGCCCGGCCATGCTTTCCAGCCTGCAAGACCGCGTGAGCGACATCGAGCAACAGCTCGATGTGCTGGAGCATGCCCTGGCCAGCTCTGACCTGCCTGCCATCGAACAGGCCAGTCAGCAGTTACAACTACGCCTCAGCGAGGCGGTGGTTGCTGTGCGCCAAGCCCGTCAACAGGGCCAGTCGGGCCTGGATGAGGGCCTGCGTCAGCGCCTCGTGCTGGCTCAAACCCGGGTGCAGCAACAGTGGGCCCAGGCCCATCGGGCCTCGGCCTCTGTCGAGCGCGTGCTCAACATCCTGCTGCCCCAGGAAGACATCGTCACCTACGGCAACCCCGTGGCCACACGGGCCCTCAGCGCCTACCGCTGAGGCTCGCGTCCAGCCTCAGCCCAGGGCTTCGCAGCCCTCCACCACCATCTGCACCCGCTGGCGGCCCTGGTATTCGTCCAGGTTCACCCGGTAGGCCATCACCACTTTGGAGGGCAGAGGCTCGGTGCGGCCGAACCAGATCCCATCGCGCACCTGCCCCTGCAGGCGCAGGCTGAGTTTCAGGTGTCGTGTACCCACCAGGCGCTGCCCCAGCACCTCCACTTCCTGGCTGAACACCGGCGGCTCGAAGCCGGGGCCCCACACGGCCTCGTCCAGGGCCTGAACGGTGTCCGGGGTGAACCATTGGGCGTCCAGCGGACCGTCGCTCAGCAACTGCCTCGACAGGGTGGCCTCATCCAGCCCTTCTTGTGCCACGCGCCGCAAGGCGGCCTCAAACACGGGCAAGTCGGCCTCCGCCACGGCGCAGCCTGCAGCCATCGCATGGCCACCAAACTTGCGCAGCACACCCGGGTGCCGCTTGTGCACCAGGTCCAGCGCATCACGCAGATGAAAGCCGGGGATGGAGCGACCCGAGCCCTTGAGCAGACCGTCTTGCCCCCGTGCGAACACGAAGGTGGGGCGGTGCAGCCGGTCTTTGAGCCGTGAGGCCACGATGCCCACCACGCCCTCATGGAAGTTTGGATGGAAGATGGTCAAGGCCTGCGGCGGATCGCCGTCTGGCATCAGGCTGTCCAGGTGCAGCTCCGCCTGTTCCCGCATGCCGGATTCCAGCTCGCGTCGTTCACGGTTGATGGCGTCCAGCTGTCGCGCCAGCTCGGCCGCGCGCACCGGGTCATCGGTGATCAGGCATTCGATGCCCAGACCCATCTCGGCCAGGCGGCCGGCGGCATTCACTCGCGGCCCCAAGGCAAAGCCGAAGTCCATGCTGGAGGCGCGCGAGGGATCGCGGCCCGCCGCCTGAAAGAGGGCGGCCACGCCCGCCTGCATGCGGCCGCTGCGGATGCGCTTGAGGCCCAGGGCCACCAGGCGTCGGTTGTTGGTGTCCAGTCGGCCCACATCGGCGATGGTGCCCAGGGCGACCAGGTCCAGCAGGGCATCCAGGCGGGGTTGCTGCAGGGCGTCGAAACGCCCCCGTGCCCGAAGCTCCGCGCGCAGGGCCAGCAGCACATAAAACATCACCCCCACGCCCACCAGCGCCTTGCTCGGGAACTCGCAAGCGGGCTGGTTGGGGTTCACGATGACGTCGGCCTCGGGCAGGTCAACGCTGCCGTCATCGCGCACCACTGGCAGGTGGTGGTCGGTGATCAGCACCTGCATGCCGCGTGCGCGCGCCAGGCGCACCGCCTCATGGCTGGCCATGCCGTTGTCCACCGTGATCAGCACCTGGGCGCCTGTGGCGGCCACCAGGTCCACGATGGGCGGGGTCAGCCCGTAGCCGTGTACCGCGCGGTCGGGCACCACATAGTGAACCTGATCTGCCTGAGCGCCCAACATGCGCAGACCGCGCAGCCCCACGGCGCAGGCCGTGGCTCCGTCGCAGTCGTAGTCGGCCACGATGCACAGCCCACGGCCGGCGTCCAGGGCATCGGCCAGCAGCCGAGCAGCCTCCACGGCACCGCGCAAGGCGGCAGGTGGCAAAAGCTTGGCGGGTTGGTCATCCAGCTCATCGGCCTGGCGGATGCCCCGGGCGGCAAACAAGCGCGCCAGCAGGGGGTGCACGCCCGCCTGTTCAAGTTGCCAGGCAGCTCGGGGAGGGATGTCGCGGGCGATGATCTGCATGCGGTGGGGCGGTGGGGTGGTGAGCCGGTGGTGCGGTGTTCAGAGCTGGGCCAGCCAGGCGCCAGGCGCGGGCGCGCGCGGTGTGCGGCCCGACAGGCGCTGGGCCCACCGAGACCACCATCCCGTGGGGGGCGTCCCGGCGGCGGCCAGGGTCACGGCATGGCGCTCACCGCATAGCGTCAGCTGCACGGCCTCGCCCGCGCAGTGGCGCGCCCAGATGTCGGCCAGCACCGTGCGGTCGAGTTCAGCCCAGGCCTCCAGCCAGGCGTGCATGTCATCGCGCAGCAAGGCCGGCTTCAGGGTGTCCACCAGCGTGGGTTGTGACGGCGGCGGCGCCTCCGGCATCACGCCAGCCCCGCTCAGCCAGAACGAGTTGATGCTCAGCAGGCCTTGTGCCTCCCGCGCGTCGTTCACGGGGTGCTGGTACAGCAGCATCTGCACTTCGCTTTGCAAGCGTCGCACACCCCGGGCCTGAGGGTGGTCGGTCAGCCAGAGGTCGGGGTTGCGGCCACTGACCCGGTCCAGCGAGGCGCAGGGGTAGTCCGCCAGGCTGGGGTGAGAGGCATACCAGCGTAGGGGCGCACCCCATTGCAGCGTCCAGCCGTCTTCTTCGAAAAAGGGGCGCACGCTGGTCAGCAGGGCCTGTGAATCGGCGGCCGACAGTTGCAGTGACGAGGGCTCCACCACGGTCAGGTGGTCGCGCCCCATCAGCCAGTGACCGGGGCTGAGCAGCGACCAGGCCTGACCGGCGGGCAAGGCCACGCCGTCGCGCGCCGCCCACCAGGCCGCCCACGGAATGCACCCATCATCGCTGCGCCATCCCCAGGCCTGGGCCAGCATCCGCTCGTGCGGCATGGACAGGGCGTACTCGTCGCCCTCCAGGCGATGCTGCTCGACCAGCGCACCCAGCAGCTGACGCCAATGGGGCAGCGCGGGCGTGGTGGCGGAGGGGGGCTGATCCAGCATCAGCAGGGCCTGCTGACAGGGCTCGGACAAGCTGCTGGCGCCACTCACCACCCAATGGGGGCCTGAGGGCAAGGGGGAATCTTCAACACGCGGCATGGCGCGCATTATCGAATGGGTACACTTCCCTCATCATGAACCTGCCTTATGAATGGCGCATCGGGTGGCGTTACACCCGCGCCAGCCGGTCTGCACGTCGCAACGGTTTCATTTCTTTCATCTCTGGCGTCTCCGTGTTGGGCATTGCGCTCGGGGTGGCGGCGTTGATCATCGTGTTGTCGGTGATGAACGGCTTTCAGAAGGAAGTGCGTGACCGCATGTTGTCGGTGATCGCACATGTGGAGATCTACGACCGCTGGGGCAGCGCGTTGCCCGACTGGACGCAACTGGCCGAGGCCGCCCGCCAGCACCCCTCGGTGGTGGGCGCGGCTCCCTTCGTGCCCGCTCAGGCGCTGATCGCCCGGGGTGAGGACATGCGCGGCGCCATGGTGCGCGGCATCCTGCCCGAGGCCGAGATCAGCGTCACCCCCCTGGCCGCCAGCATGAAAGACACCTTTGCCAAGCTGCAGCCGGGTCAATGGGGGGTGCTGATCGGCCTGGAGCTGGCCAACGCCCTGGGTGTGCGCGAAGGCGATGCCTTGACCCTCGTGGCGCCCAGCGGGCAGGTGACGCCCGCCGGCATGGTGCCCCGGCTCAAGCAGGTGACGGTGGTGGGCATCTTCAATGCCGGGCACTACGAGTACGACAGTGGGTTGGTGCTGATGCATGTGGAGGACGCAGCCCGCTTGTTCCGCACCGGCGGCCCCACCGCAGTGCAGCTCAAACTGACCGACCCACAACTGGCCCGGCAGGTGACGGTGGAACTCGGTGCCCGCCTGGGCCCCGAGGTGCTGCTGCGCGACTGGACGCAAACCAACCGCAACTGGTTTGACGCCGTGCAGATCGAGAAGCGCATGATGTTCATCATCCTCACCCTGATCGTGGCGGTGGCGGCGTTCAACCTGGTGTCCACCCTCGTGATGACCGTGACCGACAAGCGCGCCGACATCGCCATCCTGCGCACCCTGGGTGCCAGCCCGCGCTCGATCATGGGCATCTTCATGGTGCAGGGCGCGCTGTCGGGCTTGCTGGGCACGGTGGCGGGGCTGGCGCTGGGCCTGCTGGTGGCGTTCAATGTGGACGTCATCGTGCCCTTCATCGAGGGCCTGTTCGGCGTGCAGTTCTTGCCCGCCAGCATCTATTTCATCAGCGCGTTGCCGTCTGATCCGCAATCCTCAGACATCATCCCTGTGGGCATCATTTCCTTGTGCCTGGCCCTGTTGGCCACCCTCTATCCCAGCTGGCGCGCCAGTCGCGTCCAGCCTGCCGAGGCCTTACGCTATGAGTGATCAACGTCCTGTGCGGTCCTTGCGCGTGCGCAAGGTGCATTCACTGCGCACCTTCCTGTGGCTGGCCCGTGGATGGAAGGATTTCATGGCCTCGCCCTGGGTGGGGCTCAGCCACGGCCTGGTGATGGGCATCTTCGGCGGTCTGCTGTTGTGGCAGGCCTGGGATCGCTTCTGGGTGCTGGCGGGCGCGTTTTCCGGCTTCCTGCTGGTGGCGCCCGTGCTCAGCACGGGCCTGTATGCCGTCAGTCGCGCCCTGCTGCGCGGTGAACGCGCCAGCTTTGCCACCGTGTGGCAGGTGTGGTCGTCGCTGGACAGCCGCCTGGTACGTTTTGGTCTGTTGCTGATGGCCCTGGGCACGGGCTGGGTGGTTACCTCGGCCGCGCTCATCACCCTGGGCTTGCAGCCCCCGGCCACCACCCCCGACGACTTTTTGCGCCGGGTGGTGCTGGCCGGCGATCCGGGCCTGTTCGAGTTGTGGCTGGTGGTGGGCGGGGCCATGGCCGCCCCGGTGTTTGCTTCCAGCGTGGTGGCCTTGCCCCTGTTGGTTGACCGCCAGGTGGGCGTGCAGCAGGCCATCCTTACCAGTTGGCGCGCGGTGGCGGCCAACCCGGTCTGCATGAGCCTGTGGGCCTTCCTGGTCATGTTGCTGACCATGGTGGGCCTGGGCACCCTGATGTTTGGTTTGATGCTCGTGATCCCGGTTCTGGGCCATGCCACCTGGCATGCCTACCGTGACCTGGTGGTGCGGGAAGCGGTGTGACACATGGACGGGATCACGGAAGAACAGATCGCCCAGTGGGGCCTCACCTTCGGCGTGGGGGGCTTCATCCTCTACATGGTGTTCATCATCGTGCAGCTGGCGCGCGAGTCCAAAGCGGGCAAGTTCGGCACCTTCGTGCTGTTTCTGGTGCTGGGCTTCGGCATGCTGGGCTATGTGGCCAAGAACATCATTGCCTGGCTGCTCAACATTTAAGGCCCCATGAACACCGCCATCTTGCAAGCCCAAGGGCTGGTCAAACGTTTCCATGAGGCGGCTGCCGTGGATGTCACCGTGCTGGATGGCGTCAGCCTGACGGTGGAGCGTGGGGACACCGTGGCCATCGTGGGCGCCTCAGGCTCAGGCAAGAGCACCTTGCTGCATTTGCTGGGCGGGCTGGATTGGCCCACCCAGGGACAGGTGCAGCTCATGGGGCGCGACTTTGCCCACATGAGCCCGGCCGAGCAAGGCGCCTGGCGCAATGCACACCTGGGCTTCATCTACCAGTTCCACCACCTGTTGCCTGAATTTTCGGCACTGGACAATGTGGCCATGCCCTTGATGATCCGCCGCCAGCCGCTGGAGCAGGCCCGGGCCCAGGCCACCGAGTGGCTGCAGCGTGTGGGCCTGGCCCATCGCACCGCGCATCGTCCCTCGGAGCTGTCCGGCGGCGAGCGTCAGCGCGTGGCCGTGGCCCGCGCCCTGGTCACGCAGCCTGCCTGCGTGCTGGCGGACGAGCCCACGGGTAACCTGGATCGCCACACGGCCAACACCGTGTTCGAGCTGATGCTGCAATTGGCCGCCGACCAGGGCACGGCCCTGGTGATGGTGACCCACGACACCGAGCTGGCCGCGCGCTGCGCCCGCCAGCATCGCCTGGTGGCGGGGCGCTTCACCGAGACTGCGGCCAACACGGCCTGACGCGGCACACAGTGGCCACACAGCCTGAGTGGGGCACGATGAACGGCTGGATCGACACCCACTGCCACCTGGATGCCCCCGAGTTTGAGGCGGATCGCGAGGCGGTGATCGGGCGGGCGCGTCAGGCAGGGGTGATGCTGCAGGTGGTGCCGGCCGTCATGCCCTCCACGTTCGGCACCGCACGACAAGCCGCGCACGCGTGCGAGGGCGCTTACGCGCTGGGCACCCACCCGCTGTACGTGGCCCGTGTGGGGGCGCAACAGGCGGTGGCGGCCCTGGAGGCGGCCCTGGCCGAGCAGGCCCACGACCCCCGCCTGGTGGCGGTGGGCGAGATCGGCTTGGACGGCTTCGTGCCCGAGTTGCAGACCCCTGAGGCTTGGGCCGAACAGGTGCGCTGTTACGAGGGCCAACTGGCCGTGGCGGCTCGGCTGGGCTGGCCCGTCATCCTGCATGTGCGGCGCAGCGCCGATCCGCTGCTCAAGGCCTTGCGGGCCTTGAAGGCGCAGGGCCGGCCAGTGCCGGGCGGTATCGCCCACGCCTTCAATGGCAGCCGGCAGCAGGCTGAAGCCTTCATCGACTTGGGGTTCAAGCTGGGGTTTGGTGGGGCCATGACCTTCGATCGGGCCCTGCAGATCCGCCGCTTGGCGGCCGAGTTGCCCGACACCGCCCTGGTGCTGGAAACCGACGCACCCGACATCCTACCCCACTGGCTGTACCGCACGGCGGCCGAGCGGGCCCAGGGGCTGACCAGCCGCAACGAGCCGGCCGAGTTGCCCCGCATCGCGCACACCCTGGCCGAGCTTCGTGGCTGGACGCCGGCGCACACCCAGCGCATCACCCGCGACAACGCGGTGGCGGCCTTGCCTCGGTTGGCGGCCTTGATCGGCGGCGCCTGAGGGCGCTTTCCATCCGCGTGTCAGCCCATTGATGGGCCAGGCAAGGGCTGCATCACGCCCGCCTGCTCGAAGGCGGCACGCCACGCTGCCAGCTTGCGCTCGAACGACCAACTGGCGTTGGCCGGGCTGGTGGAGGGCAGGCTGATCACCGGCAGGCCCAAGGCTTGGGTGATGCGCCGGTGCCGGGCCGATTCGCCCCCGTTGTGCACGATCAGGCGCAGGCCGGGCGAGCGCTGCACCAGGCCGGCCAGGTCGTTGAGCTGGGCCTCGCGGATGGCGCTGTCCAGGCTGCCCGGGCGGATGCAGGTGGCGTACACATCCCAGATGGCCACGCCATGGGCCAGGGCCTGGGCCACACGCTCAGGGTAGGGCGCAGAGGGCAGGGTGGGCCGCCCCCACACAGCCGACAAGAGGGGCCAGAACTGGTTGCGCGGGTGGGCGTAGTACTGCTGCGCCTGCAGCGAGGCCACGCTGGGAAAGCTGCCCAGCACCAGCAGGCGGGCGTGGGGCGCCCACACCGGCGCCAGCCCGGTCAGGCGTGGGGCCTCAGGGGCAACACTGGCTGGCTGAGAGTCGGGTAACGTGCCCGCCAGTGGTGCGGCAGATCGGCGGAGGTCGGGCGTGCGGGCCATGCGGCCGACTGTGCCACACTCGCCAGCGTGAAACGACCTGCTGCTGCCCCCCGAACCCGTTCCGACACCGCTCGCCGCACTGGGCGAGGCGCCACTCGATCAACGGCCCAGCCCGAGTTGGCCGAGGCCACCATCTCCGAAGGCGATGGCGTGCGCTACCTGCACCTGGGCACGCCCTGGATTCAGGGCGCCATGCGCATCCGCAAGCCCCTGAAGCTGGAGCTGGACTACATCCAGCGCATGATGGCCTGGCTGCTGCTGCGCGACCCTGACACCCTGGCCCAGACCCGCACCCTGCAACTGGGCCTGGGCGCCGCGGCCATCACCAAATACTGCCACGCGGTGCTCAGGCTGCCCACCACCGTGGTCGAGCTCAACCCGCAGGTCATCCACGTGTGCCGCCAGTGGTTTCACCTGCCGCCTGATGATGATCGGCTGACGGTGGTGCAGGGCGACGCCGCCGCCTACGTGAACGACCCCACCAACCTGGGCAGCGTGGATGCCTTGTGCGTGGATTTGTACGACCACGAGGCCGCCAGCCCGGTGCTGGACGACGAAGACTTCTACCGCGCCTGTTGGCAGGTGCTGGACGATGGCGGCGTGATGAGCGTGAACCTGTTCGGCCGCGAGGCCAGCTTTGACCGCAGTGCCGTCAGCATTGCCGCGGCGTTCGGCCTCGACTGCATGGCCATGCTCAAGCCCACGCCTGAGGGCAATGTGGTGGTGCTGGCCTGGAAGGGCCTCACGCTGCCGCCGCGAGAGATCCTGCAAGCACGTGCGGAAATCCTGCAGTCCCGTTGGGATCTGCCCGCGAAAAAATGGGTCAAACTGTTGTCTGCCTTCCAGACGCCTGCCCCGTCCGACCCCCAGCCCACACCATGAGTGCCCAGCCCGCCACGTCCAGCCCCTCATCCGCCAGTCAGAAGTCTGGGCAGGCCTTGCCCCGGGGCCCGCTCGACTGGCGCATGCTGGTGACCTGGCTGGGTGACGACGGCCTGTTGACGCCGAAGGATGCCGAGCTGGTCACCCAGCGCTTCAGCGCGGGCAACAGCGCCCAGCACCCGCTGGTGCGTTTGGCGGGCATGGGTCTCACACGGGCTGACACCGGGGCCGTGCTGGAGCTGGAGCCCCTGACCGAGTGGCTGGCGCAGCGCGTGGGCCTGCCCTACCTGCGCATCGACCCGCTCAAGGTGGACGTGGGCCGGGTGGCCGAGGTCATGTCCATCAACTACGCCGAACGCCGCAAGGTGCTGCCGGTGCAGGTGGGCCTGACGGACATCACGATCGCCACCTGCGAGCCACTGGACACCGACTGGGTGGGCGAGATCCTGGGCCACACCAAGAAGACCGTGCGCCTGGTGGTCTCCAGCCCGCTGGATTTGCAGCGCTACCGCACCGAGTTTTACACCCTGGCCAAGTCGGTCAAGGATGCCAACAAAAAGGCCGGCGACAGCGGCACCACCCACAGCTTCGAGCAACTGGTGGAGCTGGGCAAGACCAACCGACAGCTCGATGCCAACGACCAGGGCATCATCCAGGTGGTCGATTGGCTGTGGCAGTACGCCTTTGACCAGCGCGCCTCGGACATCCACCTGGAGCCCCGCCGCGAGATGGGCGCTATCCGCTTCCGCATCGATGGCGTTTTGCACACGGTGTATCAGGTGCCCCTGTCGGTGATGCAGGCCATGACCGCCCGCATCAAGCTGCTGGGCCGCATGGACGTGGTGGAGCGCCGTCGCCCGCTGGACGGCCGCATCAAGACCCGCAACCCCTCGGGCGACGAGGTGGAAATGCGCCTGTCGACCATGCCCACCGCCTTCGGCGAGAAGCTGGTCATGCGCATCTTCGACCCGGACAACACCGTCAAGTCCTTCGAGGCCCTGGGCTTTGCCCCCAGCGAGATCGCCCAGTGGGAGCAGATGACCTCTCGCCCCCACGGCATCATCCTGGTCACGGGCCCCACGGGCTCGGGCAAGACCACCACGCTGTACTCTACCCTGAAGCGCCTGGCCACCGACGAGGTCAACGTCTGCACGGTGGAAGACCCGATCGAAATGATCGAGCCCGCCTTCAACCAGACCCAGGTGCAGCCCGCCATCGATCTGGGCTTTGCCGAAGGCCTGCGAGCCCTGATGCGGCAGGATCCGGACATCATCATGGTGGGCGAAATCCGCGACCTGGAAACCGCCGAGATGGCCATCCAGGCGGCGCTCACCGGCCACCTGGTGTTCTCGACCCTGCACACCAATGACGCCGCCTCGGCCATCACCCGCCTGACCGACCTGGGTGTGCCGCCGTACCTCATCAGCGCCACCCTGATTGGCGTGCTGGCCCAGCGCCTGGTGCGCACCCTGTGCCCGCATTGCAAGCAGCCTGACGAGGCCTTGCAGCTTGACACCCTGGCCGATGCCATCAAGCCCTGGCGCATGAGCGGCAAGGGCCAGCCCTACAAGCCTGTGGGCTGTCTGGACTGCCGCATGACGGGTTTCAAGGGGCGTGTGGGCCTGTACGAGTTGCTGCCCATTTCAGAGGCCGTGCGCGGGGCCATGCACCCCACCGTCGAGATGGCGCCCCTGCGCCGATCGGCCGCCAAGGAAGGCCTGAGGCCCCTGCGCCTGTCTGGCGTGATGAAGGTGGCCGAGGGGCTGACCACGCTGGACGAGGTGTTGCGCAACACCCCGCAGTGGGAGACCTGAGCCCGGGCGGCTCACACCGCTGGCGGCATGGCGCCCGACGGGTCGGGCTGGGCGGGCATGAACGGGGTCACCATCACCTCGCAGCGAATGCCCCCTGACGGGCACTCCTGCCACCGCACCGTGCCGCCCAGTTGCTTGACCCGTTTGCGGATGCCGCCCAGGCCCAGGCCATGCGCCCAGCTGTCGGGCGCAGAGCCCTGGCCGTTGTCGACCACGATCAGCCGGAGCGCATTGGCGTGAAGCTGCAGCTCCACCGTGATCTGGGTGGCGTGAGCGTGCGCCAGCGCATTGCTCACCAGTTCTCGCAAGATGCGGGTCAAGGCGGACCACTGCACCATGCTCAAGGGCACGTCGTCGTCCCAGCTGGCATGCCAGCCCAGCTGGCAGTGGGCCACCTCGATGCGGTGACTCAGGTCCCGCTTCCATTCGCTGCAGGCATCGCTCAACAGGTGGGATGAGGCCGCCAGCCCACGCGTCAGGGTTTTGAGGTCCTGCAGCGTGTGGCGAATGTAATCCTCCATGTCGCGGTTGGGGGCCTGGTACATCAGCGTCAGCAGCCGCGCGCCGATGTCATCGTGCAAGTCTTGCGCAATGCGCAGGCGCTCTTCACTGCGCCCGTGCTCCACCGCGGCATCCCATCGGCTGGCCTGCGCCAACTGGCGCGCGATGTACTGCGCCAGCCGAGCATCCCGCCCGGTGAACAAACGCTGTCCATGATGCGCATGCTTGAGCACCAGGATCTCGGTCGGCGGCGCCTCCGCGTCCTGCGCGGGCAAGGGCACCAGCAGCACCGTGCCATGGGCTTTCAGCCGGTCGTGTCCGGTGGAGGTGTCCTGGGCGCCCACCTGCTCCAGGGCCCATTGCGTGTGCATGGGTTCGAACAGGTCTTGCAGCAATTGCGTCAGGGTGGGCTTGAGCGTCTCAGGGTGTCGTTCAACCCGCCGGGTGGCGCGGTACAGCCGATCAAACAAGGCCTCTCGGGACAGGTGCTGGCCCGCCGGCAGCTGGTTCAGCAGGTGGCGACGCAGAAACAGGTACAGACCAAAGGCCAGGAACAAGGACAGGGTCATCGAAGTGAAGACCCCCATCGAGAACACCGCCACGAACAGCACATCTAGCGACGCGGCCACCGTGCTCGACACGGCCAGCCACGAGAACTCCTGAAACACCGTCCGCGTTCGGGCCAGGAAGGGATAGGTCAGCACCAGCGATGCCACAAACACCTTCCACGTCAGCAGGCCGTAGTGCGCCAGGGCCAGGTGCAGATCAGCGTGCGGCGCCCCCAGCGTCAAGGCCACGCTGATCAGGGCGATGGCGGCCGTGGCCGCTGCCACAAAGCGCAACAGCACCCGGCGCAGGGGATGAGCGTTCACGGCCTGCTCGCGCCACACCCCGGCGATGACGCCCCCCAACAGGCCCAGCATGCCCAGTTGTGCCAGCCACCAGGCCCACCCTTGTTGCATCACCCCCCACCACAGGAGTCCGCAGGCCAGCCATCCCAGCATCAGGGCGGCTGTCCAGGCGGCCGCACGGCGCAGGGGGTGGGGGTAGTGCAGCATCGCCCACGCCAGGGCGCCCAGGCCCAGCATCTCGGTGCCCAGTCGCACGGCGGGATCCAGGTGCAGCCACAGCACGGGGGCATGCACGCCCAGCACGTACCCCGAGCCAGACCAGCACAGCCCCAGCGAAACGCACCAGGCGGTGAGGGCGTACGCGGCGGTGATCCTGGAGGGGGCACTCAGCCACACCAGTCCACCGACACAGGCCAAGGCCAGCGCCAGACCGCTGGTCAGCCAGTACAACAGCCCCAGGCCCCTCCAGCCCAGGGGCTCCAGCAGGATGCGCTCGGGCGCACCTTGATCCGGGTACATCCAGACCACGGCGGGCCCCAGCGAACCCACGCGGGTGCGCAACCCGGCCAGGGCCTCTCGTTGAGCCTGGTGCTCGCGGCGGGCCTCATGGTCAGGCAGCCAGCGTGCCGAGGGGTGCAGCACCAGGCTGTTCAAGGCCACCGCAGGCGTGGCCTCCAGATCGGTGCTCACACCCTGAAGCCGCAAGCCTTTCAGGTGCTCCAGCGTGGAGGGCGCATCGCTGATGATCAGCGCGCCGTCGGGCGTGGCCTTCAGCGTCAGCGGCCAGTGCAGCTGCTGGCTCAGCCACCAGCTTTGCCCCAGCCACAGGGCCACCAGCATCACCGTCCACAGCGCCACCGCGCGCCATCGCCAGCCCAACTGCACCGTGGATGGGCCCAGGGCCTGCAGCACCTCGTCCAAGGGGCGTGGGGGCAGCGCGGGCATGCGTCACATGCTGGTCAAACCAGCCCCTGCTTGCTGGCCAGCACGGCCGCTTCGGCGCGGCTGGAGACGTTCAACTTCCGGTAGATCGACTTGATGTGGTCATTGACCGTGAACCACTTGATGCCCATCAGCGACGCGATCTCCTTGATCGTGAAGCCCTTGCTCAGGTAGGTCAGCACTTCACTTTCGCGGGGCGTCAGGCGCTCGTGGTCGGGCGGGACCACAACGGCCGGCGTGGCCGATGCCTGGGCAGGCACGCTGGTGCCGGGGGCGGCATCGCTGGATCGGAAGTGCGTCAACAGCCGCCGTGCCACCGCGGGAGACAGCGGAGGCTGCCCGCGCACGATTTTCTGCAACTCTTCCACCAGCACTTCGAACCGGTCTTCTTTCAGCAGGTAGCCATCGGCACCGCATTGCAGCGCCGGGAACAGGTGCTCATCGTCCGAGTAGAGCGTGGTCACGATGCGGGTGGCTGGGTAATGGCTCAGCTCGGTCAGCAACTCCAGGCCGCTGCCATCGGGCAACTCCAGGTCCACCAGGATGAGCTGAAAGGCGTCACCACGTGGCGCTGCCTTCCCCCCGGCAGCATGTCCCAGCAGGGTGCGAGCGGCCTCCAGGTCGCTGACCTCGACGATGTCGCCCACGTCGCTGAAGCTTTCACGCACCACGCGGCACAGAAAACTCCGGGCCACCGGGTTGTCTTCCAGTATCAAAACCTTGACGGACATGCTGTGTATCTCCCGCAGGTAGGCCGCACCGGGTCGAGCCGGCACGGGTGACATGCCACGCGTCACGCCACCAATCACCACGGATTATCGGTCAGGCCAAGGAGGGGTATGACCGTTCTGCGAGGATTGCTTACAGTTTAGTCAAGCTCGCTGCGGCCTCCTACAATCAGGCCCATGCGCATTCTTATCGCCAATGATGACGGTTACCTGGCCCCCGGCATTGCCGCCCTCGTGGAGGCCTGCCAGGGTTTGGGTCACATCGACGTGTTCGCCCCGGAGCGCAACGCCAGCGGCACCTCCAATGCCCTGACGCTGCACGCCCCCTTGAGCCTGCACACCGCCGCCAACGGCTTTCGGTACGTCAGTGGCACGCCCTCGGATTGCGTGCACCTGGCCCTGACGGCCGGCTTGATCGAGCGCCCGGATCTGGTGCTCTCGGGCATCAACAACGGTGCCAACATGGGTGACGACACCCTGTACTCCGGCACGGTGGCTGCCGCAACCGAAGGCTATCTGTTCGGGGTACCCGCCATCGCTTTCTCGCTGGTGGACAAGGGCTGGGGGCATCTGGATCTGGCGGCCCGCGTGGCGCGTCGGGTGGTGGAGCAGGTGCTGGCCAGGCCGCCGGGTACCGGGCACTTTCTGCTCAATGTGAACATGCCCAGCATCGAGACGCTGGAGGAGGCGCCCTGGACGCTCACCCGACTGGGGCGGCGCCATGCCAGCTTCCCAGCGGTGGCCCAGCGCAATCCGCGTGGTGACCTGTTTTACTGGATCGGCTCGGCGGGCGAGGCGCGAGAAGAAGGCGAGGGCACCGATTTCCATGCCGTGCGGCAAGGCCAGGTGTCCATCACCCCCCTGCAAGTGGACATGACCGACCACACGCGCATGCCGCAATGGCGCCAGTGGCTGGACCAGGCATGAGCGCATCACCCCCGCGCCCCCGACGCTTTCCCGCCTCGGTGACCACCGCGGGCACCCCCGCCGCCGCCAAGGACCGGCTGCTGCGGCCTCAGGCGCACCTGCACCAGATCGAGCGTGAGCGCCGGGTGCAGTCCACCCCCCAGGGCGTAGGGCTGGATTCACCACGGGTGCGCCAGCGCATGGTCGAGCGCCTGCGGGCCGATGGCATCTCTCACCCTGCGGTGCTGGCCGCCTTCGCGCACATTCCGCGCCATCTGTTCGTGGACACCGCGTTGGTGAATCAGGCCTATGAGGACACCAGCCTGCCCATCGGGCTGGGCCAGACCATCTCCAAACCCTCGGTCGTGGGCGCCATGATGCAGCTGCTGTGCACACGGCCGGGGCTCGTCCAGGCGACACTCAGCGCCGATCGCCCCCTGGGTGCCTGCCTGGAGATCGGCACCGGGTGTGGCTACCAGGCTGCCTTGCTGGCCTGCCTGGCGTCTCGGGTGGTCTCCATCGAACGCTTGCGTGAACTGCACCTGAAGGCGCGTGCGCACCTGGACCGCATCACCCCGCAGGTGGCGCGCCCCTTGGCCGATGTGCGTCTGGTGCATGGGGATGGCATGCTGGGCCACGCACCTTCGGCGCCGTACCACACGATCATCGCCGCTGCGGGTGGGGGCGCCGTGCCCGAGGCCTGGCTGAACCAGCTGGCGCCGGGCGGGCGGCTGGTGGCCCCCGTGGCGGGGCCAGGGGGGGCTCAGACCCTCACTATCGTGGACCGGCTGCCCGATGGCAGCTTGAAACACTCTCAAGCCGGGGCGGTCTTGTTCGTCCCCCTAAAATCAGGCTTGGCGTAACGACTAGGCATCCCGGGCACGCGTGGCCTGGGCGATGTGAGCAGACCGATGCATTCGACTTCTATCTCCCGATGGGCCCTTTCTGCTGCGCTGTTGGTGCTGGTGTCCGGCTGTGCCACCCAGCACAAGCGTGCCCCGGTAGAGCAACGCGTGGCGCGTTCAGCCGACACGGGCTCGGCATCGACGGCGCCCACGCGCCTGCCGCCCGGCCATGAGAACGCGGGCAAGCCGGGTTATTACACGGTCAAGCCGGGCGACACCCTCATCCGCATCAGCCTGGACACGGGCCAGAACTGGCGTGATCTGGCCGCCTGGAACCAGCTCGAGAATCCCAACCTGATCGAGGTTGGGCAGGTGCTGAGGGTGGTGCCCCCCGGTGAGGCGCCCACCGCTGCGGCGGCCGTGGTGGCCACACGGCCCATTGCTTCGCCACAGATCGAGTCTCGTGGCCTGGACCAGGCGCGTCCGGCGGCTCCGGCCACCACGGCGGCGGGGGCAGGCACGGCGGTGCGTCCGCCTGCCACGGCGTCGACAGCCCCCGGGGCGGTCGCTGGTGCGGCCACGGGAGCCGTCGCCACCCGTCCCGCAGTGCCTGCTGCGCCAACCCCTGCCACTGGTGCGGTGGCGTCCACCGCGGGTGCCCCCACGGCCACCGCCTCGGCCCCTGCAGCGGCAGTGCCTGCTGCCGAGCCCACCAACTGGGCGTGGCCAGCCAGCGGCCCGGTCTTGAGTGGCTTTGACGAAGGCCGCCGCAAGGGGCTGGCCATTGGTGGCAAGGCGGGCGACCCGGTGGTGGCTGCAGCCGACGGCCGGGTGGTGTACGCCGGCTCGGGCTTGCGCGGCTATGGCAACCTGGTCATCATCAAGCACGGCGGCGATTTCCTGACCGCCTATGCGCACAACCAGACCTTGCTGGTCAAGGAAGACCAGGCGGTGCGTCGCGGGCAGAAGATCGCCGAAATGGGCTCCTCGGACGCCGATCGTGTGCAACTGCACTTCGAGTTGCGCAAGCAAGGCAAACCCATTGACCCGGCCACGGCGTTGCCGCCGCGCTGATCCGACACCGCCCGGGGCTGATCTCAGCCTGACACCTGAGACAATCGGGGGATGAGCGATTCATCCCCCGTTTCCATGTCTGAGCTCCGCACCAGTGCGCCCGCCGAGGCGGTGGCGGACGCTGCCCCGCCCGTGCCACCCCACCTGCAGTGGCTGGAAGTTGAATCCCTGGACCTGGAGGCCCAAGGCGTGGCCCACCGGGCCGATGGCAAAGTGGTCTTCATCGAGGATGCCCTGCCAGGCGAGCAGGTGCGTGTGCAGGTGGTGCGGCGCAAGAACAACTGGGAGCAGGCCACCATGGCCGAGCGGCGCCGCGAAAGCGCCCAGCGCGTCACGCCGCGCTGCACCTATTTCGGCTTGTGCGGTGGCTGCAAGATGCAGCACTTCCACCCGGCGGCGCAGGTGGCGGTCAAGCAGCGCGTGCTGGAAGACAATCTGTGGCACCTGGGCAAGGTGCGCCCCGAGATGATCCTGCGGCCCATTCAGGGGCCGTCCTGGGGCTACCGGTATCGCGCGCGCCTGTCGGTGCGCTATGTGGCCAAGAAGGGCACGGTGCTCATCGGGTTCCACGAGCGCAAGTCGCGCTACGTGGCCGACATGCAGACCTGCGAGATCCTGCCGCCCCACGTCAGTCGCTTGCTCATGCCACTGCGCGCGCTCATCGGGGGCATGGATCAGCGCAACACCCTGCCGCAGATCGAAGTGGCCGTGGGCAGCCGGGTCACGGTGCTGGTGCTGCGCCACCTGGAGGCCCTGAGCGACCGCGACCGCGCGTTGCTGCGTCAGTTCGCCATCGATCACAGCCCGGCGGAGGGGGGGCAGGCCACCTTGTCGTGGTGGCTGCAACCCAAGGGGCCTGACACCGTGCATCCGCTGGATCCCAGCCTGCCTGGCCTGGACTACACCTTGCCCGAGTTCGGCATCACCATGCCGTTCAAGCCCACCGATTTCACCCAGGTCAACCACGCCATCAACCAGGTGCTGGTGGGGAGGGCCCTGCGCTTGTTGGCCGTGCAGCCTCATGAGCGCGTGATCGACTGGTTCTGTGGCCTGGGCAACTTCACCCTGCCGCTGGCCACCCAGGGGCGCGAGGTGCTGGGCATCGAAGGCAGCGAGACCCTGGTGGCCCGTTCGCGCGAGAACGCGCAGGCCAATGGGGTGGCCAGCAAGACCCGCTTTGTGGCCCGCAACCTGTTCGAGATCACGCCTGAAGAGCTGGTGGGCTATGGGTCGGCCGATCGCTGGCTGGTCGATCCGCCGCGCGAAGGCGCGTTTGCCCTGGTCAAGGCCATGGCCGACCTGCACCAGGATCCGTCCCGCGTGCCTGCCGACTGGCAATGGCCTCGCCGCATCGTGTATGTCAGCTGCAGCCCCGCCACCCTGGCACGCGATGCCGGCTTGCTGGTGCACCAGGCGGGCTACCGCTGCACGGCGGCGGGTGTGGTCAACATGTTCCCGCACACGGCGCACGTGGAAAGCGTTGCGGTGTTCGAGCGGGCTGACGACGCAGCCTGAAGACTCAGGCCGCCGCGTTGCTGGCCCCGTCTGCATGGGGCGGGCAGGGCGGCTGCGCCAGACACACCCGGTGTCGACCGGCGGCCTTGGCCGCGTACAAGGCGGTGTCGGCCTGGGTGATGCTGTGTTCGATGCTGTCGTCAGCATCCAGAGCGGCCACACCGGCCGAGAATGTCACCCGCAAACCGGCAGGCAGGGTGGCCGCCTGCGCCAACTGGTTTTGCATGCGCTGCAGCACCAGCCGGGCCTCTTCGGGTGCGGTGTCCGGGAACAGCAGCAGAAACTCTTCGCCACCCCAGCGCGCCAGTGTGTCCGATTCGCGCAGGCCACGCTGCATCACGCCCGCCAAGGCCTTCAGCACCTCGTCACCCACGCCGTGGCCGTGCCGGTCGTTGATGGTCTTGAAGTGGTCCACATCCACCAGGGCCACGCTGCTGGGCCCGCCGTGCCGGCGTTGTCGCTGTTGAGCCTGGGTCAAGCGCTCTAGCATATGTCGCCGGTTGGGCAAGCCCGTCAGTTCGTCCTGGGTGGCCAGTTCCTGAATGCGCTGCAGGGCTTTGCTCAACTCCTGTCGCCGTGTGCGTGCCATGTCGCGCAGGCGCGCCAATTGCCCCACCAGCAGGCTCACACTCACCAGCATCAGCAGCAGCACCAGGAAGTACACCAGTTGCATCTCCGGCCCGTGGGGAATGTCGCGCTGCTGCTTGGCCACCTGCCACATGGCCCAGCCAAAGGCCACGGCGGCCAGCGCGCTGGCGCGCCAGAGGTCCCGTGTGGTGCTGGTGAAGATGCTGAACATCAGGATCACGAACAGCAGCATCAGGGCCACGGCCCGCCCCGGGCCACCGATCAGGTAACCCCAGGCCATGAAGAGCACGCTCAACGCGGTGGCCAGCCCCCCCATGCTCGGGTCGGCCAGGCGCCGGTTCAGTCCCGTGCGAAAGATGATGTACAGCCCCAGGATCGTGGCCAAGCCCGCCAGCGTCAAGGCCTGCGTCGCCTGGGGATCAATCACGCCTTGCCAGCTGCCGTAGTTCAGGGCCAGGAGGCCCGCCAGACCGTTGGCCGAGCCAATGGCAAATCGACGCCCCAGGATTTGCTGCTCGGGGTCGGCCGAAAACAGCACGCGGTCCAGGCGCTCCGAGCGCAGGCTGTCGGGCCACCAGCGCGGCACATAAAACGGTCGCTGGTGTGGGCGATCACGCCACCCGGCCAGCACCACCAGCACGATCGTGATCAGCAGACCAAACAGCACCACGAAGGTGGTGGTCTGCACCCAGGAGGCCTGGCCGGACATGGAGGACACGAGGTAGGTGGACATCGTGAAACCATTGTCTGACGCAAGATGATCCATTCGGGCGTGTGTTATCCCCCTGGCGTGTGAGGCTTTCACGCTCTAGAACCCCTTGTTTGCGGGGCCACAACGAAAAAGCCGGGTGTGAAAACCCGGCTTTTGTCAGATGGCGAAAGCGTGTCAGAGCACTTCGGAGGCGTAATCCGCCAGTCGCGAGCGCTCGCCCCGTGCCAGCGTCACGTGACCGCTGTGGGGCCAGCCCTTGAACTTGTCGACCGCGTAGGTCAAGCCCGATGAGCCTTCGGTCAGGTAGGGGGTGTCGATCTGAGCCAGGTTGCCCAGGCAGACGATCTTGGTGCCTGGACCAGCCCGGGTGATCAAGGTCTTCATCTGCTTGGGCGTCAGATTCTGCGCCTCGTCGATGATCAGGAACTTGTTCAAGAAGGTGCGGCCCCGCATGAAGTTCATGCTCTTGATCTTGATCTTGCTGCGCACCAGCTCATTGGTGGCCGCGCGTCCCCATTCGCCGGCGCTGTTGTCGCTGCGGGCCAGCACTTCCAGGTTGTCGTCCAGGGCGCCCATCCAGGGCGACATCTTCTCTTCTTCAGTGCCCGGCAGGAAGCCGATGTCTTCGCCCACAGGCACCGTCACCCGGGTGACGATGATCTCGGTGTAGCGGCGCTCGTCCAGCACCTGCGACAAGGCGGCGGCCAGGGTTATCAGGGTCTTGCCGGTACCGGCCGAGCCCGTCAGGGTGACGAAGTCGCACTCCGGATCCATCAGCAGGTTCAGGGCGAAGTTCTGTTCGCGGTTGCGGGCGGCCACACCCCACACAGCGTTCTTCTGGTGCGTGTAGTCGCGCAGGGTGCGCAGCGTGGCCGTTTTGCCGGCCATCTCGGTGACCTTGCCGTACCAGGGCGTCGCGCCCGGGCTTTCCAGGTACACGAACTGGTTCACCAGGAAGGACGGCACCAGCGGCCCAGACAGGCGATAGTAGGTGGCGCCGGCCTGTTGCCAGCTTTCCATGCCCTTGGCGTGGCGTTCCCAGAAGTCGGCAGGCAGGGCTTGAACGCCGGTGTAGAGCAGGTCGCCGTCTTCCAGCGTCTTGTCGTTGTGGTAATCCTCGGCTGGCAGGCCCAAGGCGCGAGCCTTGATGCGCATGTTGATGTCTTTGGACACCAGCACCACATCGCGGTCCGTGTGGGCCTCGCGCAAGGCCTGCACCACCCCCAGGATCTGGTTGTCGGCCTTACCCTGGGGCAGCCCCTGGGGCAGGGTGATGGCCATGCCCGTGGTCTGGAAGAACAAGCGTCCTGTGGCTTCGACGTGACCGGTCTTGTCCAGCGAGATGCCCGTGTCGGGCTGCCCATTGCGTAGCGTGCTCAGGTCCGATGCCAGCGCGTCCAGATCGCGGCTGACCTGGCGTGCGTTGCGCGCCACCTCGGTCATGCCCTTTTTGTGTCCGTCCAGCTCTTCCAGCGTGATCATGGGCAGGTAGACGTCATGCTCGGCAAAGCGGAACAAGGACATCGGGTCGTGCAGCAGCACGTTGGTGTCCAGCACAAAGATGCGTGGACGTTCGGTGCTGGCCAGTCGGCTGTTCTTGCCGCGGGTGGTCGTGGTTTTCTTGCGCGAGGGTGCCGCGGTGCTGGCCGGCGCGGCGGGTGCTTCCATGATGCGCGCTTCAATGGGCGCAGGCACCGGAGCGACGGCGGGTGCCGGGCTGCGGGCGGGGGCAGGGGGGGCGCTGCGTGGGGGCGATGGCGCTTTCACCAGTTCCAGCACCGGAGCCGGTGGCGGCGTCATCACAGTGGCGGTGGCCGACGTTCGAGCGGGCTTGCGCACAGCCTTGGGCTGGTTGCGGATGTCCTCTTCGGTCAGCATGTCGGCGCGTTTGGCGGGCGGCTTGGGCAGGGGCATCGTGGCGATCCGTCAGAGGTGGCAGGACAAATAAAAAGGCCGCACAGCATGGTGTGCGGCCTTTGGTGGGGCTGCGTGGTCGGCAAGGGCCGGGTGAGGCAGTCGCAAATGCATGTGATTGATTATGCACACGCCGTGGTGGGGGCCAACACCTTGATTACGCTGTGCAATCAGCACAACAAGTGCGCTGATTGGCCCATTTGTTCTGTCAGCCTGGAAGGCTATTGTCGGCCCCGCCCAGCCGGTTCAGGCTGCGGCGCGCTGCAAATCCTGCACGGTGCTCAGCACGTCATCCACGTGCCCAGCCACCTTGATACCGCGCCACTCGGCACGCAGCACGCCATCCGGGCCGATCAGGAAGGTCGAGCGCTCGATGCCCTTGACCTTTTTGCCGTACATGATCTTATTCTTGACCACGCCGAACATGTGGCAGAGCTTTTCTTCCGTGTCGGCGATCAGCTCGAAGGGCAGATCCAGGTTCTGCTTGAACTTGTCGTGCGAGGCCAGGTTGTCGCGCGACACACCAAACACCACGGCGCCCGCCTGGGCGAACTCCTTGTGTTTGTCGCGGAACTGCATGGCCTCGGTCGTGCACCCAGGGGTGTGATCCTTGGGGTAGAAGTACAGCACGACGGTCTGGCCCATGAAGGCCTGCGGGGTGAACTTCACGCCGCCAGTGGCGATCGCTTCAAATTCCGGCAAGGGTTTGTTGAGGGCGGGTGTCATGTCTTCGAGATCAGCAGCCTGCGTGAATAGCCCACGATTATAAAGTGCTTCAACAAATGCAATCGCACACCGGATTTCTTCACCATGCGAAAGATGCTGAAAGCGCGTGTGCGGGGCTCAAACGCAGGGCAGCAACACCGCCGCCATCACGCGCCGGCCTTCGCCCACCAGGAAGTTGAAGGTGCGACACGCGGCGGCAGAATCCATGGTCTCGATGCCGATGCGGGCGTCGATCAGGGGGCGTAGCAAGGCTGGCTTCACGAAGCGCAGGGTGGCGCCGCTGCCAAACACCACGAGCTCGGGGCGAGCATCGGCAATGCGCTGAAAGTGCGCCTCGGTCAACGCCTCCCAGGAGGGCGCGCCCCAGCCCTGCACATCGCCCACGTGGGGCACTAGCACGGCCTGGGTGTGCGCGGTGCCGTTGACCGACACCGATTGCGTCGTGTAGGCATGGATGACGTTGACGCCTTCGGCGCGGTCGGGCTGCAGTTTCATGGGTGATTCGAAGGGCAAGCTCCACCCGAGGTGGGGCTGTCGTGCGTGGCCGGGTGTGGTTAAATTCTAGCTTCGCCCAAAATCCCCCTGCTGACGGAGCCCGTTTTGAAACCGATTGCCAAATCCAGCAAACTCGCCAGTGTCTGTTACGACATCCGTGGGCCCGTGCTGGAAAAGGCGCGGCAGATGGAAGAAGACGGGCACAAGATCATCAAGCTCAACATCGGCAACCTGGCCGTGTTCGGGCTGGAGCCCCCAGACGAGATCGTGCAGGACATGATCCGCAACCTCTCGGGGGCGGCGGGTTACACCGACAGCAAGGGCCTGTTTGCGCCGCGCAAGTCGGTGGTGCACTACTGCCAGGAAAAGGGCATCAAGGGCGTCACCGTCGACGACGTGTACCTGGGCAATGGCGCGTCCGAGCTCATCGTCATGGCCATCAACGCCCTGTGTAACGAGGGCGATGAAGTGCTGTTGCCCGCGCCTGATTACCCTTTGTACACCGCAGCCGTGGCCCTGTCGGGCGGTCGGCCTGTGCACTACATCTGCGACGAGCAGCAGGACTGGTACCCCGACATCGCCGACATCCGCGCCAAGATCACGCCGCGCACCAAGGCCATCGTCGTCATCAACCCGAACAACCCGACCGGCGCGCTGTACCCCGAAAGTCTGCTGCGCGAGATCATCGAAGTCGCCCGTGAGCACCAGCTCATCGTCATGGCCGATGAGATCTACGACAAGACCCTGTACGACGGCCACACCCACACCTCGCTGGCCTCGCTGGCCGACGATGTGCTCTTCCTCACCTTCAACGGCCTGAGCAAAAACTACCGCTCGTGCGGCTACCGGGCTGGTTGGATGGTGGTGTCCGGCGAGAAGCGCCACGCCAAGGATTACATCGAGGGCCTGAACATGCTGGCCTCGATGCGTTTGTGCGCCAACACGCCCGGGCAGCTGGCCATCCAGACGGCCCTGGGTGGCTACCAGAGCATCAAGGACTTGGTGGCCCCGTCCGGTCGCCTGTGCAAACAGCGTGATCTGGCTTACGACATGCTGACGCAGATTCCGGGCGTGAGCGTGGTCAAGCCCAAGGGGGCGCTGTACATGTTCCCCCGGTTGGACCCGAAGCTCTACCCGATCGCCGATGACCAGCAGTTCGCCTATGAGTTGCTGGCCGAAGAAAAGGTGCTGATCGTGCAGGGCACGGGCTTCAACTGGCCGCAGCCGGACCACTTCCGCCTCGTCTTCCTGCCCAACAGCGACGACCTGACCGACGCCATCAACCGCATTGCGCGCTTCCTGGACGGCTACCGCAAGCGTCACGCCTGAGCGGGGCTCACCCGGCAGGTTTCCAAGCACCGGCTGCGCCCATCGACACTGCATTGATTTGAACCCCCGCAGCGGCCCACGAGGCCGCTTGCAGCACACCAGAGACTAGACCATGAGCCAAGAACAACTGCGCCCCGTGCGCGTCGGCCTGCTGGGCATCGGCACCGTCGGCGGCGGCACCTTCACCGTCCTGCAGCGCAACCAGGAAGAGATCCGCCGCCGCGCTGGCCGTGGCATCGAGATCGCCATGGTGGCCGACCTGAACACCGAGCGTGCCAAGGAAGTCGTGGGCGACGCCGCCCAGGTGGTGGCCGACGCCCGCGCCGTGATCGCCAACCCCGAGATCGATGTGGTGGTGGAGCTGATCGGTGGCTATGGCATTGCCAAGGCCCTGGTGCTGGAGGCCATTGCCGCCGGCAAGCACGTGGTCACGGCCAACAAGGCCCTGCTGGCCGTGCATGGCACCGAGATTTTTGCCGCCGCGCGCGACAAGGGCGTGATCGTGGCCTTTGAAGCCGCCGTGGCCGGTGGCATTCCCATCATCAAGGCGCTGCGCGAGGGCCTGACGGCCAACCAGGTGCAGTGGGTGGCCGGCATCATCAACGGCACGACCAACTTCATCCTGTCCGAGATGCGCGACAAGGGCCTGGACTTCGACGTGGTGCTCAAAGAAGCGCAACGCCTGGGCTACGCCGAAGCCGACCCCACCTTCGACATCGAAGGCGTGGACGCTGCCCACAAGGCCACGCTGCTGAGCGCGATTGCCTTCGGCATCCCGGTGCAGTTTGACAAGGCGCACGTGGAGGGCATCACCAAGCTGTCGGCCACCGACATCAAGTACGCCGAGCAACTGGGCTACCGCATCAAGCTGCTGGGCATCGCGCGCCGTCGTGACCAAGGCATCGAGCTGCGTACCCACCCCACGCTGGTGCCGATGAAGCGCCTGATCGCCAATGTGGAGGGCGCCATGAACGCCGTGCTGGTGCAGGGCGACGCCGTGGGCACGACCATGTACTACGGCAAGGGCGCGGGCTCCGAGCCCACCGCGTCGGCCGTGGTGGCCGACCTGGTGGACATCGCCCGCCTGATCGACGCCGCGCCTGCGGCACGCGTGCCTTCGCTGGCCTTCCAGCCTGACGCCATGTCGGCGCTGCCCATCCTGCCACTGGAGCAGGTGGTCACCTCGTTCTACCTGCGTCTGCGCGTGGCCGACAAGGCGGGTGTGCTGGCCAAGATCACAGGCATCCTGGCCGATCAGGGCATCAGCATAGACGCGGTCATCCAGCGCGAGGCCGATGAGGTGAGCGAAGGCAGCCAGACCGATCTGATCATCCTGACGCACGACACCACCGAAGGTGGCATGAACCAGGCCATCGCTGCGATGCAGGCGCTGCCCACCGTGCTGGCCCCGATCGTCAAGCTGCGTAAGGAAGAACTCGCATGAAGTACATCTCTACGCGTGGCGACCAGACGCAGCGCGGCTTCTCCGAAATCCTGCTGGAAGGTCTGGCGCCGGACGGCGGGTTGTACCTGCCCGTGTCCTACCCGAAGGTGGACGACGCCATGCTCACGAAGTGGCGCGGCCTGTCGTATGCCGAGCTGGCCTTCGAGATCCTGTCGCTCTACATCGACGACATCCCGGCAGCCGACCTGAAGGCGCTGACGGCCAAGACCTACACCAAGGCGGTGTACGGCTTTGACGAGATCACACCGCTCAAGCACCTGAAGCCGGGCCTGTGCCTGGAAGCCCTGTCCAACGGCCCGACGCTGGCCTTCAAGGACATGGCCATGCAGTTGCTGGGCAACCTGTTCGAGTACGAACTGGGTCGCCGTGGCGAGCAATTGAACATCCTGGGTGCCACCTCGGGCGACACGGGCAGTGCGGCCGAGTACGCCATGCGTGGCAAGAAGGGCGTGCGCGTGTTCATGCTGTCGCCGCACGGTCGCATGAGCCCCTTCCAGCAGGCCCAGATGTTCAGCCTGCAGGACCCCAACATCCACAACATCGCCGTCGAAGGCGTGTTCGACGACTGCCAGGACATCGTCAAGGCCGTTTCCAACGACCTCGAATTCAAGCGCAAGTACAAGATCGGCACCGTGAATTCCATCAACTGGGCGCGCCTGCTGGCCCAGGTGGTGTACTACTTCGCCGGCTACTTCTACGCCACCAAGTCGAACGCCGAGAAGGTGTCCTTCACGGTGCCTTCGGGCAACTTCGGCAATGTCTGCGCTGGCCACGTGGCCCGCATGATGGGTCTGCCGATCGACCAGCTGGTGGTGGCCACCAACGAGAACAACGTGCTCGACGAGTTCTTCCGCACCGGCACCTACCGTGTGCGCGGCTCGGCCGAAACGTACGAGACCTCGTCGCCCTCGATGGACATCTCCAAGGCCTCGAACTTCGAGCGCTTCGTGTTCGACCTGCTGGGCCGTGATGGCGCCGCCTGCAAGGCCTTGTTCAAGGATGCGGTCGAGAAGGAGGGCGGCTTCAAGCTGCCGGCCGAGACCTTTGCCAAGGTGGCGGGCTATGGCTTTGTCTCGGGCACGAGCACGCACGCCGATCGCCTGGTCACCATACGCGAGACCTTCGAGAAGGACGGCACGCTGATCGACACCCACACGGCCGATGGCCTGAAGGTGGCCAAGGAGCACATGAAGCCTGGTGTGACGATGATCGTGCTGGAGACGGCGCTGCCGGCCAAATTCGAAGAGACCATCGTCGAGGCCACCGGCCAGCGTCCGGCCCGTCCGTTCTGGATCAAGGGGCTGGAGGGCCTGGAGTCGCTGCCCAAGCGCTTTGTGGTGAGCCCCAACGAGACGCAGTGGGTCAAGGACTACGTCGTCCAGCACTGTCAGGATTGACGGTCTGCACGTGGCGTTGCAGGTGACCGACCGAGGTAGTCCTGCGTGCGGCCTCCGTTTTCTCGCCTGATGGAGTCGCTGCGAGCCTGGTGGCTCGGCTTGTGGCCGTCGGTCTCGACGTCGGTGAACGCCAGGGAACAGTGGCGCGCCTTGCTCGGTGCCGGCGTGGGCATCCTGGTGACCGCGCTGCTGGCCCGCTGGCTGGGCACGGCCATGCCGATGGGCAACGCGGCGTGGATCGCGGCCCCGTTGGGCGCCAGCGCGGTGCTGGTGTTCGCCGTGCCTGCCAGCCCGCTGGCCCAGCCTTGGTCGGTGGTGGGTGGCAATGCCTTGTCGGCCCTGGTGGGCAGCGTGTGCGCCATGTTCATCCCCGATCCGGCCTGGGCCGGGGCGGTGGCGGTGGCCGTGGCGATCGCGGTGATGTTCCGCTGCCGTTGCCTGCACCCGCCCGGTGGCGCATCGGCCCTGCTTGCGGCGCTCACGGGCGCGAAACCCGAGTTCGCGCTGTTCCCCATGCTCACAGATTCGATGCTGCTGGTCATGGCGGGCATGGCTTACAACGAGCTCACCGGGCGCCGGTACCCGCACCGTGGCGCGCCGCAGCCCACCGCCAGGCCGGGCAGCCGCTTCTCGGGGGCCGACCTGGATGCCGCGCTGGCTCACTACAACCAGGTGCTCGATGTGAGCCGTGACGACCTGGAGGGCATCCTCGAGTTCGCCGAGGCGGCTGCCTACGAGCGCAACTTCGGGCACCTGCTGTGTGTGGACATCATGACGAAGGCGCCCGTGACGGCGCGCGTGGGCACCTCGCTGGATGAGGCTTGGCGTCTGATGCGCGAACACCGCATCAAGGCGCTGCCCGTGATCGATCAGTCGCAACGGGTGGTCGGCATCCTGACGGTGGCTGACTTCATGCGCCACGCGGGCCTCGACCAGCATGAGGGCATGGCCAACCGCTTGCTGGCCCTGGTCAAGCGAGACGCGAAGGCCGCATCGGCCATGCCCGACACGGTCGGCCGCATCATGACGCGCGGCGTGCGCGTGATCAGTGGCGACAGGCGCGTGGCCGAGCTGGTGCCGCTGTTCTCCGAAGCTGGGCACCACCACATCCCGGTGATCGACGGGGACAAACAGCTGGTGGGCATCATCACCCAGTCCGACCTCGTGAAGGCACTGTACAAAGCAACGCGGCCTGCCGATTGATCGAATCGAGCAGGCCGCGAGGCGTTTGAGTTGACTTCGGCCGACCCCAGCCGGATGTCAGATGTGGCCGGGGTCGGTGAGGTCAGAGCTGCATGAACATCAGCCGCGAACCAGTCTGGCGTCGGCCGGAGCCTGCCGCGAGGATTGCCCCTTGTTCGCCAGCCCCAGCACCACCTGCAAGGCCAGGGCCACGGCGCCGCCGATGAAGACGAGGTCGCCGAAGGTGCGCACCCAGCGCAGCGTCTGCAGCAGTGGCTGCTGCATGAAGGCTTCGCTGCGGGCATACCACAGGCCTTCGCTGGCGCTGGCGGCGAACTGGATGATGCCAATGGGCAGCAGGCTGGTGGCGATCATCAGCACCAGGCCGCCATTGAGGCCCCAGAAGGCGACGCTCATCAGCCGATCGCTGAAAGCGAACTGCGGGCGCACGTAGCGCAGCACCAGCAGCGTGAAGCCCAAGGCCAGGAAGCCATACACTCCGAACAGCGCGGCGTGGGCGTGCACCGGCGTGGTGTTGAGGCCCTGCACGTAGTACAGCGAGATCGGCGGGTTGATCATGAAGCCGAAGACGCCCGCGCCCAGCATGTTCCAGAAGGCCACGGCCACGAAGCACAGCAGCGGCCAGCGGAGGCTGTTCATCCACGGTGCACGGTCCTTCAGGCGCCAGTTCTCCCAAGCCTCGTGGCCCAGCACGATCAGCGGCACCACTTCGAGCGCGCTGAAGGCGGCGCCCACGGCCATCACCGGCGTGGTGGTGCCCGCGAAGTACAGGTGGTGGAAGGTGCCGGGGATGCCGCCCAGCATGAACAGCGAGGCCGATGCCAGGCTGGCCGTGGTGGCCATGTTGCGCGAGACCAGGCCCATGCTGCTGAAGACGAAGGCCAGCGCCGTGGTGGCGAAGACCTCGAAGAAGCCCTCGACCCAGAGGTGGACCACCCACCAGCGCCAGTACTCCATCACCGACAGGCTGGTGCGCTCGCCATAGAACAGGCCGGCGCCGTAGAACAGGCCGATGGCGCCGACCGATGCGGTCAGCAGCGCGAGCAGGTTCTTGTCTTCACCCTTGCCATCCGTCGAGTGCTTGAGCAAGGCGGGCAGCACCCCGCGCAGCATCAGCACCAGCCACAGCAGGATGCCGACCCACTTGAGGATCTGCCACAGGCGGCCCAGGTCCACGTACTCGTAGCCCTGGTGGCCCAGCCAGAAGTTCCACTCGGGCGGCAGCTTTTGCGCAATGGCCAGGTAGTTGCCGGCGAAGGAGCCGACGCACACCGCCACCAGCGCCCAGAAAAGCACGTCCACGCCCAGCTTCTGAAACTTCGGGTCTTTGCCGCCGTTGATGACGGGGACGAGGAACAGACCGACGGCCAGGAAGCCCGTGGCGATCCAGAACAGCGCGGCCTGGATGTGCCAGGTGCGCGTGAGCGAGTACGGGAACCACTGCGACACGTCGATGCCGTAGAAATGCTGCCCCTCCACCGTGTAGTGGGCGGTGAAGCCCCCCAGGAACACCTGGAAGACGAACAGGGCCACGACCAGGAACAGGTACTTGCCGAGTGCGCGTTGCGAGGGTGTGAGCGCGAAGCTGGTCAACGGGTCGCGCGCGGGGGCTTGCGGCAAGGGCTCTTCGTGATCGCGCAGGAAGGACCAGCCCCACACCAGGAAGCCGACGCCCGCGAGCAGGATCACGACGCTGGCGATCGACCACACGATGTTCTCGCCACTGGGCTGGTTGCCGATCAGCGGCTCGTGCGGCCAGTTGTTGGTGTAGGTGACGTGCGCGCCGGGGCGCTCCGTCGCTGCGGCCCAGGCGGTCCAGAAGAAGAAATGCGTCATGGCCTGGCGCCGCTCGGCGCTGGGCAGTGTGTTCTCCTTCATGGCGAAGCTCTGGCGGCTCTTGCGCAGCGCGGGCGCGTCGGAGAAGAGCTGATCGTAGTAGGCCGCCGTTTGTGCGATGGCCTGCGCGCGTCGGTCGCTCACTTGCAGCGTGCCGTTCGCATCCGTGCGGTTGCCTCGGTACTCGGCCTTGAGCTCGGCGCGCAGCGCGCCTTGCTCGCCCACGCCGAGTTGATCGAAGGCCTTGCCGTGGCGCTCGTGGGCGGCCAGGTCGAGCCAGGCGCGCAGCTCGCGGTGCAGCCAGTCGGCCGTCCAGTCGGGGGCCTGGTAGGCCCCGTGGCCCCAGATGGAGCCCAGCTGCATGCCGCCGACCGATTGCCAGGCGGTCTGCCCGTCGAGGATGTCGTCCTGCGTGAACAGCTTTTGCCCGCTGGCAGAGCTGACCTGGGTGGGGATCGGCGGTGCCGAGCGGTAGACCTCGGCGCCGAAGTAGCCCAGCAGCGAGAACATCACGATGCACACGCAGATCAGCGCGTACCAGTGCTTCTTGTACGGACCCATGTTGCTTCTTTCAGATGAGTGAAATGGAGGGGCGGCTGCGCTCAGGCGCGCTCGAACAGCACGTTGTTCTCGAGGTGGATGTGCGCCATCAGGTCTTCTTTGAGGGTACGCAATCCCAGGTACAGGGCCCGCCAGGTGTTGCAGGCGCCACGGGGCAGGGTGATGCCGTTGGTCAGCGCTTCGAGCTTGGCGAGTTCTTGGCCGTGTTGGTCGTGCTCCATGCGCATCACGTGCACGGGCGGCAGGCTGGGGTTGCCCATGCCGCGCTTGTAGATGGGGAAGAGCACCATCTCTTCCTTCTGCATGTGGCTTTCCAGCTCCTGCTGCATGGTCTCGAGGTGGTCCGCCAGGCCCAGGGGACATTCGGGGCGATCACCATGCACCAGTTCCACCCGGCGAGCCAGGCGGATCAGTTCGGGCAGTTGCTCGCGGTGGCGTGCGTGGTACCGACTCAGGATGTGTTCGATCAGGGCAGGGGTGGGGGCTTCGGTCCAGTCCACGACCTCGTCGCTGCTGTCTTGCAGTGCGTTGAGGTCGGCAATGATCTGACGGACATCGATGCCAGCTTTGTCCGCTGCCGTCTGCAGGCTTTGCTTGCCGCCGCAGCAGAAGTCCAGGTTGTGGGCATGGAACACCTTGGTGGCGCCAGGGATGGTGCGGGCCAGCAGACCCAGAGATTCGTCGGCATAGTTCATGTCAGGCTCCTTGAGCGGGTGGGGAATGGCCAAGACATCGCAAAGCGTGGGCCACCCATCGAGGCACGACAAATCAATCACTTGCGCTGGTGAATGGTTAAAAAAACCATTAAATGACGGGTAAAATTAACCCTCATGACGGTAGAAAAAACCATGATTGACGCCATGCTGCTGGCTGACCTGACCGTCGGTTTGCCCCGGGCGGTGCGCTTGCAACGATTGGTGACGCAACTCAGGTTGGCCTTCTCGTGTGATGCCGTGGCCTTGCTGCAGCACGATGGTGAATCGCTGCGGCCGGTGGCGGCTGAAGGCCTCACGCGGGATGCGTTGGGGCGTGCTTTCGTGGTGGGGCAGCACCCCCGCTTGTCGACCATCCTCTTGAGTCGTGAGGTGGTGCACTTTGCGCCGGGCAGCACCTTGCCTGACCCCTACGATGGATTGGTGGATGCCATGGTGGGCTCGCCTCTGCCGGTGCATGACTGCATGGGCGTGTCGGTGTCGGTGGATGGTCGGTGCTGGGGTGTGTTGACGCTGGATGCACTGCGGCCGGGCACCTTTGATGCGGCGGCGCGTCACGCCTTGCAGCACTGTCAACCTCTGGTGGCCGCCGCAGTTCGCGTGGGACTGCTGGAGCAGGAAGTGCAGGCCCTGCAGCGGTCCCGCGCCATGTCTCGCGATGAGGCAGCCGATGTGGCGCCGCGAGGGCCGACCCTGATTGGACGCAGTCCCGCCATGCAGCGCGTGCTGCATGAGATTGATGTGGTGGCCGCATCCGACCTGCCGGTCTTGCTCATGGGGGAAACCGGTGTGGGCAAGGATCTCTTTGCGCGACGGGTGCATGAGCGTTCGGCGCGCGCGGCGGGCCCCATGGTGCACGTCAACTGTGCGGCCCTGCCTGAATCGTTGGCGGAAAGCGAACTCTTTGGACATGTTCGGGGGGCGTTCTCGGGGGCCACCACCGATCGGCCAGGACGCATTGAGGCTGCGCGACAAGGCACCGTCTTCTTGGACGAGGTGGGCGAGTTGCCCTTGAGCATCCAGGCCAAGCTTTTGCGAACCTTGCAAAACGGTGAGGTGCAGCGCCTGGGCGCCGACAAGCCCGTGAAGGTGGATGTGCGGGTGGTAGCCGCCACCAATCGTGGCTTGCGGGATGCCGTGGCCTCGGGTACGTTCCGGGCCGATCTTTACCACCGCTTGTCGGTATACCCCGTGGAGGTGCCGCCGCTGCGCGAGCGTGGCGATGATGTGTTGCTGCTGGCGGGGCATTTCCTGGAGGTGAACCGGGCACGCCTGGGCTTGCGCAGCCTGCGTCTGGATGGTGCGGCTGAGGCTGCATTGCTGAAATACGACTGGCCAGGCAATGTGCGTGAGCTGGAGCATGTCATCGGGCGTGCCGCGTTGAAGTTGCTCAGCCGAGGTGTGGGCCGGGCTGACATCGCGACCTTGTCTGCCGACTTGATGGACCTGCAAGACACAGCGCTGTCGCCCATGACCGCGATCAAGCCCGATGAGGTGCCACAGAGCCCTGTGACGACGCCCGCTGGGAATGAGGCCGGTAGCTTGCGAGAGCAGGTGGAGCGCGCTCAGCGGCACATTCTGGAGCGCAGCCTGCGGGCCTGTGGGGGTAACTGGGCCATGGCGGCGCGACAACTGGGGGTCGACCCGAGCAACCTGCACAAGCTGGCCCACCGTTTGGGGCTGAAGTGATCGTCGTCCGCGTTGCGGGTTGACGATCGTCAAAACCCTTTTGTGGAGAGGTCGGAACACTAGCTCTGGTGTCTGGCGATGGTGTTGGGCACTACCTATGGTGTCTGACCCATGAGCAACCCCACTCAGCAACAAACCCCGAATCATCTGAGCGCGCTGGTGGCGCCCGTCGCTGTGATCAAGCGTGACGGCCGCGCCGAGCCTTACCGCATCGACCGCATCACCCGGGCCATTCAGGCCGCAGGCGAGGCCACCGCCACCTTGGGGGCCGATCAGGCTCAGGTGCTGGCCGAGGTGGTACAGGGCCGTCTGGCGCGGCGTGTGCCCACGGTCGAGCAAATCCAGGATGTGGTCGAGCAGGTGCTGCTGGATGCCGGGCACACGCCCGCTGCTCGCGCCTACATCGTCTACCGCGAGCAGCATCGCGCTCTGCGCGAAGACCGCCGCACCGCCGTGGATGTGGAGCGTTCGGTCAATGAATACCTGCATCGCCAGGATTGGCGCATCCATGCCAACGCCAACCAGGGCTATTCGCTGGGCGGCTTGATCCTGAACGTGTCGGGCAAGGTGATCGCCAACTACTGGCTCAGCCATGTCTATCCACCCGAGGTGGGGGTGGCCCACCGCGAGGCCGATGTGCACATCCATGATCTCGACATGTTGTCGGGCTACTGCGCCGGCTGGTCGTTGCGCACCTTGTTGCACGAGGGGCTCAATGGGGTGCCCGGCAAGGTCGAGGCCGGCCCCCCCAAGCACCTCTCGTCCGCTGTGGGGCAGATTGTCAACTTCCTGGGCACCTTGCAAAACGAATGGGCCGGGGCTCAGGCCTTCAGTTCGTTCGACACCTACCTGGCCCCGTTCATCCGCAAGGACGGTTTGAGCTACCAGCAGGTGCGTCAGTGCATGCAAGAGCTGATCTACAACCTGAATGTGCCCTCGCGCTGGGGCACACAGACGCCCTTCACCAACCTCACCTTCGATTGGGTCTGCCCTGAAGATCTGCGCGAGCAGGTGCCCGTGATCGGCGGCGTGGAGCAGCCCTTTGCCTACGGCGATCTGCAGGCCGAGATGGACATGATCAACCGAGCCTACATCGACGTCATGATGACGGGCGATGCCAAGGGTCGGGCCTTCACCTTTCCCATCCCCACTTACAACATCACCAAAGACTTCGACTGGGATCATCCCAACACCGATGCCTTGTTCGAGATGACGGCCAAGTATGGGTTGCCGTACTTCCAGAACTTCGTGAACTCGGAGCTGCAGCCGCACATGATCCGCTCGATGTGCTGTCGGCTGCAACTGGATCTGCGCGAGCTGCTCAAGCGGGGCAACGGCCTCTTCGGCTCGGCCGAGCAAACGGGCTCGCTGGGCGTGGTCACGCTGAACTGCGCTCGGCTGGGTTATCTGCATGCCGGTGATGAGGGGGCCCTGCTGGCGCGCACCGATCACCTGATGAACCTGGCGTGCCAGAGTCTGGAGATCAAGCGCAAGGTGATCCAGGGCCACATGGATGCAGGCTTGTTCCCTTACACCAAGCGGTACCTGGGGACCTTGCGCAACCATTTCTCGACCATCGGCGTGAACGGCATCAACGAGATGATCCGCAACTTCACGGGTGATCTGGAAGACATCACGACCCCCTGGGGGCATGATTTTGCGCTGCGCTACCTGGACCACATCCGTTCTCGGATCACCGAGATGCAGGAGCGTACAGGGCACCTCTACAACCTGGAGGCCACCCCGGCCGAGGGCACCACCTACCGCTTCGCCAAGGAAGACCGTGCCCGGTTCCCCGGCATCTTGCAGGCTGGCAGCGATCACGAGCCGTACTACACCAACTCATCACAGTTGCCTGTGGGCTTCTGCGATGACCCGTTCGACGCGCTGGCCCGTCAAGAGCCGCTGCAGATGAAGTACACCGGCGGCACGGTGCTGCACCTGTACCTGGGCGAGCGGGTGTCGTCGGTGCAGGCGTGCAAAAACCTGGTGCGCCGTGCCCTGGGGCGTTTCCGCCTTCCCTACATCACGGTCACGCCCACGTTTTCGATCTGCCCGACCCACGGCTATCTGGCCGGCGAGCACGCGTTCTGCCCGCGCTGCGACGAAGAGGCTCTGGCCCGTCGCGCGCGCCAAGCTCTTCCCAACCCCGCCTGAAGGAGGCACCATGAACACCACGAACTTCACCCCCGACACCCCACATGCCGTGCTGGCCGAGCACGAGCGCCAGCGTTGCGAAATCTGGACCCGTGTGATGGGCTACCACCGCCCGATGGCTTCATTCAATGTCGGCAAGAAAGGCGAGTTCCATGAGCGACGCTACTTCCTTGAGCCCGAGCGCGCCACCGCCGAGCCCTGCGTCGCCTGACGCAGCGGCCATCCCCACCGCCGACCTGGAGGTGGGGGGCTTCGTGCCCATGAGCACGGTGGACTGGCCTGATCAGCTGGTGGCGGTGGTGTTCGTGCAGGGCTGCCCCTGGCGCTGCCACTACTGCCACAACCCGGCCTTGCAGCCCCGTGGGGACCACCACCCTCAGGTGTGGCAGCGGGTGCTGCAGACCTTGCAGGTCCGTCGGGGCCTGCTGGACGGCGTGGTGTTCTCGGGCGGAGAGCCCACACTGGATCGCGCCCTGATACCGGCCATCCAGCAGGTGCGGGACATGGGGTTCCGCGTGGGGCTGCACACAGCGGGGCTCTACCCTGATCGGCTCGCAGAGTGCCTGCCCCTGGTGGATTGGGTGGCCCTGGACATCAAGACCGAGTTCGAAGACTACAAGGCCGTCACGGCCGTGCCCCGCAGTGGGGATCCTGTGCGCACCAGCCTGTCGTTGGTCTTGAACAGCGGCAAACCCTGCGAGTTCAGAACCACTTGGCATCCGGATTTGATCAGTGATGCCGCCTTGCTTCGTCTGGCGCGCCACCTCAAGGTGCTTGGGGCGCGGCAGTGGGTGCTTCAGCCTTACCGGCCCACGCCAGCCACTCAGGCGGGCCTGGGCTCGGTCATTCGCACGCCGCCTGACGAGTTGGTGGCGCAATTGCGGCGGGTGGGGCCAGCCGTGTGGGTGCGCTGAGGGCGCACCCCGATCCAACCTGGATCAAAGCGGCGCGAGCCCTGTCCAGAGCGATTCCCGCTCAATCGGGGGGAGAGTCACTTGGCTTGACTTGAGTTTGACGACGCTCAATGTCAGATCTATTTCCCCACCAACAATGACCCCATGCATGACCCATGCACCAGTGCGTGAATGCGTGCTGGTCACTTGACGAGGAGATCGTTGCCATGAACAACCTGACTGCAAAGCTGGGCCGCTACAAAGGCTTCATCCTGGGGGTTGGGGTCTCGGCCCTGGCTGTGTCGGCCGCCTGGGGAACCTGGGCCATCCTGGGTAGCAGCACCCCCGCGCACCAGCTCTTCAAGGGCAATGGTCGCCTGGAAGTGCAGCGCGTGGAGATCGCCACCAAGTTCCCGGGCAAGGTGGTCACCGTTGAGGTACAGGAAGGCCAAAGCATCAAGGCTGGCGACGTGATCGCCCGCATGGACACCACCGACCTGGAGGGGCAACTGGCTGGCGTGCAGGCCATGCGCCAGCGGGCCATTCAGGCCATGGGTCGGGCCCAAGGTGAGGTGCAGGTGCAGTCGATCAAGGCCCGCGTGGCGCAACTGGAACTCGACAACGCCAGCGACCTGCATCATGACGGCCTCATCTCTCAGTCGGAGTTGCAAAAGCGGCAGGCCCAACGCGATGGTGAGCGCGCGGGTATTTCCATCGCGACCTCGGCTGTGGGTGAGGCCCGCGCTGCCAAGGAAGAAGCCGAGGCCGGTATCTTGCGTTTGCGCCAGGCGATCGCCGATCACACCTTGCGCGCACCCATGGATGGGCGCATCGAGCACCGGGTGGTCGAGCCCGGTTCGGTCATTCCTGCTGGCGGTCGTGTGGCCACGCTGCTGGACGTGAGCCAGGTGCACATGACGATCTTTGTGCCGTCGGCGATCGCCGGTCAGTTGCGCATTGGCGATGAGGCCCGCATCGTGCTGGATGCCGCTCCGGATGTGCCGCTGCCTGCGAAGGTGGCCTTTGTGGCCTCGGATGCACAGTTCACGCCCAAGCACGTCGAGACCCAGAAAGAGCGCGACAAGCTGAGCTACCGCGTCAAGCTGGCCCTGCCCGAGTCCGTGGCCTTGCAGCATGCAGCCTTGCTCAAGGGCGGTTTGACGGGCATGGGTGTGGTGCGCACCAGCGTTGCACCGGCTGATTCAGCCTGGTCCGAACAGCGTGATGAGTTCCTGGCCCTGAAGTGAAGGACTCACCATGTCGTACGCGGTGCAGATCGAGGCAGTGACCCACCGCTACGGCGCGGTGCTGGCACTGGATGGCGTCAGTCTGAATCTGCCGCAGGGGCGGACCATCGGGCTGGTCGGACCCGATGGGGTGGGCAAATCTACCTTGCTGGGCCTGATCGCCGGTGTCAAGCGATTGCAAAGTGGCCGTGTCACGGTGCTGGGCACCGATGTGCAGAAAGCCGATGCCCGCCAGGCGCTGCTGCCCCGAGTGGCCTTCATGCCGCAGGGGCTGGGCCGGGCGCTGTACCGTTCGCTGTCCGTGTATGACAACATCGACTTCGCCGCGCGGCTGTTTGGTGTACCCGAAGCCGAGCGTGATGCCCGCATTCGCAGCCTGCTGGTGGCGACAGGGCTGGATCCCTTCCCCGATCGCCCAGCCGGCAAGCTCTCGGGCGGCATGAAGCAGAAGGTGGCGCTGTGCAGCGCGCTGGTGCACAACCCCGATCTGCTCATTCTGGATGAGCCCACGACGGGGGTGGATCCGCTCTCACGTCGGCAGTTCTGGGCCCTGGTGGAGGGGCTGCGTGTGCAGCGCCCACACATGACGGTGCTGGTGGCCACGGCTTACATGGAAGAGGCTGAGCGATTCGAGCACCTCATCGCCATGGCGGATGGCAAGGTGCTGGTCAACGCCCCGACCATCGACGTGATGATGCAGACCCGCGCAGCCACGCTGGAGGATGCGTACGTGAAGCTGGCCGGGCAGGGCGATGGTGAGCCCCTGGTCATCCCTCCGCTGCCTCACCGGGACGGTCCACCGGCCATGGAGGCCCATGGCCTGACGCGCCGGTTTGGTGACTTCACGGCCGTGCATGACGTCAACTTCCGCATTGAGCAAGGCGAGATTTTTGGCTTCCTTGGCTCCAACGGTTGTGGCAAGACCACCACCATGAAGATGCTGACGGGCTTGCTGGACATCACTGAAGGACAGGCCAGCCTCCTGGGCCGCCCTGTCAATGCGGGCGACCTGACCAACCGATTGAACATCGGGTACATGTCGCAGGCCTTCTCCTTGTATGAAGAGCTGTCGGTACGGCAGAACCTGGTGCTGCACGCGCGCTTGTACCGCATGGATCCGCGCACCGCCGACGCCGAGATCGACCGTGCGCTGCAGGTGTTCGAACTCAGCCGGCACGTTGACAAGGCCCCGGCCGACCTGTCGCTGGGGATTCGCCAGCGGCTGCAGCTGGCCGCCGCCTGCCTGCACAAGCCGGCTGTGCTGATCCTGGACGAACCCACCTCCGGGGTGGACCCGGCGGCCCGTGACATGTTCTGGCGACACCTGATTCGTCTGTCGCGTGAGGAGGGGGTGACCCTCTTTGTGTCCACCCACTTCATGAACGAGGCGCAGCGCTGCGACCGCATCTCCTTGATGCACCATGGCCGGGTGTTGGCGGTGGGCGCCCCGCAGGCTCTGTGTGAGGCGCAGGGTTGCGAAACGCTGGAGCAGGCCTTCATCGACTACCTGGAGGCCGATGCCGAGCTCACGCATGTGCCCAAACCTGACACCACGCACGACCCGATGGACACTTCTCCGGGCATCGTGCCGGGCGATGCAGCGGGCTGGACGGCGCCGACCGGCCTGGCCGCCTGGTGGGCCCGCATGTGGGCCTTCGCCCGGCGAGAGGCCATGGAGTTGCGTCATGACACCATCCGGCTGACCTTCGCGTTCCTGGGGCCGCTCATCCTGCTGTGCGCCGGATCCTGGGGGCTGAGTTTTGACGTGGACCGCATTGCTTATGCCGTGCTGGATCGAGACCAGAGCAGCGAAAGCCGCGGGCTGATCGCCCACTTTGATGGCTCGACTTACTTCGACCAGCAGGCCCCTCTGCACCATGTCGATGACATCGATGCCACCTTGAAGAGCGGGCACACCTGGCTGGTCATCGACATTCCCCCAGGCTTTGGTCGCGATCTGGTGGGCATGCGCCAGCCTGAGGTGGCGTTCTATGTGGATGGCGCCGATCTGGTGCGTGCCAACCACATCGCCAACAGCGCCAGGGCCGTGGCGTTGTCGCATGCCTTGGCCTATGCGCGGGCAATTCCCGGGGCGGAGATTCCGGCCTTGCCGGTGCGCACTGAGCCGCGGCTGTCCTTCAACCAGGATTACCGCAGCATCCACACTTTCGCGCCGGGGGTGCTGATGCTGGCCATGACCCTGGTGCCGGCCATGTTGACCGCGTTGGGGGTGGTGCGAGAAAAAGAGATGGGCACCATCACCAACCTGTACTCGGCCCCCGGCACCATCAGCGAGTTTCTGGTGGGCAAGCAACTGCCCTACATCGCGCTCACCTTCCTCAGCTTTCTGACCTTGGTGCTGGTGCTGGCGTTGGTGTTCGACGTGTGGGTGCAGGGCAGTCTGCTGGGCCTGGCCATCGGGGCCCTGGCCTACGCCGTGGCCATCACGGGCATGGGCATGCTGGTGTCATCCTTCGTGCAGACCCAAGTGGCGGCACAGTTCCTGACGGCCATCTTGTGCGTGATCATCACCACCAGCTTTGCGGGGCTGCTCAGCCCCACCTCCACCCTGGAGGGACTCAACAGCGCGCTGGCCCAGTTCTTCCCTGCCTCGTGGTTCCAACAGATCAGCCTGGGCACCATCACCAAGGGGTGGCCGTTGTCCTGGCCCGCGCTGTGGACATCCACCGCAGCGCTGCTGGGCTTTGGGGTGCTCTATGTGGCACTGGCCCGATCACTGGTTCGAAAGCAGGAGCGCTGACATGGCCTTGTGGATCTACAACGTCTGGCACCTGGGGCTCAAAGAGCTGCGCTGTGTGCTCAAGGATGTCACGATGATGGCCGCCATCCTCGTGTCCTTCACGGTGGCGGTGTACGTGGTGGCCGTGGGCACCAAGACCGACGTCAACCATGTCGGGGTGGGGGTCATCGATCGGGATCAATCTTCCCTGTCGGTTCGCTTGCGCGACGCGATCCGTCCCCCTCTGTTTCAGTCACCCGTCATGGTTCAGGAAGAGGAGGCCATGCGGGGGCTTGAGACGGGCCGATTCCTGTTTGTGGTGGACATCCCCGAGCACTTCGAGGCGGATGTGCACGGCTACCGCTCGCCCGCCATCCAGATCCACATGGATGCCACGGCCATGGCGCAGGGCCGCCTGGGCAATGCCTACCTGGACGAGATCATCCTGCGCGAAACGCTGGCCCACCTGAGGGTTGACGGCATCGATGCGCGCCTGCCCACCAGGCCGGTGGTGCATGTGCAGTTCAACCCCAACCATACCTCGTCATGGTTCACCTCGGTCATGCAGTTGATCAACAACGTGACCGTGCTGTCAGTCGTGCTGGTGGGCGCGGCGGTCATCCGTGAGCGCGAGCGCGGCACCATCGAGCACTTGCTGGTCATGCCCGTGCGGCCCAGCGAGATCGCCATGGCCAAGATCCTGGCCAACGGTCTGGTCATCCTGCTGGCGGTGGGACTGTCCTTGCAGTTGGTGGTGCGAGGACTGTTGGCGGTGCCGCCAGCAGGCTCGGCCACACTGTTTCTGTCCGGTACAGCGCTCTACCTTTTTTCACTGACCGCACTGGGCATCCTGCTGGCCACCATGGCCTCGTCCATGCCGCAGTTCGGCCTCTTGGCCGTGCCGGTCTTCGTGATCATGTATTTGCTGTCGGGCTCGGCCACGCCGCGCGAGAACATGCCGCAGTGGTTGCAATACGCCATGCAGCTGTCCCCGTCCACCCACTACACCTTGTTGGCTCAGGGGGTGCTGTATCGCGGCGCCGGTCTTGGCATCGTGTGGCCGCAAATGCTCACCATGCTCCTCATTGGAGGAGCCTTTCTGGGGGTGGCCTTGCTTCGCTTCCGTGTGATGTTGGCGCGTCAGGGGTGATCCCTGCCGGCACGACCTGATCTTGTGCTCATTCTTTCATGAGGTGTACCGTGTCCATGATTCCCTCCACCTTGTCGCGTGTGGCCATGGCGGCCGCCCTGCTGGCCCTCGGGGGCTGCACCACCATCCAGGTTGATGTGCCTCCGGTCAGTTTTGCCGTACCTGGTCAGTTTGACGCTGTGGGTGAGCCCACATCGGGCGATCCCGCCATCGACATCTCTCGCTGGTGGAAGGGTTTTGGCGACCCCGCCTTGAGCGAACTGGTCGAAGCAGGGCTGCGGCATAACAGTGATGTACGCATTGCCCTGGCCCGCCTGGCTGAGGCGCGCGCTTACCTGGATGTGGCCGACTCCACCCGTCAACCGGCGGTGGAGGCCGGTGCCAGCGTGTCCCGCGGCAAGCAGGATGCCACCACGCCCAGCGCAGCGGGGCTGAGTCTGCCAGGCCCCTTGCCGCTGCCCATTCCGATTCAGACGGGTGATCTGCCTTCGGCCAACATCCCCTGGGGGAACGCCCGCAGTCATGGGGTCGTCATGGCCTGGGAGCTGGATGTGTTCGGTGGGCTGAGGGCGCAATCCGACATGGTGGCCAGTCTGGTGCTGGGCGCCCAGGAGCAAGTCCATGGGGCTCGATTGCTGGTGGCGGCTGACATTGCCAGCAACTACATCGAAGCCCGCGCCGCCATGCAGCGGATGGCCTTGCTGGATGAGGCCATTGGGGTGGCTACCCGTTTGAAGGCCTACGCACAAGGGCGATTCAATGCCGGGCAGGCCACGTCCTCCGATGTGGATCGTGCCGAGATCGAGTGGCTGCACGCACAGTCCAAGAAAGAGCCCTTGCAGGCCATGTTGCATCGGCATCTGAAGCGGCTGGCCGTGCTCACGGGCCGTACCCCTCAATCCATCCAGGTATTGCCCGTGAGTGCCAAGTCGTTGGTGGCACCCCCTTTGCCCCCGCGTTTGCCCGGTCAGGTTCTGGAGCGACGGCCTGATGTACGAGGCGCCGCCTACAAGCTGCGTGCGCAGGCCAGCAAGCTGGGTGCAGCCAAGTCCGAGCTCTTTCCCAAGTTCTATCTGGGCTTGAGTTCCGTGATCGGGCGGGCCTATCCGGATGATGCGGACAGCGGGGGCTTCTCGCTGCAGCGTATCGGCGTGGGCGTGCGTTTACCCATCTTCCATGGGGGGCGCATCCGCGCCAACATCGCGGCGAATCAGGCGCAGCTGGATGGATTGGCCGTGGAGTACGAGAAGGCCATCCTGTCGGCATTGGAGGACGTTGAAAATGCTTATGTGGCCAAGAAAGCCTTCGACACTCAGCATCGGCATCTGGTGCGCACCGCCGAGCTGGCCCGGCGTGTGGCCGACCAGCGTGAGGCCTTGTTCATGCGGGGGCAGGATCTGCTGCAGCCTGCGCTGGAGGCTCGGGCCAAGGCGTTCGAGCGCGAAGACGAGCGCGTGAGGGCGGATACCGATCACCTGCTCTATACCGTGCAGCTGTACAAAGCCTTGGGCGGCGGCTGGCGGGCTGAAGAGCCGCAGGTCGAGGCCGCCAAGGAGCGTGTGGAGCCCATGCCATCTGGCGAGGAGGTCCGTGGTTTGTGAGTCCGTGGGTTGATGCGTCGCAAAACCACGCTCGTATCAGGTGTCTACATTCGCGGGGCCGTTTTAATCACCTGAGCACCCCACATGAATGATTTTTCCAAGCCGGAGCTGGTCTGCCCAGCCGGCTCGCCCCGAGCCTTCGACAAGGCCCTGGAGGCCGGGGCCGACGCTGTTTACCTGGGTTTGCGTGACCCCACCAATGCGCGCAACTTTGCGGGCCTGAACTTCACACCCCGCGAAGTGGCTGATGCCGTGGCCCGCGCCCATCGCCACGGGCGCAAGGTCTTGATGGCGTTGAATACCTTTGCGCATGCCACCGATCCCGCACCGTGGTTCAGGGCGGTTGACGCTGCCGCGCAAGCTGGGGTCGATGCCTTGATCGCCGCCGACGCGGCGGTACTGGCCTATGCGTGCCGGGTGCATCCTGATCTGAGGCGACACCTGTCGGTTCAGGCGTCTGCCACCAACCACGCGGCCATCGCGCTCTACCATGAGCGCTATGGCATCCAGCGTGCGGTACTGCCGCGCGTGCTGACACTGCCGCAGGTGGCGCATGTGGTGCGCAACACACCCGTCGAGATCGAAGTGTTTGGCTTTGGCAGCCTGTGTGTCATGGTCGAAGGGCGCTGCGCGCTCTCGTCTTATGCCACCGGGTGCTCACCCAACAACGCCGGGGTGTGTTCCCCGGCCGAGGCCGTGCGTTGGGATGAACAGCAGGGGGTGGTGAACGCTCGGCTGGGTGGTGTGCTCATTGATCGATATGCGCCTGATGAGTCGCGAGCGTATCCCACCCTTTGCAAGGGGCGCTTCGAGGTGGCGGGCCAGGTCGATCACGCGCTGGAGGAACCCACCAGCCTCAACACCCTGGACGTGTTGCCCGATTTATGGCGAGCGGGGGTGCGGGCCATCAAGATCGAAGGGCGACAGCGCAGCGCGGCGTACATCGAACAGGTCACGCGGGTGTGGCGACAGGCCATTGATCGCCTCAGCCCGACAACGTCTGACTGGGCACCGAACGCCCAGTGGCATGACACCCTGGCCCGCTTGTCCGAGGGACGGCAGACCACCCTTGGGGCGCTCAGCCGGCCCTGGCAATGAACCTGGAGAATGGCATGACCATGGATCTGACCGTGGGGCCGGTGCAATACCACTGGCCACGAGAAACCCTGCTGCGCTTCTATGCTGATCTGGCCGACCAGCCCGTGCAGCAGGTGGTGTTGGGTGAGGTGGTGTGCTCTCGCCGCCGCGATCTGAAGACAGCCGACTGGCTGGCCTTGGGGCGCGAGTTGCGTCAGGCGGGCAAGCGCGTGTGGATGGGCACCCTGGCCTTGATCGAAACCGAGGCCGAGTTACGCGCGGTGCGGCACTGGGCCGAGCAGGACGATCTGGGCCTGGAAGCCAACGATGCAGCGGCGGTCTACCTGGCCTGGAAAAGCGGCCGCCCCTGGCGCATTGGTCTGCACGTGAATGTCTACAGCGTCGATGCCTTGCGGGAGTACCGTGCCATGGGGGCGGTGGCGTGGGTGCCGCCCGTCGAACTGGACTTGGACACCATCGCCCACGTCCTTCGCGTGGGCCCTGAGGGCCTGGAGGGCGAAGTCTTCGCCTTTGGGCGCTTGCCGCTGGCCTTGTCCGCTCGGTGCTTCACGGCGCGCCACCATGGGGTGCAGAAGGATCACTGCGGATTCATCTGCCAGAACGATCCCGACGGCCTGACCATGCTGTCGCAAGAGGGTGAGCCGTTTCTGGCCATCAATGGCATCCAGACACAGTCTGCAGCGGTGCAGTCCTGGCTGGGAGACCTGCCCGCCATTCGGGAGGCCGGGGTGAGCAGCCTGAGGCTGTCGCCTTGCTCCAGGGATTTCTTCGAGGTGATCGGTTGGCATCAGCGCGCCCTCGCGGGGGAGTGCTCCGCTGAAGACGCGGTACAGGGCCTGCGCGCTCTGGCGCTGCCCGGGGTTCTGGCCAATGGCTATCTGCGCCACCGAACACCCGGTATGCAATGGAGTCTCTACGCATGATGCGACATCAAGACGCACTCTGGCAGGCCCTGGCCTGCGGTGCCCCGGTCTTCCGCCGCTTGCCCACGTGGCCCCTGGCTCAGTTGGCGGCCCGCGCCCTGACGGAGCGGTGGTGGCCCTTGGTGCCGCCAGATGTGCAGGCGCAGTTGTCCGGTGGCACGGTGGAGGTGGTCGTCACCGATCTGGGGCTGTGTGTCCGACTGGTGGCGGGCGCGCGAGGGATCTCGGCAGCGCCCGTGTCGAGCACGCACACCCTGCGCATTCAAGCGCAGGCTCGGCACTTCATGGCTCTGATGCAGGGTGATGAAGATCCGGATACCTTGTTCTTTGACCGTCGCCTGGTGATGGAGGGTGACACGGCCTATGGCTTGCTGTTAAAGAATACGCTGGATGCCCTCGGGCCGATCGACTGGCGTCCATGGCATCCTCCTGGTCGGACGACCGGGTCGCGCTCATCGAGCTGGATGACGGGCGCGCAGTGACCAACCCATCAGCCGCCAGGCCCAGCCGATCATGATCAGAGACCAGGCCATCAAGGCGATTTGCATGAGTGGCGTGGCCAGGAGCGCCGACATCCACCCAGCGGCCAGTCGCAGCACCACCACGAGCTGCAAGGACAGAAAGCTCCACCACACCCATTGGTCAGCCACCACAGGCTGACCGCCATGGGTGCAACTCACGCGGGTGACCATCGCCAGCATCAGTGAGCCCATGGCGCCCAGTGCCATGGCGTGGTGAGCGGGGCGTCCATCCTGTGCCAGCGACAGCCACAGGGCCAACCCCATCCAGAAACAGCCCAGGCACAGCATGGACAGCATGCGCTGTTGCAGGTTCTGTACGCGGCGCCAGCGGCAGGCCATCCCCACCAAAGTCAGCCCCGCCACCAGGGTACTCCCCGTGTGAAGCATTTGCCACGCCCGCCAAGGCTCCACACTCAGGGCGGCCATCACACGCTGGCCAGCGTGCATCGCCAGGGCCGGCAAGACCAGCCACAGCAAGGCATGGGGATGTTGACGCGCTGGCCACGACCAAGGCCACATCGACAGATACGGGATCATGCGGTGCAGGGCCGTCAGGAAGATCGGGGCCAGACAGGCCCACAGGATGAGCATGACTCCCGCCTGCAGGCAGCCTTGCCCAGGCCACCAAGGCTCCAGCATGGCCATCGCCAGACCGCCGGCCCCCGCAAGCCATGCCACGAGGATGAGCCAGGTGTGTCCTTGATCGGGGGCCTTGCTGCGCCATGCTGCACGTCCGTGATGCCACGCCAAACTGAGCCAGCCCAGTAGCACCACGCCCACGGCGGCCGTGAAACCGCCCGCAGGCGCAGTCGTCGGTGGGCTGGGCCACATCAGGGCCACCAACGCCCCCCACCAGCCCACGGCCATGGCGCAGATGCCCGGCACCAGTCTGCCCATCGACACAGGGTGAATGGCCAGCCATCGCGGCAGGGTGGTGAACACAAAGCCTGCGATGAACAGCGGCATGAATCCGCCACTGAGCAGCAAGGCGTGAACCGAGTGAGGCGGCACGCTGGGCAAGCCCGTCGTCCAGCGTGTCCCGGCATGCACCATGACCCACCAGGTGGCCAGCAGCATGAGATTGACGCTGCCCAGAAAGAAGGCCAGTCGATGTGGAGCGGACCACAACAACCGCCAAGAGTTCATTCGCAGGCTGCCAGCCGCTCCGGATCCATGATGCGGATCGTGCGTTGCTGCATCTCGATGAGGCCCTTGTCCTGCAACTCGCGAAGGATGCGCGAGAAGTGTTCGGGTGTGATGGACAGCAGAGATGCCACCGTACCCTTGCTGACCGGCAGTGATACCACCACCGAGTGGTCATGGCCATAACCACCATCGTCCAGTGCCAAGGCCGGCTGGCGCAGCAGGAACTGGGATGCTCGTTGCCGTGCAGACCGCAAGGTCGTGGCTTCCAGCTCTCGCATCATGCGACGCAGGTGCCGGCTGGTGTCATCCAGCAGTCGCTGCGCCATGCCCACATCGGTGCACAGTTCATTGCGCAGCAGCGTATAGGGCACCACCAGCACCGTCGATGTTGCCAGGGTGCGTGCATGGTGGGTGTGCTGCGTATCTCCCGTGGGCTGCGTGCCTGGCAGGGTCTGGCCACGTCCGATCAGGTCGATCACCTTTTCGTGGCCTTGACCATCACGGGCATACACCTTCAGCATGCCGTCCAGCACGGCGTGCAGACCTTCACAACGCGCGCCTGCCTCGAACAGGACCTCACCCCGCGGCAGTCGACGAATCAGGCTGTGCTTGATCAGGTGCTCGGCGCGGAGTGGATCCAGACCGGAGAACACAGGGTTCTCTTTCAGTCGGGCGCTCATGCGTTCAACAAAGGTCTGCATCATGGTCTCCAATGGGTGGTGTGTGTAGTCTGGAAACACGTTGGCAAGAGGGCTTTGATCCTGAGCAAGCGTCGAGCAGCTTATTGGCGAGACCAGCGTGCATCGATCTCATTGAAGATCGCTTCGCTGGATTCCTCGCTCTCCTTGTAGGGCCCTGTGCCGCTGTGATCAGCTCGTGAGGCTGGCAAGAAGCCGCCGGATCGCACGTCAAAGACGTGCACTTCTCCGTCTTCGATCACATAGTGCCAACCGTGCAGGGTCACCTCTCGCTTCTCTACACGTTCACGCACCATCGGGTAATCCATGAGGCGCTCTAGTTGCAAGACCACTGCTCGTTGCTCTGTGCGTCTGAGCGCTTCGTCACTCACCTGCACAGGCAATGTGGCCTCGCGCGCCATGTCCAGCCAGCCTTTGAGATTCTTGGCGGCGGCTGGCACCTCCTCATACAGCGCCTTCATGGCGCCACAGTGGGAGTGTCCGCACACCACAATGCGTGACACCTTGAGATTCAACATGGCGAATTCAATGGCGGCTGCCGTGCCGTGAAGGCCATGTAGGCCGTCATAAGGGGGCACCAGGGCGCCCACGTTACGCACGATGAAGAGCTCGCCAGGGCCGGTGCCAGTCAGCAGGTACGGAACCAGCCGAGAGTCAGAGCAGCCGATGAACAGCGTGGTCGGGTGTTGGCCGTCATGAACCAGGTTCCTGAATCGTGACTCGTACTGCGGGAAGTAGTCATCGTGAAACTGACGCAAACGTTGGAGTAGCTCATCCATGGCCTGGGCTCACGATCGTTGCTCACTGTAGCAGCGGCGATGCCGCTGCATCGATGTCAGCCCCTTCCACCTCGTGACGGGCTGCGAGCAGGCTGCAAGCCTGCTTGACCGCCGTGGTGAAGGTTTGCTGACGCAGTGTTTGAGCCACCGCTTCACGGACCGCATCAAAGGGCTGCATGTCGCCAGCAATGCGCTCTTGTACCTCCACCACATGCAGGCCGAATCGGCTGTGCACCAGGCGTGGCAGCACGCCAATGTGGGCTTGCGATTCGTCCTGACCGAACAATTCGCGGGCGAATTCCGGTGCGCAGTCTGCGGCATCCAGCCAGCCCAGTTCACCACCCTGTTCACCGCTGGGGCAGTTCGACTGTGTGCGTGCCTGTTCGGCAAAGCTGTCGGGATCGGCGCGCACGGCAATCAACACCTGTTCTGCACGTTGGCGAAGGGCCTGGATGTCCACGCCGTCTGTGACCGCAAACAGAATGTGTCGGGCGCGAACCCGCTCGCCCTGCGAGTACTTCGCACGATGAGCAGCGTGGTAGCGACGGCAGGCCTGCTCATCAGGATCAGGCACCTGGATGGACAGCTCCAGCCATTGATCGATGGCATCGGCGGCGGCCTCGCTCATGACGCCATCCTGGGGTGGAGGATCGTCGGCCGACAGCAGCCCCGCCTCGATGGCTGCCAGGCGCAACAGCGCCAGACTGGCCACCTGACGACGCTCGGCCTCGGTCAGTTGCTCCGGATGCGGGTGGAGGATGTCATCCCCCACGCGCAAGACGGTGTGTGTGATGGTCTCGGACATGAAAACTCCTGTCTGCGCGGTGGGCTGACTCAACGGGGCAGGCCAGTACGGCGGCTGCGCACGACTTGCCAGGGGCGGATCACGTAGCCGACCGATGCGAAGCCGCTCCACACGTGCACCAGGCGAGTGAACGGGAAGATGATGAACAGCGTCATGCCCGCCACCATGTGAACCTTGAACAGCAGGGATACGTCGGCGATCAGGCTGGCGGCGCCGCTGCGGAAGGTGACGATGTGTTGCGCCCAGGCCATCAGCTTGAGCATGGTTTCGCCATCACGGTGCTCCAGTGACAGAGGCACGGTCGACAAGCCCAGCAGCAGGGTGCCCAGGATCCAGAACAGCACCAGGAAATCCCGGGGCTTGCTGGTGGCGCGCACACGCTCATTACCCAGGCGACGGGTGATCAGCAGCAGCAAGCCGATCAGACAGACCACCCCCAGGATGCCGCCGGCCACCACGGCCAACATCTGCTTTTGCGCGGCGGTGATGCCCAGTGCATGTACCAGATCGGCCGGCGTCAGCATGCCGAAGAAGTGGCCGAAGAACAGGCCGATGATGCCCAGGTGGAACAGGTTCGATCCAGCTCGAAGCATGCCGGTGGACAGCATCTGGCTGGATTCACTGCGCCAGGTGTACTGATCGCGGTCAAACCGAACCAGGCTGCCCAGCAGGAAGACCACCATGACGATGTAGGGGTAGATGCCGAAGAAGAACTGATGGGTGAGGCTCATGATGTCGCTCCTCGTGTGGGTGCGGCCTTGTTCGTGCGCACGATGTGGATGGGTTGGGGTTGGTCAGCCCGTTGCTGACCACGGGTGGAGCAGCCGTCAAAGGCCGGGGGCTCGCTCCAGGCGTCGTCAAGGGCCTCGTCTTCCGGCACCTCAGTGGGTTCGATGGGGTGTCCCATCAACTCCAGCAAGGCGGCCGGAACGTGGGCGTACAGGCTGCGACGCTTCAGCAGGGCGGCGTACAGCGCGTTCAGGATGTGAGCGAACTCACCCGTGAACTCGCGAGCTTGCTCGGCGGGCTGGGTGGAGACGAACTCCAGCACCAGCGGCAGATAGTCGGGCAACTCGCCCCCGTTGTCGGGGTTGAGTTTGAGGCCAGCCTGTTCGTAGGTCTGGACCAGATCGACCATGGCCTGCCCGCGATCGCGCGAATCACCGTGCACGTGCTCAAACAGGTGCAGCGACGTGGCGCGACCCCGATCGAAAAGCTCGACGTAGTCTGATTCGATCTCGAACGCTTCCGTGCGGGTCAGTTGTGAGACCAGGCGCTCCAGACCAGCAAGGCGCTCAGCACCCACTTGACCTTCGTTGCGGATGGCTTGCAGCACCTCATGGGCGTGCTCGCGCAAGGCTTGGTCCGGGTAGGCCAGCAGGCGAGCCAGCCCCCGCAGTGACAGTGTGGGCGTGGGCTGGATGCCCAGCGCCCTGACGTAACTCAGAACACTGCTCATGGCTCAGATCTCCGACTTGATGGGGATGGTGCGCTTCTTCTTGGCACCAAACAGGCTGGCCTCGGTTTGACCGTCCGAGCAGCCATTACCGAACGAGAAGCCGCAGCCGCCACGCAGATCAAAGGCGTCTTCCGCGTACTCGCGGTGTGCCGTCGGGATCACGAAGCGGTCTTCGTAGTTGGCAATGCCCATGATGTGGTACATGTCTTCCACCAACGCGGGGGTGAGGCCCACCTGTTCGATGGCCCTCATGTTGGGGCTGCCGTCCACGTGCTTGCCCCGCATGTAGGCGCGCATGGCCAGCATGCGTTCCAGCGCACGTGACACGGGGGCCACGTCGCCAGCCGTCATCAGGTTGGCCAGGTACTTCAGCGGAATGCGCAACTGGTTCACGTCCGGGATTTCGCCGTTGGTGCCCACATGGCCCGCGTGGGCAGCTGCCTGGATGGGCGACAGTGGCGGCACATACCAGACCATGGGCAGCGTGCGGTATTCCGGGTGCAGCGGCAGGGCCACCTTCCAGTCCACGGCCATCTTGTAGACGGGGCTGTTGCGGGCGGCGGTCAGCCATGCTTCTGGCACGCCATCGGCGCGGGCCTGCTCGATCACCTTCGGATCATTCGGATCCAGGAAGATGTCCAGCTGGGCCTGGTACAGATCGCGGTCATGCTCGACGCTGGCGGCTTGTTCAATCCGGTCGGCGTCGTACAGCAGCACGCCCAGGTAGCGGATGCGACCCACACAGGTCTCAGAGCACACCGTCGGCTGACCCGCCTCGATGCGCGGGTAGCAGAAGATGCACTTCTCAGCCTTGCCGCTCTGCCAGTTGTAGTAGATCTTCTTGTACGGGCAGCCGCTGACGCACATGCGCCAGCCGCGGCACTTGTCCTGGTCGATCAGCACGATGCCATCTTCCTCGCGCTTGTAGATCGAGCCCGAGGGGCACGATGCCACGCACGCCGGATTCAGGCAGTGCTCGCACAGGCGAGGCAGGTACATCATGAAGGTGTTTTCGAACTGACCGTAGATGTCCTTTTGAACATCTTCGAAGTTCGCATCCTTGCTGCGCTTGCTGAACTCGCCACCCAGGATTTCCTCCCAGTTCGGCCCCCATTCGATCTTCTCCATGCGCTTGCCCGTGATCAGGCTGCGCGGGCGGGCCGTGGGGGCCGCCTTGGTCTTTGGCGCCGACTGCAGGTGGTCGTAGTCGAAGGTGAAGGGCTCGTAGTAGTCGTCGATCTGCGGCAGGTTGGGGTTGGCGAAGATCTTCATCAGCAGGCTGAGCTTGCCACCCTGCCGAGGCTGGATCGTGCCATCCGGCTTGCGAATCCAGCCACCTTTCCACTTTTCCTGGTTCTCCCATTCCTTGGGGTAACCGATGCCAGGCTTGGTCTCGACGTTGTTGAACCAGGCGTACTCAACGCCGGGGCGGTTGGTCCAGACGTTTTTACAGGTCACCGAGCAGGTGTGGCAACCGATGCACTTGTCCAGGTTCAGGACCATGCCAATCTGTGCGCGAACTTTCATGTTGTGTGCTCCTTGGGTCTCAGGCGTGAGTGGGGGGGGCGGCAACTTCGCCGTCCAGCCAGTCGACCTTGTTCATCTTGCGCACCAGCACGAATTCGTCGCGGTTGGTGCCGATGGTGCCGTAGTAGTTGAAGCCGTAGCTCAACTGGGCGTAGCCACCGATCATGTGGGTGGGCTTGAGCACCACACGCGTCACCGAGTTGTGGATGCCGCCGCGCGTACCCGTGATCTCCGAGCCCGGGGTGTTGATGATCTTTTCCTGGGCGTGGTACATCATCACCATCCCGGGATTGACCCGTTGGCTTACCACCGCGCGGGCGGCAATGGCTCCGTTGGTGTTGAACAGCTCCACCCAGTCGTTGTCCACGATGCCGGCTTTCTTGGCGTCGTCTTCACTCAACCAGATGACGGGGCCGCCACGGTTCAGTGTCAACATCATCAGGTTGTCCGTGTAGGTCGAGTGGATGCCCCACTTCTGGTGTGGCGTGATGAAGTTGAGCGCGATCTCCTTGTGGCCGTTGGGCTTGCGGCCGGCGATGTCGTCAAGCGTCTTCAGGTCCACCGGCGGGCGGTAGCTCACGAAGCCTTCGCCGAAGGCCTGCATCCAGGGGTGGTCCATGTAGAACTGCTGACGACCGGTCAGGGTGCGCCATGGAATCAGTTCGTGCACGTTGGTATAACCGGCGTTGTACGAAACCTTTTCGCTCTCCAACCCTGACCAGGTGGGCGACGAAATGATCTTGCGCGGTTGGGCCTGGATGTCGCGGAAGCGGATCTTCTCGTCTTCGCGGTGCAGGGCCAAGTGAGCATGCTCACGGCCGGTTTGCTTGGACAGCGCTTCCCAGGCCTTCACAGCCACGTGGCCGTTGGTCTCGGGCGCCAGCATCATCACCACTTCAGCAGCGTCGATGTCGGTCTCGATCTTCGGCATGCCGTGAGACACGCCTTCTTCACGCACGATGCCGTTCAGTTCGCCCAGTTGGTGAACTTCGTCTTGGGTGTTCCAGCCAATGCCCTTGCCACCGTTGCCCAGCTTGTTCATCAGCGGGCCCAGCGAAGTGAAGCGCTTGAAGGTGTTCGGGTAGTCGCGCTCGACGACCGTGATTTGCGGGGCGGATTTGCCCGGGATCAGGTCGATCTCGCCCTTCTTCCAGTCCTGCACGCCAAAGGGTTGGGCCAGTTCAGCCGGGGTGTCGTGCATCAGCGGCGACATCACGACTTCCTTCTCGACCCCCAGGTGTCCCACGCAGACCTCGCTGAACTTCTTGGCGAAGCCCTTGTAGATCTCCCAGTCCGAACGCGCTTCCCAGGCCGGATCCACCGCAGAGGACAGCGGGTGGATGAACGGGTGCATGTCGCTGGTGTTGAGGTCGTTCTTTTCGTACCAGGTGGCTGTGGGCAAGACGATGTCGGAGTACAGGCAGGTGGTGCTCATGCGGAAGTCGAGCGTGACCAGCAGGTCCAGCTTGCCTTCGGGCGCCTTGTCATGCCAGACGACTTCTTCAGGCTTGGCGTCATCGGCACCCAGGTCCTTGCCTTGCACGCCGTGCGTGGTGCCCAGCAAGTGCTTGAGGAAGTACTCGTGACCCTTGCCAGACGAACCCAGCAGGTTGGAGCGCCACACGAAGAGGTTGCGCGGCCAGTTGTCGGGATGGTCAGGGTCGGTGCACGACAGCTTCAACGAGCCATCCTTCAATGAGGCCACCACGTGGTCCTTCGGGTCCAGGCCCTTGGCGGCTGCATCCTTGACCACCTTCAGCGGGTTGGTCTGCAGCTGCGGTGCCGAGGGCAACCAGCCCATGCGTTCGGCGCGCACGTTGTAGTCGATCATGCTGCCGCCGAACTTGGACTTGTCGGCCAGGGGCGAGAGGATCTCGTCCACGCCCAGCTTCTCGTAGCGCCACTGGTCAGTGTGGGCGTAGAAAAAACTGGTGGAGTTTTGCTGACGAGGGGGACGCGACCAGTCCAGCGCGAACGCCAGAGCCGTCCAGCCGGTTTGTGGGCGAAGCTTTTCCTGACCCACGTAGTGGGCCCAGCCGCCGCCGCTTTGGCCGATGCAGCCGCACATCATCAGCATGTTGATGATGCTGCGGTAGTTCATGTCGCAGTGGTACCAGTGGTTCATGGCCGCACCGATGATGACCATGGACTTACCCTTGGTCTTGTCGGCGTTGTCGGCGAACTGGCGCGCCACGGTCAGCACCTGATCACGCGGCACGCCGGTGATCTGTTCTTGCCACGCGGGGGTGTAAGGAACATTGTCGTCCAGGCTACGGGCGCCATCGTCGACCAGCACACCTTCGCGGTCGGTCAGGCCACGGAACACGCCGTAGCTGGCCACCTGCAAGTCGTACACCGTGGCCACCCACACGTCGCGACTCTGACCTTGTTCTTGCACAGTCAGGCGCTGCATGGGCACGCGGCGCACCATCACATCGCCTTGCTTGTTTGACTTGAAGCCCGGCGAGTCGATGCCACCGAAGTAAGGGAAGGCCACGGGTTGCACGTCAGTCTTGACGGTCTCGGCGTGTTGCTCGTCTTCAAGCACTGACAGCTTGAGCTTGACGTCGCGTCCCTCGACAGCCTCCTTGGCCTCCAAGTTCCACTTGCCCTGGTCTGAGTGACCGTCTGTCCCCCAGCGGAAGCCGATGGAGCCTTGCGGCACCACCACGCGGCCGGCGCTGTCATAGGCCAGCGTCTTCCACTCGGCGTTGTGGCCTTGCCCCAAGTTCTCTGCGGCCAGATCGCTGGCACGCAGGTAGCGCTGGGGTACCAGGGCCTTGCCAGCGGGTGTGTCCTGCTCCTGCAGCATCACCAGCATGGGCAGGTCGGTGTAGCGGCGAGCGTAGTCGTCAAAGTAGGTGCTGCGCTTGTCGATGTAGAACTCGCGCAGGATGGTGTGGCCCATGGCCATGGCGACGGCCGCATCGGTGCCCTGCTTGGGGTGCATCCAGATGTCGGCCAGCTTGGCCACTTCGGAAAAGTCGGGCGTGACGGCGACCGTCTTGGCGCCCTTGTAACGAACCTCGGTGAAGAAGTGGGCGTCGGGCGTGCGTGTTTGTGGCACGTTCGAGCCCCAGGCAATGATGTAGTTTGAGTTGTACCAGTCGGCCGATTCCGGCACATCGGTCTGCTCGCCCCAGATCTGCGGGCTGGCAGGGGGCAGGTCGCAATACCAGTCGTAGAACGACATGCACACGCCACCGATCAGGCTCAGATAGCGGCTACCAGCGGCATACGACACCATCGACATCGCCGGGATGGGCGAGAAGCCGATGATGCGGTCAGGGCCGTGCTGCTTGATGGTGTACACGTTGGCCGAGGCGATGATTTCATTGACCTCTTCCCAGGTGGTGCGCACAAAGCCGCCCAGACCACGTTGTTTCTGCCAGCTGCGGCGGGTGTCATCGCTGGACATCAGGCTGGCCCAGGCATCCACCGGGCTCTTGGCCACGGCACGCGCCGCACGCCAGTGCTTGAGCAATTCACCCCGCACCATCGGGTGCTTCACGCGGTTGGCGCTGTACAGGTACCAGCTGTACGAGGCGCCACGGGCGCAGCCGCGGGGCTCGTGGTTGGGCAGGTCTGGGCGCGTGCGGGGGTAGTCGGTCTGCTGGGTTTCCCAGGTGACGATGCCGCCCTTGACATAGATCTTCCACGAGCACGAACCCGTGCAGTTGGTGCCGTGGGTCGAGCGCACGATCTTGTCGTGCTGCCAGCGGCTGCGGTAGGCGTCTTCCCAGGTGCGGTCTTCGCCTGTGGTGACGCCGTGGCCATCGGCGAATCCTTCCTTGGCTTGCGCGAAGAAGGTCAGTCGGTCCAGAAAGTGACTCATGTTGTGTGACTCCGTGGGGAAGGTGTTCAGCAAGGTTGCTCGGCGTCGCGGCGGGCGTAGTACCACCAGGTCAGCCCGATGCACACCAGGTAGAAGGCGATGAAGGTGAGCAGCGCCAGTTCAGGGCCACCGGTGGCGGCAATCGCCGAGCCGTAGCTCTTGGGGATGAAGAAGCCACCGTAAGCTGCGAAGGCGGCGGTGAAGCCCAGCACGGCGGCTGCTTCGGTGTTGGCTTCCTTGATGGCGTTGGCCTGGGCCACGTCGTCATTGCGTGGCACCCGTTGAGTCTTCAAGTTCATGAAGATCACCGGGATCATCCGGAAGGTCGAGCCGTTACCGATGCCGGTGGTTATGAACAGCACCAGGAACATCAGGAAGAAGCCGGTGAAGCTGCCTTCATGCGGGCCGAAGGGCAGGGCGAAGACGCTGCCGCTGGTCTTGGGCAGGAAGTACAGCACGCCCACCACAGCCACAGTCATGACGATGAAATTCCAGTAGGTGACGCGGGCGCCGCCCAGCTTGTCGGCCAGCCAGCCGCCCACGGGACGAATCAAGGCGCCCACCAGCGGGCCGATCCAGGCGTAGGCCAGCGGGTTGACCTCCGTGAACTGCGACTTGATCAGCAGCGGGAAGCCGGCGGCGTAACCAATGAACGAACCGAAGGTGCCCAAGTACAGCACGCACATCAGCCAGTTGTGCTTGTTGCGGAAGATCGCGGCCTGTGCGGCAAACGACGCCTTGGCATCAGCGATGTCGTTCATGAAGAACCACGCCACCACCGAGATGATCACGATCCAGGGCACCCACACGAAGGCGGCGTTTTGAGCCCAGACCTCCACGGTCTGGCCTGCCTTGTTCACAATGGTTTGTGATTCGCCGCCGAGGAAGCCGAACACGCCGACCGAGATGATGATGGGGCTCAGGAACTGCACCACCGACACGCCCAGGTTGCCCAGGCCAGCATTCACGCCCAGGGCCGAGCCCTTGCGCTCCTTCGGGAAGAAGAAGCTGATGTTGGACATCGACGACGAGAAGTTGCCGCCACCCAGCCCGCACAGCAGGGCCAGCAACAGCATGGTGGGGTAGGGGGTGGTGGGGTCTTGCACCGCAAAGCCGATGCCCACCGCCGGGATCAGCAGCGAGGCGGTCGAGATGGCCGTCCAGCGGCGACCGCCAAACACCGGCACCATGAACGAGTAGAAGATGCGCAGCGTGGCGCCTGACAGCGCCGGTGCGGCCGCCAGCCAGAACAGCTGGTTGGTGGAGTAGTTGAAGCCCATCTGTGGCAGGTTGACGGCCACCACACTCCACAGCTGCCAGACGGCGAAGGCCAGGAACAGTGCGGGGACTGAGATCCACAGGTTGAGCTTGGCAATGGCCTGGCCTTGAGAATCCCAGAAGGCCTTGTCTTCCGGGGTCCACACGGTGAGCGTGCTGCCCGGACGGGCCTGGGCCCTGATGCTTGTTGGCGCTGACATGATGTGTCCTTTCGGTGAATCAGCTGCGTTGGCCCACGACCGCGCCCTGGGGCTCGCCGCCCAGAACATCGCGTGTGCGCACTTCGGTGAGGTACATCCAGATCAGCGACACCCAGACCACGCCGTAGAGCAGCATGAAGGCGCTGGATCGGATGCCAGTGAGATCGAGCAGGTAGCCGAACATGATGGGCAGCACGAAGCCCCCCAGGCCGCCGGCCAGGCCGACGATGCCGCTGATCGTGCCGATGTTGTTCGGGTAGTCGTTGCTGATGTACTTGAACACGCTGGCCTTGCCAAACGCCCAGGCAATGCCCAGCACAAATATCAGCGCTGTGAAGCTGTAGACGTTCAGACCGATCTCGAAGGTTTGCGGGCCGGTGATGGTCTGGATGGTGAATTCGGTTTGCGGGTAGCTCAGCAGGAACAGACAGATCCAGCTCACCCACATCACCCACCAGGTGACCTTGTGGGCGCCATGCTTGTCAGACAGCCAGCCACCTATGGCGCGCAGCACGCCGCCCGGCAAGGAGAAGCAGGCAGCCAGCAGTGCGGCCACGCGGATGTCCAGACCATATTCGCCCACGTAGTACTGCACCATCCACAGGGCCAGGGCCACGTAGCCACCGAACACGATGCTGTAGTACTGGCAGTACTTCAGCACGCGGGGATCCTTCAGCGCTTGCATCTGCGCCATGAAGCCCCCCTTGGTCGCAGGCACCAGGTGAGCAGGGTCATGGGCGCTGCCCAGCCAGAAGATGATGGCCGTCCCCAGCATGATGGCTGCGTAGACCTGGGGCACCATGGTCCAGCCCACGGCGACCACGATCACCGGGGCAATGAACTTGTTGACGGCGGCACCTGAGTTGCCGGCACCGAACACGCCCATGGCGAAGCCTTGTTGATCGCGGGGGAACCAGCGCGCCACGTAGGGGGTGCCTACCGAGAAGGTGCCACCGGCCAAGCCCACAAACAGGCCCAGCACGAGGAAGTGCCAGTACTCGGTGGCGTAAGCCATCAGCCAGATCGGCACCACGCACAAGAGCATGGTGATGAACAGCACGATGCGCCCACCGAAGCGGTCGGTCCAGATGCCCAGCGGAACGCGCACCAGCGAGCCGGTCAGCACCGGGGTGGCCATCAACAGGCCGAACTGGGTGGCCGAGAGGCCGAGTTCCTTCTTCAGCGGGACCCCGATGACCCCGAACATCATCCACACCATGAAGCACACCGTGAAAGCCAGTGTGCTGACGATGAGGACGGAGAGCGCTTGTTTGTTCTTTCCGCTAGACATGGTCAATTCCTTTCCATGTCCGGCAGTGTCAGAATTTAGGCGCTAGGCGAATATCCTTCTGTGGGTGTGTCGGGGTCGTTCTGAAGAACTAGTCCCTGGGGTCAGGGTTGATCCAGATCAGACGAGGCCATCACGGCGGCCTGCACTCTTGAACTCAGATTCAGTTTGCGCAGGATGTGCTGCACGTGGATCTTCACGGTGGTTTCCGCGATGTCCAGCGTGCGTGCGATCTCCTTGTTGCTGGCACCCCGGGCGATCTCACGCAGGATGTCGCGTTCGCGTGGCGACAATTTCTGCAGCGGGCTGGCTGGAGCCTCCGGGTGGGCTGCTGGCGCAGCAGGGGGAGGGTTGATGCTGCTGGCGTTGTTGTCTGCGCCCTGAATGGCCTGCTGGTAGGCCAGCACCAGTTTGGTGGTCATCTCGGTCGACACCACAGATTCACCCTGGTGCACGCGAACAATCGACTGGATCAGTTCGGCGCCCTCGGCCGTTTTCAGCAGGTAGCCGGCCGCTCCGCGGGACAGGGCCTGTGCCAGGTCGTTGGCGTCTTCGCTCACCGTCAGCATCAGCACCCGGCTTTGGGGGCTGGCTTGCAACAATTGCGGCAATGCGTCAATGCCATGTACCCCCGGCAGGTGGTTGTCCAGGAGGATCACATCGGGTTGATGGGTGGTGGCGCTGCGCAAGGCCTCACCCGCATCGGCGGCCTCGGCCACCACCTCCACTTCGGGTGACTGGCCCAGCAGGGCAATCAGCCCTCGGCGGAAAAGAGTGTGGTCATCCACAACCAGAAGGCGCACAGGCATGGGCAAATCCATTCATCGTTTGACACAGGGCAAGTCCACAACGGTCGTGGGCCACGTACCCTGCGCTTCTCGCGATCCCGGATTGTCCATCATGCCTTCGATACCGTCTGACTTGCAGCAACACCTATCCAACAGCCCTGTACGGCCCATGCAATTGGGTGGACGAACCTTGCTGCCCATTGTTCAAGGTGGCATGGGTGTGGGCGTGTCAGGCAGTCGCCTGGCCGGCACCGTGGCGAGTCTGGGGGGCATGGGCACACTGTCATCTGTCGATGCCCGTCGTCATTACCCGGATCTGATGGCGCAGACCACCGGCCTGCCACCCGGGGATGCCACCAAGGCACGCATCGACGCGGCCAACCTGGAGGCCATCGGCCGGCAGATCCAGGCTGCCCGCACCCTGGCGGGCCCGACCGGTTTGCTGGCGCTGAACATCATGCGCGCCGTCACGGAGTACGCCTCGTCGGTCAAGCAGGCCCTGGCCTCGGGCATTGACGCCATTGTGGTGGGGGCGGGCTTGCCGCTGGATTTGCCCGATCTGGCCAAAGACCACCCCAAAACGCTGCTGATCCCCATTCTTTCGGATGCGCGGGGCATTCAGTTGATCGTCAAGAAGTGGGAGCGCAAAAAGCGCCTGCCTGATGCCATCGTCATTGAGCACCCGCGCTTGGCCGGAGGGCACTTGGGCGCGGCTCAGGTGGCTGATTTGAACGACCCACGGTTTGATTTCGAGCGGGTCATCCCTGACACATTGGCGTTCTTCCGCAGCGCGGGCCTCGAGCGGGAGATCCCGCTGATTGCTGCCGGAGGCATCCGCAGCCAGGCCGACATCGTGCGGGTGCAAAGCCTCGGGGCTGCGGGCGTGCAACTGGGCACGCCCTTTGCTGTCACCACCGAGGGCGATGCCCACCTGGCCTTCAAACAGGTACTGGCCGAAGCCCGCGATGAGGATCTGGCCGAGTTTGTCAGCGTGGCCGGCTTGCCGGCCCGGGCGGTGCGCACACCATGGTTGCAATCCTATCTGAAGGTGGAGGGCAAACTGCAGTCGGTGGCCCATGTCAAAGACCGTTGCACCAAGGCTTTCGATTGCCTCGCCCAGTGCGGTCTGCGCGACGGGCTCAACACCTGGGGTCAGTTCTGTATCGACAACCAGTTGGCGGCGGCCTTGCGTGGCGATGTGAAGAAGGGCCTGTTCTTCCGTGGGGTGGGCGCCTTGCCGTTCGGCAGCCAGATTCGTTCAGCTCGTGACCTGATGGTGTGCCTGTTGACCGGGCAGTCACAACCTGTATCGGTGTGATCAGGCGGTGCGCCGCGCCACCATCGCGGCGGCCACCTGGGCCAGGGCATCGGGGGGCAGGCGCTGCGCGTGTGGAAACACCTGCGCTTCCTCCAGTCGGGCGTGTGCCTGGTAACCCGTGCAGAACGCCTGAATCGCGTCGATGGGGATGGGCAAAGATACAGAGTCGCCCAGAATCAGTGCCTGCAACCACGACGCCACCTGCAGCCAGATCACGCCCAGTTGGTCGTGTTGAAGGCTGAGTTGGGCCATGGTGTCGTTCAGTGCGCTGTCGTTCAATCGCATCAGCGCCGGAAACAGGTCCTGATCTTCGTCGGCGTGGTGTTTGGGGGCGGCCATCTCGAAGTAGCGCAACACGGCGCGTGCTGCATCCTGGGCCTGGGTGTCAGCCCCAGTGCTGCGCACATGCGCCTCCAGGCGCTGCAGCAGACCGGTGAAGTGCCGCACCTTGTCGTGGCAGGCCAGCAACAATTCCAGCGGGTCGGAAATCTGAGGGCCACTGGGTGGCAAGGCGGTGCGAGGGGCGCGAGAGGGCAAAGCAGGCATGCGCTGGATTGTGCGCCGCACGGCTGTGTGCTGCCGAGGTGCCCGTGATGCACGAAGGGAGTAGTGCCACAGGAGGATGTTCAGGCAACGCTGCCCTCCCTAGACTGGTGGTTATCTGGATCACCCTTCTTGCCCACCATGCCCACCCTGATTGACGGACACGGCCGCGTCATCGACTACTTGCGGGTGTCCGTGACCGACCGCTGTGACCTGCGGTGCACCTACTGTCTGCCCCAGGCTTTCAAAGGCTTTGAAGAGCCTGCCAACTGGTTGACCCATGAGGAGATGGCCCGCCTGGTGAGCCGATTTGTGGCCCTGGGTGTTCGCAAGGTTCGACTCACGGGTGGCGAACCCCTCTTGCGCCGTGGTGTGTGCGACCTGGCGGCGCGGATCAAGGCCATGCCAGGGGTGCGCGATCTGTCGGTGTCGACCAATGCCACCCGCCTGGATCGCATGGCCTCGGGCCTGAAAGAGGCTGGCGTCGACCGTCTGAACATCAGCCTGGACAGTCTGGACGAGGCCTGCATGACGCGCATCACCGGGCGTAATTGCCTCAACGAGGTGCTGGCGGGCATTCGTGCGGCCAGCCAGGCCGGATTTCGACCGATCAAGCTGAACATGGTGGTGCAGGATGGGGTGAATGACCAGGAGGTCATGCCCATGGTGATGTTCGCGCGTGAACATGGTTTGGTGCTGCGCTTGATCGAGCCCATGCCGGTGGGTGACACCGGCCGTGCCACGACGGGGCGCAACCTCAGCGCTCTCGGCGATGCGCTGGCGCGTGAACTGGGGCTGGTTCCGCAGGTGCTGGGGCGGGGGGCGGGGCCTGCGCGTTACTGGCAAGATCCGCACAGCGAGATGAGCCTGGGGGTCATCACCCCCATGAGCCAGCATTTTTGTGAGGCGTGTAACCGCGTCCGCCTGGGTGTCGATGGCACCTTGTATCTCTGTCTGGGGCAGAATGATCAGGTGCCCTTGGGGGCCTGGTTGCGTGAAGGCGCCACAGACGCCGACCTGGACGACGCGATTCACGCCGCGATAGCGCGCAAGCCCGAGCGGCATGAGTTCCAGGAGCGCCCCGAGAAAATCATCCGGTTCATGGCCCAAACCGGTGGTTGAACACGCTTGGCCTGAGCCGTGAATCCCATGAGTCTGTCCTCATCTGATCCTCTCATCTCCAACGCTGATGAGTCGCCGTCGGTGACAGAAGAGACTCGTCTTCGCCGGCCTCGACTGACCCTGGCGCGTAAGCTGGTGGCGATCGGCAGCGTATTCCTGGCCGTGGCGCTCTCCACCGTGGGGCTGTCCATGTGGGTCACCTGGCAACTGGAGGGGGGGGCGGCCGCCATCAATGAGGCCGGGCGCATCCGGATGATGTCCTACCAGATCGCCTTGCAGTTGCGTGACGAGCATGTGCCAGTACCTCCGCCTGTGTCGGATCAGGTGGCTCAACGCCTGAGCGATATCGATGCCACTTTGGCGTTGCTGACCCGGGGTGATGGCTTGCGTCCCCTGACAGTACCCAGCAGCATTGAGGTTCAGAGCCAATTGTCCCGCGTGCAACAAGGGTGGCAGCTCTTGCGCCAACAGATCGAGGCGCAGTTGCTCAGCGCTCAGCCCAGGCCCTTGCTGAATGTCGGCCCGTTTGTGCACGAGGTCAACGAATTGGTGGGGCTCATTGAGCAGCGCTTGGAGGCGAGCACCTCGACCTTGCATAACTTCCAGTTGGTCATGATGCTGCTGGCCGTGATCAGCTCCTTGCTGATCCTGTATGCAGCTTACATCGTCGTCCTGGAGCCCGTGGCGCGGTTGCGCGCCGCCGTGGACCAGGTGGAGCAGGGTGACTTCAGCATCCGTGTCGTTCCCGGCGCAGACGATGAGTTGGGCGATTTGTCTCGGGCGTTCAACCGCATGACCGACCGACTGGCGCAGTCTTACGGCGACCTGGAGGCCAAGGTCCAGGAGAAAACCCGCCGGCTGCGGGACGAGCAGGTGCGTCTGGAAGCTTTGTATGAGGTGTCGACCTTTGTGGCCGCGGCCGATCAACTGGGGCCACTGACACAGGGCTTTGCGCGACGCATGCGCCAGGTGGCACTGGCCGACGCCGTGGCCATTCGCTGGTCTGACGAGGCCAACGACCGCTACATGCTGCTGGCCAGCGACAGTCTGCCCCAGGTGCTGGCCAAGGAAGAACAGTGCGTGCTGACCGGTGACTGTTTCTGTGGTGCGCGCATGGATGCGGGGGGCATGCCATCGGTTCGGGTCATCCCCATCGTCGAGGCGACGGTCCCCGAGGCGGGGGGCGCTCATCCCGTTCAGCGCTTGTGTGCCCAGGAGGGCTATGCCACCTTGGTCACCATTCCCTTGACCATGCAAAATCGGTTGCTGGGTGAGATCGAGCTGTTTTATCGCCACGACGCTCAACCCTTGACCGAAGACCGCGAACTCTACGCAGCCCTGGCCAGCCACCTCGCGGGGGCCATGGAGAGCCTGCGGATGACGGCACTCGACCGAGAGTCTGCGGTGGCACGCGAGCGCAAGCTTTTGTCACAAGAATTGCATGATTCGATCGCCCAGTCACTGGCCTTCCTGAAGATCCAGATGAGTTTGCTGCGAGGGGCCGTCACACGTGGCGACCAGGTCGCCACCGATCTGGCCATGGCCGAACTGGATACCGGGATCAAGGAGAGCTACAACGATGTTCGTGAGCTGCTGCTGCATTTCCGGGTGCGCACCGACAGTGGAAGACTGGATCTGGCCTTGCAGGAAACCTTGTCGAAGTTCGAGTTGCAAGCGGGCTTGAAGACGCACCTGCAGGTCAGTGATGATGGCGTACCCCTGCCGGCTGATGTCCAGATCCAGGTGCTGCACATTGTGCAGGAGGCCTTGTCCAACGTGCGCAAGCACGCACAGGCCAGCGAGGTATGGGTGAACATGCAGGCCCAGCCGAAGTGGCGCATCCAGGTGCGCGATGATGGTCGGGGTTTTGATCCCGAAGGCTCGGCGCCCGATGCCACCCATGTGGGCTTGAGCATCATGCGCGAGCGGGCTACGCTGATCGGTGCGCAACTGGATGTGCGGTCCAGCGAGCAAGGCACCGAATTGACGCTGACCCTGAATGAACTTTAAGAGTGCGCTGTGTCGAAATCTCCGAAACCCTTGATGCCCCTCGATGATGCCTGGTGCCGCCTGGCTCAGGCCCTGCAGGCACAGTCTCCATCCCCTGGCACCGAGACCCTGCCCACCGAGCAGGCCCTGAACCGTGTGCTGGCCCAGGATCTGGTGTCGGCCGTGGATGTGCCCCCGCATGACAACAGCGCGATGGACGGCTACGCCCTGTGCTGGGCCGACTGGCAAGGGGCGCAAGACACGCAAGGGGTCTCTGTGCTGCCACAAGGCCAGCGCATCGCGGCTGGACAAGTCGGTCAGCCCTTGGCGGCAGGGCACTGCGCGCGCATCTTCACCGGGGCGCCCATTCCCCCTGGGGCCGATGCCGTGGTCATGCAGGAGCACACCGAGGCCCAGCCCGAGGGCCAGGTTCGTTTTCTGCAAGCCGTGCAGCCCGGACAGAACATCCGCCGCCGCGGCGAAGACATTGCCCGTGGCCAGACCGTGCTTCGAGCGGGCCAGCGCCTGACGCCGGCGGCCCTGGGCGTGGCGGCATCGGTGGGGGCGGCTTCGTTGGCGGTGCGGGCGCGGCCCCGTGTGGGCATCCTCACCACCGGCGATGAACTGGTCATGCCCGGCCAACCCTTGCCCCCGGGGGGCATTTACAACAGCAATCGCCACACGCTGTTGGCGTTGGGCGAGGCCAGTGGTGCCCAGGCCCTGGATCTGGGCCTGGTGCCCGATCAGCTGGACGCCACCCGGCGCGCCTTGCGTCAGGCGGCCGAACAGTGCGATCTGGTGGTCACCAGCGGTGGCGTGTCCGTGGGCGAAGAAGACCACCTGCGTCAGGCGGTTGAGGCCGAAGGGCAACTCGATTTCTGGGCCCTGGCCATCAAGCCCGGCAAGCCTTTTGTCTTTGGGCGCTTGCGCCGTGCGGATGGCAGCCACGCCTGGTACATGGGGCTGCCAGGCAACCCCTCAGCCAGTTTCGTCACCTTCTTGATGTTGGTGCGGCCCGTGATCGGTTGGCTGGCAGGCGAGGGCTGGCGCCTGCCCGCGGCCTTGCCCCTGGTGGCTGATTTCGCCTGGCCGCGACCCGATAAACGACGCGAGTTCTTGCGCGCGGCCCTCACGCCGGATGGCCGGGTGCAGATCCACCCCCACCAGGGCTCAGGCGTGCTGATGTCGGCCGCCTGGGCAGACGGGCTGGTGGACGTGGCACCGGGGCAGGTCATCCAGCCGGGCGATGTGGTGCGCTTCATGCCGCTGCCCTATCTGATGCAGCCGCCTGGCGTGCTCACCACGGCGATGGAGGGGGCAGCATGATCACGGTGCGTTACTTTGCTTCCTTGCGAGAAAAGCTGGGCGCCCAGGAACAGGTGCAGTTGAGCGAACTGCCCGTGGGCTGCACCGTGGGCGGATTGCGCGATTGGTTGTGCGAGCGCTCGTCGGTGCACGCCCAAGCCTTCGAGTCCGTTCGTGCGGTGCGCGCCGCGTGTGATCAAGTCATGTGCGATGACGATGAACCCCTGCGGGATGGCGTGGACGTGGCCTTCTTTCCCCCGGTGACGGGCGGTTGATGATGACGCCCGAGCTGGACTGGCAGGCCGAGTTGCCCCACGTGCGTGTGGGCCCGGCGGATTTTGATCTGGGCACCGAAGTGGCTGCGCTGCGCGCGGGCGATCTCGCGGTGGGCGCGGTGGTGGCGTTCGTGGGCACGGTTCGTGAATGGCCAGCAGCTCAAGGGCAGCCCGCCGACCAGATCGGCTTCGAGTTGGAGCACTATCCCGGCATGACCGAGCGCAGCATCGCCACCTTCATGGCCCAGGCCCGGCGTCGGTTTGACGTGCGAGGCCTGCGCGTCATTCACCGTGTGGGGCCCTTGGCGCTGGGCGATCAGATTGTGTTGGTGGCCGTCAGCTCGGCGCATCGCCACGCGGCCTTCGAGTGCGCCGAGTTTCTGATGGACTGGCTCAAGACCGAAGCCCCCTTCTGGAAGAAGGAAACCGTGGCCGGGCAGGGCACCTGGGTCGAGGCCCGGGATGCCGACACCCTGGCGGCAGCCCGCTGGCTGGTGGCGCCCAAGCCGCAGGGAGCCTCTGCATGAGCACCTGGCAAGCGGGTTTGGCCGTGGCCCTGGGGGCGGTGCTTGGCGCCCTGGCGCGCTGGGGCACGGGGGTGTGGCTCAACCCCCTGTGGCATGGGTTTCCGCTGGGTACCTGGGTGGTCAACCTGGTGGGTGGTTTGGTGGCCGGCGGCGCCATGGCCTACCTGCAGCGCGAGCCCAATGACCTGCTGCGCCTGCTGCTGGTCACGGGCGGCCTGGGTGCGCTGACCACGTTCTCCACGTTTTCGGTGGAATCGCTCACCCTCATCGAGCGTGGCCGTCTGGGCATGGCCCTGGCACACACCCTGGCCCATGTGCTGGGGGCGCTGCTGTGTGCGGCGCTGGGGGCTCGCCTGGTGAGGCTCTGGCTGGCCTGATGTGTCCGGTGGCAACGTCACCATCAAGCTGCGCCGCCACCTGCCGATAACCGCTTATCCTTCGGCTGGCAAAAAGCGGGATGGCAACTGTCGACATCTTCACCTGTTACGCGATCGCGGGCGTGGGTGCGCTGGTCGGGCTCGGGCTGATGAGCCTGGTGCGTACCGATCAGCCCCGCATTCGGCAGGCGGCACAGCTGTACCGCTGGGCCTTCCTGTGCCTGACGGGGCTGCTGGCCTTGCCCTTGGCGCCTGCCGAGTGGCGTGAACCCGTGGCGCAGGCGGCCATTGGCCTGGTGGCCATGGGCGTGTGTCTGCTGGCGTGGGCCTTCCGGCAATTGAACGGCCGTCGCACCCATCCAGCGGCCGGGGCGCTGGTCACGCTCGGGGTGGGGGCGTCTTTGTGGTTGTCGGCCTGGTGGGGGGGCAGCGAGGCCTTCATCTTTGCCATCGGCTTTGCGTTTGCCTTTGTCAGCCTGGGCATGTTCATCGACCAGGGCTGGCTGATCCTGCGCAGCGCCCGTATCACGCCCAGCGAACTGGGCTTGCTGGTGGTGGCAGGGGCCTTTGCCGCCATCTGGCTCATCACCCTGTGGCACACCGCCACGGTGCCGGGGCCTTACCCGGCGCACTGGTTGCACGCGCCGGCGTGGTTGTTGCCCATCTCGGGTCTGGCGTTTGGGTTGCTGCCGCTGTCGGTGGCGGCCGTGGTGTTTGCCATCATCAACGATCGGCTCAACCAACAATTGCGCGCCCGGGCCCTGTCGGATGACCTGACCGGGGCCCTGTCGCGCCGTGGCTTGCGAGAGTTGGGCGAGCGCATGTTGGCCATGCAATCCCACCAGGCCAACCAGGTGGCGGTGCTGATGCTGGATGTGGACCACTTCAAACGGGTCAACGATGAACATGGCCACCAGGTGGGTGACGAGGTCTTGCGCCACCTGACGCGCACCGTGCGCGAGCACCTGCGTGATGACGCCCTGCTGGCGCGTTACGGGGGCGAAGAGTTCACCGTGCTCTTGCCCATCAAGGGCCGGGGCGAGGCCCGGGTGGTGGCCGAGCGGCTGCGCCAACTGGTGGCGCGCACCCCCTGCATCACGGCCAAGGGGCCGGTGCGCATCACGGTCAGCATCGGGGTGAGCTTTCACAGCGGTGGACAGTCTCTGGAGCCGGATCTGGCCCGGGCAGACGCCTGCCTGTACGTGGCCAAGCGCGCCGGGCGCAACCGGGTGGTGTTTGACGATGCTCAACAAGCCCCCGCGCAGGCCACTTGAAAACCGGCGAGATCGCCTTATCTTCATGGGCAACACGGTGCCACGGAGGCACCATCAGGAGTGCCCATGCGACTCGACAAACTCACCAGCAAATTCCAGGAAGCCCTGACGGAGGCCCAAAGCCTCGCCATCACCCGCGACAACCCCTACATCGAACCTGCCCACATCCTGCTGGCCATGGTCCAGCAAGACGACGGCCCCCGCTCGCTCATGGAGCGGGCCGGCGTGCGCGTGCCCACCCTGGCTGCCGCCCTTGAAAAGCAGATCGACAAGCTGCCCCAGGTTCAGGGCAACGAGCAGGTACAGGCCGGCCGTGACACCGTCAGCCTGCTGCAATCCTGCGAGAAGGAAGCCCACAAGCGGGGTGACGCCTACATCGCCAGCGAGATGTTCTTGCTGGCCCTGTGCGACCACAAGGGGGACACGGCCGTGCTGGCCCGTGATCATGGTCTCAACCGTGCCGCGCTCGAGACAGCCATCCAGGCCGTCCGCGGTGGCCAGAAGGTGGACAACGCCGACTCGGAAGGCCAGCGTGAATCGCTCAAGAAGTACACCATGGACCTGACCGAGCGCGCCCGCCAAGGCAAGCTCGACCCCGTCATTGGTCGCGATGAAGAAATCCGCCGCGCCATCCAGGTGCTGCAGCGCCGCAGCAAGAACAACCCGGTGCTGATCGGCGAGCCGGGTGTGGGTAAAACCGCCATCGTCGAAGGCCTGGCGCAGCGCATTGTGGCTGGCGAGGTGCCCGACACCCTCAAGGACAAGCGCGTGCTGGCGCTGGACATGGCGGGCCTGCTGGCCGGTGCCAAGTACCGGGGCGAGTTCGAAGAACGCCTGAAGGCCGTGCTCAAGGAAGTGGCCGCCGAAGAAGGGCGCATCATCCTGTTCATCGACGAGATCCACACCATGGTGGGCGCCGGCAAGGCCGAAGGCGCCATGGATGCCGGCAACATGCTCAAGCCCGCCCTGGCGCGTGGCGAGCTGCACTGCATCGGCGCCACCACGCTGGATGAGTACCGCAAGTACATCGAGAAGGACGCCGCCCTGGAGCGCCGCTTCCAGAAGATCCTCGTGGACGAGCCCACGGTCGAGGCGACGATTGCCATCCTGCGTGGCCTGCAAGAGAAGTACGAAGTGCACCACGGGGTGGAGATCACCGACCCGGCCATCGTGGCCGCAGCCGAGCTGTCCAACCGCTACATCACCGACCGCTTCCTGCCCGACAAGGCCATCGACCTGATCGATGAAGCCGCGGCCAAGATCAAGATCGAAATCGACTCCAAGCCCGAGGCCCTGGACCGCCTGGACCGCCGCCTCATCCAGCTCAAGATCGAGCGCGAGGCTGTCAAGAAAGAGAAGGACGAGGCGTCCATCAAGCGCCTCGGGCTGATCTCGGACGAGATCAAGCGCCTGGAGAAAGAGTACGCCGACCTGGAAGACATCTGGAAGGCCGAGAAGGCCCAGGCGCAGGGCTCGGCCCATGTGAAGGAAGAGATCGACAAGATGCGCTTCCAGATCGAAGAGCTCAAGCGCAAGGGCGACTTCAACAAGGTGGCCGAGCTGCAGTACGGCAAGCTGCCCGAGCTGGAGAAGCGCCTGAAGGAAGCACAGGACAAGGAGAACGCCAAGAAGGGCGCCCAGGCAGGTGCTGATGGCGCTCGCCCCACCTTGCTGCGTACCCAGGTGGGGGCCGAAGAGATTGCCGAGGTGGTGGCGCGCGCCACGGGCATCCCCGTGAGCAAGCTGATGCAGGGCGAGCGCGACAAGCTGCTGGCCATGGAAGACAAGCTGCACGAGCGTGTGGTGGGGCAGGAAGAGGCCATCGTGGCCGTGAGTGACGCCATCCGCCGCTCACGTGCGGGCCTGTCTGACCCCAACCGCCCCTATGGGTCGTTCTTGTTCCTGGGCCCCACGGGCGTGGGCAAGACTGAGCTGTGCAAGGCGCTGGCGGGCTTTTTGTTTGACAGCGAAGAGCACCTGATCCGCATCGACATGAGCGAGTTCATGGAGAAGCACTCGGTCAGCCGTCTGATCGGTGCGCCCCCCGGCTATGTGGGCTACGAAGAGGGCGGCACGCTGACCGAAGCCGTGCGCCGCAAGCCCTACAGCGTGGTGCTGCTCGACGAGGTCGAAAAGGCCCACCCCGATGTGTTCAATGTGCTGCTGCAGGTGCTGGACGACGGCCGCCTGACCGATGGCCAGGGCCGCACCGTGGACTTCAAGAACACGGTGATCGTGATGACCAGCAACCTGGGCTCGCACCACATCATGCAGATGGCGGGTCAGCCCTCAGAGGACATCAAGGACGCCGTGTGGGTGGAGGTGAAGCAGCACTTCCGGCCGGAGTTCTTGAACCGCATCGACGAGGTGGTGGTGTTCCACGCGCTGGACATGGCCCACATCCAGTCCATCGCCAAGATCCAGCTCAAGGGCCTGGAGGCCCGCCTGCAGCAGATGGACATGCGCGTGGACGTGTCGCCCGAGGCCCTGGCCGAGATCGCCAAGGTGGGCTTCGACCCAGTGTTCGGTGCGCGGCCTTTGAAGCGCGCCATCCAGCAGCGCATCGAGAACCCGCTGTCCAAGCTGATCCTGCAAGGCAAGTTTGGCCCCAAGGATGTCATCCCGGTGACGCTGGGGGCGGATGGGCAGTTGGTGTTTGAGCGGACGGTGCATTGAGCACCAACGGTCTTGATCTCAGACAGCAAAAAGGCCAGGTGCATGCACCTGGCCTTTTTGTTCGCAGACGACCGAGGTGGTGTCAGTCGCGACGACGACGCATCCACCAGACCGCCGACAGGCCGCCCAGCATCAGCAAACCAGTGGCGGGCTCGGGCACCGGTGCCGTGGGCGCGACCAGGGCCAGACCGCCATTGAAGCTCAGGCCATTGCGGCCCTCAGGCAGATCGGGGTCGCCCAACTGCGGCGGACGGCTTTCCAGGAAGAAGTCGGTGCCCATGCGGGTCACCAAAATCCAGTCGACTTCATCAGGGCCCAGGATGGCGCCTGCGACGGCTTCAAACCCGAAACCTTTCCCTGCACACCCCTCGTTCCAGAGCAGCAAGCCGCACTCCGTGCCACCAAACTTGGCGTCAGCCTCTGGCGTGGCCATGTATTCAATCAATGTGTCACGACTCAGCCAGCCATCGGGGTCAATGGCGATCCGGGCCATCACGGCCTCATCGGTCTCGTCATCACCGCGCCATGACGTCAAGCTGGGAGACGCATACCACTGCAGCAGGCGATAGGGGTTGTCGAAGCGAGCATCGCCCGTGGTGTTGTTCCAGGCGCCTGGCGTGGTCATCGGGTCGATCAAGCGCCACGACCAGCCATCGGGGGCAAAAATCGTGTCTTGGCGAATGGCGTTCAGGGCGAACTCGCTCAAGATGGGCACTTCATACGTGCTGATCATGGGCGTGTCGGTGCGCCATTCGCGCAAGTTGATGGCGGGGCCATCCGGCTGCTCAATGCGCGTCCAGCGCTCTTGCAGAGCTTCGGTGCCCAGATTGATCACCGCGTACTGGAAGAGCTTGGTCGACCCATCGATGTCTTCCGTGAACCAGGCCGTGGCGTAGTCCTGGGTGTAAGGCCCGGGATTGGGGAAGGGGATGTCTTGGGCATGCGCCATGCTCGCGCAAGCCAGGGCCGCGCAGGCCAACCAGCGAATCGTCATGAGTCCTCCTGATCGAAAGAGGGTTAAATTCTGACAGCGACGCTGGGGGCTGCGATGCCCCCTGTTTGCAGGTCAAGTGTGACGGGCTGCAACCGGGTTGGTAGGTGTCGTGTGCCGCCAATTGGCAGCACCTCAAATGCCCGATCAGCGATACCCGCACGATGCAATGCCGCCCTCAACGCCCTGGGCGGCTCATCCAGCGCCTCGTCCGTCAGCTGAAACGTGCCCCAGTGCACCGCGATGGCCTGCTTGCAGCCCAGGTCTTGAAAGATCTGCACCGCTTCTTCGGGGTTGCAGTGCTGATCTTTCATGAACCAGCGCGGCTCGTAAGCACCGATGGGCAGCAGCGCCAGGTCGAACCCGCCGCCCAACTCGGGCGTGTGCTCGCGCGCGAAGTGGTGGCGTATGTCGACAAAGTCCTTCGAGTAGGCGGTGTCGCCCGAGAAAAACACATGGCAATCGGGTGATCGCACCACAAAGCTGCCCCACAAGCTTCGCAGCGCATCCGTGGCGGTGCGGGCCGACCAGTGCTGGGCGGGCGTCAGCGTCACCGGAATGCGATGGTTGCACGCCGTGGCCTCCAGCACATGCGTGTCCCACCAGTCCAGTTCGATCATGTGGTGAATGCCTCGGCGCGCAAACCAATGCTTGTGGCCCAAGGGCGTGATGAACAGCGGTGGGCCGCCCCGCTGCGCGGCCAGGGTGACGAGCGAGTGCTCGTCCATGTGGTCATAGTGGTTGTGCGACAGCAGCACCACGTCGATGCGCGGCAACTGGGCCAGCGACAAGCCCGGTGGGGTGTAGCGCTGAGGGCCGGCCCATTGCACCGGAAAGCACCGCTCCGAGAACACGGGGTCGGTCAGGATGTTGAGCCCCCCCACTTGCAGCAGCACGGTGATGTGCCCAATCCACGTGGCGGCAGGCTGCATGTGCAACCCTGCTTGCGCATTGCCGTGGATGAAGGCCAGATCAGGCACCACCACGGGGATGGGCTCGCGCAGCGGGTGAGGGTACCCCGCCCGCCACGCTTGCCATCGCCAACGCAGCAGTTCACCCAGTTTCTTGCCCCGGAACGACAGGTAGTTGTTCTGGAAGCCGTTGGGGCGATGGTGTTTCTTGGCGGGGTTGAAGTAGGGGTTCTTCATGCGGCCACACTGAGGCAGGATCGTTGCTGGATGGTTGCAGGCATGAAAAAGCCCCGAGACCAAAGGTGTCGGGGCTCTGTGGGGTGCGGTGGATCAGGCCACGGACACGGGAATCTTCCCGATCTTGGCCTGCCAGGTCTTGGGTCCTTCGATGTGGGCGCTGGTGCCGCCCGCATCGACGGCCACCGTCACCGGCATGTCGACCACGTCGAACTCGTAGATGGCTTCCATGCCCAGGTCTTCGAAACCCACCACCTTGGCGGCCTTGATGGCCTTGGAGACCAGGTAGGCCGCGCCGCCCACGGCCATCAGGTAGGCCGACTTGTGCTTCTTGATGGCTTCGATGGCGGCGGGGCCGCGCTCGGCCTTGCCCACCATGCAGATGAGGCCGGTCTTCTCCAGCATCATGTCGGTGAACTTGTCCATGCGGGTGGCGGTGGTGGGGCCGGCGGGGCCGACCACCTCGTCGCGCACCGGGTCCACCGGGCCCACGTAGTAGATGACGCGGTTGGTGAAGTCCACGGGCAGCTTCTCACCCTTGGCCAGCATGTCCTGGATGCGCTTGTGCGCAGCGTCGCGGCCGGTCAGCATCTTGCCGTTGAGCAGCAAGGTCTGGCCGGGCTTCCAACTGGCGACTTCTTCGCGCGTCAGCGTGTTCAGGTCCACGCGCTTGGACTTGTTGTAGTCCGGCGCCCAGTGCACATCCGGCCACAGGTCCAAGCTGGGCGGATCCAGGTAGACCGGGCCGGAGCCGTCCATCACGAAGTGCGCATGGCGGGTGGCCGCGCAGTTCGGGATCATGGCGATCGGCTTGGAGGCCGCGTGCGTCGGATAGGTCTTGATCTTGACGTCCAGGACGGTGGTCAGGCCACCCAGGCCTTGCGCGCCGATGCCCAGGGCGTTGACCTTTTCGTACAGCTCGATGCGCAGTTCTTCGAGCTTGTTTTGCGGGCCGCGTTGCAGCAATTCGTACATGTCGATGTCGTCCATCAACGACTCTTTGGCCAGCAGGGCAGCCTTCTCGGCCGTGCCCCCCACGCCGATGCCCAGCATGCCGGGCGGGCACCAGCCTGCACCCATGGTCGGCACGGTCTTGAGCACCCAGTCGACGATGTTGTCCGACGGGTTGAGCATGTAGACCTTGCTCTTGTTCTCGGAGCCGCCACCCTTGGCTGCCACGGTCACGTCCACCGTGTCGCCGGGCACCAGTTCCATGAAGACCACGGCGGGCGTGTTGTCCTTGGTGTTCTTGCGCTCGAAGATGGGGTCGGACAGCACCGAGGCGCGCAGTTTGTTGTCAGGGTTGTTGTAGCCACGGCGCACGCCTTCGTCCACGGCATCTTGAATGCTGCGGCTGCCGAAACCTTCCCACTTCACGCCCATCCCGATTTTCAGGAAGACGTTGACGATGCCGGTGTCCTGGCAGATGGGGCGGTGGCCTTCGGCGCACATGCGCGAATTGGTCAGGATCTGCGCGATCGCGTCTTTGGCCGCAGGCGATTCTTCGCGCTCGTAGGCGCGGGCCAGGTGGGCGATGTAGTCGGCCGGGTGGTAGTAGCTGATGTACTGCAGCGCGGCTGCGACGCTTTCAACGAGGTCGTCGTGGCGGATGGTGGTCATGGTGGGGCCTTCGTGGGGCGGTTTGCTTAGCCAAAAGATTTTACGCCGCCAGGCCGCAGCCTCGATAGAATTCTGCCGCGGCGACCTGGCCCTTGTGGCCGCGCCGATCTGATGGAACGCCTTCGAAAACACCTGCCCAAGCCCGAGCACCTGCAGCAAAGCCCCTGGCTGAAGTGGTTGGGTCCCACGCTTTTTCAGCCTCGCCTGTGGCATGTCAGCCGACGAGGTCTGGCCATGGGCATGGCGCTGGGCATGTTTTTCGGCCTGCTGGTGCCGATTGCACAGGTGCCTTTGAGTGCCGCTGCGGCGGTCGTGCTGCGTGCCAACGTGCCGGCGGCCATCGTCAGCACCATGGTCACCAACCCGGTGACCTTCGGGCCCATTTATTACGGCGCGTGGCGTCTGGGCACCATGGTGCTGGGTCGCAGTGAGGCCCGCTACACCCCGCAAGACCACGCGGTGATGGACGACCAGATCCCGGCCAAGGACTGGTGGAGCTGGTTCAAGGGCTGGGTGTCCGGGGTGGGCAAGCCATTGGTGCTGGGGCTGGCGCTCCTGGCTTGTGGTGTGGGGCTGCTGACGTATTACCTGGTTTCTCTGGTGTGGGTATTGCGTGTGCGCCGCAAGCGTCGCTTGCGCCAACGTGTACGAAAGTAAACCAACGCTTTCGTTTGGCCGCAAATCTGATGGGGCCTTGGTGACGCCGCCTACAATCGTGGCTCCACTGATGGATGTGTACCCATGGATCTGCTGGTTCTCACGGTCCTGTTGCCCCTGCTCGTGGGCACCTTGGCCTGCTTTGTCTTGGGCAAGAACAATTCGGTTGCCGGGCGGCGTCTGACTGCACTGGCGGCTGGTGCCGTGACCTTGGCGGCCCTGGGGTGCCTGCTTTCCATGGCCCCGGCGGTGATGGCCGGGCAGACCCTGCTCAGCCAGTACGAATGGGTGCCTGACCTCGGGCTGACCATCGGATTCCGTCTGGATGGCCTGGCCCTGATGTTCGGTTTGCTGATCACGGGCATTGGCAGCCTGATCGTGCTGTACGGTCACTTCTACCTGGGGCCCGACGACTCGGCGGGCAAGCTCTACACCCTGTTGATGCTGTTCATGGCCGCCATGTTGGGCGTGGTGCTGTCGGACAACCTGCTCTTGCTGGTGGTGTTCTGGGAGCTGACCAGCATTTCGTCGTTCTTGCTGGTGGGCTACTGGGGCCACCGCGCCGATGCGCGGGCTGGCGCCCGCATGGCATTGGCCATCACCGGCGGTGGCGGCCTGGCCATGCTGGCGGGCATCGTGGTGCTGGGGCAGATCGCCGGCACCTACGAACTCAGCGCGATGCTGGACCAGGGCGAGCGCATCCGTGCGCACGCCCACTTTCCGCTGGCATTGGTGCTGATTCTGCTGGGTTGCTTCACCAAGAGTGCCCAGTGGCCGTTCCACTTCTGGTTGCCCGACGCCATGGCCGCGCCCACGCCCGTGTCGGCCTACCTGCATTCGGCCACCATGGTGAAGGCGGGGGTGTTCATGCTGGCGCGCATGTACCCGGTGCTGGGCGGCTCAGGCCTGTTCGAGACCCTGGTGGCCGGTGCCGGCCTGATCACCCTGGCGTTCGCCGCCTACGTGGCCATCTTTCGCCACGACCTCAAAGGCTTGTTGGCCTACTCCACCATCAGTCACCTGGGCCTGATCACGTTCCTGATCGGTCTGGCCTCGCCCTTGTCGGCGGTGGCTGCCGTGTTCCACATCCTGAACCATGCCACCTTCAAGGCGGCCTTGTTCATGACGGCCGGCATCATCGACCACGAAACAGGCACCCGCGACATGCGCCGCCTGGGTGGTTTGATGTCGGTGCTGCCCTGGACGGGCACCTTCGGCATCATCGTGGCGGGGGCCATGGCTGGCGTGCCCCTCACCAACGGCTTCCTGTCCAAAGAAATGTTCTTTCTGGAGGCTGTAGAGGCCCACTCGACCTGGGCCATGGGCTGGTGGTTGCCCGTGGTGGTGACGCTGGCCGGGGCTTGCTCGGTGGCGTATTCGGTGCGGTTCGTGCACGACGTGTTCTTCAACGGTCCTGCCAAAGACCTGCCTCATGCCCACCCACACGAACCTCCCTGGCCCATGCGCCTGCCGGTGGTGCTGTTGGCCGTGGTCAGCCTGGTGGTGGGTGTGATGCCTGCCATCACCCTGGGGCCGCTGGTCGATGTGGCCGCACAGGCCGTGCTCAATGGTCCGACGCCGGAGTACCACCTTTCGATATGGCATGGCTTCAACCTGCCTCTGCTGATGAGCGGGTTGGCCGTGCTGGGCGGTGTGCTGTTTTACATGGCCTTGCAGCGTCGGGGCTGGTTGCATGGTTACCAGCCCCAGCGCTTGACGGGCCGCGGGGTGTTTGACGCCTTGATGAGTGGCTTGATTGGCACGGCAAGCGCGTTGGTGCAAGGCACGGAAACGGGGTCGCTGCAACGGTATGTGGCCTGGACCGTGCTTTCGGCCTTGGTGGTTGGCGCCTGGCCGTTCATGCAGACCACGTTGCCGCTGGTGGCCGGCGACCGCGAACTGCTGCCCGCGCCGGGCGTGGCGGTGGCCGTGTGGCTCGTCTTGCTGGCCAGTGGCGCAGCGCTGGTGACGGGGCATCACGATCGTTTCAAGGCCGTGCTGCTGACCGGTGCCATCGGCATGGTCACGGCCTTGGCCTTCCTGGCATTTTCTGCCCCCGATCTGGCGCTCACCCAACTGTCGGTCGAACTGGTGGCCACGGTGCTGATGCTCATGGGCCTGGCCCTGTTGCCGGCGCGCACACCCCACGAATCGTCGTTGCCACGCAAGGTGCGTGATGGCTTGCTGGCTGGTGTGACGGGCCTGGGGGTGGCGTTCCTGTGCTGGATGGTGCTCACGCGCAACCACGATTCACTGTCGTGGTTCTTTTTGGCGCAGTCGATCCCCGGTGGCGGGGGCACCAACGTCGTCAACGTCACGCTGGTGGATTTCCGCGGCTATGACACTTTTGGCGAGATCACGGTGCTGGGCATCGCCGGCATTGGCGTGCTGGCCATGCTCGAAGGGCTCAAGGTGCGCCGGCCTGCCCAAGACGCCGATGGCCGAGCCTGGTCGTTCGATCAGCAGCCTTTGATGCTGCGTGTGGCCGCGCGCCTCATATTGCCGATGGCGTTGGTGATGTCGTTGTACATCTTCTGGCGTGGTCACAACCTGCCAGGTGGCGGGTTCATCGCAGGGTTGATCACGGCGGTTGCCCTGGTGGTGCAGTACATGGCGCAGGGCCAGGCCCGCGTTGAGGCCCTGCTGCACGGCGCGCAGGGGCGGCGCTTCACCAAGTGGATCGGTTCGGGCCTGGCCATCGCTGGCCTGACGGGTGTGGCCTCGTTCTTCTTTGGGCGCGGATTCCTCACCAGCGCCCACGGACACCCCCACGTGCCGGTGCTGGGCGACGTGCCGCTGGCCAGTGCAGCCGTGTTTGACCTGGGCGTGTACATCACCGTGGTGGGGGCCACCTTGCTGACCCTGTCGGTGCTGGGCCAGGCCAGCAAGGAGCCTGTTGTTTCAACCGAAAGGAGCCGCGCGTGAACGTGAGCCTCGAATTTCTGGTGGCCAGCGGCGTGGGCTGGGTCACCGCCTGTGGCGTGTACCTGATGCTGCGTGGCCGCACCTTCCCGGTGGTGCTGGGGCTGTCTCTGCTGGGCTACGCCGTCAACATGTTCATTTTTGCCATGGGACGCTTGTGGTGGAACGCGCCAGCCATCGCTGGCAGCGAGCGCATGGCCGATCCTTTGCCTCAGGCGCTGGTGCTCACCGCCATCGTGATCGGCTTTGCCACCACGGGCTTCATCATCGAGATGGCGTTGCGCAGCCACCATGAGTCTGGCACCGATCACGTCGACGGCGCACGCGGCGGGGAGGGGCGTTCATGAACGCTTTGCAGTCCTTGCTGTATACCCATCTGCCGGTCTTGCCGGTGTTGTTGCCAGCGTTCACGGGCATGTTGCTGCTGTTGATGGGCGATGCCCCGAGCGGCCACGGCAGCGGCCGGCTCAAGTGGGGGCGTCGCATCAGCCTGCTGTCGGTCGGGCTGGGGCTTGTGCTGGGGCTGGCCCTGGTGGCCGAAGCGGCTGGGGGTGGCTTGCATGTCTACCGCCTGGGCGATTGGCCTGCGCCATTTGGCATCGTTTTGGTCATCGACCGGCTGTCGGCCCTGATGGTGCTGCTCACCTCGCTGGTGGCGGTGCCCGTGCTGTGGTACGCCAGTGGTGGCTGGGATGCCCATGGACGGCACTTTCATCCGCTGTTTCAGTTCCAGCTGATGGGTTTGTGCGGCGCCTTCGTCACGGGTGATCTGTTCAACCTGTTTGTGTTTTTCGAGATCCTGCTGATCGCGTCATATGTGTTGATGGTGCACGGGCAAGGTCGACAACGCTTTCAGGTGGGGGTGCAGTATGTGGCGCTCAACCTCCTGGCATCTGCCTTGTTCCTGGTCGGCGTGTCCTTGCTGTACGGTGTGACCGGTACGCTCAATCTTGCTGATCTGGCCCTGCGGGTGGGGCAGCTGTCCGGCATGGAGGCCGTGCTCGCCCGCAGTGCAGCCCTCATCTTGCTGGTGGTCTTTGGCTTCAAGGCCGCTTTGTTGCCCCTGTCCTTGTGGCTGCCTGGCACGTATGCCGCGGCCAGCGCGCCGGTGGCCGCCTTGTTTGCCATCATGACCAAGGTGGGGGTCTATGCCATCTTGCGTGTGCACGGTGTGGTTTTTGGGGATGCCGGCGGCGACACGGCGCTGGTGGCCGAGCCCTGGCTCTTGCCGCTGGCGATGGGCACCAGCGTGCTGGGGGCGCTGGGGGCTTTGTCGGCCCGGACCTTGCCTCGGCTGGTGGCCTGGTTGACGGTGGCCTCGGTGGGCACCATCCTGGCAGCCATTGGCTTGTTCACGCCCGAGGCCTGGTCTGCCGCCTTTTACTACCTCGTGCACAGCACTCTGGTGGTGGCGGGCCTCTTCCTCCTGGTTGAACTGGTGGCCGCCCAGCGAGGTGATGTGGCCGATGCACTGGCGCCGGCCAGCCCCGTGGCGCAGCCTGTGCTGTTGGGCCTGATGCTGTTGCTGGCGGCCGCCTCGGTGGCCGGGCTGCCGCCGCTGCCGGGGTTTCTGGGCAAGGTCATGCTGCTCAAGGCCGCTTGGGTCAGCCCCTGGCAGCCCTGGGTCTGGACGGTGGTCTTGCTGGTGGGGTTCATGAGCCTGGTGGCCCTGGCGCGTGCCGGCAGCCTGCTGTTCTGGAACGTGCGCCCTGAGTTGTCGTCGGCCTCGTCCGGGGCCAGCCCTCAACTGGTGATTCCCACCCTGGGTTTGCTGATGCTGGGCGTGGTCATGAGCGTGAGCGCGGCGCCCCTGAAGCGCTACACCGAAGCCATGGCCCATCAGCTTCTGGACCGCCCCGCTTATGCGCGCGCCGTCCTCGGGGTGGACGAGGCCACGGGTCAGCCCCCCGTCACAGTGCGGCCCTACCGCATGCCGGCACCGTCGGCGCTGCCTCAGGAGGTGCAGCCATGAGCGTCAATCCTGCCGTTCTTGACCAGTGGCGCCGTGCGCGCCGGCCGGTGCTGTCTGTGCTCCTGGGGGCCAGTTGGCTGTTGCTTCAGCAATCGGTCGATCCGGGCAACCTGATCACGGCCATCGTGCTGGGCTGGGGGCTGCCCCGCCTGGTTGGCGGTTTCATGGGGCCAGCGGCCCGACCTCGCGCGTGGGTCCGGGCGGTCCGCCTGGTCATCACCGTCACCCGAGACATCGTCGTCTCCAACATCACGGTGGCCAAATTGGTGCTGGACCCGCGCCGTCAGCCCCAGCCTGCCTGGGTGAAGGTGCCCCTCACGCTCGAAGAGCCGCTCGCGCGCGCGCTGCTGGCCTCCATCATCACGATGACGCCCGGCACCGTGTCGGCCGTGGTCGATGAAGAGGCAGCGGTCATCTGGGTGCATGCCCTGGATTGCGACAACCCCCAGGCCGTGGCCGACGACATCGACGCGCGGTACCAACAGGCGCTCAAGGAGATCCTGGGATGATCGAGTTGGCCTTGCAAATTGCGCTGGCGGCCGTGGCGCTGTCCATGCTGCTGTGCACCTGGCGCCTGTGGCGTGGGCCCACGATGCCTGACCGCATCCTGGCCATGGACACCCTCTACATCAACGTGGTTGCGCTGGTGATCTTGCTGGGACTCACCTGGCAGACAGCCCTGTTGTTCGAGGCCGCCCTGATCGTGGCCATGCTGGGTTTTGTGTCTACCGTGGCCCTGGCCCGTTTTCTGACCCGTGGAGACGTGATCGAATGAACCTCACCGTCTTACTGGAAGCGTTGGCGGCGGTCCTGTTGGTGCTGGGCGCTGTTTTTTTGATGGTCGGCGCCCTGGGCATGGTGCGCTTCCGTGATTTTTTCATGCGCCTTCACGCGCCCACCAAGGCCTCCACCCTGGGCCTTGGCGGCATTTTGCTGGCGAGCTTGCTGGTCAATGCCTTGCGCGGCGACTGGACGGTGCATGAAGTCTTGATCACCTTCTTCATCTTCCTGACGGCGCCGGTGTCGGCCAATCTGCTGGCCAAGGCCGCATTGCACTTGCGCGTTCGCTCCGACGCCGGGCACGCACCCGTTGAACGTGGTCCTGGGGACTCGACCAAGGCTTGAGGCCTGCCGCTCGGCCCCTGGGAGGGCAAGCGCCGCAGCGCTTGTTGCAACAATAACCTGTGTCAAAAAGGGACAGGGATATTACGAAGCAACAAACGCCTGAGACAGGCGCAATGTCTGGTCTGTGCAGACACTCGGTGCATTTGCGGGTGCCTGCTGGATACCGACAAGGCGCCACAAGCGCAAACACAACGGAGTCACCCCATGACCGCCATGCTGCAGAGCGATAACCCGATCGCACCGAAAACCGTGCCCGTTCCAGAGGCATTTGCCCGTCAGGCCCATGTCAGTGGCCGCCAGGCCTACGACCAGCTGGTGGCCGAGGCCCAGGCAGACCACCAAGCCTACTGGGCCCGGCTGGCGAAGGAACTGCTGGTCTGGAAGCGCCCCTTCACCCGCGTGCTCGACGACAGCCAGGCGCCGTTTTACAAGTGGTTTGACGATGGTTTGCTGAACGTGTCGTACAACTGCCTGGACCGGCATGTGGAAGCCGGGCTGGGCGAGCGCACGGCCATCATTTTTGAGGCCGACGACGGCACTGTCAGCAAGGTGAGCTACGCCGAGCTGCTGGCGCGGGTGTGCCGGTTGGCCAATGCGCTGAAGGCACAAGGCGTGAACAAGGGCGACCGGGTCGTCATCTACATGCCCATGTCGGTCGAGGGCGTGGTGGCCATGCAGGCCTGCGCCCGCATCGGGGCCACGCACTCGGTGGTGTTTGGCGGGTTCTCGGCGCAAAGCCTGCGCGACCGCGTGGAAGACGCCGGCGCCGTGATGATTCTGACGGCCGATGAGCAGGTGCGCGGCGGCAAGACCCTGCCGCTCAAGCAGATCGTGGACGAGGCGCTGGCCCTGGGCGGCTGCGACTCGATCAAGAGCGTGCTGGTCAACCAGCGCACGGGCGGCAAGGTGGCCATGACCGAAGGGCGCGACATCTGGTTGCACGACGCCCTGGCCGGCCAGCCCAGCACCTGCGAGCCCGAATGGGTCGGGGCCGAACACCCCTTGTTCCTGCTGTACACCTCGGGCTCGACCGGCAAGCCCAAGGGCGTGCAGCACAGCACGGGCGGCTACCTGTTGCACGCGGCGCTGACCATGCGCTGGACGTTCGACATCAAGCCCAGCGACGTTTTCTGGTGCACGGCCGACATCGGCTGGGTCACCGGCCACACTTACGTGGCGTATGGCCCGCTGGCCAACGCCGCCACCCAGGTTGTGTTTGAAGGTGTGCCCACCTATCCGGATGCGGCACGGTTCTGGCGCATGATCGAGGCCCACAAGGTCTCGATCTTCTACACCGCACCCACGGCCATCCGGGCGCTGATCAAGGCGGCCGAGACCCAGGCCGAGGTGCACCCCCGGCAGTTCGACCTGTCCAGCCTGAGGCTGCTGGGCACGGTGGGCGAGCCGATCAACCCGGCGGCCTGGACGTGGTACCACAAGGAAATCGGCGGTGGCCGCTGCCCGATCGTGGACACGTTCTGGCAAACCGAGACGGGCGGGCACATGATCACGCCGCTGCCCGGCGCGCACGACCTCACGCCGGGCTCGTGCTCATTGCCCTTCCCTGGCATTGATGCGGCCGTGGTGGATGAAACCGGTAAAGAGCTGCCCTGGGGGCAGGGTGGGGTGCTGGTCATCCGCAAACCCTGGCCGTCGATGATTCGCACCATCTGGGGCGACGCAGAGCGGTACAAGAAGAGTTATTACCCGGCGGATTTTGGTGGCGAGTATTACCTGGCGGGCGATGGCGCCATCCGGGACGCCGAGACCGGGTATTTCACGATCACGGGGCGCATTGACGATGTGCTGAACGTGTCGGGCCACCGCATGGGCACGATGGAGATTGAATCGGCGCTGGTGTCGCACCCTCTGGTGGCCGAGGCGGCCGTGGTGGGGCGGCCGGACGAGCTGACGGGCGAGGCGATTTGCGCCTTCGTGGTGCTCAAGCGCACACGCCCGGAAGGCGACGAAGCCAAGGCGCTGGCCAAACTGCTGCGCGACCACGTGGCGCAAGAGATTGGCCCGATCGCCAAGCCCAAGGACATCCGCTTTGGTGACAACCTGCCCAAGACGCGCTCGGGCAAGATCATGCGCCGCCTGCTGCGCGTGATCGCCAAGGGCGAGACCGTCACGCAAGACACCAGCACGCTGGAAAACCCAGCCATCCTCGATCAGTTGGCTCAGAGCAACTGATATTTATATTTAAGCCATATATATACCAGCCTGAATGCGGTCGGGCTGTATATCTGCGTCCCCCACTTATCTGAAATCTTCGTTCGGAGTGTGGTGTGAGATGGTCACGGTTTTACCCTGATACCCCGTGATGACCCTGATCCCAAAAAAACAAAAACCCCCCAAGATGAGGGTGTGAATATGCCGCAAAGACGATTTTTTCCATGCGGCTCTAATTCGAGTTCTTTTGTTTTCAGATGGTTGCCCAGTCCGGGGTGGCTGCTTGAAGGCGAAGTTCCTGGGGACGGTCAGTCTGGCGCACAACGTCAGGAAGGTCTCTCCGGGTATCCCGGCAAAACGCCGGCTCACTGACGTGTCACAACTGAGGAGATGACGCTCATGTCTGTTGATCAAAACGCAAAGGCCTACTGGTCTGCAACGCTGGGGCTACTGACCAAGGTCTTGGTCATCTGGGCGGTGGTGTCCTATGGGGCCGGCATCTTGCTGGCGCCGTTGCTGAATGGCATCCACCTGGGCGGTTACCCATTGGGATTCTGGTTTGCCCAACAGGGCTCCATTTACATCTTCATCGCGCTGATCTTCTGGTACGCCAAGAAGATGCGTGACATCGACCGCCAGTTCGGCATGCAAGAAGACTGAACGAGGGACACATCATGGATCTTCAGACACTCACTTACCTGGTGGTGGGCGCCACGTTTGCGCTCTACATCGGCATCGCGGTGTGGGCCCGTGCGGGCAGCACCAAAGACTTCTACGTGGCTGGCGGCGGGGTGCACCCCGTTACCAACGGCATGGCGACCGCCGCTGACTGGATGTCGGCGGCGTCGTTCATTTCGATGGCCGGCCTGATCTCCAACATGGGCTATGGCGGCGCCGTGTTCCTCATGGGCTGGACGGGCGGCTACGTGCTGCTGGCCTGCCTGCTGGCACCGTATCTGCGCAAATTCGGCAAGTTCACCGTGCCCGAGTTCATTGGCGATCGCTATTACTCCACATTGGCGCGCAACGTGGCCGTGATCTGCCTGTTGATAGCCTCCATCACCTACATCATCGGTCAGATGACAGGCGTGGGCGTGACCTTCTCGCGCTTCCTGGGCGTCTCCAGTGACCAGGGCATCTACATCGGCATGGCCATCGTGTTCGCCTACGCCGTGTTTGGTGGCATGAAGGGCATCACCTACACCCAGGTGGCGCAGTACATCGTGCTGATCCTGGCCTACCTGGTGCCGGCGCTGTTCATCTCGCTGAACCTGACGGGTAACCTCCTGCCCCAGTTGGGCTTGGGTGCCAACCTGGCCGGCACTGACGTGCCGCTGCTGACCAAGCTGGACCAGGTCGTCACAGATCTGGGCTTTGGTGCGTACACCACCACAGCCGCTGGCAGCACCATCAACATGGTCTTCTACACGATCTCCCTGATGATCGGCACCGCTGGTCTGCCCCACGTGATCGTGCGCTTCTTCACCGTGCCCAAGGTGGCTGATGCCCGTTCGTCGGCCGGCTGGGCCCTGGTGTTCATCGCCTTGCTGTACACCACCGCGCCGGCTGTGGGCGCCATGGCCCGCCTGAACCTGATCGGCACCACCAACAGCGCTGTGGGCATCACCCAAGATGCCAGCGGGCAGTTGGTGGTGAACCCGGATGTGGTCAAGGCCAATGGCGATCTGTACGCCAAGGATGCCAGCCTGGTGTATGACGAGCGCCCCGAGTGGATGAAGCGCTGGGAAAAGACCGGTCTGCTGAAGTGGGAAGACAAGAACGGCGACGGCCGCATCCAGTTCTACAAGGACGACACCAAGAACGCTGAGGTGCTGGCCAAGGCCGAGGCCGCCGGCTGGAAGGGCAACGAGCTGACCGTGAACGCCGACATCATCGTGTTGGCCAACCCGGAAATCGCACAGCTGCCCAACTGGGTGATCGCACTGGTGGCTGCTGGTGGTCTGGCAGCGGCGCTATCGACCGCTGCGGGTCTGCTGCTGGCCATCTCCTCAGCCATCTCTCACGACCTGATCAAGGGCGCGATCAACCCCAACATCAGTGAGAAGAGCGAGCTGCTGGCCGGCAAGATCGCCATGGCGGGTGCCATCTTCGTGGCGGGTTACCTGGGCTTGAATCCCCCAGGCTTCGCGGCAGGCACCGTGGCTTTGGCCTTCGGTATCGCGGCGTCCACCATCTTCCCGGCGCTCATGATGGGCATCTTCAGCAAGACGGTCACCGACAAGGGCGCCACCGCGGGTATGCTGGCAGGCCTGTTCGCGACCCTGTTCTACGTCTTCGCGCACAAGGGCATCTTCTTCGTGAAGGGCACCGAGTACCTGGACCTGATCGGTGGAGCCAACAGCTTCTTCACTGTCACGCCTGAGGCCTTCGGTACCGTGGGCGCCATCGTGAACTTCGTGGTGGCCTTCCTCGTCAGCAAGATGTCTGCGCCCGTGCCCTTGCACGTGGCGGCCATGGTGGACTCGGTTCGTGCCCCCAAGGGTGCGGGCGAGGCTGTGGCCCACTGAGCGAGTCAGCCCATCATGGCAAGATGCCCGGAACACTGATCACGATGTTTCGGGCATCAACCCCACACTGGTAACCCCATGAGCATTTACATCTTCAACTGGTTCTTCTTGCTGGTGCTGATCCCGGTGGCCTTCTTCTGGTTGCGTCGTGCCTGGCGCATTGGGGTGAAGGGTGACCTCTCCGAGGTGGCGCTGAAGAAAGGCGAACCTGCCCCCGATGCCCAACGCTATGCCAGACACGAGTTGTTCATCAACCTGACGGGTGGTGTGGTGCTGGTGGGGGTGCTGGTGGCGGTGTTGGGTTTCCAGGCGCTGGAGCGTGACGATTGGGTGGCTGTTGCAGGCTCGACCCTGTGGTTGAAGTTCTTTGCCTCTTTCGCCTTGGGCCGACATGCCCACGGACTGCAGGCCGCCAAAAGCAGCCAACAGTCAAGGTCAGCGGCCACGAGGGGCAGGGCAGGGCGCACGGGCACTGCCTGATCGGCCAAAAAAAGAACCCCGGTAACGGGGTTCTTTCACGTGATGGCGGCCGCCATCGGGCGACCACCTCAGAGCATCACCACTCAGATCACTTCAGGGCAAGGACCCACTTGGCCAGTTGCAGGGCCTCGGCCTCTTTCACCTGAGCCTGGGGAGGCATGGCGCCCATGGGCATGTTCCACACGCCACCACCCCCCTTGACGATCTTTTGCGCCAGTTTGGCATCCATGCCATTCTGGCCACGGTATTTGGCAGCCACGGCCTTGAAGGCAGGGCCCAAAGCGGGCTTGTCAACACCATGGCAGGCCAGACAGGCTTTTTGTTGCGCCAACTGTTCGCTGGCCAGAGCGGGAGACATCGAAGCAGCCGTCAGCGCGGCCGCTGCCACGATGGAGGACAGGAATTTCATGGGGAATCCTTCCGTGCGGTCCAGTAAAGTTGAGGAGTTCTTTATAAACGGTTTCGGGCTCGGTTCGGTTGACCTGTCGCACGCAGGCGGCTCACTGCCCGTGAATTGAAGAGGTGAACATGTGGTTCGTCGGATTGGGCGTGCTGCTGCTGGTCATGAATCTGGCCAACATCGGTCCCGTGGGAGCGTGGACGTGGGAGAACGATTGGTGGCTGATGCTGGCGCCTTTCGGCCTGGCGGTGGTGTGGTGGATGTGGGCGGATGCCACGGGCTGGAACAAGCGCCGCGCCATGGAAAAGATCGACGCACGCAGGGAAGAGCGTCGACGCAAGAATCTGGACGCCTTGGGGCTGGGTGGTGATCAGGCCAAGAAGCGGCGTTGACCGCGGGCGCGGTCTTGAGCCTGTTGTGCCCAAGGTCAAATCCGGGCCAGGCGGGCGGGCCTTAAAATAGCGGGCTTTGCTGACCACGACTTTCGGAGCCGCTTTCATGCCCCAATACCGCTCGCGTACCTCCACCTCCGGCCGCAACATGGCGGGCGCTCGCGCCCTGTGGCGCGCCACCGGCATGACCGACGGCGATTTCGAGAAGCCCATCATCGCGATTGCCAACAGCTTCACGCAGTTCGTGCCGGGTCATGTGCACCTGCACAACCTGGGGCAGTTGGTGGCCCGCGAGATCGAGCGGGCCGGCGGTGTGGCCAAGGAATTCAACACCATCGCGGTGGACGACGGCATCGCCATGGGCCATGGCGGCATGCTGTACAGCCTGCCCTCGCGTGAGCTGATCGCCGATTCGGTCGAGTACATGGTCAATGCCCACTGTGCTGACGCTCTGGTGTGCATCTCCAACTGCGACAAGATCACCCCGGGCATGCTGATCGCCGCCATGCGGCTGAACATCCCCACGGTGTTCGTGTCGGGTGGCCCCATGGAGGCCGGCAAGGTCATGGGCTCCACCCACGGCCTGGACTTGGTGGATGCCATGGTCATTGCCGCTGATCCCAATGCCAGCGACGAGCAAGTGGCCGCTTACGAAAAAGAAGCCTGCCCGACCTGTGGTTCGTGCTCGGGTATGTTCACCGCCAACTCCATGAACTGCCTGACCGAGGCCTTGGGCTTGTCCCTGCCTGGCAACGGGTCGGTGCTGGCCAGCCACGCCGATCGCAAAGAACTCTTCTTGCGTGCCGGTCGCCTGATCGTCGAGATTGCCAAGCGCCACTACGAGCAGGATGACTACTCGGTGCTGCCGCGCAGCATCGCCTCGTTCCAGGCCTTTGAGAATGCCATGGCCCTGGATGTGGCCATGGGCGGCTCCACCAACACTGTGCTGCACTTGCTGGCGGCTGCGCATGAAGCGGGTGTGCCCTTCAAGATGGCCGACATTGATCGCCTCTCGCGCAAGGTGCCGTGCCTGACCAAGGTGGCTCCCGCCACCCAGAAGTACCACATGGAAGACGTGCACCGTGCCGGTGGCGTGATGGGCATCCTGGGCGAGCTGGACCGTGCAGGCCTGCTCAACCGCGACTTGCCCACCGTGCACAGCAAGACCATGGCCGAGGCCCTGGAAACCTGGGACATCATGCGCAATCCCAGCGAAGAGGTTCAACGCTTCTTCCGCGCGGCGCCCGGCGGTGTTCGCACCACGATCGCCTTCTCGCAATCCGCCCGCTGGCCTTCGTTGGACACCGACCGTGAAAACGGCTGCATCCGCAGCAAAGAGCACGCTTACTCGCAAGATGGTGGCTTGGCAGTGCTGTACGGCAACCTGGCCGAAAACGGTTGCATCGTGAAAACCGCCGGCATCGACGAAAGCATGTTCGAAGTCGAGCAGCTGCGCTACACCACCAGCGTGCCCACGTCGGTCATCCGCGTGTTCAAGGGCCCCGCCCGCGTGTACGAAAGCCAGGACGACGCCGTGGCGGCCATCCTGGGCGACCAGATCCAGCCTGGCGACGTGGTCGTGATCCGCTATGAAGGCCCCAAGGGCGGCCCCGGCATGCAAGAAATGCTCTACCCGACGTCTTACCTGAAGTCCAAGGGCTTGGGCAAGGCCTGCGCTCTCATCACCGACGGTCGCTTCTCGGGCGGAACCTCGGGCCTGTCGATCGGCCACGCCTCGCCTGAGGCGGCCTGCGGTGGCACCATCGGCCTGGTCGAAGACGGCGACATCATCGAGATCGACATCCCGAACCGCCGCATTCACTTGGCGGTCAGTGATGACACCCTCGCTCAGCGTCGTGCCGCCATGAACGCCAAGGGCAGCCAGGCCTGGAAGCCCGTCAGCCGCCAGCGCAGCGTGTCGGCAGCTTTGCAGGCCTATGCGGCCATGACCACCTCAGCCGACACCGGCGCGGTACGCGACGTCACCCAGCTTCAGCGTTGAGCTGAACGGCTGAAGGGCGCGTGAGTCCCAGGGTCAGGTCACTGGCCTTGGGCACCACCGTAACGTGGGGGAAGGGGATTTCGATGCCTTGGGCATCGAAGGCTTCTTTCAGTTGCTTCAGATAAGCGCGCCGCACCGTCCACTGTTGCAATGGGGCCACCTTGAAGCGGGCCCGGATGACCACGGCAGAGTTGGCCCACTGCTCCACCCCGGCAATCTCCAGAGGTGCGATGATCTGACCATCGTGCTGCGGCGACATCTGCAACTGCCTTCCCACGGTCTCCATGGTGCGGATGGCATGATCCAGGTCGGTGGCGTAGGCCACGCCGATGTCCACCCCAGCCACGCCCGCAGCCCCCAGCAAGGGCGCGACCGACACGCCCAATTCGGACTGCACCAGCATGGTCGCCAGGGCGGTGATCAGCACGCTGGCGCCATAACGCATGGCCCGTCCCAGTGTCTCGGCCCGCTGGATGGCTTCAGCATCCAGCATGCGTGCAGTCAGGCGCAGCCTGAAGCCACGGATCAAACGATGTGCCGCCTGGCTGGCCGCCCAGGCCAAGGCCAGAATGACCACCAGTCGCAAACCGGTGCGCAGGGCCGCGTCAATCCCTTCAGGGATGTGCGACAGCCAGTTCAGCATTCCTTCCATCCGCTCCAAGCTCCATCAACGTCACCGCGGAGGGCCTCCGCAGGCAACTTGAAAGTCCAAAGAGCTTGATTGTATTTGTGCAAATACAAATCAGGGCGATGCAGCACCAATCCGCAGCATCAGGGTGGGCTTTGGCCCGGATACGGCGCAGCGTCGACGGATGCTTTGCCCGTGGCCATGTCGGCAGGCTGGGGTGGTGGGACGGTCGGGTTCAACAAGGCATGCGCCAAGGCGGTGTACATGGGGGCGCTGATCAGCCGGGAGATGGCACTGGCCAGCATGGCGCAGGCCATCAGGCTCAGCACCAGCGTTTGTCCTTCCACCATCTCCATCACGATGATGAAGGCGGTGATCGGGGCCTGTGTGGTGGCCGCGAGGAAGCCCACCATGCCCAGGGCAATCAAGGCGGGCTCTTGCGCCAGTCCAGTCCACAGGGCCACATCGGCGCCCAATCCGGCGCCGATGGCCAACGATGGGGCAAACACGCCACCAGGCACGCCAGACCACGCGGACAACCAGGTGGCGATGAAGCGCAACAGCACATGCAGTGGCTGAACGGTGGTGTCGCCGGCCAGCAGGTCTTTGGTGCTTTGGTAGCCGCTGCCGAATGTGGCGCCAGACGTCACGATGCCGATGATGGCCACGGCCAGGCCGCACGCCGCCGCAAACCGGATGGGGAACTGCCTGCGCCAGCGGCTGAAGCGGTCATTGCCCCCCACCAGCGACCGCACGATCAACCTGGAGAACAAGCCGCCCGTGACGCCGCACAGCAGCGCCACCAACAACCCGGGCCAGAGCAGATCCAATGGCACGGCCTGGGTCTGGATGTTGCCAAAATAGGCCACATCGCCATAGATCGACACGGCGATCAGGCCCGCCAGCACGATCGCCGCGATCAACAGCCCGCTGGATCGGTCTTCGGCGCGTCGAGACAGTTGTTCGATGGCGAACATCACCCCACCCAGCGGGGTGTTGAACGCGGCGGCGATGCCTGCGGCTCCGCCCGCCACCATCAGGCCCCGCTCACTCAGGTGCGTGCCTTGGGGCAACCAGCGGCGAGCGTGGTGCATCACGCCGGCTGCGATCTGTACCGAGGGGCCTTCACGGCCCGTGGACAAGCCAGCCAGCAAGCTGCCCGTGGTCAGCCCCAGTTTGGCCACCGACAACCTGAGTGATACAAATCGCCCCCGTTCGGCCTCACTGGTCTGCGCATCCAGCGCCGCCAGCACCTGTGGGATCCCGGAGCCCGCCGCGCCGGGCGCCCAGCGCCGTGTCAGCCACACCACCAGGGTCGTGATGGCAGGCGTCCACAGCAGCGCCCACCACAGGCTGTGGCTGGTCACGCTGAAGAAGCGGCCCAGCGCCCATTCAGAAAAGGCGGTCAAGGCCACCACCACCAAACTGGCAAGGATCGCAAACCCGAGGATCACGCCCCGTGCCACCCAGCGACGCCAGTCTGATAATTCTGCTTTGACGGAGTCAGCCACTTGCGAGGCTGGTGCGTTAACCGAATCGTTCACCACACGACCTTTCTCATGTCAGCCACCCCATCCAGTGCATCTTCCGTGGCCACCGGTGCGTCCGCCGCGCCCCTGTCGCCCGAGGCGTCTTTGGTGCTGCGGCAATTCCGCATCGTGTTCAACACGGTGCGCAGCCACTTTCAGCAAATCGAGCGCCAGTCTGGTCTGGGCGGTGCCCAGTTGTGGACGCTGAGCATTCTCGCCCAGCGCCCCGGCATCGGCATTGGCGAACTGGCCGATGCCATGGATGTTCATCAGTCCACGGCCAGCAATCTGGTGCGCGTGTTGGTGCGCAAGGGCCTGGCGATCTCCAACCGAGATGCGGAAGACCGCCGCGCCGTCAACCTGACGGTGAGCGAGGCGGGGCGCGCCATCCTGGCGGTGGCCCCGGGGCCGTTCGCCGGGGTGTTGCCCGATGCCTTGGCCAGGCTGGATGAGCAGACCCTGGCTCAGCTGACGTCGGGCTTGTCGGTGCTGATCGATCAACTCAATGTGGACGAAGTTGACACAGCCGCGCAAACACCCTTGGCCAGCATGACCTGATTGTGTTTGTTCACATATAATTTTCTCAGTAACGCGACGGCGTCGTCGCTCAGCGTTGCAATCAGGAGTGTTCATTTTCAAGCCCCGCCGCGTGCGGGGCTTTTTTTGGGCAAGTGATGCGCTATCGTTCGCCGCATGCTGATTCACCCTCAATTCGATCCCGTGGCGTTGGCACTGGGCCCGGTGCAGGTGCACTGGTACGGCCTGATGTACCTGGTTGCCTTCAGTTTGTTTTTCTTTTTCGCCACGCGTCGCGCCGCCCAGGCACCGTATGCCCAGGCCGGATGGACCCGGCAGTCGGTCGAAGACCTGCTGTTCTTCGGCGTGCTGGGGGTCATCCTGGGCGGTCGCATGGGCTATGTGCTCTTTTACAAGCCGGGGTATTACCTGGCGCATCCCGCCGAGATCCTGGCTGTGTGGCAAGGCGGCATGGCCTTCCACGGCGGCCTGCTCGGGGTGATTGCCGCGATGGCGCTGTATGCCCACCTGCGTCAGCGCTCGTTCCGTGAAGTGGCAGATCTGGTGGCCCCTTGTGTGCCCGTGGGCCTGGCGGCCGGCCGCTTGGGCAACTTCATCAACGGCGAGTTGTGGGGGCGTGTCGCCGATCCCTCGCTGCCCTGGGCCATGGTCTTTCCGCAGTCGGGCACCGATCTGGCGCGGCACCCCTCTCAGCTCTACCAGTTCGCACTTGAGGGCCTCTTGCTTTTCGTGATCCTGCAGTGGTACGGGCGTCGCCCCCGCCCCTTGGGACGGGTCGCTGCCCTGTTCCTGATAGGCTATGGGGTGGCCCGCTTCGTGGCCGAAGCCTTCCGAGAGCCTGACAGCTTCCTGGGCTTGCTGGCCCTCAACCTGAGCATGGGGCAATGGCTGTGCGTACCCATGGTGCTGCTGGGCCTGTGGATGTGGCTCAGCGCCAAAAAAGACGCCCCCCAGCCCTGAAGCTGGGAGGCGTGATGAGGTCCGTGGACTTTCGCGGACCCACTGACCCCCGCTGAGGAAGACCGTCTGGCTCTGGCGAATCAGCCGGTCAGCTGAACACACGCATGAGGCGTGCCAGCTTCTGTGCGAGGGCATGGTGCGCCACCGTTCAACCATGGTGCGCGGTGGCCAGCGTCATCAGGCGGCCTGCTTCTCGGGCCGGCCGTGGCGGGTGTACAGGAAGTCCAGCACCGCCTTGCGGCAGGTCATGTAGGCCGGGTCTTCGGCCAAGGCCACCCGATCGCGCGGGCGGGCCAGCGGCACCGGCAACACCTCGCCAATCGTGGCGGCAGGGCCGTTGGTCATCATCACGATCTTGTCCGACAGCAGCACGGCCTCGTCCACATCGTGCGTCACCATCACCACCGTGCTCTGAGTGCGTGCCACGATCTTCAGCAACTCATCTTGCAGGTGAGCGCGGGTCAGGGCGTCCAGCGCACCAAAGGGCTCGTCCATCAGCAGCACCTTGGGCTCCATGGCCAGGGCGCGCGCAATGCCCACGCGCTGCTTCATGCCGCCCGAGATCTCGTGCGGACGCTTTTGCGTGGCGTGGCTCATGCCTACCAGTTCCAGCGCATCCAGCGTGCGTTGCTTGAGTTGCGCCTTGCTCTCTTTGCTGCCAAACACGCGCTCCACGGCCAGATGCACGTTCTGGTAGCAGGTCAACCACGGCAGCAGCGAGTGGTTCTGGAACACCACCGCCCGCTCGGGGCCTGGGCCGGCAATCTCTTTGTTGTCGCAAATCAGGCCGCCGGCCGTGGGGTTCAGCAGGCCTGCGATCAGGTTCAGCAAGGTGGACTTGCCGCAGCCCGAGTGCCCGATCAGGGCCACAAACTCGCCCTTTTCAATGCCCAGGTTGATGTCGCGCAGGGCATGGAAGCGCCCCTTTTTGGTGTGGAACACCATTTCGGCGGCACGGATGTCGATGAAGGATGACATGGTGAAATCTCCGTTGGGTGTTCAGGGGGTCATTCGTAGCTGAAGCGCTTGGCAATCGCCACCAGGGCCTGTTCCAGCAGCAAGCCCACCACGCCGATCACGACGATGGCGATGATGATGTGCTGCACGTTCAGGTTGTTCCACTCGTCCCACACCCAGAAACCGATGCCCACACCGCCCGTCAGCATCTCGGCGGCCACGATCACTAGCCAGGCGGTGCCGATCGACAGACGCACACCCGTCAGCATGTAGGGCAACACCGAAGGAAACAGGATCTTGGTGACGATCTTCCATTCCGACAAGTTCAGCACCTTGGCCACGTTCAGGTAATCGTCTGGCACGCGCTGCACACCCACGGCGGTGTTGATGATCATCGGCCAGATGGAGCAGATGAAGATGGTCCAGATCGCGGCCGGGTCGGCCGACTTGAACACCAGCAGGCCGATGGGCAGCCAGGCCAATGGTGACACCGGGCGCAGCAGGCTGATGATGGGATTGAGCATGCTGTTGATGATCTTCGAGCGCCCGATGATGAAACCCATCGGAATACCCACCACAGCCGCCAGGCCAAAGCCCATGGCCACCCGTTCCAGCGAGAACAGGATGTTCCAGCCAATGCCCTGATCGTTGGGGCCGTTGTCATAGAACGGGTCGGCAAACAGCGCCACGGCAGCGTCCCAGGTGGCCACAGGGGTTGGGAAAGTGTTGCTCTTGGCAGTCAGCAGGGCCCAAATGCCGATCAGCAAGGCCAGACCGGCCACAGGGGCCAGGATGGCGAGGGCCCATCCACCCCAGTCGATGGGGGCGCGAGGGGTGGCAGGGGCGGGGGCGGTGGTACTGGTCATCGTGGGCGAGGGGTGCGAAGTATTCGCGTCTTGGGCAGCCGAAGGCTTGACAGTCGAATCACGCGATTCGGCACGGGCGGCGTCTCGCGCCTCCAGGGGGTTGTGAAAGACGGCACTGACCATGGCGTGAACTCCTGTGGCTGGGCTGATAACGTGGATCTTGGGGCCCGCCAGGCGAGGGCCTGGCGGTGTTGATCAATGCCTGATCAGGCCTTGATCTTGAAGCCGTCGGCGTACTTGGCGGGGTCTTTGCCGTCCCACACCGCGCCATCGATCAGCTTGCTGGTGCGCAGATCGCTCTTGGGCACATTGATCTTCATGGCACTGGCCACTTCCTTGTACAGCGCCGTCTGGTTGATCTGCTTGGCCACGCCCAAGTAGTCGGGGTGGCTCTTGAGCAGGCCCCAGCGCTTGTGCTGGGTCAGGAACCACATGCCATCACTCAGGTAGGGGTAGTTCACCGCGCCATCATTGAAGAACTTCATGTGGTTGGGGTCATCCCAGGTTTTGCCCAGGCCGTTCTGATAGCGGCCCAGGATGCGCTGGTTGATGGCGTCGGCGCTGGTGTTGACGTACGACTTGGCTGCGATGGTCTCTGCCATCTTCAACTTGTTCTGCAGGCCCGTATCGATCCAGCGGCTGGCCTCCAGCACGGCCATCATCACGGCACGCGTGGTGTTGGGATACTTCTTGACGAATTCGGCGGTGCAGCCCAGTACCTTCTCGGGGTGGTCCTTCCAGATGTCCTGAGTCGTGTTGGCCGTGATGCCGATGCCATCCATGATGGCGCGGTGGTTCCACGGCTCACCCACGCAGAAGCCGTCCATGTTGCCCACACGCATGTTGGCCACCATCTGGGGGGGCGGCACGGTGATCAGCTTGGCGCCACGCACCGGGTCGATGCCCGCCGCCGCCAGCCAGTAGTGCATCCACATCGCGTGCGTGCCGGTCGGGAAGGTGCCAGCGAAGATGTATTCGCGCTTTTCGCGGGCCATCAGCTTGGCCAGCGATGGTCCGTCGACGGCACCCTTGTCGGCCAGGCCTTTCGACAGCGTGATCGCCTGACCGTTGTTGTTCAAGCTCATCAGCACGGCCATGTCTTTCTTGGGGCCGCCGATGCCCAGGTGTACGCCGTAGATCAGGCCGTACAGCACATGGGACATGTGCAAGTCACCATTGACCAGCTTGTCCCGCACACCAGCCCAGGAGGCTTCCTTGGAGGGAACGATCTTGACGCCGTACTTCTTGTCAAAGCCCAACACCGAGGCCATCACCACCGAGGCGCAGTCGGTCAGGGGGATGAAACCGATCTTGACCTCTTCTAGTTCGGGCTTGTCCGAGCCAGCGGCCCAGACGGCCGATTGCAGTCCAGGCACCATGCCAACGGCGCCGGCAGCGGCTGCGGTTTTCAGAATCGAGCGGCGGGTGTGATTGGTGTCGTTCGTGGTCATGGTCCGTGGCTTTCCGTGAGTCAATGAAAAAAGGTGTCTGCGCTGGTCGAAGCAGGCTGCGCGCCGCATCCACAAGCGAAGACACCTTTGTCTGGGACCTCATCCCGTCGGGGCTGAGGCCAATGCAGGATCGCCATTGATCCCGCGTCGACATAGACGCAAACCCTGTGCCAGCCTGGGCGCTGCTCTTTGGTGCGCTCATGCTGCACTGCAGCAAGCGTACCTGAGGCCGCAGTCTGCCGCGCGGCCAGCGCGGGCCTGGATGTGTTCGGTCGTGGCGCTGGCCTACACTTCCGGGCATGGAAGTCCCTCACACGATGCCCCGCCTGATCCTGGGCGTGGAATCTTCATGCGATGAAACGGGCGTGGCGCTGGTCTCCATCGAGCCCGACCAGCCCCCTCGTCTGCTGGCGCACGCCCTGCACAGCCAGATCGACATGCACCAGGCCTACGGCGGGGTGGTCCCCGAATTGGCCTCGCGTGACCACATCCGCCGCGTGGTGCCCCTGGCTCGCCAAGTGGTTCAGCAGGCCGGTTGTCAGTTGGCTGATGTGGATCTGATCGCCTACACCCGGGGGCCTGGCCTGGCGGGTGCCTTGCTGGTCGGGGCCGGTTTTGCTTGTGCCTTGGGGGCTGCCCTGGCCAAGCCACTGATCGGCGTGCACCATCTGGAGGGGCATTTGCTGTCGCCCTTCCTGTCGGCTGACCCGCCCACGTTCCCCTTTGTGGCGCTGTTGGTGTCGGGGGGGCACACGCAGTTGATGCGGGTGGATGGTGTGGGGCAATACACCTTGCTGGGTGAGACGGTTGATGACGCCGCTGGCGAGGCCTTTGACAAATCGGCCAAGCTCATGGGTTTGCCCTATCCCGGCGGCCCGCACCTGTCTCGGCTGGCGGAAGAAGGGCGGGCCGATGCGTTCGACCTGCCTCGCCCCATGCTGCACTCGCAGGACCTGGATTTCTCGTTCGCAGGCCTGAAAACCTCGGTGCGCACTCATTTGGTGCGTTTGGCCTGGCTGGACCAGCCTGACATCCTGGCCAATCCGGCCTGCCGCCCCGTGCTGGCCGATCTGGCTGCCTCCACCCAGGCGGCCATCGTGGAGGTGCTGGTGCGCAAGTCGCTGGCAGCGCTCAAGCAGACGGGCTTGGCGCGGCTGGTGGTCGCAGGGGGCGTGGGGGCCAATCGCCTGTTGCGCACCCAGTTGGACGAAGCCGCCCGTCGCCGAGGCTGGCGGGTGCACTACCCGGAGCTGCATCTGTGCACCGACAACGGGGCCATGATCGCGCTGGCGGCGGCCATGCGGGTGCAAGCAGGCTTGGCGCGCCCTCAACCCCAGGCCACCTTTGACGTGCAACCCCGCTGGGATCTTTCGGCCGTCTGACGCGCAGCGCCCATGGACTGAGTCGATCTTTCGGCTATACTGTGCGGCTGTGTTTTCACGAGATGCCGACTTCGGGTAGCGCTCAGTGTGGAAGCACAGGTTCAGGCACGACCCGGATTGGTTTCATCCGGGCTCGCAAGTTCAACGCCGAAACCATGGTCGGGCGCGCACGCGTCAGGCATGGTCAGGCACTGTGTAATCAGGAAACAACCATGTCCGTTGCTGACATCAACAAGGCCGAGATCATCAAGGCCAATGCCCGTGGCCAAGCCGATACCGGCTCCCCCGAAGTGCAAGTGGCTCTGCTGACCGCTCGCATCAACGAACTGACCCCCCACTTCAAGGCCAACAAGAAGGACCACCACGGTCGTCGCGGCCTGCTGCGCATGGTCAGCCGTCGTCGCAAGCTGCTGGACTACCTCAAGTCCAAGGACTATGACCGTTACGCTGCGCTGATCCAGAAGCTGGGCCTGCGTAAGTAATCACCGCATGACGACAAAAAGCCTGTCTGGTTCTTTTCCAGCACAGGCTTTTTGTTTTTGAACGCCAAGGCAACACTCGATCGGGCGAACGCTGTGTCATTCCAAGGGCCTTGTTCAGCAAGGCGCAGGGCAGGGTCCCTGGAATGGCATCGCGCATGAGTGGCGCAGGCGACCCGGCGGCTCAGGCCGTCATCCAACACAGGAGCATTCACTCATGACCATGTTCAACAAAGTCACCAAGACCTTCCAGTGGGGTGGCCGCACCGTCACCATGGAAACCGGCGAAATCGCACGTCAGGCCACCGGCGCTGTCGTGGTCGACATCGAGGGCACCACCGTGCTGGCCACCGTCGTGTGCGCCAAGACGGCCAAGGCCGGCCAGGATTTCTTTCCTCTGACGGTCGACTACATCGAAAAAACCTACGCCGCCGGCAAGATCCCGGGCAGCTTCTTCAAGCGTGAAGCCAAGCCCAGCGAGCACGAAACCCTGATCTCGCGCCTGATCGACCGTCCCATCCGTCCGCTGTTCCCCGAAGGCTTCTACAACGAAGTCCAACTGGTCATCCACGTGCTGTCGCTGAACCCCGAGGTTCAACCCGACATCGCTGCCATGATCGCCTCCAGTGCCGCCCTGAGCATCGCTGGCATCCCGTTCAACGGCCCCATCGGTGCCGCTCGCGTGGCCTACATCAATGGCGAGTACGTGCTGAACCCCAGCCCGGCTCAGATGGCCGACTCGAAGCTGGACCTCATCGTCGCGGGCACCGAAACCGCCGTGCTGATGGTGGAGAGCGAAGCCGACCAGCTGTCTGAAGAAATCATGCTGGGTGGTGTCGTGTTCGGTCACGAGCAGGGCAACATCGCCATCAACGCCATCCACGAACTGGTGCGTGACGCTGGCAAGCCTGAGTGGGACTGGCAGCCTCCTGCCAAGGACGAGGCCTTCATCGCCAAGGTCACCGAGCTGGCCGAGGGCCCGCTGCGCGCTGCTTACCAGATCCGCTCCAAGCAGGCCCGCACCCAGGCCTGCCGCACCGCCTATGCCGAAGTGAAGGCTGCGCTGACCGAGCAAGGCATCGAATTCGACCCCGTGAAGGTCGAGAGCATGTTGTTCGACATCGAAGCCCGCATTGTGCGCAGCCAGATCCTGGAAGGCGAGCCCCGCATCGACGGCCGTGACACCCGCACTGTGCGCCCCATCGAGATCCGCACCGGCGTGCTGCCGCGCGTGCACGGCTCGGCGCTGTTCACCCGTGGTGAAACCCAGGCCCTGGTCATCGCCACCCTGGGCACCGAGCAAGACGCCCAGCGCATTGACGCCCTGACCGGCGACTTCCGCGACACCTTCCTGTTCCACTACAACATGCCTCCGTTCGCCACCGGCGAAACGGGTCGTGTCGGCAGCCCCAAGCGCCGCGAAATCGGCCACGGCCGTCTGGCCAAGCGTGCCCTGGTGCCGCTGCTGCCCTCGAAGGACGAGTTCGCCTACACCGTGCGCGTCGTCTCCGAGATCACCGAGTCCAACGGCTCCTCGTCGATGGCTTCCGTCTGCGGTGGCTGCCTGGCGCTGATGGACGCTGGCGTGCCGATGAAGGCTCACGTGGCGGGCATCGCCATGGGCCTGATCAAGGAAGGCAACAAGTTCGCCGTGCTGACGGACATCCTGGGTGACGAAGATCACTTGGGCGACATGGACTTCAAGGTGGCCGGTACCACTGCCGGCGTGACCGCCCTGCAGATGGACATCAAGATCCAGGGCATCACCAAGGAAATCATGCAGGTGGCGCTGGCTCAGGCCAAGGAAGCCCGTCTGCACATCCTGGGCAAGATGAGCGAAGCCATGGGCGGCGCCCGTCAGGAGATCTCCGAGTTCGCGCCCCGTCTGTACACCATGAAGATCAATCCGGAGAAGATCCGTGACGTGATCGGCAAGGGTGGCGCCACCATCCGTGCCCTGACGGAAGAAACCGGCTGCCAGATCAACATCGCTGAAGACGGCGTGATCACCATCGCCTCGACTGACGCAGCCAAGGCCGACGACGCCATGCGCCGCATCGGCGAGATCACGGCCGAAGTCGAAGTCGGTGCCGTCTATGAAGGCGCCGTGACCAAGCTGTTCGATTTCGGTGCCCTGGTGAACCTGCTGCCGGGCAAGGATGGCCTGTTGCACATCAGCCAGATCGCCCACGAGCGTGTCGAGAAGGTGTCCGACTACCTGCAAGAAGGTCAGATCGTCAAGGTCAAGGTGCTCGAGACCGATGAAAAGGGTCGCGTCAAGCTGTCCCTGAAGGCCCTGCTGGAGCGCCCTGAGGGCATGCCGGAAGAGCAGCCCCGCGAGCGTCGTGACCGTGGCGAGCGTCGCGACCGCGGTGACCGTGGCGAGCGTCGTGATCGCGCGCCCCGTGCCGAGCAGCAGCCCCTGGACATGGGCGCCGAGCCCGCCGAGGGTCAGGCCCAGCAACAACAGCAGTGATCGCCATGAAGAAGCTGGTGGTGGGCAACTGGAAGATGCACGGCAGCCGTGCCTTCAATGCCGAACTGATCGCGGGCCTCAAGGCCGCTGACCTGGGCAACACCGCGCCGCGCGCCAGCGTGGCCGTGTGCCCGCCCTTTGTCTACCTGGCTGAAGTCGCTGCCGCACTGCAAGGCAGCGGCATCGATGTGGGCTCGCAAGACATCTCGGTGCACGCACAGGGTGCCTACACCGGCGAGGTGGCGGGCCCCATGCTGGTGGACGTCGGGGTGCGGTATGCCATCGTTGGGCATTCCGAGCGGCGCAGCTACCACGCTGAAAGTGATCAGTTGGTGGCCGACAAGGCCAAGGCTGCGCTGGCCCATGGTTTGACTCCCATCGTGTGTCTGGGCGAAACCCTGGCTGAGCGCGAGTCGGGTCAAACCGAGGCCGTGGTCGGTCGCCAGCTTCAGTCGGTGATCAGCGCCCTGGGCGCCGATCTGGTGCGCATCGTGGTGGCCTATGAGCCCGTCTGGGCCATTGGCACCGGCAAGACAGCCAGCCCCGAGCATGCTCAGGCGGTGCACGCTTTCCTTCGTGCCCAACTGCGTTCGGCCCAGGCCGGAGCGGCTGCCGTGCCGCTGCTGTACGGCGGCTCGGTCAAGCCCGACAACGCCGCGCAACTCTTTGCGCAGGCCGACATCGATGGTGGTCTGATCGGTGGTGCGGCGCTCAAGGCGGCCGACTTTGTCGCGATCGTTCGGGCCGCTTGAGGCGGGCAGGGCTGAGACTGAAGGTTTTCGGAGTTCTTCAACATGAGTAATTTCTTCATCACCCTGGTGGTGCTTCTGCAGGTGATCGCGGCCCTGGCCATGATTGGTCTGGTCCTGGTTCAGCAGGGCAAGGGCGCTGACATGGGGGCCTCCTTTGGTAGCGGCTCCGCGGGCAGCCTCTTCGGTGCGTCAGGGAGTGCCAATTTCCTGTCGCGCTCCACCGCCGTGGCCGCCACCGTGTTTTTCATATGCACCCTGGCTCTGGCGTACGTGGGCAACCTGCCCGCATCGGCCAACCAGCCAGCCAGCGTGCTGGACCAGGCGGCCTCGGCTCCGGCCGCCGCCTCCGCGCCGGCAGTCCCGGCCTCGGGTGCTGCGCTGATCCCCGCCCAGTGATTGGACGCTCGGCGTCAGGGTTTGGGCGGCACACGTGGGCGAACAAACTGACGCTTGTGCCACACATAACCCTCGGGTTCGCCCTGAATTCGGGTTAGAATTGAAGTCTCCGGTGGGCAATCCTCACGCGAAACCGGAGCATGCACCCAGGCGATTGCAAGCGGTCTGGGTGTGCGCATGCCGACGTGGTGAAATTGGTAGACACGCTATCTTGAGGGGGTAGTGGCGAAAGCTGTGCGAGTTCGAGTCTCGCCGTCGGCACCAAAACAGATACAACGAGTCCTGTGCCCTCCCCATGTCCAGCGCCGTTTGTCAGATCAAAGCGGATGTCTGGGACAAGTCCCTCTTGCAGAGCGGTCAGATGGCACCAGCGTGCAGGAACTCTCGCGAGCGCGCTGCGGGTGGCGGTGTCATGTCAGGTGCAAACCTGCTTGATGTCGTCCCTGGCGCGCTTTTTTCATGGCCCAGTGTGGTCCAATCACGCGGTTAGTCCCTGACAAGGTCGGTCAGCATGGTGAACATCGAAGAATACTTGCCCGTCATCCTCTTCATTTTGGTGGGCGTGGGTGTGGGCGTGGCGCCCCAGGTGCTGGGCTTCCTGCTCGGCCCCCGTCGTCCTGACGAGGCCAAGAACTCCCCTTACGAGTGCGGCTTCGAGGCCTTCGAAGACGCCCGGATGAAATTTGACGTGCGCTACTACCTGGTGGCCATCCTGTTCATCCTGTTCGATCTGGAAATTGCGTTCCTGTTCCCCTGGGCGGTGGCGCTCAAGGACGTCGGTCTCGCGGGCTTTGTCACCGTGATGCTGTTCCTGACCATCCTGGTCGTGGGCTTCGTCTACGAATGGAAGAAGGGCGCGCTCGATTGGGAGTGACCCCGGTCTGGCTCGACATTTCCCGCATCGATTGAGGTAAAGAAAATGGGCATTGAAGGCGTCTTCAAAGAGGGCTTCATCACCACGTCCGTGGACACACTGATCAACTGGTCCAAAACCGGTTCGCTGTGGCCAATGACCTTCGGGCTGGCTTGCTGTGCCGTCGAGATGATGCACGCCGGTGCGGCGCGCTACGACATCGACCGTTTCGGCATGCTGTTCCGCCCCAGCCCCCGTCAGTCCGACCTGATGATCGTGGCTGGCACGCTGTGCAACAAGATGGCGCCCGCCCTGCGCAAGGTGTACGACCAGATGGCCGAGCCCCGCTGGGTGCTGTCCATGGGCTCGTGCGCCAATGGCGGCGGCTACTACCACTACAGCTACTCGGTGGTGCGCGGTTGCGACCGCATCGTGCCGGTAGATGTGTACGTGCCGGGCTGCCCCCCCACGGCCGAGGCCCTGCTGTACGGCATCTTGCAGCTGCAAGCCAAGATCCGCCGCGAAAACACCATCGCCCGCTGAGCAGAAAGCCTGAGAGCCATGAGTCAGAAACTCGCCAACCTGCAAGCGGCCCTGGAATCTGTCCTGGGCAGCCAGATCAAGAAGCTGGTCAGCGACCGCGGTGAATTGACCATCACCGTGTCGGCGGCCGATTACCTCGCCGTGTGCCAGGCCCTGCGTGACCATGCAGAGCTGCGCTTCGAGCAACTGATCGACCTGTGCGGCGTGGACTACTCCACCTACAAAGATGGCGCCGAAAGCGCTTTCTCTGACGGGCCCCGATTTGCTGTGGTGTTGCACCTGCTGTCGCTGAGCAAGAACTGGCGTCTGCGTGTGCGCGTGTTTGCGCCCGAAGACGATCTGCCCCTGCTGGCCTCGGTCAATGGCCTGTGGAACGCCGCCAACTGGTTCGAGCGTGAGGCCTTCGATCTGTACGGTATCGTCTTCGAAGGCCATGAAGACCTGCGTCGCATCCTGACGGACTACGGCTTCATCGGACACCCCTTCCGCAAGGACTTCCCCACCTCGGGTTACGTCGAAATGCGCTACGACCCCGATCAGAAGCGCGTGATCTACCAGCCCGTCACCATCGAGCCGCGCGAGATCACCCCGCGCATCATCCGTGAAGACAACTACGGTGGTCTCCACTGATGCACTGAGGTTCAAGCCATGGCAGAGATCAAGAACTACACCCTGAACTTCGGTCCTCAGCACCCGGCAGCCCACGGCGTGCTGCGTCTGGTGCTGGAGCTGGACGGCGAAGTCATCCAGCGCGCCGACCCCCACATCGGCCTGCTGCACCGCGCCACCGAAAAGCTGGCCGAAAGCAAGACCTACATCCAGTCGCTGCCCTACATGGACCGCCTGGACTACGTCTCGATGATGTCCAACGAGCATGCCTACTGCCTGGCCATCGAGAAGATGCTGGGCGTGGACGTGCCCGTGCGTGCGCAGTACATCCGCGTGATGTTTGCCGAGATCACCCGGATCCTGAACCACTTGCTGTGGCTGGGCTGTCACGGGTTTGACTGCGGCGCGATGAACATCCTCATCTACTGCTTCCGCGAGCGTGAAGACCTGTTCGACATGTACGAAGCCGTGTCGGGCGCCCGCATGCACGCGGCTTACTTCCGTCCGGGTGGTGTCTACCGCGACCTGCCGGACACCATGCCGCAGTACAAGGTCAGCAAGATCAAGAACGCCAAGACGATCGCTCGCCTCAACGAGAACCGTCAAGGCTCTCTGCTGGACTTCATTGACGACTTCACCCAGCGTTTCCCCAAGCTGGTGGACGAGTACGAGACCCTGCTCACCGACAACCGCATCTGGAAGCAGCGCACCGTGGGCATTGGCGTGCTGTCGCCCGAACGTGCGATGAACCTGGGCATGTCGGGTGCCATGCTGCGGGGTTCGGGCGTTGTTTGGGATCTGCGCAAGCACCAGCCCTACGACGTCTACGACCAGCTTGACTTTGATATTCCCGTGGGCAAGAACGGCGACTGCTACGACCGTTATCTGGTGCGCGTGGAAGAGCTGCGTCAGTCCAACCGCATCATCAAACAGTGCGTGGACTGGCTGCGTGCCAACCCCGGTCCGGTCATCACCGACAACCACAAGGTGGCACCGCCGTCGCGCGTGAAGATGAAGTCGTCGATGGAAGAGCTCATCCACCACTTCAAGCTCTTCACCGAAGGCTTCCACGTCCCTGAGTCCGAGGCCTATGCTGCGGTCGAGCACCCCAAGGGCGAGTTCGGCATCTACCTGGTGTCTGACGGCGCCAACAAGCCGTACCGCCTGAAGATCCGTGCCCCGGGCTTTGCCCACCTGGCCGCCCTCGACGAAATGACCCGTGGTCACATGCTGGCCGACGCCGTGGCGATCATCGGCACGATGGACATCGTGTTCGGCGAAATCGACCGCTGAGCCGGCACTGCAGAGCAAACAGCGAGACACCGTCCCCATGTTGAGCGAACAAACCAAAGCGCGGTTCGACCGCGAACTGGCCAAGTACCCGGCCGACCAGCGCCAGTCGGCCGTCATGGCCTGTCTGGCCATCATCCAGCAAGAGCGCGGCTGGGTCTCGCCCGAGAGCGAGCAAGAAGTGGCTGACTACATCGGCATGCCCGCCATTGCGGTGCATGAGGTCACCACCTTCTACAACATGTACAACCAGAAGCCCGTGGGGCAGTTCAAGATCAACGTGTGCACCAACCTGCCGTGCCAGTTGCGTGATGGCCAGAAGGCCTTGCAGCACCTGTGCGACAAGCTGGGGGTGGAAGACGGCGGCACGACCGCCGACGGCCTGTTCACCGTGCAGCACTGCGAGTGCCTGGGTGCCTGTGCCGATGCGCCCGTGGCCCTGGTGAACGACCGCCAGATGGTCAGCTACATGAGCAACGAGAAGCTCGATGAGCTGATCGATGTGCTCAAGGCTAATGCCAAGTGAGGTGATGTGATGCTCGACCTCTCCAAATTCCAGGCGACCGGTGCAGAAACCTGCTTCCACGGCCGTCACATCAGCCCTCAGATCTATGCCGGCCTGGACGGCAAGAACTGGCGCCTGAAGGACTACGAAGCCCGCGGTGGCTACGCGGCCCTGCGCAAGATCCTGGGCAAGGACGGCGGCGAAGGCCTGACCCAAGACCAGGTGATCGCCGAAGTGAAGGCTTCGGGCCTGCGCGGTCGCGGCGGTGCCGGCTTCCCCACGGGCCTGAAGTGGAGCTTCATGCCCCGCGCCTTCCCGGGTCAGAAGTACCTGGTCTGCAACTCCGACGAAGGCGAACCCGGCACGGCCAAGGATCGCGAGATCCTGATGCACAACCCACACATCGTGATCGAGGGCATGGCCATTGCGGCGTACGCCATGGGCATCTCGGTGGGCTACAACTACATCCACGGCGAGATCTTCGAGGTGTACGAACGCTTCGAGGCCGCCCTGGAAGAGGCCCGCGCAGCGGGTCTGCTGGGTGACAACATCCTCGGCAGCAATTTCAGCTTCCAGCTACACGCCCACCACGGCTTTGGCGCCTACATCTGCGGGGAAGAGACCGCGTTACTGGAGTCGCTGGAAGGCAAAAAGGGTCAACCCCGCTTCAAGCCACCATTCCCGGCCAGCTTCGGTCTGTACGGCAAGCCCACCACGATCAACAACACCGAAACCTTCGCGGCCGTGCCCTGGATCATCCGCAACGGCGGCGAGGCTTTCCTGGCCGTGGGCAAGCCCAACAACGGCGGCACCAAGCTGTTCACCGTCTCGGGCGATGTGGAGCGGCCCGGCAACTACGAGATCCCTCTGGGCACCCCGTTCTCCACGCTGCTGGAGCTGTGTGGTGGCGTGCGTGGTGGCAAGAAGCTCAAGGCCGTGATCCCGGGTGGCTCGTCATCGCCCGTGATCCCTGCACACATCATGATGGAGTGCACGATGGACTATGACTCCATTGCCAAGGCCGGCTCGATGCTGGGCTCGGGGGCCGTCATCGTGATGGACGAGACCCGTTGCATGGTCAAGAGCCTGCAGCGCCTGTCGTACTTCTACATGCACGAATCCTGTGGCCAGTGTACCCCCTGCCGAGAGGGCACGGGTTGGCTGTGGCGCATGGTGGATCGCATCGAGAACGGTCAGGGGCGTCCTGAAGACATCGAGATGCTCGACAACGTGGCCGAGAACATCCAGGGTCGCACCATCTGCGCCCTGGGCGACGCAGCGGCCATGCCGGTGCGCGCCTTCATCAAGCACTACCGCGATGAGTTCGTGCACCACATCGAGCACAAGTCCTGTGTCGTGCCGTCCTATATCTGAACTGGACAACAGTCATGGTTGAAATCGAAATCGACGGACGGAAAGTCCAGTGCCAGGAAGGCAGCATGGTGATGCATGCAGCCGAGCAGTCCGGCACCTACATCCCCCATTTCTGCTACCACAAGAAGCTGTCGATCGCGGCCAACTGCCGCATGTGCCTCGTTGACATCGAGAAGGCGCCCAAGCCCATGCCGGCCTGCGCCACCCCGGTGACACAGGGCATGATCGTGCGCACCAAGAGCGACAAGGCCATCAAGGCTCAGAAGAGCGTGATGGAGTTCCTGCTGATCAACCACCCGCTGGATTGCCCGATCTGCGACCAGGGCGGTGAGTGCCAGCTGCAGGATCTGGCCGTGGGCTACGGTGGCAGCAGTTCGCGCTACGCCGAAGAAAAGCGCGTGGTGCTCCCCAAGGATGTGGGCCCGCTGATCTCGATGGAAGAGATGAGCCGTTGCATCCATTGCACCCGCTGTGTGCGCTTCGGTCAGGAGATCGCCGGTGTCATGGAGCTGGGCATGGCGCACCGTGGCGAGCACTCTGAGATCATGACCTTCGTCGGCCAGTCGATCGACTCCGAGCTGTCGGGCAACATGATCGACATCTGCCCCGTGGGCGCGCTGACCAGCAAGCCTTTCCGCTACAGCGCCCGCACCTGGGAGCTGTCGCGTCGCAAGAGCGTGTCGCCCCATGACTCCACCGGCGCCAACCTGATTGTTCAGGTCAAGAACGGCAAGGTGTTGCGCGTGGTGCCGTTCGAGAACGACGCCGTCAACGAGTGCTGGATCGCCGACCGTGATCGCTTTAGCTACGAGGCACTCAATAGCGAGCAGCGCCTGACCAAGCCCATGATCAAGCAGGGCGGTCAATGGCGTGAGGTCGACTGGACCACCGCCCTGGAGTACGTGGCCAACGGCCTGAAGGGCGTGAAGACCGAACACGGTGCAGCCGCTATCGGCGCGCTGGGCTCGGAGCACCAGACCGCTGAAGAACTGTACCTGCTGGCCCAACTGCTGCGTGGCCTGGGCAGCGACAACATCGACACCCGCCTGCGCCACAGCGACTTCGCCGCAGGGCTGGGCGTGCGCTGGCTGGGCCTGCCCGTCAGCGAACTCAGCACGCTGGACCGCGCGCTGGTGGTGGGCTCGTTCCTGCGCAAGGATCACCCCCTGTTCGCCACCCGCCTGCGCCACGCCGCCAAGCGCGGTGCTCAGATCAGCGCCATCGGCGGTGCCCAAGACGACTGGTTGATGCCGCTGGCTCAGCGCATCACCGTGGCGCCCAGCGCCTGGGTGCAGGCCTTGGCCGATGTGGCCGTGGCCGTTGCTGCCCAGACGGGTGCCGCCGCTCCGGCACCGGGCAACGCCACCGACGCTGCTCAGGCCATCGCGGCCTCTCTGCTGTCCGGTCAAAGCAAGGCCATCTTGCTGGGCAATGCTGCCGCGCAACACCCGCAAGCCTCCAGCCTGCAGGCCCTGGCCCAGTGGCTGGCCCAGCAGACCGGTGCGCGCTTTGGCTTCCTGGGCGAATCGGCCAACACGGTCGGCGCGCAGATCGTGGGAGCCCAGCCTCAACAGGGCGGCTTGAACGCCGGCCAGATGCTGAATGGCTCGGCCCTGAAGGCCCTGGTGCTGATGGGCGTGGAGCCTGAACTCGATGCCGCCAACCCATCGGCTGCCCTGGCTGCAGTCCAGGCCGCCGAGATGGTGGTGGTGATGTCGGCCTTCCGTTCGGAGACCGCCGCCGAGTATGCGGATGTGATGCTGCCCATCTCGCCGTTCACCGAAACGGCTGGTAGCTTCATCAACGCCGAAGGGCTGGTGCAAAGCTTCCACGGCGTGGTCAAGCCCTTGGGCGACACCCGCCCGGGCTGGAAGGTCTTGCGCGTGCTCGGCACGATGCTGGGCCTGAACGGCTTCGCTTTCGAAACGGTGGAAGAGCTTCGCGCCCAAGCCCTGGGTGATGTTTCGGCACTGCCCGCCCGTCTGAACAACCAGACGACGGCTGCCGTGCAGGCCTCGGTCGCCACCGGTGGTCTGGAGCGTCTGGCCGATGTGCCCATCTACAGCGCCGATGCGCTGGTGCGTCGCTCGCCCGCACTGCAGGCCACGGCCGATGCAGCCGCTCCCGTGGCCAGCCTGCCCTCGGCCTTGTGGGCCGAGCTGGGCTTGAGTGACGGTGCGCAGGTGAAGGTCAGCCAGGATGCTGGCAGTGTCGTGTTGCCTGCTGTGCTGGATCCCAGCCTGCCGGCCAACGTGGTGCGTGTGCCCACTGGTCATCCGGCCACGGCCGCGTTGGGTGCGGCGTTCGGCGCGATCCGCGTCGACAAGGCTTGAAGGGCAGGGAGCTGAATCATGATTGACACCCTGTACAACGCTGGTGCAGACACGCTGGGCGGTGCCTGGCCGGTGGTCTGGAGCCTCATCAAGATCGTGGCCTTGCTGCTGCCTTTGCTCGGCTGTGTGGCCTACCTCACGCTGTGGGAGCGCAAGGCCATTGGCTGGTCGCAAGTGCGCCCAGGTCCTAACCGCACGGGTCCGGGCGGGTTGCTGCAGCCCATCGCCGATGCCGTCAAGCTGATCTTCAAGGAAATCATCGTCCCGACGGCAGCCAACAAGAGCCTGTTCCTCATCGGTCCGATCATGACCATCATGCCTGCCCTGGCCGCATGGGCGGTGGTGCCGTTCGGTCCTGAAGTGGCCTTGGCCAACGTCAACGCGGGCCTGCTGTTCCTGATGGCCATCACCTCGCTGGAGGTTTACGGCGTGATCATCGCCGGCTGGGCCTCCAACTCGAAGTACGCCTTCCTGGGTGCCATGCGCGCCTCGGCACAGATGGTGTCGTACGAGCTGGCCATGGGCTTCTGCTTCGTGGTGGTGTTGATGACCGCTGGTTCGCTGAACATGACCGACATCGTCATGAGCCAGGACAAGGGTCAGTTTGCCGACATGGGTTTGAACTTCCTGTCCTGGAACTGGCTGCCGCTGCTGCCCATCGTGGTCGTGTACTTCATTTCCGGTCTGGCCGAAACCAACCGCCACCCCTTCGACGTGGTGGAAGGTGAGTCCGAGATCGTGGCCGGTCACATGATCGAATACTCGGGCATGGCGTTCGCCATGTTCTTCCTGGCCGAGTATGCCAACATGATCCTGATCTCGGCCCTGGCTGCCTCCATGTTCTTTGGTGGTTGGCTGCCCCCGGTTGAGGCCTTGAGCTTCATTCCGGGCTGGATCTGGTTGGGCATCAAGACCTTCATCATCGTCACGCTCTTTCTGTGGGTGCGCGCCTCCTTCCCGCGCTTCCGCTACGACCAGATCATGCGTCTGGGCTGGAAGATCTTCATCCCCGTCACCCTGGTGTGGCTGGTGGTGGTGGGCGGCTGGATGGTCTCGCCCTGGAACATCTGGAAGTAAGGGGTCTATATGTCTGCGACATCCCTCAAGGAATTCGTCTCGAGCTTCTTTCTGCTCGAACTGTTCAAAGGCATGGCCATCACGGGGCGCCACTTCCTGAAGCCGCACATCACCGTGCAGTTTCCGGAAGAAAAGACCCCGATGTCGCCGCGCTTCCGTGGTCTGCACGCCCAACGCCGTTATGACAACGGCGAAGAGCGCTGCATCGCCTGCAAGCTCTGTGAAGCGGTGTGCCCGGCCATGGCCATCACCATCGAGTCGGCTGTGCGTGACGACGGCCAGCGCCGCACCACGCGCTACGACATCGACCTGACGAAGTGCATCTTCTGCGGCTTCTGCGAAGAAAGCTGCCCGGTGGACGCCATCGTCGAGACCCACATCTTCGAGTACCACGGAGAAAAGCGTGGCGACCTGTACTTCACCAAGGACATGCTCCTGGCGGTGGGGGATCGCTATGAAAAGGAAATCGCCGCGAACAAGGAGGCGGACGCCAAGTACCGCTGAACCATGGATACATTGAGCCTACTTTTCTACGCCTTCGCCTTCGTGCTGGTTTACGCGGGCTTCCGCGTGATCACTGCGAAGAACCCCGTCACGGCCGCACTGCACCTGGTGCTGGCCTTCTTCAGCGCCTCGTGCGTGTGGATGCTGTTGCAGGCAGAGTTCCTGTCCATCACCCTGGTCCTTGTGTACGTGGGGGCGGTGATGGTGCTGTTCCTCTTCGTGGTGATGATGCTCGACATCAATATCGACTCGCTGCGTCGGGGCTTCTGGAAGCACTTCCCGGTGGCCGGCCTGATCGGCGCGGTGATTGCCGTGCAGATGGCCTTCGTGCTGACCCGTGGCTTTGACCTGCCCCAGGCCAAGCCCATGGCGCCCGAGTTTGCTGAGATGTCGAACACCAAGGCGCTGGGCATCCTGATGTACACCGAGTACGTCTTCCTGGTGCAGGTGGCTGCCGTCATCCTGCTGGTGGGCATGATCGCCGCCATCGCGCTGACCCTGCGCAAGCGCAAGGATTCGCGCTACCAGGATCCGTCCGAGCAGGTGCGCGTCAAGAAGGCCGACCGCCTGCGCGTGGTCAAGATGGCTCCGCAGGTCGAGGCCCTCGCCCAGCCTGAGAACAACAACAACGGAGGCCAGGCATGACCTCGATCACCCTCGGACATTACCTGTCGCTCGGGGCCATCCTGTTCGCCATGTCGGTGATCGGGATCTTCCTGAACCGCAAGAACCTGATCGTGCTGCTGATGGCCATCGAGCTGATGCTGCTGGCCGTCAACCTGAACTTCATCGCGTTCTCCCACTACCTGGGTGACATGCATGGTCAGGTGTTCGTGTTCTTCATCCTGACCGTGGCGGCCGCCGAGTCGGCCATCGGTCTGGCCATCCTCGTGGTGCTGTTCCGCAACCGCGCGTCCATCAACGTCGACGAACTCGACACCCTGAAGGGTTGAGCGGCCTCGCCAGAAGAAACATAAACCATGTCAGAGATCACTCAAAACGAGCTGCTGGTCGTCGTGCTGGCCCCGCTGGTCGGGTCCATCGTGGCAGGCCTGTTCGGCAAGACGGTGGGGCGCCGTGGCGCCCACGTCATCACCATCCTCGGGGTGCTGGTGTCCTTCATCTTTTCGGCCATGACCTTGAAGGCTGTCGCCGTGGACGGCGCATCCTTCAATGCCACGGTCTATGAATGGATGACGCTGGGCTCCCTGAAGATGGAAGTTGGCTTCATGGTCGATGGCCTGACGGCCATGATGATGTGCGTGGTGACCTTCGTGTCGCTGATGGTGCACATCTACACCATCGGCTACATGGAAGAAGACGACGGCTACCAGCGCTTCTTCTCGTACATCTCGCTGTTCACCTTCTCGATGTTGATGCTCGTGATGAGCAACAACCTCCTGCAGCTGTTCTTCGGCTGGGAAGCGGTGGGCCTGGTGTCGTACCTGCTGATCGGCTTCTGGTACAAGAAGCCCACGGCCATCTTCGCCAACATGAAGGCCTTCCTGGTCAACCGGGTGGGTGACTTCGGCTTCATCCTGGGCATCGGCCTACTGCTGGCCTACACCGGCACGCTCAACTACACCGAGCTGTTCGCCAAGGCCAACGACCTGACCTCGCTGACGCTGCCCAGGACCGATTGGTCGCTGATCACCGTGATCTGCATCTGCCTGTTCATCGGTGCGATGGGTAAGTCGGCGCAGTTTCCGCTGCACGTGTGGCTGCCGGATTCGATGGAAGGCCCGACCCCGATCTCCGCGCTGATCCACGCCGCCACCATGGTGACGGCCGGCATCTTCATGGTGACCCGCATGTCGCCGTTGTTCGAGCTGTCGGATGCCGCCCTGAATTTCATCCTGATGATCGGCGCCATCACGGCCCTGTTCATGGGCTTCCTGGGCATCATCCAGAATGACATCAAGCGCGTGGTGGCCTACTCCACGCTGTCGCAGTTGGGTTACATGACCGTGGCCCTGGGCCTGTCGGCCTACAACGTGGCCGTGTTCCACCTGATGACGCATGCCTTCTTCAAGGCGCTGCTGTTCCTCGGTGCGGGCTCGGTCATCATCGGCATGCACCACGATCAGGACATCCGCAACATGGGTGGCCTGTGGAAGCGCATGCCCATCACCTGGGTCACCTCGCTGCTGGGCTCGTTGGCGCTGATCGGCACGCCGTTCTTCGCGGGCTTCTACTCCAAGGATTCCATCCTGATCGCGGCCAGCCACAGCAACTTGCCGGCGGCGGGCTTTGCTCAGTTTGCCGTGATGGCCGGTGTGTTCATCACCGCCTTCTACAGCTTCCGGATGTACTTCCTGGTCTTTCATGGCCCGGAGCGCTTCCACCACAAGCCCTTCCCGGGCGAACATGACCACCATGACGACGGCCATCACCACGAGCCGCACGAGTCTCCTTGGGTGGTGACCGCACCCCTGCTGTTGCTGGCGGTGCCGTCGGTGGTGATCGGCTTCCTGGCGATCGAGCCGCTGCTGTTCGGTGAGTTCCTGAAGTCAGCCATCTTTGTGGATGCGGCCAAGCACCCCGCCATGGCTGAACTGCGCGAGTTCTTCTACCACGGTGCGGCCCAGCCGACCGGCCATGAAGCCTTCGCCATGGGTGTGCACGGTTTCGTGACCCTGCCGTTCTTCCTGGCGCTGGGTGGTGTGGTCACGGCCTACGTGTTCTACATCGTGGCCCCGCAGATTCCGGCCTTTTTCGCCCGTGTGCTTCGTCCGCTGATCGTGATTGGCGAGAACAAGTACTACATGGACTGGATCTACGAGAACATCTTCGCCGCCGGTGCACGACTGCTGGGTCGTGGTCTGTGGAAGGTGGGCGACCAGGCCCTGATCGATGGTCTGCTGGTCAACGGTTCGGCCAAGCTCGTGGGCTTGTTCGGATCGCTCATCCGCCTGTTCCAGACGGGTTATCTCTATCACTACGCGCTGGTCATGATCCTGGGTGTCTTCGCCCTCATGACCTGGTTCGTGTTCATGCAGCCGTAAGCGCGAGGCCGGTTCATGCAAAACATGCCCAATATCTTGTCCATGGCCATCTGGGTTCCAGTGGCCTTCGGGATCCTGCTGCTGATACTCGGTCGGCAGGCCAACGCCAACGTCAGCCGCTGGGTCGCCCTGGTGGGTGCCCTGGCCGGCTTTGCCGTGACGGTGCCCCTGATGCTCAACTTCGATGGCAGCACCGCCGCCATGCAGTTCGTCGAGCACGCCGTGTGGATCGAGCGCTTCAACGTCAACTATCACCTGGGGGTGGACGGCATCTCGATGTGGTTCGTGCCGCTGACGGCCTTCATCACCATCATCGTGGTGCTGGCCGGCTGGGAGGTCATTGAAGACCGCCCCCACCATTACTACGGCGCCTTCCTGGTGCTGTCGGGTCTGATGGTCGGCGTCTTTGCCGCCCTCGATGGGCTGCTGTTCTACGTGTTCTTCGAAGCCACGCTGATCCCGATGTACATCATCATCGGTATCTGGGGTGGTCCGCGTCGGGTGTATGCCGCGTTCAAGTTCTTCTTGTACACGCTGCTGGGCTCGCTGCTGATGCTGATCGCGCTGATCTTCCTGTACTACAAGTCGGGTGGTTCGTTCAGCATCCTGGACTGGCACAAGCTGCCCCTGGGCGCCACGCCGCAGGCCTTGCTGTTCGGCGCGTTCTTTGCTGCCTTTGCGGTCAAGGTGCCGATGTGGCCGGTGCACACCTGGCTGCCCGACGCCCACGTCGAAGCCCCCACGGGTGGCTCGGTGGTGCTGGCGGCCATCATGCTGAAGCTGGGGGCTTATGGCTTCCTGCGCTTCTCGATGCCGATCGCGCCTGACGCCTCGCACCAGTTCGCGCCCGTGATCATCGTGCTGTCGCTGATCGCCGTGATCTACGTCGGTCTCGTGGCCATGGTGCAGCAGGACATGAAGAAACTGGTGGCCTATTCGTCGATTGCTCACATGGGCTTCGTCACGCTGGGCTTCTTCATCTTCAATGAGCTGGGCGTGACCGGCGGTCTGGTCCAGATGATCGCCCACGGCTTCGTGTCGGGCGCCATGTTCCTGTGCATCGGCGTGCTGTACGACCGCGTGCACTCGCGTGAAATCGCGGCCTATGGCGGTGTGGTCAACACCATGCCCAAGTTTGCGGCGTTTGCCCTGCTGTTCGCCATGGCCAACTGCGGCCTGCCGGGCACCGCAGGCTTCGTGGGTGAGTGGATGGTCATCCTGGGTGCCGTCGAGTACGACTTCCCGGTGGGCGTGCTGGCGGCCACGGCGCTGATCTTCGGCGCGGCCTACACCTTGTGGATGTACAAGCGTGTGTACTTCGGTGACGTCACCAACGACGATGTGCGCGCGCTGAAGGACATCAACGCCCGCGAATTCCTGATCCTGGCCGTGTTGGCGGCTGCCGTGCTGTGGATGGGCATCCAGCCCAAGCCCTTCACCGATGCGATGCACGTGTCGGTGGTGGAGCTGCTCAAGCACGTGTCCACCAGCAAACTGAACTGAGGGCCGCAAGAAAATGACTGATCTGAACTGGCTCGCCCTGTCTCCGGAGATCGCGCTCTTCGTGCTCACCTGCGTGGTGACACTGGCCGATCTGTTTGTGTCCTGCCCGCGCCGTCGGCCGACCTACATCCTGTCGATGTTGTCGCTGTCGGTGGTGGCTGCCCTGCATCTGGTGGCGCTGGACCAGCCCGCCTCGGTCTACGCCATGAACAATATGGTGGCCACCGATGCCATGGGTCATTTGCTCGCGCTGTGTGCCACGCTGGCCGTGATGGCCACTTTGACCTACGCTCAGGCCTATGCGGGTGACCGCGAGATGCTCAAGGGCGAGCTCTTCTCGCTGAGCATGCTGGCCTTGCTGGGCATCCAGGTGATGATTGTCAGCGCCAACTTCCTGACCATCTACCTGGGTCTGGAGCTGATGTCGCTGTCGCTGTACGCCCTGGTGGCCCTGCGTCGTGATCACGCGCAGTCGACCGAAGCGGCCATGAAGTACTTTGTGCTGGGCGCGCTGGCCTCGGGCTTCCTGCTGTACGGCTTGTCGATGATGTACGGCGCCACGGGGTCGCTGGACCTGCGCGAGGTCTATGAGGCCACGCTGGCGGGCGAGGCCAACAAGCAGGTGCTGGTGTTCGGCGTGGTGTTCATCGTGGCTGGCCTGGCCTTCAAGCTGGGTGTGGTGCCGTTCCACATGTGGGTGCCTGATGTGTACCAGGGCGCGCCCACGGCCGCCACGCTGATGGTGGCTGGTGCGCCGAAGCTGGCTGCGTTTGCCATCACCATGCGTTTGCTGGTGGAAGGCCTGATCAGCCTGGCCACCGATTGGCAACAGATGCTGCTGGTGCTGGCCGTGGCGTCGATGGCGCTGGGCAACCTGGCCGCCATCGCGCAGACCAACCTCAAGCGCATGTTGGCGTACTCGGGTATTGCGCAACTGGGCTTCATGCTGCTGGGCTTCGTGCCCACGGTGGTGGCGGGCAACACGGTGTCGGCGGGTAATGGCTATGGTTCGGCGCTGTTCTACATCATCACCTACGTGCTGACCACGGTCGGCACCTTCGGTCTGATCATGTTCCTGGCCCGCCCTGGGTTCGAGTCCGAGCAGATCAACGACTTGGCGGGTCTGGGCAGGCGCAGCCCGGCGATGGCTGCCGTGATGGCCGTCTTCATGTTCTCGCTGGCCGGTATCCCGCCGACCGTGGGCTTCTACGCGAAGCTGGCTGTGCTGCAGTCGCTGATCACGACCAACTCGCCCTTCTTGCTGCAGATCGCGATCGCGGCGGTACTGCTGTCGCTGGTGGGCGCGTTCTACTACCTGCGGGTGGTCAAGGTCATGTACTTTGATGAGCCCACCGACACCCATCCGGTGCCGGATGGTGGTGGTGCCCGCACGCTGTTGTCGGTCAACGCCCTGGCCGTGCTGGGTCTGGGCATCCTGCCGGGCGGCTTGATGGCGCTGTGCGCCGAGGTCATCCAGCGCTCGCTGGCAGGTTGATCAACATGAGCGGCATGGTGCCTGTCTGGTCTGTGGTGGCGATCTTGCTGCTCGCGCTGCTGGCGGCCAATCTGCCGTTCGTCAACGAGCGCATCTTTGCGCTCGGCCCGCGCCGGCAACCCAAGTCCACCTGGTGGCGCGTGCTGGAGCTGCTGTCTTACGCGCTGCTGGTCGCCTTGATCGGCCGTGGGCTGGAGGCCTACCTGGGCCAGACCAGCCCGCTGCGCTGGGAGTTCGTGGCGGTGTGGCTGTGTGTCATGTGCACGCTGGCATTCCCGGGCTTTGTGTGGCGCCACTTGCGTCGCGGCGCCTGAGCGTGGGCCGCGCGCCTGTTGCTGCGCCATCCTTGGTGAATCACACATGAGCAAGCCGGCTGAAACCTTGTCATCGGCCGAGGTGCTGCTGGGCACCCAGGGTGGTGACCATCTGCGTGAACACACGGTGCGATCCGATCAAGTGTTCAGCGGGCGGTTCATTGGCTTGCGCCGTGATGTGGTGCGCTTGCCCGATGGGCGCGAGGCCACGCGTGAGTACGTCAACCATCCCGGCGCCGTGATGGTGGTGCCCATCCTCCCAGATGGGCGTCTGGTGCTGGAGCGTCAGTTCAGATACCCCGTGCAGCGGGTGATGGTGGAGTTTCCCGCTGGCAAGCTTGACGCAGGAGAGGGTGGCTGGCGCTGTGCCCAGCGCGAACTGTGGGAAGAAACCGGTTACCGAGCCCGCCGCTGGGCTCGGGCGGGTGTGATGCATCCGGTGATCGGCTATGCCGATGAAGTGATCGAGATCTGGTTTGCCGACGAGCTGGAAGCTGGTGAACGGCAACTGGACGACGGCGAGTTTCTCGATGTGTTTGCGGCCAGCCAGCAGGATCTGGAGGCCGGCGTGCGCGACGGTGTCGTCACGGACGTGAAGACCATCGTGGGCCTGATGTGGCTGCAGCAGTGGCGTGCCGGGCAGTGGCCCTTGGTGTGGCAGACCCTCACGGACGAGGCGAGCCAGGCGGGATCAGACGTCCAGGGTTGAACAGCCCCTGCGGGTCCAGCGCCTGCTTGATGGCCCTCATCATGGCCAGCCCTTCTGGCGGCGCGCGACGCGCCAGTTCGTCGCGGCGCAGCGCGCCAATGCCGTGCTCGGCCGACAAGGTGCCGCCGTGGGCCTGCACCAGATCAAACACCACCGTGTTGACGTCGCGCTCGAACTGTTCGAAGGCCGCGCCCTGACGGAGTTCAGCCGGTGCCTGCACGTTGTAGTGCAGGTTGCCATCGCCCAGGTGCCCAAAACACACGACCTGGCATCCCGGCCAGCGTTGTAGCAGAGCCTGCTCACACTGGGCCAGCCATTGGGGGATGACGGAGGTGGGCAGGCCGATGTCATGCTTGACCATGAGCCCCTCGGCTTTCTCTGCCAGCGGGATGGATTCGCGCAGTCGCCACAGCGCTTGCTGTTGAGCGAGGCTGCCGGCCAGCCAGGCGTCTTGAATCAGTCCGTCGTGCTGTGCCTGTTCCAGCAACTCGGCCAGTTCCTGCTCGATGAGTACCGTTTCACGCGGCCCCACGTGCTCGATGAGCACCAGCCATGCGTTCAGCTGTGCAGGTGGGGTGGCCGATGAGCCGCCTGGCGCACTGGCCGTCGCGCTGGCCGGATGGTCGCTCGACGGCCCGTCTGGGGTGGACCAGGGGCCCAGCCCGCGCGTGACCTCCGGCAGGTGCTCTTGCACCAGGGCCAGCGGGCGTGGCGCCATCGCTTCAAAGGCCACCAGGCCGGCGTCCAGGCGTTGTCGGGCCCGGGTGAGCAGGGCCACCGCCGCGCCTGCATCCGGGCAGCGCAGCAAGGCCGTGGCCGTGCCCCGGGGCGCGGGAAAGAGCTTCAGGGTGGCAGCGGTGATCACGCCGAGCGTGCCCTCGCTGCCAATGAACAGGTCTTTGAGGTCGTAGCCGGTGTTGTTCTTGCGCAGGCCGGCCAGCTGACTCCAGCAGTCACCCTGCGCGGTGACCACCTCCAGGCCCAGGCACAGCTCGCGGGCCGTGCCGTAGCGCAGCACCTGCGTGCCGCCCGCGTTGGTGGCCAGGTTACCGCCGATGGTGCACTGGCCGCCTGAGGCCAGGCTGAGCGGAAACAACCATCCCGCTTGCGCGGCGTGCTGGCGCACCTCGTCCAGGGTGCAGCCCGCCTCGACGGTGATGGTGAGGTTGTTGGCGTCCAGCTGGCGCACCTGGCGCAGCCGGCCCAGGTACAGCACGAGGTGTTGTCCGCTGGCATCGGGCACGGAGCCGCCCACGAGGCTGGTGTTGCCTCCCTGGGGCACCAAAGGCCAACCCCACACCTGGCAGGCGCGAACCACGCTCTGCACCTCCTGGGTGGAGCCCGGGGACACCACCGCGCGGCAGCGGCCCTGGTATCGGCCGCGCCAGTCATGCAGGTGGCGGCGGCGGTGGTGCTCGTCCAGGTGCTCCGCCTGCAGCACGTGGGCGTCGCCCACGAGATGGCGCAGCAGTTGCCAGCGCGCCGCGTCGGTCGCGGCTGCATGAGCGGCGGCCGCGATGTCGAGGCTCATGCCTTGGAATCAGCCGTGGCGGCCTGCTTGCCGGGCAGCACCTTCAGGCGCAGACGCACGTATGCCGAGCAGGCCACGAACAGCCCCACGGACAGCAGCAACTCGATGCCGGCCAACCAGGCCGACAGACCCGGATCGCCGCTGACGCGCACCAGGCCTTCAGCCACATACAGCCAGATCAGCAGCGTCGTCCAGCGGTAGGTGTACATGCGGTGGCGCAGCATGCCGCTCAGAGGAAACAACAGGGGCACCACCTTGAGGGCGAGGGCACCGGTGCCGCCGGGCAAAGGCTCCAGCCACAATTCCCAGCACAGGCCCAGCACGATCAGCGCGATGGTCAGGCCCAGGCAGAGCATCCGCAGGCGCTCGATCAGGGCCAGGCGCTCGGGCGGATGCTGGCCCACGACGAGTTCGTTGGGGCCGAGTTCGTGAATGCTTTCAGACATGGGTGGCATCATAGCCACCATGACGCAAGTTTCGACGTCCTCTTCAAGCGTGAAGCCGTCATGGCGCCAGCGCTGGCAGATGCTCCAGGAGTGGCCCTGGCGACGCACCTGGCAGACCTTGGCCCTGCGGTTTCGCGAAGACCGGTTGGGCCTGACCGCCGGCAGCCTGACCTTCACCACCACCATCGCGCTGGTGCCGTTGTTCACGGTGATGCTGGCGCTGTTCAGCGCCTTCCCGGTGTTTGGTCGGTTTCGCAAGGTGCTGGAAAAGCAGGTGCTGGCGGGGTTGGTGCCCGATGTGATCGCCAAGCCGGTGCTGGTGTCCCTCAACAGCTTTGCGGCCAAGGCCAGTCAACTGGGGGGCCTGGGGCTGGTGGTGCTGGGCATCACGGCCATGGCGCTGATGCTGACGATCGACCACACGCTCAACAATATCTGGCGGGTGCGGCGCAAGCGCTCGCTGGCCCAGCGGGTGATGGTGTACTGGGCGGCGCTGACGCTGGGGCCGCTGCTGCTGGGCGCCAGTCTGTGGCTGACCTCGTATGCCATCTCGGCCTCGCGTGGCCTGGTGGGGCCGCTGCCTGCGCAAATCGGTACCTTGCTGGCCATCCTGGTGTTTGGCCTGCAGGCCCTGGGCTTTGCGGCCCTGTTTCGCTATGTGCCCAACACGCACGTGGTGTGGTCACACGCCTGGTGGGGGGGCTTGTTCACGGCGCTGGGGCTGGAGTTGGCGCAGCGCGGTCTGGGGCTGTACCTGGGCAAGGTGCCGGTGTACGCAACGATCTACGGCGCATTTGCGGCCGTGCCCATCTTCCTGATCTGGCTGTACCTGAGCTGGGTCATCATCTTGCTGGGCGCCGTGGTGGCGGCCTACATGCCCACCTTGGTGGCCCGTGTGGCCCGCTGGGGCGATGAGCCCGGCGACCGCTTTGCCCTGGCGCTGGCCGTGACCCGGGCGTTGCAAGGCGAGCAGGGCAGCCCGCAGCGGGGGCTGTCGGCCCATGAGGTGGCTGCGCGTTTGCGCACCGACCCGCTGCAGGTGGAGTCGACGCTGGAGTTGTTGCGAGAGCTGGACTGGGTGGGCTTGCTGGACGAGCCGGATCGCCCGGCGGGCGGGCGGTATGTGCTGTTGTGTGACCCGCACCAGACGCCCGTGGCGCCCTTGGTGGGGCACACCCTGATCCGCCCTGATGGCCACACCCAGGCGTTTTGGGCCCGCGCAGGGCTGGACGACATGAGCCTGGCCCAGGCCATGGCCTGAACCCCTGCCAGGCGTGGTGTTTTTGGCGGGTTTGAGGGCTTTCCCGCTGGTCATGAGACCATTCGTCTGTCGGAATGTGACAGAGTGCTCGTGTTCAACCATTTATGAGGAGATCACCATGAAAGTGAGCGACATCCTGCGCGTCAAGGGCAGCACCCTGTTCACGGTCACCCCGGAGCAGAGCCTGTCTGAAGCGGCCGCCACCATGGCCGAGCACGACATCGGTTCTCTGGTGGTGATGGACCACGGCGACCTGGCCGGCATGCTGACCTTCCGGGAGGTGATCCAGGCCACCGTGCGCAATGGGGGCACCTTTGGCAGCCTGACCGTGCGCACCGTGATGGACGACCATCCCATGACCTGCACGCCCGAGACCGACATCGACGAAGTGCGCCGCATGATGCTGAGCCGTCACGCGCGCTACATGCCGGTGATGACGCACAAGACCCTGATGGGCGTGATCTCGTTCTACGACGTGGCCAAGGCCGTGGTGGATGGTCAGGACTTCGAGAACCGCATGCTCAAGGCCTACATCCGCGACTGGCCGGTGGAAGAAAACGCTGGCGAGCGCCAGGCCTTGCTCTGATCTGACCCGCGCCAACCGGTGCGGGGCCGGATGAAGGACAATACGCTTTTGCGTCTTGATTGATCTGGATCCCGCGCATGGCTGGCAGCACTTTCGGTCTTCTGTTCACGGTCACCAACTTCGGTGAGTCTCATGGTCCGGCCATTGGCTGCGTCATCGATGGCTGCCCGCCCGGCATGGAACTGTCCGAAGCGGACATCCAGCCCGACCTGGACCGTCGGCGCCCCGGGACCTCGCGCCACGTCACCCAGCGCAACGAACCCGATGCGGTCGAGATCCTCTCGGGCGTGTACGAAGGCAAGACCACGGGGGCGCCGATTGCCTTGCTGATCCGCAACACCGATCAGCGCAGCAAGGATTACGGCAACATTCTGCAAACCTTCCGCCCCGGGCACGCCGACTACACCTACTGGCACAAGTACGGCATCCGCGATCCGCGCGGGGGGGGGCGCTCGTCGGCCCGCATGACGGCGCCCATGGTGGCGGCCGGCGCGGTGGCCAAGAAGTGGCTGCGCCAGCAGTTCGGCACCGAGATTCGCGCCTGCATGACCCAGTTGGGCACCATGCCGATTACCTTCGAGGGCTGGGAGCACGTGCCCCACAACCCGTTTTTTGCGCCCAACGTCAGCCAGATCGAGGCCCTGGAGTCCTACATGGACGAGCTGCGCAAGGCGGGGGATTCGTGCGGTGCCAAGCTCATCGTCGAGGCCTCGGGCATGCCGGTGGGCCTGGGCGAGCCCTTGTTTGACAAGCTGGATGCCGACATCGCCTACGCGATGATGGGCATCAATGCGGTGAAGGGTGTGGAGATCGGCGCCGGCTTCGAGAGCGTGTCGCAGCGCGGCACCGTGCATGGTGACGAGCTCTATCCCGATGGCTTTGCCAGCAACCACGCTGGCGGGGTGCTGGGCGGCATCTCGACGGGGCAGGATCTGCGGGTGGCGATTGCCATCAAGCCGACCAGTTCGATCCGCACGCCTCGGCAGTCCATTGATCTGAATGGTCAGCCCGCCACCGTGGAAACGTTCGGGCGCCACGACCCGTGCGTGGGCATCCGTGCCACCCCGATTGCCGAGGCCATGCTGGCCCTGGTGCTGATCGACCACGCCCTGCGCCACCGGGCGCAGTGTGGTGATGTGTCGGTTGATACACCCGTGATCGCCGCACGGCGTCCGGGCTGAGCCGAAGCCGCCACGGGCGCTGCACGCGCGACCGTGGCCAGCGCGGAGGGGCTCACATGGGTGAGCCGTGCTGGATGAGTTCGACCTTGTAGCCGTCGGGGTCGGTCACGAACGCGATGATGGTGTTGCCGCCCTTGACCGGGCCGGGCTCGCGGGTGACGGCCGCGCCCAGGGCGGCGCCGTGTTGGCGAACCTGATCGCACACGGCATGGATGTCGTCCACGCCCAGGGCGATGTGGCCGTAGGCCGTGCCCATCTCGTAGCGTTCGACGCCGTAGTTGTAGGTCAACTCCAGCTCGGCGTGTTCGGGGTTGCGCCCATAACCCAGATAGGCCAGCGTGTAGTTTTGTTCAGGGCGATCGACCGTGCGCAGCAAGGTCATGCCCAGGGCCTGGGTGTAGAAGTCGATGGCGCGCTGGAGGTGGCCAACGCGCAGCATGGTGTGCAGCAGTCGCATGGTGGGGTGGTGTTGGGTGAGGAGAATCAAGACTCAACACCACCGAGTGTGCACCAGCCGCGCCGGTGGCGCGGCCGTGGGGGCATCACTTGAACTGGGGCAGCAGCACGCTGTCGATCAGCCACACGGTGCCGTTGGTGGTCTTCACGCCGGTGCACGAGGCCACCGACTGGTTCACCGAAGCGCCGTCCTTGTCATAGCCGACGTACAGGGTCTGGCCTTGCAGGGTCTTGACCTGCGTGGGGATCAGGTTGCGGCGCGGATCGACCGTGCCGGGGCTGACGTGGTAGGTCAGCACGCTGGTCAGCAGGTTGACGTCGCCACCGATCAGGCCCAGCAGGGGTGCAGGCACCTTGCCGAAGGCGTCGTTGGTAGGGGCGTAGACGGTCAGGTTGCCGGGGGCCGACAGGGCGCCCACCAGGTTGGCCGACACCACCAGGTTGACCAGGGTGCTCAGCTGGGGCGTGGCGATGGCCGCGTCCACGATGGTGCCGGGGAAATTGACCAGCTTGGTGCTGCGGCACTCAAGGTACGATTTCAGGTTGACGTTGGTCGCGTGGGCGCTGGTGGCCATCACGGACAGGGCGGCCACGGCAGCGACACCGATGTGGCGCAGAGAAGGCAAGGACGTGATCATGCTGGATCCTGGATGGTTTGGTTGCAAAATGTACCAATCGGTATATTTGTGACCGACAGGTAGCAATTGTGCGTATTTCACACCCGGGCGCAAGAGGGAGTCCTTGAATCGGAGGGTGTTTGATGCGACTCGATCAGCGTCAAACTGGCGTCAGGCTGTCAGCGTGACGTCCACCCAGCCGCGCACGCTGTTGAGCAGGGCCAAGCCTTGGGCGCGCGCCAGGTCGTCCACCAGCAGGCGCCGTTCGATGAGGCGACCTTCGTCCAGGCAGGTTTGGCGCATCACGCCTGGCAACAGCCCGCATGACAGCGGGGGGGTGTACCACTGCCCGTCCAGTTTCAGCGCGACATTGCCGATGGTGAACTCGGTCAGCTCGCCCTGCGCGTTGTAGAGCAGGGTGTCCAGGCAGCCGCTGGGCGCCGGATGGGCGGCATAGGCCTGCCGCCGCGTGGTTTTGTGGCGGATGAAGTCGTCCGCCTCGGGCATGGGTTGACGGGCCAATGCCACCTGGGGGGGCACCGAGGCCGCTGGCGGCAACGGGGCACATTCGCACTGCACGGCGCCATCCACACTCACCAGCAGGCGCAGTTTGTGGACGCCCTCTGGGTGGGCCTGGGCCTGAGCATCCAGGGCATGGTTCATCCGCGCCTGCACCACAGCCTCATCGGCATGGCGCTGGCCGTGAGGCTGAGCCCAGGGCCAGGCGAAGTGTCGGGCGCTGGTCAGCAGCCGTTGCAGATGGCGCTCGCGGCGCGGGATCTGGCCGTCTTCCAGTCGCAGCGACTCCAGCAACTGGAAGGGCTTGTCGGCGCGTCGCAAGAACTGCTGCTTGGCACGCCACTCGGCCAGCTCGCCTTGGGGGGTGGCGTCCAGCGTGATGCCGCTGCCGATGCCGCAGCGTGCCTGCCACGGGGCGGGTGGTGGCGGGGTGTGCAGGGTGGCGGTGCGGATGGGCACGTTGAAGGTGACACGCCCTCCCGGTTGCATCAGGCCCACGGCGCCGCAGTACACACCGCGCGGGCTGCGCTCCAGCCGGGCGATGTGGTGCATGGCCTGCCGCTTGGGCGCGCCCGTGACCGAGCCGCACGGAAACAGCGCCCCGAAAAGCTCGGCCAGGCTCAGCCCGCTGCGGCTGCGGGCGGTGATGGTGGAGGTCATCTGCCACACCGTGGGCCAGGCCTGCACATCGAACAAGCTGGGCACCTTGACGCTGCCCACCTCGGCCACTTGGGCCAGGTCGTTGCGCAGCAGGTCAACGATCATCAGGTTTTCGGCCCGCTCTTTGGTGCTGGTGCGCAGGTGCTCGGCGGCGGCCTGGTCAGGGTGCGCATCGGCATGCCGTGCGGCCGTGCCCTTCATCGGGCGGGTGGTGAGCTGGCCTTCATGCCAGTCCACAAAGAGCTCGGGCGAGACGCTCAGCACCACACCGGGGCCGCGCGCCGCCGCGCGGCCATCCAGGTAGAGGCTGTAGGCCTGGGGTTGGCTGCGCTGCAGGGCTTCGAACCAGGGCACCAGGCCCAGGGCGTTGGGGCCCTGCGGGTTGTGCCACCCTGCGCTCAGTCGCTCGGTCAGGTTGATCTGGTAGACCTCGCCCTCGCGGATCAGTTCGCGGATGGTGTCCACCCTTTGGCCGATCTGGGCGTCATCCAGCTCGGCCTGCCAGGCATCGACGTGCCAACTGGCGTCAGCAGCAGCGGGGCAGGCCCCCTCAGGCCAGGGCAGGGCCTCGTCAAACAGCGCCCACACCGCATAAGGGTGGCCGGGAGGCAGGGCCTTGACGGGCAGATGCGGGTTGAGGCCGGGCGCGGCTTCATAGGCCACCCAGCCCAGGCACCATTGCCCTGCCTGCGCCGCCGCATGGGCGGCATTGAGAAGGGCTGGCACTTGGCTGGGATCATGGGCCACCAGCCAGCGGGCAGGCCGGTCAAAGCGCCAACGCCAGCGGGGCGCGCTGGCGTCGGTCGGATCAGGAAAGTCGACCAGCGCGGTCGGGGCCTTGGGGTCCAGGTCAAGCACGGCGAGAGGGTGTCAGGCACGTCGTGATCAAGACCACCCCGGCCAGCGCAAACAGGGCCAGGCTCCAGAATTCGAACGGCACGCCAGCCAGATCCACGGCGGCGTCAGCGCAGGAGGCGCGCACTTCGAACACCTCAGGGAAGCGAGCGTCCAGCCCGCTGCCGCTGATGATCTTGTCGGCCAGGGTCAGGGCGCACGATTGGGTTTGGGCCGCCACGAAGTGCTGCCACAACGCGGCGGCAGCACCCGCACCCGCCACAGGCAGGGCGAGCACGGCCAGCAGGCGGCGCACCAGGCCGGAGGGCTGCAGAGCCGCCATCAGGGCCAGCACGCCCACCACCACGAACAGCATGCGCTGCAGGATGCACCAGGGGCAGGGCTCCATGGCCCAGTGGTGCTGAGCCCACAGGGCGATGCCCACCGAGCCCAGGCAGCTCAGTCCGAGCAGCCCCATCCACAGCCGACGCGATTGCCACATGTTCAGGCCTGCACTTCGGCAATGAGTTCAATCTCGACGCACGAGCCCAGGGGCAGCTGCGCCACGCCAAAGGCGCTGCGGGCATGCACACCGGCGTCGCCCAGCACCTGCCCGATCAATTCGGAGCAGCCGTTGGTGACCAGGTGGTGCTCGGTGAAATCGGCCGTGCTGTTGACCAGGCTCATCACCTTGACGATGCGAACCACCTTGTCGAGGCTGCCCACGGCGGCGTTGAGCGTGCCCAGCAGGTCGATGGCCACCGCACGAGCGGCTTGTTGCCCCTCGGCCGTGTCCATGGTGCGGCCGAGCTGGCCCGTCCAGACCTGGCCATTCTTCTTGGCGATGTGACCCGACAGGAACACCAGGTTGCCGGTGCGCACAAAGGGCACGTAGGCGGCAGCCGGCACGGCCACGGGGGGCAGGGTGATGCCCAGATCCTTCAGACGTTGTTCGATCGACATGGGGTTGGATGCATAGGAAGCCGGCCGCACAGGGCCGCCGGCCAGGGATGGATCGGTGACGGCCACCCCCTCCAGAGGGGCGCGGCACCACGGTCCCGGATCCTACACTGAGCCGCATTCACAAGCAGCAATCAGGGGTGAGGTATGGGGGCGTGGCTGGCAGCGGCCATGGCGTGGTGCGCGGGCGTGGCCTGGCAGTTGGCCGAGCCGCGCCTGGCGCCTTTGTCGGTCTATGCCATGGGCCTCTTGGGTGCTGCCTTGTTGTGGGCGGGTGGTCTGGCCTGGGGCGCGTGGCAGCACCCTGGTGCAGGGCTGGCCCGGGTGTCGCCGCTGGGGCAGCGCGTGCACTGGAGGGCATGCGTGCAGCCGGCCGCTTGGGTCATGGCCTTGGGGCTGGTGGCCTGGGCCAGCACGGGGTGGCGTGCCCACGGTCTGATGCAGGCCCCGGCCTGGTTGCCTGCGCTGGGCGTTGGGCTGCAGCTGGAGCGCCCCCAGAAGGCAGAGCCTGTGATGCTCTCGGTGCGGGTGGACAGCCTGCCTGTGGCGCTGGACGGTGGGCGCCGGTGGCGGTTTGATGCGGATGTGCTGGATGCTGGCGGTGCGTCAGCCGGGCGGCTGCGGCTGTATGGCGCGGCGGCCGACCTGCCCGATTTGCGGCCTGGCCAGGTGTGGCGCGTGGGCGTGGCCTTGCGGCCACTGGATGGCACCTACAACCCCGGGGGATGGGACCCCACCCGCACCTTGTTTGCCCAGGGGGTGCACGCAGCGGGCACGGTGCGCCCCACGCCGGCTCCGAGCATGCTGGTGCGCGCCGAGGCGGGCATCGACGCCTGGCGCCTGCGCATCCGGCAGGCCATTGCGCAGCAGGTACCCGACTTGGCCAACGCCGGGGTGCTGGCGGGGCTGAGTGTGGGCGACCAAAGCGCCATCGATCGTGACGACTGGCAGATCTTTCAGCGCACGGGCGTGGCGCACCTGGTGAGCATCAGCGGCACCCATGTGCTCATGATGGGCTGGCTGATGGCCTGGATGGTGCGCCGGCTCTGGTCGCGCTCGGCTTGGTGCTGCCGCCAGCTGCCTGCGCCGGTGGCGGCGGCCTGGGCCGGTGTGTTGGCGGCAGTGCTGTACGCCCTGTTGTCGGGCTGGGGTATTCCGGCGCAGCGCACGGTGTGGATGATGGCCGCCGTCACGGTGCTGCGCACGGTTGGTGTGCAGTGGCCCTGGCCCCTGGTGTGGTGCTGGGCGGGTGTGGTGGTGCTGCTGATGGACCCCTGGGCCTGGCAGCAGGCCAGCTTCTGGTTGTCGTTCGTGGCGGTGGGCACCATGATGCTGATGGGCACCGATGCACCGCCCTCAGGCATCAAAGCGGCACTCAAAAGCTTGTGGGCCACGCAGTGGCGCGCCACCCTGGTGCTGGCCCCGGTGGCGCTGATGTGCTTTCAGTCCATGTCGTGGGTGGGGTTGGGCGCCAACCTGTTGGCCATTCCCTGGGTGAGCCTGGTGGTGGTGCCGTTGAGCCTGCTGGGCGTGGTCTGGGCCCCCCTGTGGAGCGTGGCGGCCTGGGCGGTGGAGGTGATGCGCGCGGTGCTGGAGTTCATGGCTGCATGGCCTTGGGCTCAGGGCTGGTGGCCGCTGTTCCCGTTCTGGCTGGGCGTGTGGGCCCTGTTGGCCGCGCCGGTGTGGCTGTGGCGTGTGCCACGGTCAGTGCGGTGGTGGGCGGTGCCACCTTTGCTGGCCTTGGTGTGCTTGCCACCCTCATGGCGGGTGCTGCCGCCACCGCCCACCGGGCATTGGGCGGTGCTGGCGGTGGATGTGGAGCAGGGCTCGGCCATCGTGGTGCAAACCGCCCGCCATCGCTTGCTGTTTGATGCCGGGGTGCGTTACCCCTCAGGACAGGACATGGGTGAGCGCGCCGTGGTGCCAGCCTTGCGGGCGCTGGGGGTGACGGGCCTGGACAAGCTGGTGGTCAGCCACGATGACATCGATCACCATGGGGGCGCCCCGGCGGTGCTGGCGGCCATGCCCGTTCAGGGCTTGAACTCACCCTTGCCCGCCGAGCACCCCTTGCGCCGCCACGCCGACGCCCTTGGGCGTGTGTCCACCCACGAGCCCTGCGTGGCCGGTACAGGATGGGTCTGGGATGGTGTGCGTTTTGACTGGCTGCACCCTGGCCGGGATGGGCACCCAGGGCCGGGCACCGATGACAACGCGCGCTCGTGTGTGTTGCGGGTACAGGCCTTGAACGGCCGGGGACCGGCCGTGCTGCTCACGGGCGACATCGGCGTGGCGCAAGAGCGCGCCCTGATCCAGCGGTGGGGCCCCGGGGGGCTGGCCAGCGAGGTGCTGCTGGTGCCGCACCACGGCAGCGACACCTCGTCCAGCCAGGCGTTTTTGCAGGCGGTTCGGCCTCAGGAGGCCGTCATTCAGGTGGGGCGTCGCAACCGTTATGGCCACCCGCACCCCGAGGTGATGCGGCGCCTGACCGAGCAGGGTGCCCAGGTGTGGGCCACGCCCAGCTGTGGGGCCTACTGGCGGCGCAGTGACGAGCCATCCGGCCTATGCTGGCGGCAGCGACAGCAGCCCTACTGGCATGCCGATGTGCTGGCTCGTCGCCAGCCTTGAATCGCCTGTTTTGATCGACGGGCGGCGCGTGCCTGTCAGTCGTCAGCCAGGCGCGAGGCCAAGACTTTGTCCACGCGCTTGCCGTCCATGTCGACGATCTCGAAGCGCCAGCCGTCCCATTCCACCGTGTCGGTGATCTGGGGCAGACGGCCCAACAGCAGCATCATCAGCCCGGCCAGGGTGTTGTAGCGGCCACGGTCTTCATCGGGCAGGGTCTTGATCCCCAGCCGGTCTTTGAGCTCGGTGGCGGGAATCAGGCCATCCACCAGCCAGCTGCCGTCCTCGCGTTGCACGGCCCAGGCGTCGTCGGCTTCAGCTGGGGTGAACTCGCCCGTGATGGCCTCCAGCACATCGCGCAAGGTGATCACGCCTTGCACCTCACCGTATTCGTCCACCACGAACACCATCTGCGTGTCCGAGCCCCGGAAGTGCTCCAGCAGCTCCATGCCCGACAGGGTTTCAGGCACGAACACGGCGGGCAACATGCCTTCGGCCAGATTGTGCTGCTCTTGCTGCGTCAGCTGGTGCAGCAGCTGCTGCGCCGTGACCACGCCCAGCACATCGTCCAGGCCACCACGGCAGACCGGATAGCGCGAGTAGCCGTGCTTGGCGATGGTGGCCAGGTTGTCTGCCATGGGGGCCTCAATGTCCAACCAGGCGATGTCGCTGCGCGGGATCATCATGGAGCTGATCAGGCGCTCATCCAGACGGAACACATTGCGCACCATCTGGTGCTCGTGTGCCTCGATCACGCCGGCGTCCAGGCCTTCTTCCAACTGGGCCGCGATTTCTTCTTCGGTCACGCTGCGGCCACCGTTGTCCTTGATGCCCAGGGCGCGGAGCATGCCCTCGGTCGAGGCCGACAGCAATCGCACGAAGGGGCGGGTCAGCACCGACAGCAGGGCCATGGGCTTGGCAATCAGCCGCGCCACGGGCTCTGGATACATCTGGCCGATGCGCTTGGGCACCAGCTCGCCAAAAATGATGGTGAAGTAGGTGATCAGCACCACCACCAAGCCGGTGGCCGAGATTGACGCGGCTTGCTCCGACAGGGGCAGGTTGGCCAGCAGCCACTCCGACACGGAGCCGGCGAAAGCCGCTTCACCGACGATACCGTTGAGCACCCCGATGGACGTGATACCGATTTGAATCGTGGACAGGAACTGCGTGGGGTTGTCGTGCAGCTTCATCGCTGCCTCTGCCCCCGCATCGCCAGCCTCGACCAGCACCTGCAATCGAGCCTTGCGGCTGGAGGCCAGGGCCATCTCCGACATGGCAAACAGACCGTTGAGAAGGATCAGAAAAATCAGTAGCGCGACGTCCATGGTCGGCACCGGGCAGTGCCGGGCCATCAATTCGGGAATCCGAAGCGTAGCAGAATCATGTGATGCAATATTTCATTGGTGATGTGCAGGGCTGCTGTGCTCCCTTGCAGACCTTGCTGGATCGACTGGGGTTCTCGCCCTCGCGAGACCACGCGTACGTGCTGGGCGATCTGGTCAATCGCGGCCCGGATTCGCTGGGTGTGCTGCGCCTGTTGCGCGACCTGGAAGGCAGCGCGACCTGCCTGCTGGGCAACCACGATCTGCACCTGCTGGCGGTGTCGTGTGGCGTACGCTCGCCCCACCGCAACGACACGGTGGCGCCCATCCTGGATGCCCCTGATCGTGATGACTGGTTGACCTGGTTGCGACATCGGCCGCTGGCGGCATGGGCGCATGGGTGGTTGATGGTGCACGCCGGGGTGCTGCCCCAATGGACTCGGCAGCAGACACTGGACCTGGCCGCTGAGGTGGAGGCGGCCCTGCAGGCCCCCGACTGGAGCCAGTATCTGCGCACCATGTACGGCAACACCCCCGACCAGTGGCATGACACGCTGCAAGGCGACGACCGCCGCCGTTGCATCATCAATGCGTTGACGCGGCTGCGCTTTTGCGATTTGCAGGGCCGAATGGAGTTCGCCACGAAAGAGGGTGCCGGTGGCGCACCCGAGGGCTACATGCCCTGGTTTGACGTGCCAGGGCGCTGTACCGCAGGCACCCCGGTGGCCTTTGGGCACTGGTCAACCCTGGGCCTGATTCAGCGCCCGGACTTGCTGGCGCTGGACACCGGCTGCGTGTGGGGCGGCGCCTTGACGGCCGCCTGCCTGGACGATGCTGGGCGGGTCAGTGTTGTGCAGGTGCCATGCCCGCAGGCGATGAAGCCCGGGCTGTGAGGCCCTTGTGCCCGGGGTGCTGGTGGCCAGCGGCTAGAATACGCGGCATTGGGTGTGTGGCCGAGCGGTTTAAGGCACCGGTCTTGAAAACCGGCGAACGTTTGCGCGTTCCGTGAGTTCGAATCTCACCGCACCCGCCAAATCTCCGCGGGAATCGTCGTTCTACCGACGACCCTTGGCCCCCGCACGGCGCCCTTTGCCATCCTTCAGGCTGATCTGCTGCTGCAGTTGGTCCAGCCACAGCGAGGTGTCCATCTGGCTCAGGAAGCGCCGAAGGTAGTCGGGCGACAGGTCTTGCATGCGCGTCATGGCGCGCACGATCAGCCGGTGAGAGTTCAGCGGCCCGGCGTTCTCAGGGGCGTTGTGGATGGCTGCGGCCAATTGGCGCTCGGCAGCAATCTGCTCCCACACCACGCTGAAGCGGCGTGCGCTGTGCAGCGTGTCGTCGTCATCGCCCAGCTGCTCCAGCTCGTTGAACTCAGTGGTGGGCGCGGTTGCGCGTTGGCGTGCCTCCAGCGCCTGCTTGAGCGTGCTCAGCGGCGATGGGGTGCTGGCCGCACGCGGTGGCGCCGGGGCGTGGGCTGGGGTGTGGGCCAGCTCGCTCAAAACGACATCCAGGCGCTCACGCAGCAGAGCCTGCACGGCTGGCGGCTGGGTGCTCAGGCGCTCGGCCAGCGCTTCGGCAAACCGAAAACGCATGGGGTCGCGCAGGTGCGCGCCCTGTGCGCGCAAGGCAGCCAGGGTGGGCTCGCTCATGGTGTGGTGGCTCCGGCCGCCAGGCGTGGCACGGGGGCCATCTCGACGCGGCGGTTCTGGGCTCGGCCGTCCTCGCTGTCGTTGGAGGCCACCGGTTGCTCGGGCCCGAAGGCGGCGGCAAACACCTGGGACGAGGGCATGCCGGCGTCCACCAGGGCGCGGGTCACGGTCAGGGCCCGCTGTGCCGACAACTCCAGGTTGTCGTCAAAACGCTGGTTGCCACCGCGCAGCAGCTTGTTGTCGGTGAAGCCGCTGACCATCAACAGCTCGTTGCGTTCGCTCAGGTACACCAGCAGGGGCGGCACCAGGGTTTTGAGCAGCTGCCGTCCGTCGGCGCGCAACTCGTCAGAGCCCGCATCAAACAGCACGCTGCCGCTGATGCCGATGCGCCCTTCGCGTAGGGTGATGCGGCCACTGGCCAGCGGGCCGGCCAGCGCTTGTTCCAGCGCGATGCGACGCTGTTCTTCTTGTTGGCGCTTCTGCACCTCGTGCTGAAGGTGGGCCACCAGGTCCATCTGCACCACCAGCATGCCCACCAGGATCAGCACAAACGCGCCCAGCAGGCCGGCCATCAGGTCACCAAACACGGCCCACACGGGGGCGGTCTGGGCCAGGGCGTCGTCGTGGTCGTCGCTCAGCATGCTCAGGCGCCTCCGGGCACGGGGGCCGGCTGGGCTTTGAGGCGGCGCAGGTCTTCCACAATGCCTTGTTGGGCGCTGATGCTGAGGTCGATCACCTCGCGGGCCTGGGCCACGTAATAGGCCAGCTGTTCATCGCTGCGGGCCAGTGATTGCGCCATGGCGGCCTCCACCCGCTGCAGGGCCTCGGCCAGTTGCTGGTTGCTGGCGCTGAAGTGCGCCATGCCGTGCTGGAAGGCTTCGCCCAGGCTGGCCAGCTCGACAGCGCTGGCCGTCACGCGGGTGGCCACATCGTCAACCTGGGCGGTGTGTGCCGTCAGGCGGTCTGTCAGGCGGGTGGCGGTGTGCTCCAGCACCTGCGTGGCCGACTGCACCAGCTGGTGGATGGCATCGCGTTGCTGGGTGGTGGTGGCGTGCACGGTGTCGAGCAGGCTGGCCAAGCGTTCGGTCAGGGCCGCACGTTCGGCCAAGGCCTGGGTGTCGCGTTCGCCCAGCCGCGTCATTTCCTGGCGCAGTTGGGCGATCACATCGGCAGCGGCCTGGGGCACATCGGCTGCCGTGTGCAGCAAGCGGGTGAGGGGCGCTTCCAGCGACTGGCCCAGTTGGGCTAGATGCTGCGCGGCCGAGGCCTGCAGGGCGTCCAGCCGCGCCACGGCGGCCTGGGCCTGGGCGGCCTCCTGGTCGCGCAAGGCGGTCAGCTCCTGGCGCCACACCGTGGCCAGCTCATCCATGCGCTCGCGTTGGGCCTGTTGCCACTGGGCTTCAGCCTGCAGGCGGCTGGCCACCAGCGCTTCAGACTGGGCCACCAGTTGCTGGCTGGCTTGCAAGGTGTCGTGCACGCGCTGGCGGGTCTGTTCAGCCATCGCCTGGGCGGTGTGGGTCCAGGTGTCGACCATGGCTTGCTGCTGCGCGTGGCTGGCCTCGCCCGCGCGTTGCCATTCGGTGCTCAGGCCCTGGGTGGTCTCGACCAGGCTGCGTTGCCATTGCTGCAGGCGGGCTTCATCGGCCTGGGCCTGCTGCACTTGCCATTGCTGGGCCGCCTGATGCCAGTCGGCCAGCAGGGCCTGCCATTGGGTCTGGGTGGTGCTCAGCACGCGCTCATGCAAGGCCTGGGCATGGCGGTCCAGGCCGGCCATGGTGTCAGACACCACAGGCTGGATGGCCTGAGCGGCTTGCTGCACACCATGCTGCAAGGTGTCGTGCAGCGATGAGCCCACGGCGCGGGCCAGTTCGGTGTAGGCGGCCTGGGCCTCGTGCTGGAAGGCCTGCTGCTGACTGATCAACTGCTGATGCAAGCGCTCGGCCCGCTGGTCTTGCTCGGTCATCCAGGTCTGCAGCCGATCAACCAGCAGCGGCAGGGTTTGCGCCTGGGTTTGCAAGGCCTGCACGGTCTGCTCGCGCTGATGGCTGGCCGACAGGGGGCGCAACACGGTGGCCACGGCAGCGTCCAGTTGGCGCGACACCGTCAGGCGTTCGCGGCGCGCCAGAGACGACATCAAGCCCAGCATGGCCGAGGCGGCCACCCCCGCCACCGAGGTGCCAAACGACAGGCTCAGGCCCTTGATGGGCTCGGCCAGCGCGGCCCGAATGGCGGCCAGATCAGCCGAGCCTTCGAGCGCAAACACGGCGCCTTTGAACGTGACCACCATGCCCAGGAAGGTGCCCAGCATGCCCAGCATGACCAGCAGGCCAATCAGGTAGGGCGTGAGCGACGGACCAGGCAGGGGGCTGGACTGCCCGTCGATGCGCTGACGCACGGGGGCCTTCAGTGTGGTGTCCAGCGGCTGCAGCCACTGGGCCAGATCGACCGGGGGCGTAGACACTTCTTGCAACAGCCTCGACAAGCCATGGGTGGCGATTCGGTACTGCCGCAGCTCTACCGCCCCCAGCAGGTAGACGGCCGCGATGAGAGCGGTCATCACCAAGGCGAGGTGGTGGGTGCCCACAAAACCCCAGCCCACCCAGCCGATGGCCGCCAGCCCCAGAGCGAATGCACATCCCGTTGCAATGCGTGTGTTCATGTTGGTAGTTCGTTGTTCTTGTCAAGAAAGTGCGGCGCTCGATGGCGTCGCCTGGTGCGCGGATGCGGCATCCACCAGACCCTGTATGGCCTGCTGGCGGTGGTGCAGTTCGGCCAGCAGCATGTGCCGCATGTCGTGGTTGAAGTCGTCCACCCAGCGCGCGTCGTCAGGGCTCACGGCCTGGCGTCGGTGGTCGAAGCGCCGCTCCAGATAGACCGAGATGCTGGTCAACAAGCGCTGCTCGCGCGGGCTCAGCATCTCGTCCAGCACGCCATCCAGTGCGGCCAGTTGCCGCATCTGTGCAGTGCCGGTGGCCAGCGTCTGGCGCACCTTCGCACGCCAGGCATTGACACGGTTTTCCAGCTGCTTTTGCACGGTCAGGTAGCGTTGCTGGCAAGGGCCGTAGCTCGTCACCTGGCCATCGCCCAAGGCTTCATCCATCAGGGGCAGTGACCGAAGCCAGTCGGCGGTGTCGGTCAGAAAGCGCTGGTGGCGCTCGGCCAGTGCCTTGACGTCAACGGAGGAGGCCACCTCGCGGGCAGACGCGGCATACCGGTCGATGGCCTGCAGGGCCGCATCCAGCCGCACGCTGTCCACGGCCGAGAGCCATTCGCCCAGCCGGCCGGCTGGATCGGCCGGTGCGGCGTTCGTGTCCAGGCGTGCCCAGGCCCGCAACAGGCGCGCGAGCGGCGAGGGAACGAGGGTGCGTGGATGAGACATGGTGCAATGACGAACAGTTGCTGGTGCCTGCTGGGGCCCGCGACCGCATGGAAGGGCGTTATTCTGCGTCGAGAACGTCTGATTTTTTGAGCGCGCAGCCCTCGGGGCACGTCTGGCGCGCCGGATGAAGCACCTCAGGGCACCATGTTGGATTCATTCTTTGCGCCGGTGGCGTATGTTCAGATTTTTCGTGACCGCTTGCGAGTGAGCCTCCCCGACCGGGGCGTCACGGTGGATGACCATGGCCAGTTTTCTCATCCACGGTCGATCCTTGGCAACTTCGCGATCGGCGAGCAAACCTTGGCCCGTGCGCTGAAGCGGGCGTATGCGGGCAGGTGGTTCATGCCCAGACCCTTCCTGGTCATTCATCCCCAGGAATTGATCGACGGGGGACTGACCCAGATCGAAGAGCGCGCGCTGACCGAAATGGGTTTGGGGGCCGGGGCTTCCAAGGTGAAGATCTGGCTGGGAGCCCCGCCAACGGCGCAGCAGCTGGCCGAGCTCGTGCGCCGTTGACGAGGGTGATGATCTGTGCAGGGCCAGATGCGATGCGGGCGGCGCTGCGACTTGGATGCCCCGCCCTCGAAACTCGGAAAATCTGCGAAATGTGAGCGTTTCCTTGGGCTGCGTGCAGCGCACTGGTTGCGCGCGGCCCTGTGGCTTTCCTACGATGTCGTCATTGGTCATGGATGTCGACATCAGCCAAGTGGCTGGCAGGAAAGGTACAGCATGGACGCGAGCGAGAACGTGGTTGCCAAGGTGCTCATCATCGACGATGGCAACGCGGAGACCCTGGAGCTGATCAAGCAGTTCTGCGCCGACAACCACCTCATCGGGCTGAAAACGCACTCGAACAACGTGATGAGCGTGCTCAAGTCCAATGTGGACTTGGGCGGCATCCTGATGTCCGAGAGCTACAACGATTCGCCCCAGGGCGGCATTGATCTGGCGCTCAAGCTGCACAAGATCAGGCCGGAGTTGCCCATCTTCTTGCGTCGCGGCCACACCAGCACGCTGGAGGGCTTGCCTCAGCGTGCCCAAGATTGTTTTTGTGCGGCCTATTGCATCGACGACATGGATGCGCTGAAGTACAGCCTGCGGGATTTCATCTTCAGCTACTACTTTCCCAACGCGATGGTGCGTGGCATTCAGCGCATCACCGAAGATGCGGTGCTGACCTACTTCCGCCGCTTCAGCCTGAGTTGCGAGGCACCGTACATTGTCAAAGACTCGATCGTGTGCGGTGAGGTCTTCACCCTGGTGCCGCTGGAAAGCACCTGGTGCCGCGGCTACATGATGCTGCAGTGCGAGAACCGCATGCTCAAGCTCGACCCGAGTTCACACGATCCGTACGTGAAGCCCAAGGCTCAGCGCATCTCGGATGTGCTCGGTGAAATCACAAACATGGTGTGGGGATCGTTCAAGTCGCACTATGTGGGCGATGAGTACCGAACGTTGATGTCGCAGATCCAGGTGCCCATGCTGGTGATGCTGGACGAGAAGAACATCTCGTTTGGCTCCAGCACGCCGCAGTTGTGCTTCAAATACATCCTGACCGATCTGGACGATCAGAGCTCGCCGCCGGTGGAGATTTATCAACGGCTGGTGTTCAACCTGAACTGGTCGCCTGAGGAGTTCAAGGAGGTCCAGGTGTCGACCGAAGAGCTGGTGGATTCGGGCGAGTTGGAGTTCTTCTGAGCGCGGCTCAGCACGGCTCACGGGTCCGCGCGCACCAGCCGCACTGGCAGACGGGTTCGTTTGGGTGTGTCGCCTCGGGCTTCGGCTGTGTCCTGATGCACCGTCCAGCCATGCAGGAAGGCCATGTTGTTGGCGTTCTGGGCGTCGATGCCGCGCTGGATGTTGTTGTAGTCATAGGGGTTGACCGGCCGCGTGTCGATGGTGGCGGAGTCTGTCCAGAGCCAGCCCCCCGGTGCCGTGGGCAGTAGAGACGGTGTGGTCGCCTGCGCCGCCTTGCGTGACAAGGCCTGGAGTTCTTTGACGCGTGGCAGACGCCAGCGCTGCCCCTCTTGCCGGGAGCGCGCCCGCGCCAATGCCAGGGCCTGGGCGTGCGTGACCATGCGTGGTGATCCGCTGCAGGTCTGTCCATCCCACTGGGTGCCTTCCAGACAGCGTGACCACACTTGACGCGTCTGACGGTCGAGAATGCTGGCGCCGTCGTCCGAGATCTGTAGCGCGGGAGGCTGGCCGGGGGCGTCTTTCGCAGGCGCCGACTGCATGACCATGGCCAGCACGCAGGCCAACAGCATGAGGTGAGTCGACTTCATGGACGTGTCCCGTTCGGGCCCCATCGAGGGGCCCGGGTTTTTGATCAATAGCGGTAGCTCACACCCACCGTGGCTTGGGGCCAGAAGCGGATCTTGCCCACGCCGTCGCGCAGGTCGGCCAGTTCACGGTCCACATCGTCCTGGGTGATGCCGTTACCGATCAGGTTGGTGCTGGCCTTGACCTTGGCGCGACCGATCGAGCCCCCCAGGTCCGCAACCACGCCCCAGCCCTTGCTGGTGGCCTGGTGTCCCCAACCGATGCCGACGTAGGGCGTGACCTTCGGGAACTTGATGTCCACGTTGAAGAAATCGTCGGCATCGGGCGTGACGGTCTGATCGCCAATCGTCACGCTGCCCACGCCATCAAAGCGAGAGCGCAGGTCGATGCGGTTCTGGTTGAAGGTGGCCCCGGCGGTCAGGCGGAAGCCACCACCCAGGGGGAAGTAATCGGCAAACAGGCCCACGCGACCAATCTTGATGCCGGCCTTGTAGTCGATGCCTTCTTCGGTTTCGTTGGTGCTGCGGCTGCCCAGGCTCATCACATCGGCACGCAGGGTGACGCGCTGGCTCAAACCGTGGGCGTAGCCCACACCCACCCCCAGCACGCCCAGCTGTGTGTACACACCATGCGCGTTCGCGGTTTGCGCGGTCGCTTGGGGCGACACCAGGGCTGCAGACAGGCCGAAGGCCAGGGCGGTGAGGGCACGAGAGGACATGAGCATGACGAGGTTCTCCTTGGTGGACTGACGGTGGAAGGCGGAGCTTCACACCGTCTTCTGTTGTCGTCATACCGCCCGGAGACTTGAGGGCGCGGGGGGCGATGGCTCAAGGCGTGTCAACGCTCGTAGGCCGCCAGGCGCAGTTGCTCCTGCGGGCTGAACAGTCGGGCGCGGGCTTGGGCCGCCGCCTCAGGCCCCTGAGCCAGGGCCTGCTGGTACTGGGCGATGCGGGCGCGCCAGTCCGCTTCTTCTCGATCCAGCGCGGCCAGACGCTGCGCGGCCTCGGTGCCCGCGGCCTGCTCCCTCAGGGCGAAGATGGCCTGGTCCGACGCCCCTTGCTGGCGGGCCTGATCGACCTGGGCCTGCAGGTGAACGTGCGCAAACGGGGCCTCCACCCCCTCCACGATCGCTGCAGGGGTGCGTGCGTTCAGGTCGCGCAGGCGCTGCTGTTGCTCCTCGCTCGACAAGCTGCGATCACTGGTGATGGCCACCCGCGCCAGGCGGTAATCAGTCACGGCGTCGTCGGCATCAAAGAGCAGACGAATCTCGGCGGGCGAGAAATACCTCAGGCGAATCTGTCGGCCTTGCTCAATGCGATTGCTGACGTGCTGTATTGAGCCATCGGCCCCGTGGTCGGCGGGCAGCTCGGTCAATGCCTTCTTGAAGGCCAGGTAGCGATCCAGGATGTCGGTGGCCTGCGCCAGTGCTGATGGGCTCAAGGTGGATGACAGATCCGCCAGGATGCGCTCTCGAATCACCGCCAGCGGCACTTGGCCCACCATGGACAGGTAGTGGTCAAAGCGGCGCAGCAGCTCCGGGCTCAACACCAGCGCCTGGCCGCGCTCGGTCAGCTGCCCATCGGGCTTGACGTCGTCCAATGGCCGAAACAGATCGTTGGCAGTGGGCCGTGCGCTTGGGTGGGTGGCCGGGGCTGCCGAGGCGCCACCATTTTGGTCACGAAGATGAGACCACGAGACTGCGGCCACCACGGTGATGATGGCGGCACCCACCGCCAGCAGCCATGGGCGATTGGCGTTTTGCCGCCGGATGATGGTGGGCATGCGCTGCGCCGATCAAGACGAACTCAAGCGGCGATCACAGACCGGCGTTCTTCAGGCGGTTGGCATGTTGGCGGTACAGCGTGACGGGGTTGGTCGACCAGATGTTGACCAGCCCCGCCAGTTGGTTGACTTCGTCCAGGTGGTTCTGCGCGTACGAGGTGCTGATCACGCGGCCCAGGTTCATGGAGCAGGTGCCCACCAGGCCATCGTTTTGCTCGAAGCCGAAGGCCAGCGATGTCACGCCCAGTGCGGGGTCGGTCACATCCAGCACGTTGGTCAGCACGCGATCGCCGCCCCACGAGAAGTAACGCACGCCGTTGACCACGTACGCACCCTCACCGCAGCCCGACGTGGGCACACCCGCCGGGAACTTGCGGTTGAACTCGGCCGAGCCTTTGGTGCTCAGCGAGTACAGGGCAGCGGCCGAATCCTTGGGCAGTTGGGTGCCGCCCGAGAGCACCGCGATGGCGTTCAGCAGGGTGGCATCCACCAGCTTGCCCACCAGGCTGGTCGATGTGGAGCCCGGGGGCAACAAGGCACTGAGGGTGTCGGCAAACTTGGAGCCGCGATTGACACCACCCACGCTGGTGACCGAGGCCACGATCTGTGGAGCCACACCGGCCACGTAGCGGGCGGTCGGGCCACCGTGGCTGTGGCCGATGATGTTGACCTTCGGCGCGCCGGTCATCGCCATGATCTGGCGCACCTGGCTCAACAGTTGCTCGCCCCGCACCTCGGTGCTGTTGCCGGGGGACACCTGGGCCACGAACACGCGGGCGCCGTCGGCACGCAAGGCCTCAGGGATGTTGTGGAAGTACTCCAGTGGGCCCAGGCGATCGAAGCCAAAGAGACCATGGACCAGCACGATGGGGTATTGGGTTTGGGTGTATCCGTTGGCCAGTGCGGGCGCTGCCGTCGTGGCCGTGATCACTGCTGCTGCCACCGATGCCAGAAGCTTTTTCATGCGGTCCTCAGTTACATAGGAGCTAAAACCTGACACCAAGTCTAGGGACGCACGATCTTGTTGAACATCAAACTTTCCCGGGGTCGCGGGCGTGACAACTTCACGCCACCCAGGGGCTTGTCGGGGTCTTGTGTTGGTTTTGGCGGTGGGCCTCGGGTCACCCCTGATTGCATGTCGGGCCAGATCGTTCAGCGACGCTGAGGGGCCCGGTGGTCGCCGCTGGGTGAACGGTGTTCGATGAGCCTGGGGCGGTATCTGGTGGATGGATTCGTGAGTTATTTCCTCCGAAAGGGCCATTCACGTGGTTTGACCGCTCGAATGCGGGATATGGGTTTTCACTGTGACAGCCGGTGAGTGCGTACCATGACGCCAGTTTGTTCATACATCGACTGGATCACCTCATGACACGTTTCGCGATTTCTCTGGTGGCCGCTTCTGCTGTCCTGATCAGCACCACGGCCTCGGCCACCTGGTCGACGCCCCCCAGCGCGCCGGCCCCCACGGCTGCCCAGACGGTGATGTTCACCAACTCTTCGCTGGTGTCGCTGCCGGGGTCTCAGGCCGTGGCATCGGGTGGTGTGTCGTGCCAGGATCCCCGCACCAAGGTTACCGGGGTGTGTGGCTCAGCCCTGAGCTTCAACACCAGCGCTGGCGCACTGACCGTGACGGCCACCGACGGCAAGGATGTGGACTTGGCCGCCCTGGTGTTCCAGGGTGGCAGCAGCACCGGCCTGGGCGTGGTGGAGGGTTACTACAGTGGCGGCGCCTTCAAGGTGACCGACACGAACTACTCGCTGGACGAGAAGAAGGAAAGTCTCAAGCTGAGCTTTGCGTCGACGGTGAATCTGTCGCAGCTCTATTTCTTCCCAGACGACCGTACCGGCACCCTGAAAGAGCTGGACAAGTTCGATGGCTTCACCATTTCGGTGGACGGCGGCGCCTGGCAAGAGTTCACCTTTGGCAACCAGTTTGGTTTGCCCGTGAACCTGAGCCTGACCGGCAAGACCTTCGCTCTGGGTTATGCCAACAAGACCAACGTTGAAGACTACTTCCTGGCCGGTGTGGGCTTCACTGCCGTGACCCCCGCCATCCCTGAGCCGTCGACCTATGCGCTGATGGGCTTGGGTTTGGTGGGTCTGGCTTTGGCTGCACGCCGTCAGCGCCGCGCCTGAACGCCACTTGAGGCAAGAAAAAACCCCAGGCTCGGGAGAGCGTGGGGTTTTGATCGGCGGGCCTCACCGGCACGCCTGGGGGCACGAGGGCGCTGTGCCACCTCACCGCTGAGCAGCGGCGCCACCTCACCGGTGGCGGATGCAGCCGGCGACCCCGGCCTGCGCATGCAGGGCATGCACATGACATCCTGATGGATCCGACATCCGGAATCCCTGCGTGGCGATGATCACTTCATCCCGACGCGTTGTCAGTATCACCGGTCGCCCACGGCTTGTGTGCGATTCCATGTGGAGCCGCCCATCGATTTCGCCAATCTGTCACGCCGTGCGCGTGTTGTGGTCTGCATGAGGCAGACTGTGCGGCATGTACACACTGGGAATGTGGTGAATGGTGGATGCGCACGCCTTGTTGACAGTGGGCCAGATGGCCCAGGCCGACGCGGCCACGATTGCGTCAGGCACGCCTGGCTGGGCGTTGATGCGCAACGCGGGACAGGCCGTCGTGCAGGCCGTGCGGCAGCGCTGGTCGGCCAGGCCGGTGCTGGTCTTGTGCGGCCCTGGCAACAACGGGGGGGACGGCTGGGTGGTGGCCACTGGCCTGCGCGATGCCGGCTGGTCGGTCACGGTGGCCTCCCTGGTGCCGCCTGAAGCGCTTCGCGGGGATGCCAGCCTGGCTCGTGCCACATGGACAGGGCCTGTCGTGCTGCTGGAGGCCCAGACCGATCTGCTCGCGCTCGTGGCATCAGCCGAGTTGGTGGTGGATGCCTTGTTCGGTGCAGGACTGAGCCGACCGCTGGATGGGGTGGCGCAGGCGGCGCTGCAAGCGGTCCAGGCCCGCGGGTGCCCCGTGGTGGCGGTGGATGTGCCCAGCGGTGTCTGGGGCGATACCGGGCAGGCCCAGGGCGCCGTGCCTTGTGCATTGACCGTCACGTTCTACCGTTTGAAGCCGGCTCACCTGATGCAGCCTGCCAGGGCCTTGTGCGGCGAGGTGGTGCTGGCCGACATCGGCATGCCCCCCGACCTGGCCTTGCCCGACCCGGTGCGCACCTGGGAGAACGTGCCGACCTTGTGGCAACACGCCTGGCCCGACACCGCCGTGCAGGTCCACAAGTACCAGCGAGGTCATGCCCTGGTGTGGGGCAGCGCGGTGATGACCGGGGCCGCCCGCCTGGCCGCCCGCGCTGCAGCGCGCGTGGGCGCCGGCCTGACCTCGGTGTGCACGCCCGCAGCGGGGTGGCCCGTTTACGCGGCCTCGCTCAACAGCATCATGGTGCAGGCTTTGCCGGATGCCGATGAACAGACCCTGAGGCATGCGTGGGCGGGGGTGTTGGCCGATGCCCGGCACCGCGCTGTGTTGATCGGGCCGGGCGCGGCCGGCGGCTCCACCTTGGCCGTGGTCAAAGCCTTATCGCGGGTGGCCCTGCGCAGTGGCCGCGCGGTGGTGTTGGATGCCGATGCCATCAGCGCCTGGCAGGATGATCTGCCGGGCTTGCGCTCGGCCATCGAGGCCCACCCTAACCGTTCGGTGGTGATCACCCCCCACGAGGGCGAGTTTCAGCGCCTGTGGGGCCAAGACCTGCACTCGCCTGCGGCGGATCGGTTGACCCGTGCTCGTGAGGCGGCTCGGGCCTGCGGTGCAGTGGTGGTGCTGAAAGGTGCTGATACCGTGGTGGCCGCGCCGGATGGCCGCGCCAGCATCAATCGGCACGCCACAGCCGCCTTGGCCACCGCGGGGGCGGGCGATGTGCTGGCGGGTTTGGTGCTGGGGTTGCTGGCGCAAACCGTGCCGGCCTGGGAGGCGGCATCAGCGGCGGTGTGGATGCATGGGGATGCGGCCCTGGCCTTCGGGCCTGGATTGATCGCTGACGATCTGCCGGACTTGATGCCTGGTGTGCTGCGTCGCCTGGGGCGGACGGCCTGAATCAGCTGCTCAGGGCGGCGGAGCCTCAAGCCACGCAAGTGCGGTTCTTGCCGGTGCGCTTGGCCTCGTACAAAGCCACATCGGCCCGCTCCAGCGCGGCTTCAATCGGCTCGTCTCGGCGGTACAAGGTCACCCCCGCCGAAAAGGTGATGAACACCTTCTTGTCTTCGTGGGTGAAGAACTCGGCGCTCAAGGCCCGTTGCAGCCGGGTCAGGGCCTGTTGGGCCTCATCGATGGGCGTGTCGGGCAGCATCACCACGAATTCTTCACCACCGTATCGCGCCACCACATCCACCGGGCGCAAGCGCTGGCTCACCTGACGCGCCAGGAACTTCAAGGCTTCGTCGCCCGTCTGGTGCCCCAGCGTGTCGTTGAGCTTTTTGAAGTTGTCCACGTCCAGCAAGCCAATGGCCAGCGGGGTGTCCTGTCGCAGGGCCCGGGCTTGCTCGGCCTCGAAGGCGCGCATCATGCCGCGTCGGTTGGCGATCTGGGTGAGGGGGTCGGTCGAGACCTCGTCCGACAGCTTGCGGATCTCGTCTTCCAGCTCCCGCACGCGCTCGGTCAGGGCGGTGGCGCGTTCGTGCTCGGCGTGCAGTCGTTGCTGCGTTTGAGACACCACCGACTGCACGGCACGGCTTTCTTGCACCATCTCGCGCACCAAACCCGTCAGGCTCTCCAGGCTTTCGGCCTGCCCGATGGTGTCGGCGTAACGGCCCAGGTTGTCCTGGAACCGGTCGGTGGTATGCCCCAACTCGGCCAGTTCCTGCAGCATGGTGTGGATCAGGGCTTTGAGCGCCTCTCGGGCCTCGGCCCGCTCCAGCTTGAGCTGGCGCTGACGTGTGCGGGTGACTTCCAGCAACTGCTGCATGCGGCGCACGCCACGGTGGTGCAGGCCCTCGTCCAGCTGGTGACGCATGGCCACACACTGGCCCTGCACCCAGGAGTCGTCTTCGGCCAGGTCGACCAGGCTGTCGGTCAGCACATGCACCAGCTCGGTCAACCGGGTGCTCAGCAGGTGGCGGTGTTCAATGACCTGACGCGCCTGCTCGCACGCCTCGCCCAAGGCCGAGGCTGCGGCGCGGTGGGCATGGTCGATCTCTGTGCCTGCCGCGCCTGGGGCTGCGGCGTCCACGCTGGCCCAAGCGGCCTGCAATTGCTGGGCGGCTTCGCCACTGGGGGCGGGGTCGGCGGGCAGGGCGCTCTGCAGCGTGCGGTGCAGGTGGTTCAGGGCCTGACGCGCCAGCGGTGTCCAGCGGCGGGCCTCGTCATCCACGCCAGGTTCGACGCGGGCGCCTGCCGCCTCTTGAGCTGCTGCTGACGCAGTCGCGGCCACGTCTGTCACGCCGGTGGGGGGGGCGGCCGTGGTTTCGGCATCCAAACTGTCCATCAGCGTGGGGTCATCGCTGTCGCTGGTCCAGCTGCTCACCAGCTGGCTGAGGCGCTGGTGCAGGCGTTGCCCCGATTGCCGACTGCCTTGCAGCACGCGCTGCAGGCTGTCTTTCTTACGGGCGCTGGTCCACTGTCGGCCACCGCGTTCGGCGCCTCTGACGATCTTGTCGATGAGCTCCGACCACCGCTGGCCGGCTTCATCATCGGGCCAGTGCTGTTTGCCTGCAGCGGGGGCGGGCTCGGCCGCGGGTGGCGGTGTCAGCTCCGGGAGGGGCACGCCAGCCTGCCGCGCTTCGGCCTCGTAGGCTAGCCGGAAGTTCTCGGGGGTGGGCTCTTGCCGCTCCTGGGCCAGGCGCCGCAGCGCTGCCTTGGCCAGTGCTGCCGGGGTGGTGGCCGCGTCGGCCGGTGCTGCGCTGGCGGCGGTGTCCTGGGGGCGTTTGGCGCCGGTCGGGGCAGGCATGGGTGTCAGTAGGGTGATCGTGGACGAGCAGCCGGCGGGGGCTCGGGTTCATGGCCGATGCAGGGCAGACTGCGCTTGGACAGTACATCCACCACCCACATCTCCAACTCGGCTGGGGGCATCGGCTTAGCGTACAGAAAGCCCTGGCAGATGTGGCAGCCCAGGTTGTAGAGAATCTCCATCTGCGAGACCTTCTCCACACCTTCGGCGATGACCCGCAGGCCCAGGGCGCGCGCCAGGGCAATGATGGCCGAGACGATGGCGGTGCTTTGAGGCGTGTCACCCAGGCCATGCACGAACGAGCGGTCGATCTTCAGCTCGCTGATGGGCAAGGTGGTCAGGTATGAGAGTGACGAGTAGCCCGTGCCAAAGTCGTCGATCGAGATCTCGGTGCCGAGCTGGTTCAGTCGGTGCAGTGACGGGACCACGCCCTGCAGGTCTTTCATCAGGCCGGTCTCGGTGATTTCCAGCTCGATGCCTCGGGGGTGCACTTCGTGGCGGGCCAGGATGGCTTCCACCTTGTCGACCAGATCAGGCTGCTCGAACAGGCGGCTGGGCAGGTTGACGGCGATCGAGGCATCAAATCCCAGGCGCAGCTCCCATTCCTTGGCCTGGCGGGCGGCCTCGTTGATGGCCCACAGGCTCATGTCGTTGATCAGGCCGGTGGCCTCGGCCAGGGGAATGAACTCGCCAGGTGGCACCAGCTGGCCATCCCGGCGCCAGCGCATCAGCGCTTCCGCGCCCACCCAGCGGCCGGTCTGCACGTCCACCTTGGGTTGGTAGAACAACACCAGCTCGTTGCGCTCCAGGGCCTTGTGCAAGGCGGTGTCCAGGTCCAGCCGCACGCGCGCCTTGCTGGCCAACTGCGGGTCGTAGCGCATGATGGTGTTGCGGCCCTGGCTCTTGGCCAGGTCCATGGCCACGTCGGCATGTCGCAGCAGGTCAGCCACGTTCAGGCCATGCGCCGGGAACAGCGCCACGCCCACACTGGCGGTGATGAAGCACTCCTGACCGGCCGCCATCATGGGCTCGCGCAGAGCCTCCAGGATCACGTTGGCCGTGGCCATGGCATCGTCGTCCTCCGCCACTTCTGGAAGCAGCACCACGAATTCGTCGGCACCCAATCGACCCACCGCCTCCAGCGTGCGGTGGCTGCGTTGGCCGGGGGGGTCGTTGTTGCCGTCCATCACCTGGTCCGAATGGCGCACGCAGTTGCGCAAGCGGCGCGACACCTCGATGAGCAATTCGTCGCCGGCGTGGTGTCCCAGGTTCTCGTTGATGATCTTGAAGCGGTCCAGGCCGATCTGCAGCAAGGCCACGCGGTGATTGAGGCGCTTGGCGTACTCGATGGCCCGCTCGGCGCGCCAGAACACCTGCCGACGGTTGGGCAGGCCTGTCAGCGTGTCGAAATTGGCCAGGTGGTTGATCTTGTCTTCGGCCACCCGGCGGTCGGTCACGTCCTGCACGATGCCGGTGTAGCCCGTCAGGGTGGCCAACTCGTTGAACTCGGGCTCGGCTTCCAGGTGCAGCACGCGCTCGCGGCCATCATCCAGCACCACGCGGATGTCGTTGCACAGCACGCTGCCGTGATCGATGATCTGGCGCAGGATGCGCAGCATGCCCCGGCGATCTTCCTTGGGCATCATGCGGATGACCCGTCGGGTGCCCAGGCGGTCTTGCGGGCCGAGGCCGAAGACCCGCAGGCCTTCCACCGAGAAACTGATGTCGCCGCCACCCCGGCGCCAATCAAAGCTGCCCATGCGTGCCAAGTCTTGGGCGCGGGCCAGTTTGGCCTTGCTGCGCTCCAGTTCATGGCGGGTGCGTGAGGCGCGCAACAGGTAGCGCAGTCGACCCGCCAGCAGGCTCCATTGGGTGCTTTTCACGAAGAAATCGGTGGCGCCGGCTTCATAGGCCCGTGTGATGGAGGCATCGTCATCCAAGCCGGTCAGCATGAGCACGGGCACCGACTCGTACCCGGGAAGATGCCGCAATTCACGACAGGTGGCAAAGCCATCCAGTCCGGGCATCACCGCATCCAGCACCACCACATCGGGCAGCCAGTCGGTGATGATCTGCAGGGCCGCCTCGCCAGAGCTGGCCTCGGTGACGGCAAAGCCTCGCTCTCGCAGCGCGATGGAGGTGAGCAACAGATTGACCTCGTCGTCGTCGACCAGGAGCACCTTGGGTTGCTCCTTGAGTTCGTCGTTCACGAAGGCGGCCTGCTGGTTCATGGCTGTTGCTCCAGCAGCACGCGCAAGCCCTCCAGCACGCGTTCGACCTCCAGGGGCAGTTCGCGCAGGCGTGTGCTCAAGTTCTCTCCTGTCTGTCGCCGAATCATGGTTTCGATTTCGGCACACAAGTGTGACAGCTTGAGTGCGCCGATGCTGGCCGAAGAAGACTTGAGTGTATGCGCGACATGCAGGATTCCCTGCTGGTCTTGTTGACGAATCGCGTCGTCCAGTTGCGGCATCAAGCGACCCACCGAGGCTTCAAAGGCCTTGGCCACCCGTTCGAACAGGCGGTTCTCGCCTTTGGGGTCCAGTTCCTTGAGGCGTCGCAGGGCTTCCTGGTCAAACAGCGTTGGTGGATCCATGACGGAAGTCTCCTCGCGAACGGCGGCGCCAGATGATGACGGGATGGTTTGTGTGTCGCCTGCAACAGCCGGCAGCTCATGCGATTGCAGGTGCTCCATCAGCACCTTCTGCAACTGGCTCTGGCGGAAAGGCTTGGACAGGTAGTCATCAAAACCCAGGCTGAGGAAGCGCGCCTCGTCACCTTCCAGCGCGTTGGCGGTCACGGCGATCACTGGGGTGTTGGGGGGCGTGAGGAAGGTGAAGCGCGAGGTGGAGCCTTTGCGGAACAGGCCCAGGGCCTCCACGCCGTCCATGCCCGGCATCTGGATGTCCATCAGGATCAGGTCAAAGCGGGTCTCGCCGAGCCGACGCAAGCCCTCCAGCGCACTGCTGGCCACCCGCACATCGCAGCCCAGGCGCTTGAGCATCTGGGTGCAGACCTCCTGGTTCACCGGGTTGTCTTCAATCACCAGCACATGCTTGTGCAGGCGTGGGACTTCGGTGGGCGTGTCCTGGGCCATCTCAGCGGTGATGCCCAGGATAGCCTGGCGCAACTCCGCCTTGCGCAGGGGCTTGGGCACGAAGCGCTGGAAGCCGGCCTCTTGCGCACGCCGCACATCGTCGGGCGATGACACCGACGACAGCAGCACCATCTTCAGGTTGGGGTATCGGCCACTGTTGCGCACCGCCCGGGCCAGGCCGATGCCATCCAGTTCAGGCATGTTCATGTCCACCAGGGCCAGGTCAAAGCCCTGATCGCGGTGCTCTTCGTCCATGAGCAGATCCAGTGCTTCGCGGCCGTTGCGGGCCTGCACCACGTGCATGCCCCAGGCCGACAGCATGTTCTCGATGACCGTGCGGTTGGTTTCGTTGTCGTCCACCACGAGCACGCTGAAGGCGGGCATGTCCGGCTCTTCCAGCATGGCCAGGTCGGCGTGGCTGTCGCCCACGCGCACGGGCACGCGGAAGACGAACTCCGAGCCCACACCGGGCGCGCTGTGCACGTCAATGCGGCCCCCCATCAGCTCCACCAGTTGCTTGGAAATGGCCAGCCCCAGGCCGGTGCCCCCATAGCGGCGAGCCATGCCGCCATTGGCCTGCACAAAGGCGCTGAACAGGCGAGGCACAGCCTCGGGCGCGATGCCAATACCCGTGTCGCGCACCAGGAACTCCAGCTCGAAGGCCGTGAGGCCGGGTGCGGCAGTCGGGCCGCCGTGGGTGATGGTGCTGGACGGTTGATAGCCCGAGGAGAGGCGGATGTCCACCACGACCTCACCATGCTCGGTGAACTTGATGGCGTTGGCCACCAGGTTGGTGAGCACTTGACGCAAGCGTAGCGGGTCACCATGGATGACGGTGGGCAGGCCCGGTTGCTCGCGGAAGCTCAGCTCCAGGCCTTTTTCATGGGCGCGTGGCGCCATCAACTCCAGCGTGTCTTCCACCAGGGTGCGCAGCACGAAGTCACAGGTGGCCAACTCCAGCCGTCCGGCCTCGATCTTGGCGAAGTCCAGGATGTCGTTGATGATTTCCAGCAGGCTCTCACCCGAGCGGTAGACCGCCTGAGCAAAGCGCCGTTGCTTGTCGTTCAGGGGGGTACCCAGCAGCAGTTCGGTCATGCCCAGGATGCCGTTCATGGGCGTGCGGATCTCGTGGCTCATGTTGGCCATGAACTGGCTTTTGGCCTTGCTGGCGCTTTCGGCAGCGTCTCGGGCCCGTTGCAGTTCGAGGGCCTGGGTGTGCTCATCGGTCACGTCCGACAGCAGGCCATAGATGCGGATCTGACCATCATCGAGGCGCCGTGGGCGGGTGCGGTGCCGCATCCAGCGCAGCCCCTTGCCCGGCACCTCCAGCCGCAGCAGGGTGTCGGAATGGAACCCTTGACGTTCTTGCTGCTCCTGCAGCGCCAGGGTCGGGTGATCGTCGGGCACCACGAGGGACTTCAATTGCTCAGGGTGCGCCATCAACTCATCGGCAGAGATGCCCAAGAGGTCGGCGGTGCGGGGGCTGAGGTAGTGGAAGTTCTGGCGCTGTTCGGTGGCCACGTAAACCAGATCGTCCATCGACTCGACCAACTCGCGGAAGCGCCGCTCGGATTCTTCCAGATCCAGCTGCGCCTGACGTGAGGCGGTGATGTCGCGCAGCAGCGAGATCAGCAGGCGGGGGCGCCCGTTGGCGTGGCGCAGTGCGAAGTGTCTGGCATTGACGGTGCGCAAGCCACGAGGGCTCTCCCACCACACGTCGTGCTCGACCGTGTTGCCCCGCTCGATGGCCTCGTTCATGTGCGGACGCACGCGGTCCAGCACCTGGCTGCCCATGGCCTGTTCCAGCGAGCGTCCCACCACCCGCTCGCGCTTGAGGTCGAACTCGATCTCGGTGTAGCGGTTCACGGCCACCACATTGAAGTTCACGGGATCCAGCACAAACAGGCTGACGGGCAGGTTGCCCAGCAAGGCCTCCAGGAACTCGCGCTCTTGCTCGCGGATGTGCTCTTGGGTCTTGCGCTTGGTGATGTCATTGAACAGGCAGACATACTGCCCCCGACCACCGCTCTCATCGAGCATCTGGATGGCATCGATCTCGCCCCAGTAACGGGTGATCGATTGGGGGCCCTTGCGGCCTGCTTCGAAGGCCAGTCGGAAGGGCGCGCCGCGTTGCAGGTGGGCTTGCAGCTCCTGCGCCGCCTGACGGTCGCCTTCTTCTTCGGCCATGAGGTCGGGCAGGCGACGGCCCACCACACGATCTTCGGGCCAGCCGGTGAGGGCCGTGAACGCGCTGTTGACCCACTCCACCAGGCCGTCGCGGTCAGTGATGGCCACGCCGCTGCTGATGCGGGTGGCCACCAGGGCCAGTCGACCTAGGTGCTCGGCGCTGCTGGCCATGTGCGCCATGTGGGCATCCCGCTGGGCCACAAAACCCAATTGGGCCGCTGCGATGTTCAGGATCGGATCCAGCTCTTCGTCCTCAGGAGCGCGGCGGGGGTCATCGAACTCCAGCAGGGCCAAGGGCCAGCGGTCGATGGCGATCGGCAAGGCCAGCACGCGTCGGGTGCTGGCCTCACGCCAGGGGCCGATGGGGGGGCGGTCGTTGGGAAGATCGCGCAGGGTCGGGCGCAGGGTGTGCAGGGCCTCGCCCAGGGGGCGTTCGTCGCGGTGCACGGTGGCAATGGCAGACACGTCGATCAGATCGGCGCCTTCACTGCCGGTGTCCACCCAAGGTCGGAGCAGGGCGGACTCGCCGTTCCAGCCCTCAACCCGCAGACCGATCCAGGCTCGGCTGCCCAGGTGGGCGTGCAGAGCATCGCCGATGCGGTGCATGGCCTGCGACAGACTGCTGGCCCCGTGGGCCAGATCCACGATGCGCTGGGTGAGTGCCATCTCGCGGGCATGGCGTTGGGCCAACTCCTGGCTGGCCCGCAGCTGGCTGCCCTCGGCAGGCACGCTGTCCGGCTCGCTCAAGGGCGGGCTGGTGCTCAGATCATCATCGGCCACCAGGGGGGGCGCGCCGGGCTCCACGCGTGTACGGGCCAGGTAGCCCACGCCTGCGGAGGTCAACACCGACAGCGCCAATCCGGCGCCGCCCAAGCCCCATTGCCAGCCGGCTGCCACGGTCAGCGCAGCGGCCATCGTCAAGTACAACACGATCCACGGGGCGGGCATTGAAGGGTTCCTGCCTGGCAAATCACGCGGTGAAGCGTGCGGAGGGCGCCCGAAAGGCGCCCGTTGAGTCAAATTGTTCACGAACTTTACAAGGTCCGTTAAAACATCAGCCAGCAGAACAAACCCCCTCCAGCCGTCCTTACAATGGTTTGAATGCGTCACAAACCCGGCATTTCTGTCACATTGCGACGGGCATCGAGAGGTGCCCGGCTGCGCCGTGGCCAAGCGACAAGGATTGATGCCGGCAGGCCTTCTGGCGCTCCCACCACGGCAGAAGCCGGACAGCCCCCGCTGTGGCATGCCGGCTGGTATTGGGAAACCGACGATCAGCACCGCGTGCGGTGCCTGCAGCCCGGGGCCGATGTGCCGGCAGATTTGCAGGTGGATTGGACTGCCTTGTCTCGGTTGGTGGCGGAGGCGCCCTGTTTGTGGGACTGGTGGACGGACTGTGCGCCCAGCACGGCGGCCGAGCCCCCGTGTCAGGCGTCGCTGGCTCGCCTGAAGTACCAATTGCAGCAAAAGGCTTCTTGGGACCATGAACTGCTGTTGCCCTGGCCTGATGGCCTGAGAGCGTGGCAGTGGTTGGGTCCCGCCGATCAGGTGGTGTGCCGGGTGCGTGGCCGGCGGCGCGAGTCGCCAGATGGGCGCTTCATCGGCCATTGCGGGGTGCTGGTGCCCGTGGCATCGGGCCCGAGCGGGTCGTCGGCCCAGCAGGCTGTGGCGCAGGCCGCCCGCGACGACGCCTTGCAGATGCGTCTGGCCGAGCAGGAGATGCTGCGCTATGCCCTGTCACACGACCTGCGTGCGCCCCTGCGGGTCATCGATGGATTTGCCCGCATCGTCAAGGAAGATTACGCGTCTGTCCTGGGCAAGCTGGGGAGCGATCACCTGGATCGGGTGCTGGCGGCAGCCCAGCGCATGAACGGCATGATCGATGCTGTGCTGGCGCAGGCGCAGCTGTCGGGTGAGCCTTTGTCCCGGGCCGAGGTGGATGTGTCGCAATTGGGCCACGAGGTGCTGTCCGACTTGCTGTCGTTGCGTGACCCTGCGGCGCCCGCGGTCGAGGTGGTCGTGGCGCCTGACCTGAAGGCGCAGGCCGATCCGGCCTTGTTGCGCCGGGTGCTGGAGAACCTGTTGGGCAATGCGCTGAAGTACAGCGCCAAGGTGACACACCCCCGGATTGAACTGGGGCGCATGCCTGCCACCAACCCGGAGGTGTTTTATGTGCGTGACAACGGCGCCGGGTTTGACATGCAGCACGCCGACAAGCTGTTCGGCATGTTTCAGCGTTTGCACAGTGCCCGCGAGTTTCAGGGCACTGGCGTGGGGCTGGCCGGCGTGCAGGCCATCGTGCGGCGCCATGGGGGGCGTATCTGGGCTGAAGCCCAGCCGGGGCAGGGCGCCTGTTTTTACTTCACCCTGATGGATGCGCTGCAGGCCCAGGGCCTGAAGTAAAGGTTCAGATCGAGCCGAGCCCGGCCAGCACTTCCTGCGCCGTGATCAGCCGCTCGCTCACGGCTTCCAGCGTGGTGCCTGCCTGGGTGGCCTGCTGTTGCAGGCGCAACAAGGCGTCGTGCCGGGTCAGGGAGTGCCGGTGCATCACGATGCCCAGGGCAATGGCCACGGTCTGAGCTTCAGGATGGGCCGCCACTGCCGCCGCCCCGTTCGCCGCCAACAGGGCTGCGCTGCCTGCCTCGGTGGGCGGGGGCGCTTCGGCACGGGCGTCGGCCGTGGGCGGGGTCGCCTGACGGGCCTGCGGCCGGTTGGCAAAGGCCGACTCCACCGCCGGCACGATCTGCTGGATGTCCAGTGGCTTGATCAGGTAGGTCAGGGCGCCCAGTTGCTTGACCTGGTTCACCGTGGCCTCGTCCGAAAAAGCCGAGAGGAACATGAACGGGATCTGGCAGTACTCGCGCAGATAGGCGGCCACATCAAAGCCGCTTTTGCCTTCCATGCGGATGTCGAGCAGGGCCAGTTCGGGTTTGTGCTGACGCGCCAGCAGGATGGCGTCGTCGCCGTTGTCGGCGTCGATCACGTCGTAGCCCGCCTCTGACAGGCCGTGCGTCAGCGTGGCCAGCACCAACCGGTCGTCATCGACGACCAGTATCTTGCCTTTGTGACGAACGTCCTGGCTCACAGCGGTGGAGGGCATGGGGTGGAGGTGGGTTCAGGACGCTTGCGTTGCAGTGCATCCTAATGCACAAGAGCCCTATTGTGGCCAAAGTGCGATCTGATGACCAGTGGGTTCCCCCGTCGAGGGGATCGGAGGCGCCAAGTGAATCCCTGGCGGGCTCAGGCCCACCCGGGCGCGCACATGACCGCTTTCGTCGGTCAAGGTCAGGCGGGCGCTGCGGCGCGGCAACAGGGCCCGAACCAGCCCCAGTCCGGACACCCCGCCCCGAACCCGCTCCAGGCTGAAGCCCTCCGGCAGGCCCCCCGGGTTGTCAATGTCGATTTCCACGCCGTCGTCGGACGAGCGCAGGGCGCACATCAGGGGCTCGCTGCCAGGGCCGTGCTTGTGAGCATTGGTCAACAGTTCGTTGAGGCACAGCGCGATCGGGATGGATTCGGCCTCGGGCAAGAGCCAGTCGCCGGCGTGGATGCCTTCCACCCGCAACTCGATGGGGCGACCAAAGGTGCGTTGCACGGATTGGGCAATCGCATCCACCACCGCCTTCAGACGCAGGGGGCCGCCCGCGCCCACCTGCAGACCGTACACCTGCGCAATGGCCTGCACCTGGCCCACCACCTCGGAGATGGCAGGGGCCACCTCGGGCTTGCGTGAGGCAATTTGTTGCAGCAAGCCCGCCACCCCTTGCAGGTTGTTCTTGATGCGGTGGTGCACTTCGCGCACCAGCATTTCGCGCTGGCTGATGGCAGCCTCCAGCCGCGCCTGCTCGGCGGCGCGCAGCTCGGTGATGTCGGACGCCACCACCAACACCTGATCGCCTCCTTGCTGGTCGCGGCTCAAGGGCAGGTAGGTCACATCCCAGATGCGGTGCCCGTGGGATTGGCTGAGGCTGTACTCGCGGTGCAAGCTCTGTCCGCTGTCCAGACAGGCCTGCAGGTCGGCCAGGGTGAGGCGAGCGCGCTCTTCGCCATACAGCTGCTCTGGGGACAGGCCCAGCGCCAGGGCCGCATCCTTGCCCATGTACAGCGTGGCGGCCTGGTTGGCCTGCATCAGCTGGAAGGACTGGGCATCTACCACCTGGATAGCCATCGGCGCCGTTTCGATGATGCGCTGCAGGGTGGCCTGGGCCTCGGCCGATTGGGCCTCGGCCTGGCGCCGCCGGTCGATGTCCAGCAGCGCGTAGGTGATGTGGCGCTGGCTGGATTCATCCAGCGTGACCACCGCGTTGCCCACCACCCAGAAGACCCGGCCGTCGCGGCCCACCACCTGGCACTCGAAGGTGTGCGATTGCCCATCCTCCAGCTCGTCCAGGTAGTCGGTCAGGCGGAACGGGTGATCCAGATCCGGCGGTGCCACGGTGCTGAGCGGCTGCCCCAGGAAATCAGCCAGATCACCCCCGAACATGCGACGGGCCGAGCGGTTCATCCAGGCGATGCCGTGGGCATCCAGCGTGACGATGCCGACGAACACAGAGTCCAGGATGGCGCGTGTGCGGTCAGCCTGCAGGGTCAGGTTGTGTTCGGCACGGTGGCGCGCGTCCACGTTGACGAACGAGGCAATCAGACCCTCTTCCGGGTGGCCGGGTTGCACCAGGCGCAGGGCGACATCCGCCCACAGTGCCTGACCCGCCCGCGCGTGGCGCAGGGCGCGCTCGCCTTGCCAGTGGCCCAGGCTGCGCAAGACCCCCACTACATCCGCATCGTGCTTGGTGTCGACCTCGGGCGCGTACAGACTGGCCAAGGGGCGGCCGCTCAGGTCGGTGCCTTCTTCGCCCAGCAGCTGGGCCAGGGCCGGGTTGGCGCTCTGGATGATGCCGTCGCGCACAAAGGCGATGCCCACGCCAGAGAGGCTGAACATCAGATCGCGGTCGCGGCCCAGGGCTTCCAGCTGCGCCTGCTGTGAGCGGATTCGCGTGATGTCCGACAGCACCACGATGATCTCGTCGCTGCCTTTGACCGCACCGATGCGTCGCACTGACAGGGCATACCACCGGGTGGCTTGCCCGGGCAGCACGATTTCCAACTCGCTTTCGAACTGGCCGCTCAGGCTGAGTTCGCGGTTGGTTTCGGCCACCACGCGGTCGATGCGGGGGTCTGCGGCCAACAGCGCATCCAGGCTTTGCCCGGCCATGGTGCCTGGGTTCAGCCCCAGCATGCGTTCGAAGCGCCGGTTGCAGCGCACCAGGGTGTTGCCCCGCAGGTAGGCGATGCCAGCCGGTGTGCTTTCCAGGATGGTGCTCAGCTCGTGCAGCAGTTGCGCCTGGTCGGGCACCGGGGCCGCATCGGCATCCGAGCTGATGCCGTTGTCAGCCTCCACCGCATGGTGTTCGCTGCCATCGGCAGGCACTTCGCGCACGGCGCACAGGTAGCGACGCGGCTGATCGGGTTGCGGCTGTACATGCGCCCACACCTGGCTGCGCAGCAACGCCGGGCGGCCACCCGTGCGCGCCTGCGACACCTGGGCCTGCAGGGCGTTGTCTTCGGGCCCGAGGGCCAGCAGGGTCAGGGGCGCATCCCAGCCGCACAGGCGTTGCAGGGCTTGCGGGCAGTCGCCCAGGTTGCTGCCCGCCGGTATGGCATAGCCCAGCAATGCACTCAGGGCTGAATTGCCACGCAGCACCCGTCCGTGCTCGTTGAACTCCAGCAAAGCCAGGGGCACAAGGTCAAACCACGCGTCATCCATCGGCGGCATCATTGAAGAAGGGGCCATCGGAGGCTAAATGGGCGCAAGGCTGGTGCAGCCTCAGGGCTGCATACTCACGCCAGGCATTTTCGCCGAGTAATCCTTGGGCAGTTGCGCCAGTCGTGCGGCCACCTGCCGGGCCATGGCCTTGTACAGGCCGGCCACGGCGCCGTCCGGGTCGGCCACGAGGGTGGGCGTGCCGCTGTCGGCCTGCAGGCGGATGTTCAGATCCAGGGGCAGGGCGCCCAGCAGGGGCACGCCGCACTCTTCGGCCATGCGCTTGCCGCCATCCTGGCCAAAGATGTGGGCTTCGTGCCCGCAGTTGGGGCAGCAGTACACCGCCATGTTCTCGACAATGCCCAGCACCGGCACCGACACCTTCTCGAACATCTTGAGGCCCTTGCGGGCATCCAGCAGGGCGATGTCTTGCGGGGTGGTCACGATGACGGCGGCCGTCAGCGGGGCGCGCTGGCTGATGCTCAGGTGCACGTCGCCCGTGCCGGGCGGCAGATCGACCACCAAATAATCCAGGGGCTCGCCGCCTTCTTCGGGCGTCTGCCCCCAGTTGGTCAGGCGCAGCAACTGGTCAAAGGCCTGGCTGGCCATGGGGCCACGCCAGATGGTGGCCTTGTCTTCATCCACCAGCAGGCCCATGGACATGGCTTGCAGCCCGTGGCTGACGGGCGGGGTGATGGTCTTGCCGTCCGGGCTGTCGGGTTTGCCGCTGAGCTGCAACATCTTGGGTTGGCTGGGGCCGTAGATGTCGGCGTCCAGCATGCCCACGCGGGCGCCTTCGGCCGCCAGGGCCAGGGCCAGGTTCACGGCGGTGGTGCTTTTGCCCACCCCGCCTTTGCCCGAGGCCACGGCCACCAGGTTCTTCACGCCCGGCAGCAGGGCCTGGCCACGCGAGGCGGCATGACGCTGGACCTGGGTGGACCAGTTCACCGTCACCTCGCGCACGCCGTCCAGACCCTGCACGGCCTGGCGCACCAGCTCGGTGTAGGCCGGCCATTGCGAACGGGCGGGGTAGCCCAGGGTGATGTCCAGGTGCAGGTGACCATCCTGCAGGTGCACGCGCTTGAGTTGCCGCCCACTCACCCAGTCCTGACCGGTGAGGGGATCGGGGATGGAGCGCAGGGCATCCTGCACGGCGGTGTCGAAGGGGGCGGAGCTCATCGCGGACTACAGCAGGTCGGATCGAACAAAAAGACGGGCCAGCAAGGCCAAGTCGATCAGTCTAGCCCGGAAGACGCTCACCCCCTAAAATCCCTCACTCGTTCACCGGTTCCACCCCACCATGCCCCGTCAGCTCTTCGTCACCACCGCGCTGCCCTACGCCAATGGCCATTTCCACATCGGCCACATCATGGAATACATCCAGGCCGACATCTGGGTGCGTTTCCAGCGCATGCAGGGGCACCAGGTGCATTTCGTGGGGGCGGACGACGCGCACGGCGCGCCCATCATGATCGCCGCTCAGAAGGTGGGCAAGACGCCGCAGCAGTTCGTGGCCGACATCGCCGCCGGCCGCAAGCCGTATCTGGACGGCTTTCACATCAGCTTCGACCACTGGTCGAGCACCGACAGCCCCGAGAACCACGAACTGGCCCAGAGCATTTATCTGGCGCTGAAAGACCAGGGCCTGATCGACGTGCGGCCCATCGAGCAGTTCTTCGACCCTGAGAAGGGCATGTTCCTGGCCGACCGCTTCATCAAGGGCGAGTGCCCCAAGTGCGGTGCCAAGGACCAGTATGGTGACTCGTGCGAGGTGTGTGGTGCGGTCTACGCGCCTACCGAGCTGAAGAACCCGTATTCGGCCCTGTCGGGTGCCACCCCCGTGCTCAAGACCTCGGATCACTACTTCTTCAAGCTGTCCGACCCGCGCTGCCTGAGCTTTCTGGAGCAGTGGACGCAGGACGGCAAGCTGCAGCCAGCCGTCAGCAAGAAGATCAAGGAGTGGTTCACCAAGGATGAAAACGGCGAAGGTGGCCTGGGCGATTGGGACATCAGCCGCGACGCGCCTTACTTCGGCATCGAGATCCCCGGTGCGCCCGGCAAGTACTTCTATGTGTGGCTGGACGCGCCCATCGGTTACCTAGCGTCGCTGAAGAGCTACTTCGCATCCGGCGGCCCCAAGGCCAAATATGGCGAGACACGCAGTTTTGACGAATTCATGGCCGATCCGAACGTGGAGCAGGTGCACTTCATCGGCAAGGACATCACCTACTTCCACACCCTGTTCTGGCCCGCGATGCTGAAGTTCAGCGGCCGCAAGCTGCCGAACCAGGTGAATGTGCACGGCTTCATGACCGTCAACAACGGCGAGAAGATGTCCAAGAGCCGCGGCACGGGGCTGGACCCACTCAAGTACCTGAGCCTGGGCATGAACCCCGAATGGCTGCGCTACTACATCGCGGCCAAGCTGAATGCCAACGTCGAAGACATCGACTTCAACAAGGACGACTTCATGGCCCGGGTCAACAGTGACCTGGTGGGCAAGTTCGTCAACATTGCCAGCCGTGCGGCAGGCTTCCTGGCCAAGCGTTTTGAGGGGCGCACCACGGCCGCCATCGGCGACGAAGGGCGGCAACTGCTGGCCACGCTGCAGGCCGGCCGCGCCAGCATCGTCGAGCTGTACGAAACCCGCGAGCTGGGCAAGGTGCTGCGCGAGATCATGCTGCTGGCCGACCGCGTCAACGAGTACGTCGATGCCAACAAGCCCTGGGAGCTGGCCAAGCAAGAGGGCATGGACGCCCGCCTGCAAGAGGTGTGCACGGTGTGCATCGAGGCCTTCCGACTGCTGAGCATTTACCTCAAGCCGGTGCTGCCGGCTGTGGCGGCCAACGTCGAGGCCTTCCTGAAGGTGGAGCCCCTGACCTTTGCCAGCGCGGAGCACCTGCTGGGCGAGCACACCATCGGCCCCTACCAGCACCTGATGCAGCGTGTGGATGTAAAGATGCTGGACGCCCTGTTCGAGCCACCGCCCGCCCCAGTCGTGGAGGCCCCGAAGCCCGGCGGCGAAAAGGGTGGAGCCCCCATGCTCCCCGAGGGGGGCGCCGCAGCCTTGGGGCGGCCCGGCGGCGAGGCGATCGCCCCCACCATCACCATCGACGACTTCGTCAAGGTGGACCTGCGCATCGCGAAGATCGTCAATGCCGAGCATGTGGAGGGCAGCACCAAGCTGCTGCGCCTGACGCTGGACGTGGGCGAAGGTCGCCACCGCAATGTGTTCAGCGGCATCAAGGAGGCCTACCAGCCCGAGCAACTGATCGGCAAGCTCACGGTGCTGGTGGCCAACCTGGCGCCGCGCAAGATGAAGTTCGGCGTCAGCGAAGGCATGGTGCTGGCGGCCTCACATGCGGACGAGAAAGCCAACCCGGGCGTCTATGTGCTGGAGCCGTTCCCGGGCGCCGAGCCGGGCATGCGCATTCGCTGACGTCGGTTGCCAGCAACATCGGGTATGGCGCCTTGACCTGCTCGCCGCCTTGCGGTGCAATCAAGCGCGATGGCCCAGCCCGATCCGCCTTCGTCCCCCTTGGTGGCCACCCTTTTGGCGTGGCGGGTATCGTTGCCGGTAGCGCCCTTCCGGCCGCGCCTCATCGATGCACTGCAGGGCTACGACAGCAACCGCTTTTTGAAAGACTGCGGCGCTGGTGTCACGGTGGGTATCGTGGCCTTGCCGCTGGCCATGGCCTTTGCCATCGCCTCGGGCGTGCCCCCTGAATCAGGCTTGTTCACCGCGATCATCGCGGGTTTCCTGATCGCGCTGTTGGGCGGCTCGCACGTGCAGATCGGTGGGCCGGCCGGGGCCTTCATCGTCATCGTGTACGGCATCGTTGAGCGCTATGGCCTGGCCAATCTGCTGATGTCGACCATCCTGGCGGGTGGCTTACTGTTCTTGATGGGCTGGCTGCGCCTGGGGGGGGCTGGTGCGTTACATCCCGGTCAGCATCGTGATCGGGTTCACCAATGGCATCGCGGTGCTGATCGCGCTGTCACAGTTGAAAGATCTGCTGGGCCTGAGCCCGGAGCGCATGCCAGCCGATTTCGTCGGCCAGATCCAGACACTGGCCGCCCACATGCACCAGCTGGATGTGTTGTCGCTTCTGATGGGCCTGGCCGCCCTGGCGCTGGTGACCGTCTGGCCCCGCATGGTGGGGCGCGATGGCGCGGCGCCGCCCGCCTGGCATGCCTCGCGGGTGTTCAGGGCGGTCGCCCACCTGCCTGGGCCCATCGTGGCGTTGGTGCTGTTCAGTGTGGTCACGGCGCTTCTGGCACTGCCGGTGGCCACCATCGGGTCGCGTTTTGGTGGCATCCCCCAGGGCTTGCCCACTTTCGCCTGGCCTGCCTTCACCTGGGATGGCGTTCGTCAGCTGTTCATTCCCACCATCACGATCGCCATGCTGGGGGCCATCGAGTCGCTGCTGTGCGCCCGGGTGGCCGACAACCTCAGCACCTTGCCGCGCCACAACCCCAATCAGGAATTGATGGCCCAGGGCGTGGCCAACATGGTCACGCCGTTTTTTGGCGGCATCCCCGCCACCGGCACCATCGCGCGCACCGTCACCAATGTGCGGGCAGGGGCCACCTCACCCGTGGCGGGCATGGTGCATGCGGCGGTACTGCTCTTGATCGTGCTGGTGGCTGCGCCCCTGGCCGTGCACGTGCCCCTGCCGGTGCTGGCGGGCATCTTGTTGTCGGTGGCCTGGAACATGGGCGAATGGAAGGCTTTTGCCCACCTGAAGCAATACCACTACACCTACCGCACCATCCTGGTGGGCACCTTCTTGCTCACCGTCATCTTTGACCTGACGGTGGCGGTCGAGGTGGGGCTGGTGCTGGCGTGCGTGTTCTTCATCTACCGCATGAGCACCCTGTTTCGCATCGAGCGCGACGAGTTGGCGCCCGGTGTGCTGTTGTGCCGGCTGTATGGCTCGCTGTTCTTCGGCGCCGTGGGCAAGGTGGAAGACCTGCCCGAGCAGCTACCCCCCGGCGTGCGCGTGCTGGTGCTGGAGGCCTCACGTTTGATCTCGATGGACACCTCGGGGTTGGATGCCCTGGTGCAGTTGCAGCGCACCCTGGCCCGCCAAGGGGTGCGGCTGGTGCTGTGTGGGCTCAACGAGCAGCCCGCCAGTCTGCTGCAGCGCAGCGGGCGGGTGGCTGATACCTTTGGCGAAGACAACGTGATGAGCGATCTGGCCGCCGTGCAGCAGGCTTTGCTCTCAACCGTCGTGGCGCCTCAGGGACCACCGCCGGTCACGCCGCCAGCAACACCGTGAACACGGCCAGGGCCAGTCGGGTGGCGTCAGCGCTGCGTGCCAGAGCGGTGAGCATCTCGGGCTGGTTGGGCTCTGACGCTGCCATGCGTTGAGCCAAGGTCTCAGCTTGCGCAGCCAGGTCATGGGCCCAGGGCTGGGCGCTTTCGGTGTGGGCCACCGCCGCGATGGCATGGCTGGCATCGCGCCAGGACAGGACTGTGTCTGGTGCGATCGGGCCTGATGGCGAGGCCAGCGCACTCATGACGCGGGTGTAGCGCCCCAGGGCTGACTCCAGCGCGATGGGCCAGGGCGTGGGTGGGGTGCTGCCGCTGTCGCAGGACGCGTCGGTGGTGGTGGGCCTGTTGGTGGCCTCGGTCGGCTTGTCCGCATGTTCAGGCATGGGCAGCACCTGGCGTGCCAGCCGGTCGCCACGGTGGGCCTTGGTCTGGGTGTCCAGCCACAGGCCGAAGCGATCCACCCAGGCGTTGGCCGCCAGGATGACCGCCTGGGGTGCGCCACTCAGCAGTTCGATTTCCAGCTCGCAGACGGCTTCGCAACGCTGCTGCGGCCCCTCGCCGGCCAGAATGGCGCCTTCATCCAGCGCCAGCTCCACCATGCCCTCATGCGGGGTGCCTTCGGCCACCGTCAGCCGGGCGCGGGTGCGGCGCATGTCGGTGCGGTACAGCGCCATCAGGCCGCTGTGATGCCCTGGCGGGTCGCGCTCAGGCTGCCAGCCCAGCGCCTGCATCAACACCTGCCGGGCGGCCTGCTGGTGACGGCTCAGGTCGGGCCGCAAGGCCTCACCGTCCGCTGAGCCTTGGGCTGAACTGGCGGGCGGTGTGGCAGGCTGGTTGTCCTCCACCCGCACCATGGTGTTGAGCCCGGCACTTTTGAAGGTCTGCACCCACTCGTCGTCTTCCCGGCGCACGCGCAGGGCCGCGCGGGCCTGGGCCAGCCGCCGGTCGGGGGTGTCGAAGTAGGCCGCTTGCAGGATCTGAGGCCGGGCGATGTCGGCCCCCAGTCGTGCCAGCTCGGCGCGCACGGCGTCCAGTTGGGCCACGGGCAGGCCGAATTTCAGTTCGATTTCGTGCATGGCCTGCATTGTCTCGCCCCATCGGGCCTGACACGTACCCGAGTCTCGTAAAATGGCCGGCTGAACACATTCCCACACGAGCCACCATGCCCCTGTTCTGGAAGCCCTACAAGTCTGACGTGACCCAGTTCATCGACAGCCTCAAGCAGCGCGACCCGCAGCTCGAAGAGCGCCAACGCCAGGGCCGCGCCCTGCTGTGGGACAAGGCCCCTCAAGACGCCGAGACCCTGCGCTCAGCACGTGAAGCCCGCGTGCCCCAACAGCCGTACGTCTACCAGACCAAGGCCTGAGCGGCGTTGCCGCCACGCAGGGACCCCTGAGGTGTCAGAGTCGCTCACCCCGCTGGACGACCAGGGTGTGCCCGAGGTGGTCGACCACATCGCCGTGGCCCGGCTCTACGGCGAGCCCCTGTTCGACCTGCCCACCGACCTCTACATCCCGCCCGATGCGTTGGAGGTCTTCCTCGAAACCTTCGAGGGCCCGCTGGATCTGTTGCTCTACCTGATCCGCAAGCAGAACTTCAACATCCTGGACATCCCACTGGCCGATGTCACGCGCCAGTACCTGGCCTATGTGGACCAGATCCGCAAGCGCAATCTGGAGCTGGCCTCGGAGTATCTGCTGATGGCGGCCATGCTCATCGAGATCAAGTCTCGGACGCTGTTGCCGCCTCAGAAAACTGACGACGGCGAAGAGGCCGAAGACCCGCGGGCCGAACTGGTGCGCCGCCTGATCGAGTACGAGCAGATGAAGCTGGCCGCCGCCGGCCTGGATCAATTGCCCCTGCTGGGCCGGGATTTTCTGCGCGTACAGGCTTACAGCGACCCGTCACTGAATGTGCAGTTGCCCGAGGTGACCCTGGTGGACCTGAAAGAGGCCTGGATGGGCATTTTGCAGCGTGCTCGCCTGCACAAGCACCACACCATCAGCCGCGAAGAACTCTCGGTGCGCGAGCACATGAGCATGGTGCTCAAGGCCCTGCAAGGGCGCCGATTCGTGGAGTTCGAGGCCCTGTTCGAACCCAGCCGGGGCCCGCAGGTGCTGGTGGTCACCTTCATCGCCATGCTGGAGCTGGCGCGTGAGCACCTGATCGAGATCACCCAGGCCGAGGCCTTCGCGCCCATTTATGTGCGCCTGGCCTACCAGCCTGTGTGAGACTCACGACCCCGCCGGTGTCAGCCTGATCACCCGCCCGTCATCGGCGGCGTCGGTCAACACGTACAGCAGGCCGTCTGGGCCCTGACGCACATCGCGCACCCGGCCCAGTTCACCCTCGTACAGCGCTTCACGCCCCGTCACGCGGTCGCCGTTCAGGGTCATGCGCCACAGCGCCGCACCCCGCAAGGCCCCCACGAACAGGCTGCCTTGCCAGCCTGGGTAACGGCTGCCTGTGTAGAAGGCCATGCCGCTGGGCGCCATCGATAGAGGCACCCAGGTGGTGATGGGCTCGATGAAGCCCGGGCCGTGCTGACCATCACCCACCTGGCAGCCCTTGCCGGGCAGCGAGCCATACGGGCAGCCGTAGCTGTGCAGCGGCCAGCCGAAGTTGCCGCCGGCCGTGACGATGTTGAGCTCATCCCCCCCTTGCGGGCCGTGCTCGGCCACCCACAGTGCGCCGGTTTGAGGGTTCAGTGCCGCAGCCTGGATGTTGCGGTGTCCCAAGCTCCAGATGCCGGGCAGGGCGGCTTGTCCATTCCAGCTCGGGTTGCCTCGTGCGGGCGAGCCGTCGCGCTGGATGCGGATCACCTTGCCCAGGTGGGTGCCCAGGTTTTGAGCGAAGCGGGTGTCGGGCGAGCGTGGGTTGTCTTGCTGGCGGTCACCCAGCCCGATGAACAGGGTGTTGTCGGGGCCCAGCACGATGCGCGACCCAAAATGGTTGCCGTGATCCACCTTGGGCTGCTGCCGGAAGATCACCTGAACGTCTTGCAGTTGTGTGTCCACCAGGCGCCCCCGGGCCACGGCCGTCCCCGCCAGACCGGCTTCGCGGCCGGTGCCCGGCTCGGCATAGCTCCAGTACACCCAGGGTTGTTCGCCAGTCTCGGCCACCACGTCCAGCAAGCCACCCTGGCTTTGGGCCCAGACCGAGGGCACGCCACGCACGGCCTGGCGCTGCTGCCCATCGGCAGACAAGCGCCACAGTTGCCCACCACGCTCGGTCACCAGCATCTCGCCGTTGTCCAGAATGGCCAGGCCCCAGGGGTGTTTCAGGCCCTGCGCCAGGGTCTGAGCGATGGGCCGTGCGGTGGTTTGCACCGTTGGCACCGGTGTGGGCGCGGCACTGGCGCTGTCGGCCGGGTTCACGGCCTGGCCACCCTCGCAGGCGCTCAGCAACAGCGTGGCCGTGATCAGCGAGGCCAAGGTGACGCGGGGTGGCTGGGGCAAGGTTCCCAGGCGCCGGACAGTGTGCATGTCGTGTCTCCTGTTGATCCAGGGGTGTGGCCTAGAATCGGGCTCATCAAAGCTTGAGCCGTGGCAACGCGGCACAGTACAGCATGAATCCAGCACCCGCGTCAGCCCGCAAGCCCATGACCCTGCACCGCCTTCGGGAGATGCATGCCCAGGGCGAGAAGATCACCATGCTGACCGCCTACGACGCCGTGTTTGCCCGCCTGGTGGACGATGCTGGCGTGGACGCCATCCTGGTGGGCGATTCTCTGGGCATGATCGTGCAAGGCCATGGCAGCACCGTACCCGTGAGCCTGGACGACATGACCTATCACACCCGCTGCGTGGCCCGTGGCAACCGCACGGCCTGGATCATTGGCGACCTGCCCTTCGGCAGCTACCAGGAAGGCCGCGAACAGGCCCTGCGCAGCAGCGTGGCCCTGATGCAGGCTGGTGCCCACATGGTCAAGCTGGAAGGAGGTGGCTGGACGGCCGACACCGTGCACTTCCTGACCGAGCGCGGCATCCCGGTGTGTGCCCACCTGGGGCTGACCCCGCAGAGCGTGCATGCCCTGGGTGGCTACCGCATTCAGGGCCGAGACGAGGCCGGTGCGGCCACCTTGCGCCGCCACGCACAAGAGCTGGCCCAGGCCGGTGCCGCCATGATGGTGCTGGAGCTGATGCCTTCGGCCGTGGCCCGCGAGGTGCAGGCCGACAACCCTGGCATGATGACCATTGGCATTGGCGCTGGTGCCGGCACGGCCGGACAGGTGTTGGTGCTGCACGACATGCTGAATGTGACCCGCGGCAAGCTGCCTCGCTTCGTGCGCAACTTCATGGCTGACGGCGGCAGCGTGGAAGACGCGGTGCGCCGTTATGTGGCCGCCGTCAAGGACGGTTCGTTCCCGGATGAAGCCGTGCACGGTTACTGAGTTGTTTCGCCTTGGATGCTTGAGCCTGCGATGAAGACTGTTCACACCCTGGCCGATCTGCGCGCCTTGCTGACGGCCGCACCTTCGGCCCCTGTGTTTGTGCCCACGATGGGCAATTTGCATGAGGGTCATCTGGACTTGATCCGTCAGGCCCGGGCCATCGCAGACTCTGCTGCAATCCAGGGCAGCCCGGTGGTGGCCAGCATCTTCGTCAACCGGCTGCAGTTCGGCCCGAACGAAGACTTTGACCGCTATCCCCGCACGCTGGCGCGCGATGCCGAGTTGCTGGCCGGGGCGGGCTGCGACATCCTGTTTGCGCCCGATGAGGCCGAGCTGTACCCCGAGCCTCAGGGCTACAAGGTGCTGCCTGATCCTGAACTGGCCGACATCCTGGAGGGCGCCTTCCGCCCGGGCTTTTTCACCGGCGTGTGCACTGTGGTGCACAAGCTGTTCAACATCGTGCAGCCCCGCGCGGCCGTGTTTGGCAAGAAGGACTACCAACAGCTCATGGTGATCCGCAACATGGTGCGCCAGATGGGCCTGCCCATCGACATCGTGGGTGGCGAGACCAAGCGCTCTGCCGAAGGCCTGGCCCTGTCATCCCGCAATGGCTACCTCAGCGAGGCTGAGCGCACCGAAGCGCTCACGCTGATCCGCCTGCTGCGCCAGGTGCAGACCGAGCTGCGGGCCAGCGAGCGCCTGACGCCCGAGCTGCTGCAGCGCTGCGAAGAGGCGGCCATGGCCGAGCTGCGCCAGCGCGGCTGGGTGCCTGACTACGTGATGGTGCGTCGCCAGAAAGACCTGCACCCTGCCACGGCCGATGAGTTGGCGGCCGGGCTCGCCAGCACGCCCCTGGTGACCCTGGTGGCGGCCAAGCTGGGTGCCACACGCCTGATCGACAATCTCGAGGTGTGAGCTGCTGACGTGGCCAAGGGCGACCATCACAGGCTGGACAGGAAGGCCGTCACCTCGGCCTCGACCCGGGTGCGCTTCATGGGCGGCAGGCTTTGCCAGATGCGGCGGCCATAAGGCTTGTCCACCAAGCGGGTGTCGCAGATCATCAACACGCCCCGGTCGGTTTCGCTGCGGATCAAGCGGCCCGCGCCCTGTTTGAGCGCGATGATGGCCTGAGGCACCTGGTGGCTCATGAAGGGGTTGCCCCCCGCCTGTGACAGCAGCTCCAGGCGCTTGGCCAGCACCGGATCATCCGGGGGCGCAAAGGGCAGCTTGTCGATCACGACCAGGGTCAGGGCGTCGCCCTTCACATCAATGCCTTCCCAGAAGCTGTGGCTGCCCACCAGCACGGCATTGCCGGCGCGGCGGAAATCATCCAGCAGGGTGGGGCGGGGCGCATCGCCCTGGCGCAGCACGGGGAAGGGATCGCCTGCCGCCTCCAGCAACGACTTCAGCCGGGCTGCGGCGGCTTCCACGGCGCGCAAGCTGGTGCACAGCACAAAGGCCCGCCCCCGGTTGGCGCGGATCAAGGGCAGGGCGGCATCCACCACGGCGGCCGTGTGCCCGGCGTGCGAGGGCAAGGGCAGGCCCGACGGCACGTAGAGCATGGCCTGCTCTGGGTAGTTGTAGGGGCTGGACCATGACTGACATTCGGCGTCTTCCAGGCCCAGCGCATCGGTGAAGTGGCGGAAGTCGTTCTTGACGGCCAGGGTGGCCGAGGTGAAGATCCAAGCTTGGTGGCGTCGGTGGGCGGGCTGTGGGCTTCCAGCCAGATCGTTGGCGCGCGAGCCCCCCGCCTTGTCGGTGGGTGCATCCGCAAACAAAGCCTGTAGATCGGCCAGGTCCTGGGCGGCCTCGTCATCGATCAGCCCATCGACTGCATCGTTCAGCGTGTCGTCTGATTCATCGCCGGCGCGATCTTCTGCGTCATCTCCTGCATCCTCGCCCAGACGCTGCCGGCGAAACACATCGGCCACCGAGATCGGTGTGCGGTGCAACTGCACCCCATGGCTGCCCACATCCACCCAGCACAGCTCGGGCTCGTGCGCGCGCTCGGGCGCGCCCCAGGCGATCAGGCGTTGCAACAGTTCCTGACTGCGGCGGTGCAGCTGCTGCAGGTCGACGCTGCGCTCGGCCTGCTGATCCAGCGCGTCGCGCACCTGGCCCAGGGCCTCGCGCAGGGTGCCCAGTGCGGGCAGCAAGGGGTGATCGGCCCCCAGTTGATCGATGGACAAGCGCTGCTGCGCTTGTCCAAAGCACAGCCGCAGATCGCGCGCGGCGCGGTCCAGCGGTGCCAGAACATCGTTCCAGTTGGCGGCGTCGCGGGCCTGGGCCTGGCCGATGGCCAGGGTGTCGCGCAGCAGGTCCAGCAACTGCGCGGTGGAGACCGTTTCGCCAAAGAACAGCGTGGCCGTGTCGGGCAGCTGGTGCGCTTCGTCAAAGATGATGGTTTGCGCCTGGGGCAGCAGCTCGGGCACGCCTTCTTCGCGCAGCATCAGGTCGGCGAAAAACAGATGGTGGTTGACCACCACCACATCGGCATCCTGCGCCTCGCGGCGGGCGCGCACCACAAAGCAATCAGCATAGCGCGGGCAGTCGCTGCCCAGGCAGTTTTCCCGGGTGGAGGTGACCCGTGCCCAGATGGGTGCGTGCTCGGGCACAGTGGGGCACTCGGCCTTGTCGCCTGTGGCGCTGAGGGGGGCAAAGCGGTTGATCTCGGACAGGTCACGCACCTCTTGCCGGCTCCCCAGCAGGGTGGCGTCCTGGTTGGTGCGCTCCAGGTGGTGCCAGCACAGGTAGTTGCTGCGACCCTTGAGCAGGGCCACCTTCACGGGCACGGCCAGGGCATCGCGCAAGGCAGGCAGGTCGCGGTGAAACAGTTGGTCTTGCAGGGCCTTGGTGCCGGTGGACACGACCACCTTGCCACCTTCCAGCAGCGCGGGCACCAGGTAGGCGGCGGTCTTGCCCACGCCGGTGCCGGCCTCCAGCACGACGGTTCGGCCATCGCGGATGGCGGCCTGCACGGCCTGGCTCATCTCGATCTGCTCGTGACGAACACAGTAGCCATCAAAGGCGCGGGCCAACGGGCCGCTGGCAGAAAACAAGGTGGGCAAGTCCATGGTGCTGCCCTGGATTGTCGATCAAAAGGCCGCTTGCATGATGCCACGAGGCCTGCTCCAGCCTCACCCTGAAGAGGGTGACCGCTCAAGAGGGGGCCTCAGGGCTCAGGCGCCTGCCCGCACCCAGGGCGCGTCCAGGGCGCCTTCCAGCAGGCGGATGCTGTCGCGCAGGTGCTGCTGCTCCAGCCTGTCTGCCGGGTTGCGTGCTTCTTGTTGCTTCAGCCAGGCCAGCAACGTGCGGGCGTGTTGCACGTAGCTCAGGCGCACATCGGCCCGCACGTTGGCGCGCGAGTCGTCGCTGCCCCACAGGGCCTGTGCCAACAGTTGCACATGCGTGCGCTGCAGCTGCCGGCGCCAGGGGGCGGCATGGGGCGCCCGGTCAGCGCCCGGCCACACGGTCTGGCTCACGGCTTCCAGCACATCGGCAAAGCTCAAGGCCTGAGCGGTGGCGGGCAACTTCTCGGCATTGTCTTGCAGGCGGGTGGCCAGCTGGGGGCTCATCAACTGGGTCAGGATGGGGCGTTGCAGCGCCAGTTGTTGCTCGGCCACCGACACATCGGTGCGGGCCAGGGCCACCAGCCCCTCATCCATCACGTCCAGCGCGTTGGGGGCCAGGCGCTGCAGCAGCGACGGCTGCAATTGCCACACATCGGCACGCAGGTGCTCGCTCAACAACAAAGCCAGAGCAGCGCGCTGCTGCGAGGCGGGGGTGGGTTCCAGGCTGGGCGCATGGCTGGTAGGACCCACGCGGCGCACCACCAGACCACCCACCTGCCTCAGCAGCACCTGTGCGTTGCGCTGGGTTTCGCGCAGGGCCATGGCCACCCATCGACGCGGGGCGCCAGCTTCTTGCGGGTTAGCGGCGGTGTCCCTGGGGCTGCGCGTCATGGCATGAGCGCGGTCGATCAGCTCTCGCACCAGCAGGCCACGCTGGCGCGCAAACTGCACGGCATCGTCCCCCAGGTCGAACATCAAGGCATGCGGGTCCAGCCCCAGTAACTGATCCTCATCCGTGGCGTAGGCCAGGGCCTGCGCATGCTCGGGCTGGTCGGCGCGAGCAGCCAGTGCCTTCAACTGGGCCTGGGCGGCAGTGGCGTCTGCGGGCAGAGGGCTGTAGCCATAGGCAATGGCCCAATGGTCGTAAGGCCCCAGGCGCGTCTGAAACGGTGCCGGGGCGATGGGCAGGGCCGCGTCGCGGGCGGGCTGGGCCGTGGCGGGCAGGTTGATGGGCAGGTAATCCATCACCGAGGCGGCCAGACCCTGCTGGCGGGTCTTAAGAGGGTGTTGCAGGTCGGCCGCGCTCTTCCAGCGTGAGGCCTTGAAGTTGTGCCGCAAGCCCAGCGCATGACCCACCTCGTGCATGGTCACGCTCTTCAGGTAGTCCTGGATGAAGGTCTGCACCTGTGGGTCGTCCAGCGCGCGGTGGCCCTGGCTGTCCAGCCAGGCCAGACCCAGCCCCAGTTGCTCCTGCGCCAGGGCCGCGTGCTGACAGGTGTCGGCCTCATGCGCGTGAGGGCCCCACAACTCCTGAGGCCATTGCTGCATGGTGCGCAGGGGCAGCCCTTCAATGCCGATGTCGGCATCCAGGATTTCGCCACTGCGAGGGTCCACATGGCTGGGTCCGATGGCACTGAAAGCAGGCCGCGCGTTCGTCATCCAGCGAATCGAGGCCCGCTGTGTCTGCAAGGTGTCCGCGTCCGACTCGGAGGCCTCGCGCACCTCCAGGGCGCCGGGCAGGCCGATGGCCGCGAAGGCTTCGTTCCAGGCCAACACGCCATCGCGAATGGCGGGCCGATAGGCCGCAGGGATGCTGGGGTCCAGCCAGAAGGTGATGGGCTGGCGGGGACGTGTGGCACCGCTGCTGTCGTGGGTCACAGGCTCCAGGCGCCAGCGGTGGATGAAGCGCTGGCGGCCTCGTCGATCCGTGGTGGGCTGGTTCGCAAAGTCCAGCACCGTGCTGCTGAAGTAGCCCACGCGCGGGTCGGCCGGGCGCCTAGCCATGGGCCGCTCGGGCAGCGGGCTCAAGGTGAAATGGGTGTTCAGAAAGAGGCTGCGCGGATCGGGCACCGTGGCAGGCACCAGCGGCGCCGGAGCGCCTGCCGGGCGTGCGCCACTGTCGGCCGCGGCGTTGATGGTGTTGCTGGCAAAGTGCAGGCGGGCCTGCAGGATCAGGCTGCCCTCCAGGGCGCGCACCTCCAGCACCTGACTGTTGCGCACGTCCAGGGCGTGCCCCTGCCGGTAGGCTTGCTGCAGCCGTGGCCCCAAGCCCATCCAGTCGCTCAACAGCCAGGTGGAGACATCCACCAGCACCGCGCCAGACCGCGGATGGGGCGCCGACGCCGGCGGCCAGCTGGCCACCAGGCTGGGTGAATAGGCGGTTGATACCGCCCGCTGTCGGGCAGCATCGTTGCCCGCCTCGAAGCCGGCGTTCATCGCCAGCAACTGGATCTGCTGGTTGGGCAGGCGCCGAAACTCCACCCACTGCGGGCGGCCTGCCACACCTGAGCGGCTTTGCATCAAGCCGCCCAACAGCCCCGCCTCGCCCAAGCCACTGGCCAACTTGGGCGACAGGAACAGCGGACGCTCGAAGTGCTGAGCGGACAGCTCCAACCAGACCTTGTCCTGCCGGCGCCACAGGGGCAGCCATCCCGCTTCTCGCCGCGCCCCCTGGGTGACTTGCTCGAACGAGGGCGGGCTACCGGCGGGCGTGGTGGGGCCGGGCGCGGCCGGCCGCGCTGGGGCTGTGCTGGTTGAAGGTGATGGAGGTGTCGACGAGGGGGGGGATGATGACGATGGGCGGCTGGCACAGCCGGCCATCAGCAGCGCCAACAGGAGCCCATACAGCGGCGCCCTCATGGCGCCACGCAGCGGGCCTCGACCACACAGAAGAACATTCAGCATCCCGGCACCTTATCACCGAGCCATCGCCACTGCAGGCATGAAAAAACCCGGTGCGCGGGGCGACACCGGGTTGTGGGGAGCCATCACACCCGAGACAGCATGGTCTCGGGCCGAGAGCGCATCACTGCGGAGGTGCGGGGAACCAGTCCTTGATGAAGGCCAGCGATTCAAAGTCCTGCACTGCCAGCGGGCCGAACCCGACGACCGTCAGACCCATGGCCATCACCACCAAGGGCAGGATCCAGCGCTCGTAGCGACGGTAGAAGCCCAGGTGCTTGACCTCTTGGTCAGCGATGTGCACTTCGTCGTCACCCACCACCTGCCGTGTCAGCAGCTGGTTCAGGGCCACAGGCGGCGACAGGTAACCCAACTCGAAGGCCACCAGCACCATCATCCAGAAGTGGATCGGGTCAATGCCATTGGCATAAGCCACGGGGGCCAGGGTACCTGACACCAGGATGGCTGCACCCAGCGGGTCCATCATCATGCCCACGATGACCATGACCACCATCAGGAAGGCCATGGCAGTCCAGCGGCTATCAAAGACCTGTGGGAACAGATCCATGACATGTGAACGCTCGATGACGCCGCCGACCGCCAGGGACAGCGTCATCAGAGCCAGCAGGGCACCAATGTGGCCAATCGTTTCCGTGGTGGCGTAGCGCACCGAGCGCTCGACGCCTTCCTGTCGATGGCTGGCGTAGTCTGGCGTGATCTCGGCCTTGCCCCTGTTGATCACCTTGTCAAAGATCAGGATCAACAAGAGGATGACCGGGATGATGATGGGGGCTGTGATCTCGTTGAGCTTGGTGTCCAGACCGTACTCGTACAGGGCGATGATGACCGCCGTCACGCCGATGTAGGGCAGCAGCGGGATCAGTTCGCGCAGCATGCCCGGGATGGCCACCATGGGTGACTCGATCGCGGCGCGCTGGGTGCGCAGCATCTGCGAGACCAGGAAGAACAGGGTGGACGTCAACAGGAAGACGTAGAAGCCCCAGTGGTACAGGCCGTTGGTGGTGACCTGCTTGTTCAGCGCCGCAATCATCACCACCAGCAGGCAGGGACGCAGCACCACACCCAGCGAGCCGGACATGGCCGTGGCGGCCAGCGCGAACTGACGGCTGCCGCCAGCAGCACGCACCTCGTGGTAGATCACCGCACCAGCGGCGATCACGAAGATGCCGGAGGCGCCCGTGTACGCCGTGCCGATCGAGGCGATGATCAGGATGATGTAGGTGAGCAACTGTGGCGACAGGTTCCACGGCCGGATCACGTTCAGCACCAGATCAATCACCCGGCTCTGCTTGAGCAGCATACCCGCCCAGATGAACAGGGCCAGATTCATGAAGATGCTGGGCAGGGCCATCAACTGGTTGATGTAGATGGCCAGACCTGAGGGGTGATCGTTGGTCAGGAAGTACACACCCGCGTTGATCGACATCACCGCGTACAAGGGCGTGGCCAGCAGGGCCTTGCCCCAGCCACCATCGCCTTTGGGCGAGGCCTCGCGAGGCTTGAACACCCGCACGAGGTTGATCAACAACATGGTGGCAAACGTGGCCATCCAGATGAAGTGCAGGTGTGGGGCTTCCACCTCGCCACCGGCCTTCAGGATCTGGTAGTACCGGACGCACGAGTAGAGCAGCAGGCTGTTGGCGATCACCTGAGACCACGTCACGATCAGGTAGTCGCGGGTGTAGATGGCGCCACGGATGCCAATGTGATGCCAGCCCAGGGTGGTCACGATGCAGCCGATCGAGACCATGATCAGCAGGATCAGCGGGCGGTTCTCCATGCCCAGCTTGAACAGACCGAAGAAGCTGGTTTCAACCGTGCGGTACAGCTTGACCTCAGGCGTCAGGTTGGCCTGGATCTTTTCGTACATGTCGTGCTTGGCCTGGCAGATGGCCTGAGCTTGGACGATGGACTGGCGCAGCACGGCGGGATCGGCCGGGCCACTGTCGCCGAACAGGTCATCCAGGTCATCGCCACTGGATGCCTGCGATTCAGCCAACTTGCGTTGAACCTCGGCCTCGACGTCGATGTTGGCCACGCAATCCGGCTTGACCGGATCGGCCCGCAGCATAAAGTACTGCACCTGCTGCTGGGGGTTGCCGAAGATCGACTCGCCCAGACGCAGCAACTGGCCGTGAACCATTTCGCCAGTGCCGATGATCAGCGTGAGCAGCAACAGGGCAAACACCGGCAGGGTGGCGAACCATTCCTGCGGGCTGCGGCCCAAAAGTGATCGTGAAGAAGGGGTGTGCATGGTGTGCGATCAAAAAAACAGCGCACGGTTTCAGTCGTGCGCCGGAATGGGCTGGCTCAGCCCCCGTGTCACTTCCAGTCTTCTTCAGACTTGGTGGCGCACTCGGGGTCAGCCGGGTTCACGTTGCATCGCACACGCTTGATGATGCGCAACCCTTGCTTGTCATACAGCCCTTGCTTGGCGATGTCGATGCGCGACTCGCGGAGCATCAGGGTGTACTTGTAGGCGTTCTCGGTGGACAGGTCCATCCACACGCCGGGCGGGATGCTGGCATCGGCCTGCTTGATCAGTTGCAGGGCGCGGTCAAACTGACCTGCCCAGTACTGACGAGACTTCAGACCGAAGTCAGCGGGGAACTTGGTGTTGTTCAAGATGACCTGGTAGGTCAAGATCATGATCGGGAAACGCACCATGGCGCCCTTGTTGCCGATGCCCTTGTGAAGTTCCAGCGGGCGGTAGGCCAGGGTGGGGGCGGCGATGAAGTCCACCGACCCGTTGTTGAACTTGGTGGCGAAGTTGGTGATGTCGGCCGACACCGGCTGCGCGCCGATGCGCTGGATCATCACGGCCTGGGCCTTGTCGTAATCAAACGAGGCGATGCGCTTGCCGGCCAGGGCCTCCACGGTGTTGATCTTGCGATCATTGACCACGGGGTAGGCGGCGCCCAGCGGGATGATGCCGCCCACTTCGTGCTGGCCGTTCACCATGAACCGGGTGGCCGCCGGGGCCGAGAAGGTTTGAACGATCTTGCGCACAGCGTCGTAGCTGGCGTTGATGTCGATCTTGCCATCGCGCACGATGGTGGTCGAACCCAGCGTGTCGATGGACCCAGCCACGGCGTTGAACTGGCGGGTACGGAAGCCCGTGGCGATCAAGCCGGCGCACTGACCGGTCCGGTATTCGTCAGAGGCCACACGCTCGTCGGTGAAGCCCTTGAGCTCCAGGTTCACACCATGACGCTGCATGGCCACCTGGTAATCCTTGGCCATGTTGAACAGGTCGCCTGCGGCACCCAGGATGTCATAGACACAAATACGCTGTGCCGACGCCTGCGGCGCCATGCCCATGGTGGCCAGCGCAACAGCACAGACGGCACTCAACTTCTTGACCGATTTCATGATGTCTCCTAGGTACCTTAAAAAGGTGAGGGCCCCTGCGGCGGGCCCTCTCTCTTGCATTTCTTCACGCGTTGAGTGACGCGCACTGCTCGGCGCGGTGTGTCAACGCATGACACTTTGTAACTATATCGGGGGGGAAGTTGCTCCAGGGTTCCCCACCCCCACGCGGGTGGGGGAAGGGAATTCCCTAGAGGGGCGCCGGCCCGATCAGTTCAGGAATGCATCGGCGTCGATGTCGCCACCGGCCTTGTCATCCCAGAACTTGCCCAGGCTCTGGATGGGCGTGCGGGTGCCGGTGTTCTGTGTCCACAGGCGGTCCGACATGTTGGTGATCTGCGAGTAGGCAATCGCGTCCAGCAGGCGGTACTCGGCGTTGGCCTTGAAGTTGGGCACCGAGCTGAATCGCTTGATGATGCTGCGCAGACGGGCCTTGTCATCCGACGATTGGGCGGCCACAGCGGCCATCACGTGGGGCAGGCGGATGCCTTTTTGCTCGCCCAGCTTCATGGCGGCTTCGAAAGTGCCGGCCACGTCTTTGCCGTCCGACCCGCCTGGGATGATGCTCCACACCACGGCCTGCGCAGCCTTGGGCACGCCCCACCACTTTTGGTTATCGAGGCACTTCATCGCATTCTCGACCAGCGGCGCGGTGTCGGTGGGCACACCCACCGCCTGTTGGGCCGCGATGTCGTTCTGCATGGCTTGCAGGCCGGCCACCGAGCCCAGCATGTAGACGAGTTCGTCGAAGTCGCGCTTGAAGCGCGGGCAGCTCTGGCCGTACTTGATGAAGTACTTCTGCTCCATCTTGGTCTTCATGCGGGAGAAGGCGGTGTACTGGCGCTCGGCGGCGGTGGCCAGGATGCGCTTCTGGGCCACGCGGGCGTCGATGGCTTCATCCGAGCGCTTCTCTTTCGAGGCGCGCAGGTAGCGCATCTCTTCAGCCATGGCTGCGTTCTCGGAGCACACGCCGGCCGACGACAGCAGCACGGCTTCCATCAGCGAGGGGTCGCCATAGAAGTTGCGCGCCGCGCCCACCAGCGGGGTGTTGACGGCCGAGAAGGTGCAGACCATCTCGACGTCGCTCATCTGCAGGGTGGGGGGGGTGAAGCCGTCTTCCAGGATGCTCAGCGTGGTGCCGCTGACGTTCGATTGGATCAGGGCACAACCGCCCAGCGACAGGGCCGAGGTGGCCGCGGCGACCAGCGTGAGCAGACGAGGCATCCGAGAAGTCATGGAAGAGGTCTCCAGCGAGAATGTGCGTGATGGGGGCTCTGCATGAATCTGCAGAGCCTGAGATGGTGGAGCGTGAAATATGGCCGCCACCTTTGCCGGAAATTCTAGCCCTCGCCACTGCATCGGCCGGGGTCTGCAGCACTAGGGATAGCCCCTGATCAACGCCATTCGCGGGGCGAGGCTGGCACGAAAAAGCCCGTCCAGGGACGGGCTTTCACGGGGGTGGTGCAGGCCTCAGCGGATGGGCTTGAAGCGCACGCGCTTCGGACGCGCACCTTCTTCACCCAGGCGCTTCTTCTTGTCGGCTTCGTACTCCTGGTAGTTGCCATCGAAGAAGAACCACTGCGAGTCACCTTCGCACGCCAGGATGTGCGTACAGATGCGGTCCAGGAACCAGCGATCGTGGGAGATGATCATGGCGCTGCCGGCGAACTCCAGCAGGGCATCTTCCAGCGCACGCAGGGTTTCGACGTCAAGGTCGTTGGACGGTTCGTCCAGCAATAGCACGTTGCCGCCCTTGGCCAGGGTCTTGGCCAGGTGCAGGCGGCCGCGCTCACCGCCGGAGAGGTTGCCCACCAGCTTTTGCTGGTCGTTGCCCTTGAAGTTGAAGCGGCCGATGTAGGCGCGCGAGGGCATCACGAACTTGCCCACGACGATGTTGTCCAGGCCACCCGAGACGTCTTCCCACACGGTCTTGCTGCCGTCCAGACCTTCACGACTTTGATCGACGAAGGCCAGTTGCGCGGTCTTGCCGATCAGGACCTCGCCGCTGTCGGGTTGCTCGACGCCCTGGATCATGCGGAACAGCGTGGACTTGCCGGCGCCGTTGGGGCCGATGATGCCGACGATGGCGCCAGCAGGTACCTTGAAGCTCAGGTTGTCGATCAGCATGCGGTCGCCGAATGACTTGCTGACGTTCTTGAACTCGATGACCTCATTGCCCAGGCGCTCGGCCACAGGGATGAAGATCTCGTTGGTTTCGTTGCGCTTCTGGTATTCGACGTCGCTCAGCTCTTCGAAGCGGGCCAGACGCGCCTTGCTCTTGGCCTGACGACCCTTGGCATTCTTGCGAACCCATTCCAGTTCCTGCTTCAAGGCCTTGGCGCGAGCATCTTCGGTTTTCTGCTCTTGTGCGAGGCGCTTTTCTTTGGCGTCGAGCCAGTCGGAATAGTTGCCCTTGTAAGGGATGCCCATGCCGCGGTCGAGTTCGAGGATCCACTCGGCGGCGTTGTCCAGGAAGTAGCGATCGTGGGTGATGGCCACGACAGTGCCAGGGAAGCGTTGCAGGAACTGCTCCAGCCAGTCCACGGATTCAGCATCCAAGTGGTTGGTGGGTTCGTCGAGCAGCAGCATGTCGGGCTTGGACAGCAGCAGGCGGCACAGGGCCACGCGGCGCTTCTCACCACCCGACAGCGGGCCGATCTTGGCATCCCAGGGCGGCAGGCGCAGCGCGTCAGCGGCCAGCTCGAGCTGCAGGTCGGTGTTCTCGGAGCCTGCGGCGGCGATGATGGCTTCCAGCTCGCCTTGCTCGGCGGCCAGGGCATCGAAATCGGCATCGGGTTCGGCGTACAGCGCATAGACCTCGTCCAGACGCTTCTTGGCGGCCAGCACGCCGCCAATGCCTTCTTCCACCGCTTCACGCACGGTCTGCTCGGGGTTCAGCTCAGGCTCTTGAGGCAGGTAGCCGATCTTGATGCCTGGCATCGGTACGGCTTCGCCCTCGATGTCCTTGTCCACCCCAGCCATGATTTTCAGGAAGGTTGACTTGCCCGAGCCGTTCACGCCCAGCACGCCAATCTTGGCGCCGGGGAAGAAGCTCAGGGTGATGTCTTTGAGGATCTGCCGCTTCGGGGGAACGATCTTCCCGACGCGGTTCATGGTGAAAACGTACTGGGCCATGATTACAGGGCCTTCCGTGAACAGCGTGAACGGGACACGCGGGACGCGTGCAGAAGTTTCGTCAAAACGTACTGGGCCATGGGTGCTTACCGTGTGCGCAACCCAGGCGACGTGCCTGGGTTTTCGTCAAAGCGCGTAGCTTAAGGCAAGCCGGGGCCCGTGGGCTCAGGCGCGCAAGCGAGCGAGCAGATTTTCCGTCTCGATTTCGGCGTGACGCTGCACTTGTTCGTCGGTCATGGCGGCCAGATCCAGCAGCGACATCTTCAGGTTCATCAAGCTGTCGCGCAGGGTGAAAAGAGCCGACTGCATCTCGGCAATCTTGGCGGGGTCCGGGGTGTGCGGGAAGGGGGCAGACATGGTCAAAAAACTCCTGGCCCACCGGGGCCGTGTTGCAGCCATGTCATGACTGTATCCATGGGGGGGATCCCGGGGTAGCGCTTGAACAGGGGGAGTTGATTGCGCCATGAAAAACCCGGCCGAAGCCGGGTTTCAAGCCAGACCTGAGGGCGCGCCTCAGGTGATGGGCCGATCAGGGCTTGTTGCCTGTCGGGAACGGCCAGGCGGCCTGCGGGCTCAAGGTGGTCTTGGCTGCAGGGGCAGGCTTGGCGGGGGCAGGCTTCTTCGCAGCAGCCTTCTTGGCGGGTGCAGCCTTCTTCGGGGCAGCGGCCTTCTTGGGTGCTGCGGCCTTCTTCACAGCGGCCTTCTTGGCGGGTGCAGCGGCCTTCTTGGGAGCAGCAGCTTTCTTCGCCGGAGCAGCAGCCTTCTTCACAGCGGCCTTCTTGGCGGGTGCAGCGACCTTCTTGGGGGCAGCAGCTTTCTTCGCCGGAGCAGCAGCCTTCTTCACAGCGGCCTTCTTGGCGGGTGCAGCGGCCTTCTTGGGAGCAGCAGCTTTCTTCGCCGGAGCAGCAGCCTTCTTGGGGGCCGCAGTCTTCTTAGCCGGTGCGGCGGCCTTCTTCACAGCGGCCTTTTTAGCCGGGGCAGCCTTCTTGGGTGCCACTTTCTTCGCAGTTGCCATACGTATCTCCTTGATCAAGTTGCAAAGAGCACTGCACCACCAACTGGTGATACAGGATCCACCACCCAACACCCCCTAGGATCTGAGTGCGGTGTGGTGAATGGGGTGGGCCGGAGGCTCATGTTCTGGTGGCCGGTGCTCTTGGCGGCACTTGGTCAATCCCAGGACAGGGCGCCGCCCGACTGGTATTCAATGACACGGGTTTCGAAGAAGTTGCGTTCCTTCTTCAGGTCAATCATTTCGCTCATCCAGGGGAAGGGGTTCTCTTCATTGGGGAAGAGCTCATCCAGTCCGATCTGGGTGGCACGACGGTTGGCGATGTAGCGCAAGTAGCCCTTGAACATCGAGGCGTTCAGGCCCAGCACGCCGCGCGGCATGGTGTCTTCAGCGTAGCGGTACTCCAGCTCAACCGCTTTCAGGAACAGCGCCTTGATTTCGGCTTTAAATTCGGCGGTCCACAGGTGCGGGTTCTCAAGCTTGAGTTGGTTGATGAGGTCGATGCCGAAGTTGCAGTGCATGGACTCATCACGCAGGATGTACTGGTACTGCTCGGCGGCGCCGGTCATCTTGTTCTGACGACCCAGGGCCAGGATCTGCGTGAAGCCAACGTAGAAGAACAGGCCTTCCATCAGGCAGGCGAAGACGATCAGAGACTTCAGCAGCTTCTGGTCGCTTTCGAACGTACCGGTTTTGAAGTTCGGGTCCATGATCGCGTCGATGAACGGGATCAGGAACTCGTCCTTGTCGCGGATGGAGGAGACCTCGTGGTAGGCGTTGAAAATCTCGCCTTCGTCCAGGCCCAGGCTCTCAACAATGTATTGATAGGCGTGGGTGTGGATGGCTTCTTCGAAAGCCTGACGCAGCAGGAACTGGCGGCACTCGGGTGCCGTGATGTGGCGGTAGGTGCCCAGCGTGATGTTGTTGGCGGCCAGCGAATCGGCGGTGACGAAGAAGCCGAGGTTGCGCTTGATGATGCGGCGCTCGTCTTCGCTCAGACCGTTCGGATCCTTCCACAGGGCGATGTCGCGAGACATGTTGATCTCTTGGGGCATCCAGTGATTGGCACAAGTGGCGAGGTACTTTTCCCAAGCCCACTTGTACTTGAAGGGCACCAGCTGGTTGACGTCGGTCTGGCCGTTGATGATGCGCTTGTCTGCCACGTTGACGCGGCGTGTGGTGCCGCTGGCGACGCCCGATGCGGCTTGCGCTGCAGGGGCGGTTGAGCCCACACCGACCGGCGATGTGGAGGCGAAGCCTTGAGGCTTCTGCGAGGATTTGGACGATTCGTCTTCCCAGACCAACATGGTGGACATCCTATGAAGCTGGATTATGAAAGGGTGTTGCGAAAAACACCAAGCACTTCTTGACATTCGCCATCAGTGCTTGTTGCTGTATCGCATCGAAATTGTCAGGGGTTGAGGGCCCTGCATCAAGGCTTTGGTAGTGATCGCGCATCACGCGATCGGCTTGAAGCCTCGATGAACAGGGCCTTTCAAGGCGATGGGCCTTGAAGTGAGGGCTTATTGGCAAGCCTCGCAGTCAGGGTTGTCGATGGAGCAGAACTTCACGTCGGTGGCGGGCTCGCTCATCGGGGTTTCTGCTTGGGGTGCAGCATTCATGCCGCCGCCCACCTGGCTGGACACCGCGTTGAGCTGGCTGCGCGACACGGTCGATTTCTCGGCGTGTGTGGCACCGATGGTGCGGAGGTAGTAGGTGGTCTTCAGGCCACGCAACCACGCCAGCTTGTAGGTTTCATCGAGCTTCTTGCCCGATGCGCCGGCCATGTAGATGTTCAGCGACTGGGCCTGATCGATCCACTTCTGACGACGCGAGGCGGCTTCCACCAGCCACACGGGCTCGATTTCAAACGCGGTGGCGTACAGCGCCTTGAGGTCTTCGGGCACGCGGTCGATGCGGCGCAGCGAGCCGTCGAAGTGCTTGAGGTCCATCACCATCACGTCATCCCACAGGCCGAGCTTCTTGAGGTCGCGCACCAGGTACTCGTTGATGACGGTGAACTCGCCCGACAGGTTGGACTTCACCGACAGGTTGCCGAAGCAGGGCTCGATCGAGGCGTCCACGCCGACGATGTTGGAGATGGTCGCGGTCGGGGCGATGGCGATGCAGTTCGAATTGCGCATGCCGTGTTGAGCGATGCGGGCACGCAGGGCATCCCAGTCCAGGGTGGTGGAGTCATCGACCTCGACGTAGCCGCCGCGTTGTTCAGCCAGCAGCTTGATCGAGTCGATGGGCAGGATGCCGCGATCCCACAGCGAGCCACGGTAGCTGCTGTAGCGGCCGCGCTCTTCAGCCAGCTCGGTCGAGGCCCAGTAGGCGTGGTAGCAGACGGCTTCCATCGAGCGATCGGCAAACTCCACGGCAGCCTGGCTGGCGTAGGGGGTGCGCAGTTGGTACAGCGCATCCTGGAAGCCCATGATGCCCAGGCCCACCGGACGGTGGCGCAGGTTGGAGTCGCGGGCCTTCTTGACGGCGTAGTAGTTGATGTCGATGACGTTGTCGAGCATGCGCATGGCGGTGCGCACGGTCTTCTTGATCTTCTCCTGGTCGATGGCGCCATCCTTGATGTGCTGGGCCAGGTTGACCGAGCCCAGGTTGCACACGGCGATTTCGCCACCGTTGGTGTTCAGTGTGATTTCAGTGCACAGGTTGGAGGAGTGCACCACGCCCACGTGCTGCTGCGGCGAGCGCACGTTGCAGGGATCCTTGAAGGTGATCCAGGGGTGGCCGGTTTCGAACAGCATCGACAGCATCTTGCGCCACAGGTCCACGGCCTTGATGCGCTTGAAGGGCTTGATTTCGCCACGGTCTGCCTTGGCTTCGTAGGCGGTGTAAGCCTCTTCAAAGGCCTTGCCGAATTTGTCGTGCAGGTCAGGGCAGGACGAGGGCGAGAAGAGCGTCCATTCGCCACCTTCCATCACGCGCTTCATGAACAGGTCGGGGATCCAGTTGGCCGTGTTCATGTCGTGGGTGCGACGGCGGTCGTCACCGGTGTTCTTGCGCAGCTCCAGGAACTCTTCGACGTCCAGGTGCCAGGACTCCAGGTAGGCGCAGACGGCGCCCTTGCGCTTCCCACCCTGGTTCACTGCCACGGCGGTGTCGTTGACCACCTTCAAGAAGGGGACCACGCCTTGCGACTTGCCGTTGGTGCCCTTGATGTGCGAGCCCAGGGCGCGCACCGGGGTCCAGTCGTTGCCCAGGCCGCCGGCGAACTTGCTCAGCAGGGCGTTTTCCTTGATGGCCTCATAAATGCCGTCGAGGTCATCCGGCACGGTCGTCAGGTAGCACGACGACAGCTGCGAGCGGCGGGTGCCGGAGTTGAACAGCGTGGGCGTGGACGACATGAAGTCGAAGGACGACAGCAGTTCGTAGAACTCGATGGCGCGGGCTTCGCGGTCGATCTCGTTGAGCGACAGGCCCATGGCGACGCGCATGAAGAAGGCCTGGGGCATCTCGATGCGGGTGCCGTCCACGTGCAGGAAGTAACGGTCGTATAGGGTTTGCAGGCCCAGGTAGTCGAAGTTCAGGTCGCGCTCGAACTTCAGGGCGGCGCCCAGGCGGGCCAGGTCGAACTGGCCGAGCCTGTCGTCCAGCAGTTCGGCCTCGATGCCCTTCTTGATGAAGGTGGGGAAGTAGTCGGCGTAGCGCGTGGCCATCTCGGCGTGCGTGACTTCTTCGCCGAGGATTTCGCGGCGGATGGTGTGCATCAGCAGGCGGGCGGTGGCGCGGGTGTAGGCCGGGTCGTGCTCAATGCGGGTGCGGGCGGCCAGGATGGCGGCCTTGTAGACCTCGTCGATGGAGACGCCGTCGTACAGGTTGCGCTGGGTTTCAGCCAGGATGGGCGCGGCCTTGACGTCTTCGCCCAGGCCTTCGCAGGCGGATTCAATCAGGGCTTGCAGGCGGGCCAGGTCGAGGGGCACGCGTTGGCCCTTGTCGATGACGTGCAGCGTGGGCAGGGTGGCGGCTTGTTGCTCGCTGGCCTGCTTGGCGCGCTCTTGAGCGCGGCGCTCGCGGTACAGCACGTAGGCGCGGGCTACTTCGTGGTGGCCGCCGCGCATCAGGCCCAGTTCAACCTGGTCCTGAACGTCTTCGATGTGGAAGGTGCCGCCACCCGGACGCGAGCGCAGCAGGCCGCGCACCACGGCTTCGGTCAGGCCATCCACGGTTTCGCGGACGGATGCCGAGGCCGCGCCTTGGGTGCCGTGCACGGCCAGGAACGCCTTCATCAGGGCCACAGCGATCTTGCTGGGCTCGAAGGCCACGACCGCACCATTGCGTCGGATGATCTGGTAGGCGGCATAGGCCGACTGACGAGGCTGCTGGAGCGCGTCAGAAGGCATGCCGGGAAAAGCAGATGACGAGGACGGCGAGGTGCTGGACGTGGACGGTTGCATGTGATTCCCTTTGATAGCGTCGGGGTGGTGCAGGTGGGCTGCGGCCCCGTCGGACAAAGCCCTGGCGGTGCGCGAGGGTAACTTCGATGACACTAGATCTGGTGTTGTTCTTGGATTTGAACGCTACCGGTAGTGTCTGCTGCGGACTATACCGCCTTTTTCCCGGCCGGCACATGGTGGCGTGCAAACTACGGGAAATTGCGGATCGGGGCGATCCTCTTGCCGAGGCCTGTGCACTGGATGGGGCATCTGCGTGCCCTCTGGGCACGGCCCGTGAGACCCTCGGGGCGTGCTCGTGTTGGCCGCGCCTTGGAGTTGGCTCAGGGCGGTGTCTGGCGCATTTTCGCCACGCTGATCACCCTGGCGTGCCTGGGGGAAATTGCGCCGTGCGCCAGCCCGTCAGGGTCTTCAGACGAGCCCAGTCGAAGCCGGGGCCAGGGTCCTGTTTTCGGCCTGGGGCGATGTGCTCGTGGCCGACCACCTGGTTCAGGGGCCAGTGGGTGTTCAAGGTGCGTAGCAGGTGGGCCAGGGTGTCGTACTGCGCATCCTCGAAGGTCTCGCCTTCGAGCCCTTCCAGTTCGATGCCGATGCTGTAGTCGTTGCAGTTGTCGCGACCACACCAGCTGGAACGCCCGGCGTGCCAGGCCCGGTCCAGCACCGAGACGAACTGCACCAATTCGCCATCGCGCCGGATGACGAAGTGGGATGAGACTTCCAGGCCCCGGATTTGCTCGAAATAAGGGTGGGCATCCCAGTCCAGGGTGTTGGTGAACAGCTGCTCGACCTCGGGGCCGCCGTAGTGCCCTGGCGGCAGGCTGATGGAGTGCACCACGGCCAGGTCGATCGGGATGCCCTCGGGCCGTGGGCCGAAATTAGGGGACGGCACATGCCGGGCATCAGGATGCCAGCCCTGGGACCATCCGGGCGATGGAGCGTGGGGAGATAGGGCGCGGGGCGACGGCTCGCTCACGGCTGGTCGGTCTCCGCGTCGGGCTCGAATCGCTCGCCCAGCACGATGCCCTGCTCATTGACTTGCACGCCCAGCCGCGCCATGCGGTACCGCATCTGGCGCAGCGACAGCCCGAGTCGTGCGCCCGCGGCGGTGCGGTTGTAACGGTGCTGCTCCAGGGCTTGAACCAGGATGTCGCGCTCGATCAGGTCCAGATGGGCCAGCAAATCGGCAGGCAGGGGGGGCGGGCTGTGCGGCGCGGTGGCTGCTGCGGTGGCGGCCGCGGGGCGCGCGACGGTGGAGGGCGCGACTGCGGAGGGCTGGCTGGCGGATTCATCGGCAGCCCTGCCACCGACGAGGCCGGTATCGAGCCCCAGGTCGTGCGGGCTCAGTTGGGGGCTGTTGCTCAGGGCCACAGCCCGTTGCAGCAAGTTCTCCAGCTCGCGCACATTGCCGGGGAAGGGGTGCGCCGCCAGGGCCGCCGCCGCCTCCGGGCTCAGGCGCGGTGTCTCGGCCATGCCGTTGTCCTGGGCGATGCGCTGGAGGATGCGGTGGCTGAGCAGGGGGATGTCTTCAGGGCGCTCGCGCAGCGGGGGCAGGCACACCTGGATGACGTTGAGCCGGTAGTAGAGATCTTGACGGAAGCGCTGGGCCTGGATCTCGTCGGGCAGGTGTTTGTGGGTGGCGCTCAGCACGCGCACGTCAACGGGGGTTTCTTGTGTCCAACCGATGCCACGGACCGCCCGTTCCTGGATGGCGCGCAGCAGCTTGCTTTGCATGGCCAGGGGCAGATCGCCAATCTCGTCCAGGAACAAGGTGCCACCTTGTGCCGCCTGGAAAAAGCCGGTGCGGTCTTCCTGGGCACCCGTGAACGACCCTTTGCGGTAACCGAAGAACTCGGCTTCCAGCAGGTGTTCGGGGATGGCGCCGCAGTTGACCGCGACAAACGGCCCCTGGCGCCGGTGACTGGCCTCGTGGATGGCGCGGGCCACCAGCTCTTTGCCGGTACCGGATTCGCCCGAGATGAACACCGGGGCCATGCTGCGGGCCACTTTGTCGATCAGCACCCGCACCTGCTGGATGGCCGGGCTGTGACCCAGCAGCTGACCGGCGGCGTCGCCTCGACCGGTGGCGCCTGCTGGTGCGGCAGCCGGCGGGCTGCCGCGGTGGTTGGTCGGGGCGGGTTCGGGGGGCTCGGGGGTGCTGGTGGCCGTGCCTGCCCCCAGGGCCGAGGCCACCACGCCGCGAAACTGCTTCAGATCCACCGGCTTGGTCAGGTAATCGTAAGCCCCGGCCTTCAGGGCGCTGACCGCGTTCTCGGCCGATCCGTAGGCCGTGATCACGATGACCTTCTCTGGCCGCTGCTGCGCTTCCATCCATCGGATCACGTCCAGACCTTGGCCATCGGGCAGGCGCATGTCCGAGATCACGCAGCCATAGCGGTGCTCCGACAGCTGCTGCAGGGCCTCGCCCACGCTGCCGGCCGTGTCCACGTGGTAGCCCTCACGCAGCAGGGTGAGCTCGTAGAGGGTGCGCAGATCCGGTTCGTCGTCGATGACGAGCAGTTTGTGGCTGGTCTGGCTCATGGGGCGCTGGAGGCGGTGGGGCTGAGGGGCGCCACGGGCAGGATCATGAAAAACTCGTTGCGGTGACGCACGGAGGCGGGGTGCTGGCGGTAGTCGATGCTGGCGCCATGCCGTTCGCACAGTTCGCGGCAAATATACAGGCCCAGGCCCGTGCCGCGACTGCTGGTGGAGAAGAAGGGCTCGAACAGCGCGCGCTCATTGTCTGGTGTGATGGGCTCACCGTCATTCGAGATGGAGATCATCAGTTGAGCCTGCCCCGCATGCCCGCTGAGGTACCTCAGGCTGACCAGCACGGCGCCGGGCTGGCTGCTCTGGTAGCGCAGGGCGTTGTCCAGCAGGTTGGTCAGCACCCGGCGCAGGTGCTCGGCCTCGAAGCGGCAGCGCAGGGGCGCATGGCGGGCGGTGTTGCCCGTGTCCACTTCCAGCACGCTGTCGGCGCCGATGCCCAGCGCGTGGATGCCGCGCCACTCATTGCAGATGGCCACGGTCTGTTCCACGATGTCAATCAGCGGGGCAGGGGGGCGCACACCAGGCGCCACGGCCAGGATGTCGTTGACGATGTGCTTGAGCCGGCCCACGTTGTCGCTGATCATCTGGGTCAGGCGGCGTTGGGTGGGCGACAGTGGGTCTTCTTCAAGCAGGGCATTGGCCTGGGCGATGGCGGCCAGCGGGTTGCGGATCTCATGCGCGATACCGGCCGACATGCGCCCCATCGCGGCCAGCTTGGCCTGGCGTTCACGGGCCCGCACGGCACGCAGATCTTCCAACAGCACCACGCACATGTCTTCCACCTGGCGGGGTGATTGTTCACGCGTGAAGCGCAGGCGCACGCGCAGGTCGCGCGTGCTGTGGTCGTCAAAGCGCAGGGTGAGTTCCACCCCGGTGTCGGTCCATTGGCGCTGGTGATGTCCTTGCCCGATGGCCCGAGCCAGGGGCGACCAGGCGGGTACCCCGTGCAGCCGAAAGGGCGCCGGTGGTGTCAGGCCCTGGGCCGACAGCAGGCGCCGGGCGGCCGGATTGGCGGTGCGCACACGGCCCTGGCGGTCCACCACCATGACGCCTTCACTCATTTCTTCAATGACCAGCCGGTTCAGGCGGGCCTGCTGCCGAGCCAGCTCCAGGCTGCCGCGTGCGCTGCGTTCTTCGCGCGCCAGCCGCGAGGCCAGTTCCGAGGCCAGCATGCAGATCAGGAACAGGCCGAAGCTGGTGGCCCCGGCCTGCACCATCAGAGCCGCAATCTGCCCGCCCGATTGCCCTTGAACCCAGGCGGCGGTCAGGAGGGTGATGGTGGCGGTGGCCGCCACCCCCAGGGCCATCACGCGCGGCATGAGCACGGCGGCCATCAGCACAGGCAGCACCAGCAGCGCCTGAGAGTTGAGGTTGGGGCCGGTGAGGTGGTGCAGCAGCGCAAAAACGCTGATGTCCACCCCCACGGTGGACAGGGCTTGAGCCGTGCTCAAGCCGCTGCCGTCCCGCCCTCGGGGCTCACGCAGGCCCGGCCACCACCAGGCCAGCACGGTCATGACCGTGTAGCCTCCGGTGATCATCAACAGCCACCCGGGTGGCTCATTACCCAGCAGCATCGCCATGGCCGTCAATGCCATCAGGGCGACAGCCACGGCCACCCGGGCGCTGACAAAGGCCCGGTGCACGCGTTGAAACGAGGGCCATTGCGGGCTGGCAGCGTTGCCCGCGCCGTGGGCCATGTGGTGGGCTCCAACCGGCGATTCGGGGGGCTGCATGCTGGCGGGCCACACCGTGGCGGCGGTTTCATCCAGCGAGCCAAACCACGAGCCCTGGTCCGCCTGGGACGGGCTGTATGCTCGTTCAGCCATGGTCGCGGGGGCCCAGATCCCGGTGGGCGTTCGTGCAGTAGTGGTGGCCGTCGACAGCCTTCACGGCTTCGCCCTCCGGCAGGTGTAGACCGCAGTGGGCGCAGCGAACCATGTTTTCAGGGGTGGCGGGCGTGCTGGTGGCCTCTTTCGAGGGGGGCGCTGAGCCCTTCTCGGGATGGCTGGGGGTGTCGGCAGGGCGGTCGGGCCGCCACAGCTTGCGCACGGCGGGCGAGTACCACAGCCACAGCCCCAGCAGGGCCAGCAGCACGAACTTGAGTATGGCCGCCACGTCAGCCTCCACTGCTGCGGCTGAGCAGCACTTCCAGCACAAACCGCGAACCGACGTAGGCCAGCAACAGCAAGCCCGAGCCCGCCATCAGCCATCGGATGGCTTGACGCCCCCGCCAGCCAAAGCGCAAGCGCCCGATCAGCAAGGTGGCGAACACCGCCCACGACAGCACGGAGAAGACCGTTTTGTGATCCCAGCGCCAGGGCTGAGCAAACAGGGCCCCCAGCACCAGGGTCAGGCTGAGCATGATGAAGCCTGACCCCACGAACTTCATGGTGAGGGACTCCAGTTGCAGCAGCGGCATGCCCAGGGCGCGTGGGGCCACTGGCATGGCGGGTGCGAGGCCCGAGCAGGGGCTGATGGGCTGGCGCTGACGTTGGCGCAGTTGACGCTCGGCCCGGCGCAGGAACACCGCATGCAGCAGGGCTGCGCCGATCAATCCATAAGCCGCCAGCCCCGTGAGCCAGTGCAGCGGGGCCCAGGCCGAGGTGAGGTCTTTCTGGTGCTGCCCTGGGAACAACCAGGCCAACACCACGGCCAACAAGGTCATCAAGGCCAGGCCCCGCCGGATGGAGGGCCAGCCCAATTGTCGACTTTCCAGGCCGTACACGGCCACCACGATCCACAGCGTCATGGACAGGGCCGGGGCGAAACCGAAGCGGCTGGAGGCGCCAGCCGTGGTCGGAAAGATGTCCAGCCCGAGTGCGATGCCCTGGGCCAGCCAGCCCAGGGTGAGGGCCAGCCAGACCCCTCGGTCGTCCTGCGGCATGGGGCGTTCCGCCCGCAGCGGCCACAGCGCGGCCACCAAATAAGCCAGGACGGCCAGACCGGCGGGCCAGCTGGTGTGTAGGGCGGGCGATAAAATCATGGCTCCAGTTTAAAAGAGCACACGCATCCATTTCATGGCATCGAATCTCACAGAACGCCTGAGTCGTCTCGTCAAGACGATGCGTGGGCAGGCCCGCATCACGGAATCCAATGTGCAGGACATGCTCCGCGAGGTGCGCATGGCCTTGCTGGAGGCCGACGTGGCCCTGCCGGTGGTGAAGGATTTCATCGCCCGCGTCAAGGACAAGGCCCTGGGGCAAGAGGTGGTGTCCTCTCTGACGCCGGGGCAGGTGCTGGTCAGCATCGTCCAGAAGGAGCTTTCGGCCACGATGGGCGAAGGCGTCTCGGATCTCAACCTGGCCACCCAGCCGCCCGCCGTCATCCTGATGGCTGGTTTGCAAGGGGCGGGCAAGACCACCACCACCGCCAAGCTGGCCAAGCACCTGATCGAGCGCCGCAAGAAAAAGGTGCTGACGGTCTCGGCTGACGTCTACCGCCCGGCGGCCATCGAGCAGCTCAAGACGGTCACGGCGCAGGCGGGGGGTGAATGGTTCCCCTCGGCGCCCGACCAGAAGCCGGCCGAGATTGCCGCGGCCGCGCTGGACCACGCCCGCCGTCATTACTTTGACGTGCTGCTGGTGGACACGGCAGGCCGCCTGGCGATTGACGAGGCCTTGATGGCCGAGATCAAGGCCTTGCACGCCCAGCTGAAGCCGGTCGAAACCCTGTTCGTGGTGGACGCCATGCAGGGTCAAGATGCCGTGAACACCGCCAAGGCCTTCAAGGAGGCCTTGCCCCTGACCGGCGTGGTGCTGACCAAGCTGGACGGCGATTCTCGCGGTGGTGCGGCCCTGTCGGTACGGCAGATCACCGGCGTGCCCATCAAGTTCGCGGGCGTGTCGGAGAAGATCGACGGCCTGGAGGTGTTCGATGCCGATCGCCATGCGGGCCGCGTGCTGGGCATGGGCGACATCGTGGCCCTGGTGGAAGAGGTGCAAAAGGGCGTCGACATGGTCGCCGCCCAGAAGCTGGCCGAGAAGGTCAAGTCGGGCGTGGAGTTCGACTTCAACGACTTCCTGATGCAGCTCAGCCAGATGAAGAAGATGGGCGGTTTGTCCACCCTGATGGACAAGCTGCCGGCCGAGATGGTCGCCAAGGCCGGTCAGGCCGACATGGACCGTGCCGAGCGCGACATGCGCCGCATGGAGGGCATCATCAACGCCATGACCGCCAAGGAGCGTCGCCAGCCCGCGCTGCTGATGGATGGCAAGAGCAAGGCCAGCCGCAAGCGCCGCATCGCCGCCGGGGCGGGGGTGCAGATCCAGGACGTGAACCGTCTGCTGAACCAGTTCAGCCAGATGCAGGACATGATGAAGAAGATGAAGGGTGGTGGGCTTTTCAAGCTGATGAAACGCATGGGCGGGATCAAGGGTTTGCCCGGCATGGGGCGCTGAGCCGCTCGCAACGCCCGTTCACAATTTCGTCGATCGCAGTGACGGATAACCCCGATGCCCTGCCGGGCCGGGGGTGTTAGCTTCAGTGTCTCTCGTGACGGTCTGTCACACAGGCTTCAGTCTGCTGCCGTGAAGACCGAAAACGAGCCCATGGCCCGCGATTGATGCCGGGCCGCTCTGACACCGTGAAGGCCTGACATGGACATGATCTCGATGTGGCCGCTGATCCTGGCGGCATCGCTGGGGTCGGCGGGACTGGCGGGGGCCTGGTGGTTCCAGCGCCATCTGGGTGCCCGTGGCGAGGAAGCGCAGCGTGACGGCCAGCGTCGTGGCCGCAAGCGTCGACTGCGTCGCACCGCTGCGCCCGCCCAGGACGAACAACTCGACACCCTGGCCGCCTGGGAGCCCGTGGCCACCCGTGTGCTCAAAACCGGCGAGCGTGAGGCCTACCATGTGCTGCGCCGGGCCTTGCCCGATCACATCATCCTGGCGCAGGTGCCGTTGGCGCGTTTCGTGAAAGTGCCAACCCGCAACTCCTACTCCGAATGGCTGCGTCGGGTCGGCTCTCTGTGTGCTGACCTGGTGGTGTGCGACATGTCATCCCAGGTGGTGGCCGTGGTGGAGGTTCGCCCCGGGGCTGCCGCCACCAAGCACAGCGCCTTGAAGCGTCAGCAGCGCATGGACAAGGTGCTCCAGGCTGCACGCATTCCGGTGCATGTGTGGCTTGAAGGCGCCTTGCCCGGACCGGCCGTGGCACGCGAGGCCATCCTGGGCGCAGCCATTCAGCTCTCAGGCCGCTCGGGTTACCAGGATGTGAGCCTGGCCCGGCGTGATGCCGATGCGGCCGCCATGGTGGCCTCGATGCAGGCGACGCCGACACCGGCGTCCAAGCCCAAGGCCGACGTGCGTTCGCTGTACGGCCATCCCCATGCCGGGGTGGATGTCACCGAGCGTCAGGCGCTGGACTTCGACATCGATGCGTGGATCCGATCCGAGAGCGCCCACCACGACAGCGCCGAGGACCAGGATGCCGAGCGCAAGGAGCCCCCACCGTCGACGTGGTTTGACGACCTGGACACCGATCCGGGCACCGGACTGATGGCGGGCGACCCGCCGGCGGCGGGCACACGCGAGGCCGCGTCCTTCATTGAAGACCGGCCCGCCTCGCCTCGGTTGGTGGTGCCAGCGCCTCAGGCCAAAAGGGCCTGAGCGAACTCGCGGGCGCTGAAGGTTTGCAGGTCTTCCAGCTTCTCGCCCACGCCAATGAAGTAAACCGGAACCGGCCGTTGTTGGGCCTTGGACCACAGGGCGATGGCGGCCAGCACGCCGCCCTTGGCCGTGCCGTCCAGTTTGGTCACGATCAGGCCGGTGAGGCCCAGGGCTTCGTCAAAGGCCTTGACCTGTGACAGGGCGTTCTGCCCGGTGTTGCCATCCACCACCAGCAGCACCTCGTGCGGGGCACCGTCCATGGCCTTGCCAATCACCCGCTTGATCTTGCGCAGCTCGTCCATCAGGTGCAGCTGGGTGGCCAGGCGGCCAGCGGTGTCGGCGATCACCACATCGCAGCCCCGGGCGCGACCCGCTTGCACAGCATCGAACGTGACGGCGGCGGGATCGCCACCTTCCTGGCTGACGATCTCGACATGGTTGCGATCGGCCCACACCGAGAGTTGTTCGCGGGCGGCGGCCCGGAAGGTGTCGGCGGCGGCCAGCAGCACCTTTTGCTGCGCGTCGGCCAAGTGTCGGGTCAGCTTGCCAATGGTGGTGGTCTTGCCGGCGCCATTCACCCCGGCCACCATCATCACCGTGGGCGTGTGCTCGCCCACCGACAGCGACCGCTCCAGCGGGGACAGCAAATCGGTGATGGCCTCGATCAAAAGCGTCTTTACCTGTGCCGGGTCGGTGGCCTTGTGGTCTTTCACGCGCTGCTTGAGATCGCGCAGCAGGTGCTCGGTGGCGGCCACGCCGGCATCGGCCATCAGCAGGGCGGACTCCAGCTCTTCATAGAGTTCGTCGTCAATCTGCGTGCCGGTGAACACCTGGGCAATGCTGGAGCCGGTCTTGCGCAGACCTTGGCGCAGCTTGTCCAGCCACGAGCGCCGCTCAGGGGCCGGTGCCGGGGCGGGCGTGGTGCCCATGGCTGGCGCAGTGACTGGAGCCGGAGACGATGATGGCGCCTCGGTGGGCGCGTGAACCTGGGGTGGCGCGGCCTGTTCGGGCCCCTGGGGGGCTGAGGCTGGCGCTTCCGGGGTGGACGAACCCCATCCCAGCTTTTTCTTGATGAAACTGAACATGATGCCGATTGTAGGCGCCTGGGTTTCTACAATCGGGGCTGATCATGAAGCGCCCAACTCCATCCCCCCGGTCTTCGGGCTCCGCAGCTCGTCTGTCGTCGGCGCCCCAGGAGGTTCGCATCCTGGGCGGCCTCTGGAAGCGCACCCCCTTGCCGGTGCCCCTGGTGGATGGGCTGCGCCCCACCAGCAGCCGTGTGCGCGAAACCCTCTTCAACTGGCTGGGCCAGGACCTGTCGGGCTGGCGGGTGCTGGATGCTTTTGCTGGCAGTGGCGCCCTGGGGCTGGAGGCAGCTTCGCGCGGCGCCCAGGCCGTGGTGCTGCTGGAGCGCCACCCCGAGCTGGCCCGATCCTTACAAGCCACGGTGCGCAAGCTCAAGGCGGCCCAGGTGACGGTGCACGCCACCGACGCACTCGCCTGGATGGCTCGGCCGCAGCCCCGCGAGGCTTTCGACCTGGTTTTTCTGGACCCACCGTTTGGGCAGGATCTGTTCGATGCCGCGCTGACGCGGGCCTTGCAGTGCGTGCCGCCCGGAGGCTGGGTGTACCTTGAATCGCCCACGGCCATGCCCACACTCGCAGGCACCAGACTCCATCGCCAGGGGCAGGCCGGGCAAGTGCACTTTCACCTTTTTCAGCGCGAGGGTGCTGCCTGATCCCGCCACGGCTGGGGGTGCCCCGCCGTACACTGCCGCCACGGCATGCCATCTGGCGCACCGGGGCGTTCAAGGTCACGGTGTGGTGGCCTGCTGATTTTTCGGAGAGTTCATGTCCTCGTCGCCTGTTCTGACCGCTGTCTACCCGGGTACCTTCGACCCCATGACCCTGGGGCATGCCGATCTCATGCGTCGTGCCAGCCAGCTGTGGGGCCGCCTGATCCTGGCGGTGGCCGCAGGGCACCACAAAAAGACGATGTTCTCGCTGGACGAGCGCCTGGACATGGCGCGCGAGCTGGCCGCCGAGTATCCCAATGTCGAGGTGGTGGCGTTCTCTGGCTTGCTGCGGGACTTCGTCGTGGCCCACCAGGGCAAGGTCGTGGTGCGCGGTCTGCGCGCTGTGAGCGATTTCGAGTACGAGTTTCAGATGGCAGGCATGAACCGCCAATTGATGCCCGAGGTGGAAACCGTGTTCCTGACCCCGTCGGACCAGTTTCAGTTCGTCTCGGGCACCTTTGTGCGCGAGATCGCCATGCTGGGTGGTGACGTGTCGAAGTTTGTGGCACCCGCGGTGCTGGACCGCCTGAAGGCCCGGGTGGCACGTCAGGTGGCGTGAGAGGAACTGGCCATGGCCTTGAAGATCACCGCCGAGTGCATCAACTGTGATGTGTGTGAGCCCGAGTGCCCCAACCAGGCCATCTCGATGGGCGACGAGCATTACATCATCGACCCGGACAAGTGCACGGAGTGCGTGGGGCACTTTGGCGAGCCGCAGTGTGTTCAGGTCTGCCCGGTTGAGTGCATCCCGGTCAACCCCGAGCGGGTGGAGACCCGCGAGCAGCTGATGCAGAAGTTCTGGCGGCTCCAGAATGCCAGTCAGCCCGAGTCCTGCTGATCGATGTCTCGACTGTTCAGGCGCGCTGACTGCTCATCGAGGTGAGCGGTCCTGGGCGCTTTTCTTGGCTTTTGGTAACAGCGCGCGGAATGGACGTTCGGGTCGGATCACCCTCTCGGGAGCCTCCGCCTTCAGGCGGCGCGCGCGGCGACTGTCTTTGGGGGCATCGTCTCCGGCCGACACCTGGCGCACCGGTCCGTCGATGGCGGTGGGCTTCTCACGTTGTCGTTGCCGGGCCTCGCGTCGCAAACGGCGATCCAGGCGTGCCGCCTCTTGTTCAGCCACAGCGTGGGCACGTTGGGCGTCTGCGCGCTGAGCGTCCGTGCGAGGGTCGGCCACATTGAGCGCCTGCGCAGCCTCGCCGCAGGGCCACTGGCTGTAGGTGACCGCTTGCCCGCCCACACCACCACACCGGTACACCGCTGACGCGGGGCTGGTCCACAGCCCCAGCATCACCTGCGCTGCAGCCCACACCAGCGCGCAGGATGTTGCCCGCGCGCGGACGCGCCGGCGTGATGTGCCGGGGACGATGTGCGGAGCGTGGGTGTCGGTGTGCAGGGCAGGCATGGCAACGAGGGCTCAATCTGGGGTGTGGGGCTTGGCCGGTGGGGCCGCTGAGTCGGCGTTCGGCTGGGCAGTTGAGGGCGACGGCGGTTGCTGGGGGGGTGGGGCGGGTTTGGGCGGTTTGGGCCTTGCTGGCTGCGCATGCACCTTGTGGGTGGCTGCCGGCATGTCGCCTTGGAGGAATTGGTCTGTGGCATCCAGCGCCTGGCGGATGCATTTCTCAATGGCCTCGCGCTCGGCGGCCGGCGGTTTGCGCAGCACGTAGGCCGCCACCTCGGACTTGACGCCCGGGTGGCCAATGCCCAGCCGAAGGCGCCAGTAACCTGGGTCGCCCAGTTGGGCGTGGATGTCGCGCAGGCCGTTGTGGCCGGCATGCCCGCCACCCTGCTTGAGCTTGACCTGACCGGGCAGCAAGTCGAGTTCGTCGTGTGCCACCAGCACCTCGGCGGGGTCGACCTTGAAAAAGCGCGCCAGCGCCGACACCGACTTGCCCGACAGGTTCATGAAGGTTTGCGGCTGCAGCAGCCACACTGGCCCTTGGGGCGTGTTCGCGCGGGCCACCAGCCCGTGATAGGCCCGGTCAGGCTGCAGCGTGACGCCCAAGCGACGCGCCAGCGCGTCGATGTACCAAAAGCCCGCGTTGTGACGGGTGTCGTCGTATTGGGGGCCGGGGTTGCCCAGGCCAACGAACAGGCGAATCATGATGGAAGGCGATTATCCGCAGGGGGGGGCACAAAGCAAAAGCCCCGCCAAAGCGGGGCTTGACACCGCGACCCGAGCGATCGGGCCGCTGGAGCAGGACGAAGATTACTTCTTCTTCTTGCCCTTGGCGGGTTCGGCCGTGGTCGGGGCGGCCACGATGACCTCTTCGACCGGCTCCACCACGGTGGCGATGGTGGGGTTCTTGCGACCGTGGGTCAGCACCTTGATGTGGCTGTCCAGCTTCAGGTCGTTGACGTGGATGGTCTGACCCTTCACGGCGGTCGACAGGTCCACGGTCAGGAACTCGGGCAGCTGCTGTGCCAGGCACTCGATTTCCAACTCGGTCACCACGTGGTTGATGATGCACTTGTCGATCTTGACGGCTTGCGATTCAGCCTCGTTGACGAAGTGCAGGGGCACCTTCTTGCGGATGCGGGTGGTGGCGTCGACGCGCTGGAAGTCCACGTGCAGCACCAGAGGCTTGAACGGGTGCTTCTGGAAGTCGCGCAGCAGAACCTGTTCGACCTGGCCATTGATTTCCATGTCCAGGATGGACGAGTGGAAAGCCTCTTTGCGCATGGCGTGGTAGAGGGCATTGTGGTCCAGCTCGATGTTCTGGGGGGGCTTGCCGGCGCCGTAGACGATGCCGGGGGTCTTGCCAGCGCCACGCAGGCGGCGGCTCGCTCCGGTCCCCTGCACTGAACGCTCGAATGCGGTGAATTTCATGGATGACTCCAAGTTGGTGTGATGCGCCCGCGACCAGGCGCTGAGAAAAGGCCGTGCCGTTGCCGGCACCGCCCGACGAACCGATCAGAAGTTGTTGTTCTGCTCGGCAAAGAGGGATGTGACCGATTCGCCATCGGTGATGCGGCGGATGGTCTCGGCAAACAGGAAAGCGGTGCTGAGTTGGCGGATCTTGGGCGTGCCCTTGGCCGACTCGTTCAGCGGGATGGTGTTGGTGATGACGACCTCGTCCAGATGTGAGGCCTTGATGCGCTCGATGGCCGGGCCCGAGAACACGGCGTGCGTGCAGTAGGCGTAGACACTCTTGGCGCCACGCTCTTTCAGCACTTCGGCGGCCTTCACCAGGGTGCCGGCGGTGTCGATCATGTCGTCCATGATCACGCAGTTGCGGTTCTCGATCTCGCCAATCACGTGCATCACTTCAGACACATTGGCCTTGGGGCGGCGCTTGTCGATGATGGCCAGGTCACAACCCAGTTGCTTGGCCAGGGCACGCGCGCGCACCACCCCGCCAACGTCGGGCGAGACCACCACCAGATCCTGGTAGTTCTTGGATTGCAGATCTGACAGCAGCACCGGCGAGGCGTAGATGTTGTCCACCGGGATGTCGAAGAAGCCCTGGATCTGGTCGGCGTGCAGGTCCATGGTCAGCACGCGGCTGATGCCGACGGCTTCGAGCATGTTGGCCACGACGCGGGCCGAGATGGGCACCCGGGTAGAGCGGGGGCGGCGGTCCTGGCGGGCGTAGCCAAAGTAGGGGATGACGGCCGTGATGCGCTGGGCCGAGGCGCGCTTGAGCGCGTCGGCCATGATCAGCAGTTCCATCAGGTTGTCGTTCGTGGGGGCGCAGGTGGGCTGGATCACGAACACTTCGCGACCGCGCACGTTCTGCTGGATCTCGACGGTGGTTTCGCCATCAGAGAAGCGGCCGACCGCTGCCTGACCCAGACCAAGGCCCAGGGATGACGCGATTTCCTGCGCCAGGGCAGGGTTGGCGTTGCCAGTGAACAGTACGGTGTCGGAAAGCATGGTGGGGCTGCTGACGATGTGAAAAAACGTCTGCCCTACACCTCGCCCGCGGTAGATGCCAACCGTCGGTTGGTAATAATCAGCCTTCGAGGAAGGTGTCGGGCAGGTGTGCCTGAATCAGGCGATGAAGAATTTGGCAGGGGAGGAAGGATTCGAACCCTCGAATGTCGGAATCAAAATCCGATGCCTTAACCAACTTGGCGACTCCCCTACACAGGACACAGTCGTCATTCGGCGGTGCGACCCGCTGTTTGCTGACTGCAACCTAGTAAGCTGCTCTCTTGATCAGAGCCTCACATTATAGCTGGATTTTTTGGTGTTTCGCAAGCTGTTGCTCGGATCCATCATTTCAGTCGTCTGCGGCTGACACCAGCGACAGACGCTCGTGAAGTGGATGCCGATCCAGTGTGCGACACACCCGACCCAGCCACTGCGACCCGGGCAGATCCGTGAGGCGGGCGGGTGCCTGGTGTTCGGGGCGGGTGTCTGTGGGATCAACCCAAGCAAACACGGCGCTGCCTGAACCCGTCATCCGGCTGTTGCCAAAACGGTTCTGCAAGATCGCGAGAGCTTCGGCCAGTTGCCCCGACTGCTCTGGGTGATCAGCTGGGGCATATGCCACCGCCGGCCCTTGCAGATCGTTGCGCCCGAAGCTCTGAGGCGCTGCAAGAAAGTCTGAAACTATAGCATGAGCGGTGTCGCGTTTCAGCACCGGCGATCCAAAAATCGCCGGGGTCGGCACGCTGACCGGGGGCTTCAAGATGGCCACGGGGGCCGGGCAGACCTGGGTCAGCGCCGGGTGCGCGGGCAGGGGGGTGATCTGCTCACCAATGCCCGACACCCAGGCGGTTTGCCCGTGTATGAAGAAGGGCACGTCCGCCCCAAGTTGCAAACCCAGCGTGGCCAGGCGGCCCAACGACCAGTGCAGGCCCCAGAGGTGGTTCAGCCCCAGCAACACCGTGGCCGCGTCCGAGCTGCCGCCGCCCAGGCCGGCGCCTGAGGGCAGGTTCTTGCGCAGGAGAATGTCGCAACCGAGCGACACGCCGCTGCGTTCTTGCAACAGGCGCGCAGCGCGCACGCAAAGATCGTCCGTGGGCAGAGGGGCTGGTGTGTGCCCCGCCATCTCGCCCGGCAGGTCGTGACGGCGAATCAGGCCATCAGGGCGGCTTTCCAGGTGCAGGGTGTCGTGCCAGTCCGTCAGGGCAAAGACAGACTCCAGCAGGTGGTAGCCATCAGCGCGCCGGCCCACCACGTGCAGGAACAGGTTGAGCTTGGCGGGGGCGGGCAGATCCAGCAGGTCGGGCATGGTGAGCGTGTGCGTGGGCGCGAGGTGTCAGCGCATCAGCCGAGCGCGCAGGGTGATGCCCCGTGCGGCGCTTGAAGCCGGGCGACGGGCCACCAGCAGGTCGCGCTCAAAACCGCTGAGGTCGATTTGCCAGCCATCCTGCTCGAAGCCGGCGGATGTGGCCAAGGGTTGATGGGGGCGGTCGGTCGCAGGGCGGCCATCCAGCCAGTGCGTGAGGGCGTGCAGGGGCAAGGCCTCGCCCAGCAAGGCGCCGCTCAGCGACTCCAGGTCAGGGTAGGTGTGGGTGCCCTCGGCGTTGCTCAGGATGGCTTCTTGCGCGGTCCAGCGGATGAGGGCCATCTGCGTGCCCAGCGGGGTTGACAGGGCCAGCGTGCCTTGGTCGCCCTGGGTTTGCAGATCGAACGCAAAGCTGATGCCCTCGGCCGCCAGGTCAAGGTGGGCATCGAGCTTGACGCTCATGCGACCTTCCCAACGCCGGGGCGTGATGGCCGGTTCGTCCGCTGGGGCCTGGGTGGTGGCTGAGGTGACGGGTGTGGAAGCGGCCGCCTCTGGCGCTGAGGCTGCCGCCGTCGTGGCAGCAGGCTCACTGGCCTGCGCTTCGGGGGGCGATGCCTGATCGCCACTGGCCACCGGGGCGTGCTGGCAGCCTGCCAACAGTGCTGCTGTTGACAGCGTCAGGAGCAGTGCTCTCATCTCAGAAGCTCACGCCAAAGCGCTTGAGGGTGTCTTGCAGCACGGTGTTGTCGCGGTCGCGCTGCCAGGACTCGCGCCAGATGGCGCGCGCACGGTCGCGCTCTTGCTGCACCCACAGCACTTCGCCCAGGTGCGCGCCGATTTCGGCATCCTGTCGGCTGTCCCAGGCCTGCTGAAGCAGGCGGCGGGCGTCGTCGATCTGGCCTTCCCGGAAGGCCAGCCAGCCCAGGCTGTCGGTGATGAAGGGGTCGCCGGGTTTCAGGGAGATGGCTTTCTCCAGCAGGGGGCGGGCCTCGTTCAGTCGCACACCCCGATCGGCCAGGCTGTAGCCCAGGGCGTTGTGGGCGTTGGCGTTGTCCGGCTCCAGTTCGATCAGGCGCTTGAGCAGGCGCTCCATGTCCTCGTAGTCTTTGATCTTGTCGGCCATCATGGCCTGGTCATAGAGCAGCTCGGTCACGTCGGGGAAACGGTTGAGGCCTTCGCCCAGCACGCGGTGCGCTTCCCGCCATTGGCGAGCGTCCCTCAGCAGGCTGGCCTCGGCCTGGATCTTGGCGATGCCGTCTCGGGGCTCATCTTCCGGCAGGCCGCGAATCAGGGCGCGTGCGGCCCCCAATTGGCCCTGGCGTGCCATCAGCCGGGCCCGCTGCGTCTGGATGCTGAGTTTCTGGCCGGTGGGGTCGGCGCGTTGCAGCCAGTTCAGGGCCTGGCGCGCCTGGCCTTTCTGTTCGGCAATCTGGGCCTGCATCAGCGCGGCCTGTTCCAGCTCCGGGCTCAGGGCCTCGGCCACCTGGCCCGTTTGGTCCGTTTGGCCCGGCTGGTTGACCGCCGGAATGGCCTGCACCAAGGGTTGCAGGGTGGCCTGGGCCTGGTCCAGTCGCTTTTGCTCCAGTTGCACGGCCGCCAGCAGCACGCGGGTGCCGTTGGCGTCGGGTTGGGCTTGCACCAGCTGGGTCAGTTCACGCTCGGCCGTTTCGAACTGTCCCTTGGTGGCCAGCTTGCGGGCATGGGCCAGGCGTACCAGGGTGGGGGCATCCGGTCGGGCCAGTTGGGCGCTCACCAGCGCTTGCGCGGCGGGGGTCTGGTCGGCCAACTCCACCGCTTGCAGCCCGGCCATGATGTGGGCGGGTTCCAGTGCCAGGGCTTTTTGCAAGGCGGCCAGGGCTTTTTCAGGGTGACGGGCCTGGGCCCAGGCGTCGGCGCTGGCCACCCACGCGTCTGCTTTTTCGTGTGGGGGCTGACGCCAGGGCTGCGTGACCTGATCGACCAGGGTGGCGGCTTGTTGACGGTCTTTCAGGCGCTGCAGGTTGCGGGGCAGACCCAGCAGCACGCTGCCTTGCTGGTCGGCCGGCGTCAGGCGGATGAGCGCAGTCAGTGGGTCTGCCAGGTCGCTGTGCTTGCCCATGGCCAGCATGATCTGGGTGGCGAACTGGGTGGCTTCCAGCGATTGGGGGTTGGCCCGGCGCCAGGCTTGAGCGGCGTCCAGGGCCTGCTCACCAGCCCTGGCCTGCAGGGCAATGTCGACGGCACGGCGGAACAGCACGCCATCACCTCGTCGTTTGGCAGCCTCCAGGTAGATCTGGTAGCCGACGCCCGCCTGGCCTTGGCGCAGTTGCATCTCGGCCACCATCAGTTGGTAGAACAGCGCCGCGTCCATGTCGGAGTTGTTCACCGCCGGTTTGGGGTCGATGATGACAGGGGCGCCGATGGTGGCAGGGGCGGCGGGTTGCGCCGGGGTGGCTTGCAATGAGGGCGCCAGACCCAGGCAGGCGCTCCAGAGGCAGTACACCACGGTGCGATGAAGGGCGGCGGGCAAGGGCAAATGGCGCATGGGGTCTCCGGTGTCGTGCAGACATTCTATGGATCTGCCAACCGATAATCGGTTCATGCCTGAACTGCCAGAAGTGGAAGTCACCCGTTTGTCCCTGTCAGATCGTTTGGCCGGGGCGCAGGTGTTGGGGTGTCGTGTGGGCAAACCCTTGCGTTGGCCCCTGGGTTGCGAGTCGACGCAGTTGGTGGGCCGGCACTTGGGGACCGTGCGCCGGGCGGGCAAGTACCTGTGGTTACCCCTGCTGGATCAGGGGCGGGCCGATGGCGGCTTGTTGTGCCATCTGGGCATGTCCGGCTCCATGAGGCTGGTGAGCCCCTCCGAGGTGGCGGGGCCGCATGATCATTTTGATCTGGTGACCACCGCCGGTGTATTGAGGCTGACCGACCCTCGGCGCTTCGGTGCGGTGGTCTGGGGGCCCGCCATGGACCTGGGGGTGCCTGGCAAGTTGTTGTCCCGCCTGGGGCGTGAGCCTTTTGATCCTGCGCTGGATGGCGCCGCGCTCAAACAGGCCTGGCAAGGGCGCCGAGCGGCCATCAAGCCCGTGCTGATGGCGGGGGATGTGGTGGTCGGTGCGGGCAACATCTATGCGTGCGAGGCCTTGTTTCGGGCCGGGATCGACCCTCGGATGCCGGCGGGCCGCCTGAGCCGCCCTCGCGCAGATCGCCTCTTGCAGTCGGTGCGAGAGGTGTTGCACGAGGCCATTCATGCGGGCGGCTCCAGCCTGCGTGATTTCAGTGCCGATGGGCATATGGGGCAGTTTCAGACCCGCACGGCGGTCTATGGTCGTGAGGGGCAGCCCTGCCGGCAGTGCGGTACACCTGTGCGGCGCGTGGTTCAGGCGCAGCGCGCCACCTACTTCTGTCCGGTGTGTCAGAAAAGGTGACAGCTGCATTCAGGTGTGTGGCGTGCGGTGATCTCGGCCGGTGCGCCAGGGGCATTGGTGTGATGTCTGTGGCGCGTGAGCGGCAATCACGGGACAGTTCACGGTATCGCTGAAGCGTGTGATGCGATAGCATGCCCCACATGATGCCCACCTTTGTCAGTCAACTGGATGCCCTCGGGCAGTGGCGAGCCGAGACCGATGCGCGTCTGGCGGCACTGGCGCGGTTTGCTCGCGAGCACGACCTGCTGGACGATGCGTCCGCAGAGTGGTTCGAGGCCATGCGCCACCGGCTGGCCGGTGAGAAGCTCATGGTGGCCTTCGTGGCCGAGTTTTCGCGTGGCAAGTCCGAGCTGATCAACGCCATTTTCTTTTCTGACAAGGGCCGTCGGATCATGCCGGCCTCGGCGGGCCGCACCACCATGTGCCCGGTGGAGCTGGGCTACGACGCCAACGAGCCCGTGGGCCTGAGCCTGCTGCCCATCGAAACCCGGCTGGAGGCGCCCTCGCTGAGCGAATACCGCCAGCAGCCCAAGGCCTGGGCACAGTTCCCCCTCGAGCTGGCCAACCCCGATCAGATGGTGGAGGTGTTGGGCGAGGTGATGCGCACCCGCCGCGTGGACACCGACATGGCCACCCAGCTGGGCTTCTGGAATGCCGAGACCCCTGAGGACAACCCGCCGCAGGGCGAGGATGGCCTGGTGGAGGTGCCCGCATGGCGCCATGCCCGCATCAACCTGCCGCACCCCTTGCTCAAGCGAGGCCTGGTGGTGCTGGACACCCCGGGCCTGAACGCCATCGGTACCGAGCCCGAGCTGACGCTGGGGCTGCTGCCCCAGGCCCATGCCACGGTCTTCATCCTGGGGGCTGACACCGGGGTCACCAAATCCGATCTGTCCATCTGGCGTGACCACCTGTCGGGCCCGGCCTTGGCGCGTTTTGTGGCGCTCAACAAGATCGATGCCCTGGCAGACCCACTGAGCACCCCCGAAGAGGTGCAGGCGGTCATTCGCCGGCAATGCGACAGCGTGGCCCAGACCCTGGACATTCCCTCGTCGCATGTGTTTCCCATCTCGGCGCGCCAGGCCCTGGCGGCCCGTCTGCAGGGCGATGCTGACGCCTTGAGCCACAGCCGCCTGGAAGACTTCGAACAGGCCTTGTCCGAGCGCTTGTTGCCCAAACGGCGCGATCACCTGGCGCAGTCGGCCCGCGACGGGGCTCAGCGATTGCAGCACCAACTGGTGCGTCGCTTTGGTGAGATGCGGCGGCTGTATGCCGACCAGCTGCTGGAGCTGCGCGGCCTGAAAGGCAAGAGCGCGGGCAAGGTGCAGTTGATGCTGCAACGCGTGCAGGCCGAGGCGAGCGATTTTGAGCGGTGCACTGCGCGCCTGCAGGCCATGCGCTCGGTGCATGCCCGGATGCTGCGTCACGCCTTGCAAGACCTGTCGGCCGACCGGCTGCGGCAAGAGGTGGATCAGCTTCAGCAGGTGCTGGGCGGCTCGTGGCTGCCCCTGGGCGCCAAGAAGGCCTTTCTGGAGTTGTGCCAGCGCTTGGCCGAGCTGATCGAGCAGGCGCAGCAACGCAGTGACGAGATCCACGCCATGCTGGTGGCCTCGTATGCCAAGCTGAATGCCGAGTTTGGCTTCAGCCTGGTCGCCGACATGGCGCTGGACGTGCGCAAGTACATCGAAGACCTGCAGCTGATCGAGCGCAACTACGTGCAGTACCTGGGCCTGAGCCAGGCCTTCCGTCTGGCGCAGCCGGGCTTTCAGGAGCAGTTCCGCCGCATGCTGGTGTCGCGCCTGCGCGTGGTGTTTGAAACGGTCAGCAACGACATCGAGCTCTGGAACAAGACCGCCTCTTCCCAGGTCGACAGCCAGTTGCGCGAGCGTCGCCGCAATTTCAAGCGGCGTTATGAGTCGCTGGACCGCATCCAGACGGCCTCGACCGAACTGGACGCGCGCTTGCAGGAAGTGCAGGCGATGGATGAGCGCGTGCTGCAGTTGCAGACACGCCTTCAAAGCCTGGTGGACGAGGTGCTGGCCCAGACCCAGCCGGTGATGGCGGACGAGTCTCAGCCCGAGGTGGAGACTGCTGGGAGCACCGTCGCACCATGACGCTGCAGGATGCGCAGGGCCTGCTGGCGCAAGCCCGGGCCCTGAGCCCGACCTTGGCTGAACGCCTGGTGGCGTGGCAGCGCCAGGAAGGCCGCCACCATCTGCCGTGGCAGCAAACGCGTGACCCGTATCGGGTGTGGCTGTCCGAAATCATGTTGCAGCAGACCCAGGTGAGCACCGTGCTGGGCTACTACGACCTTTTCCTGACTGCGTTCCCGACTGTGCAGGCCCTGGCAGCCGCGTCATTGGACGAGGTTCTGGCGCTGTGGGCGGGCCTGGGCTACTACAGCCGGGCGCGCAACCTGCACCGCTGCGCCCAGGCGGTGGTCAACGAGCATGGCGGGCAGTTTCCCAAGCATGCGGCGGCCTTGGCCGAGTTGCCGGGCATTGGCCGCTCCACGGCGGCGGCCATCGCCGGTTTTTGCTTTGACGAGCGCACAGCCATTCTGGACGGCAACGTGAAACGCGTGCTGACCCGCGCACTGGGCTGGGGCGGCGATCTGGCCTTGTCGGCGAACGAGAAAGCCTTGTGGCAGGCGGCCGAGTTGGTCTTGCCGGAGCGGCCGGCCGACATGCCGGCCTACACCCAAGGCGTGATGGACTTGGGCGCCACCGTGTGCACCCAGCGCAAACCCAGTTGCCTGATGTGTCCGTGGAGCGATTTGTGCGTGGCCCGGCAGGCCGGGCAGCCTGAGGCCTATCCGGTCAAGACCCGCAAGCTCAAGCGCTCGCGCCGTGAGCACTGGTGGCTGTGGCTGGAGCACGCTGAGCACGTATGGCTGGTGCAGCGCCCAGGCACCGGAGTGTGGGCCAGCTTGTGGACGCTGCCCTTGCTGGAGGATGAAGCCCGTCTGCGGGCGGCCGTGAGCGCCCTGGGCGGCAGCGAGCCCGAGCCGCAGCCGGTCATTGACCATGTGCTGACGCACCTGGACTGGCGATTGCACCCTCACCGGGTGCTCTTGCCACAACGGCCCGGGCCCGATGCCATGAGCCTGCTGACGGGCGCGACCGTGGGCGGTGATGCGCAGGGCACAGGCCGCTGGGTGGCGCTGAATCAGCTGCACACCGTGGGGCTGCCCGCCCCCTTGCGCAAGCTGCTGGCGGCCGATTGATCAGGCCAGCGTGACCACCACGGGCGCGTGGTCGCTGGGGCGCTCGTTTTTGCGCGGTGCCTTGTCGATCACGCAGGCCGTGGCCCGGGGCTGGAGGGCTTGACTCAACAGGATGTGGTCGATGCGCAGGCCCTGGTTCTTGCGGAAGGCCAGGTTACGGTAGTCCCACCAGCTCCACAGGCGAGGCGCCTGCTCGAACTGCCGGAAGGCGTCCGACAGGCCCAGGCCCAGCAGGCGCTGGAAATGCTCGCGCTCTTCCACCGTGCAGTGGATCTGGTCTTTCCAGCCCACCGGGTCATACACGTCGTCGTCGGTGGGGGCGATGTTGTAGTCGCCCATCAGCACCAGGTTCGGGTGGCGCTGCAGTTCGTCTTTCACCCAGGCGTTCAGGGCCTCCAGCCAGGCCATTTTGTAGGCGAACTTGTCGCTGCCCGGGGCCTGGCCGTTGGGAAAGTAGGCGCCAATCACCCGCACGGTGCCCAGCGTGGCGTGCGGCACGGTGCCGGCGATCACGCGGGCCTGTTCATCTGCAAAGCCCGGGATGTTGCGCACGATATCGGTGGCCGGTTCGCGGCTGAGCAAAGCCACACCGTTGTAGGTTTTCTGGCCGAACCACTGGGCATGGTAGCCCGCCGCCTGCAGCTCGGCTGCCGGGAACTTGTCGTCGGTCAGCTTGGTTTCTTGCAGCACCAGGGCATCGACCGGGTTGGCCGCCAGCCAGTCCAGCAATTGGGGCAGGCGCACAGACAGGGAGTTGACGTTCCAGGTGGCAAGTTGCATGGGGAGGGTGCTCAATCGATCAGACGGCGGTAGGTGACGAAGGCAAAGCCGGGCTCGCCGGCAGGGCCGGGGGCGTGGGCTTCACGGCGCACGGCTTCGAACTGCTCGCGTGGCCAGCTTGGAAAGAAGGTGTCGGCCTCGAAGGTGGCGTCCACCTCGGTCAGCTCCAGCTCGTCGGCCAGCGGCAAGGCCAGGGCATAGAGCTCGCCGCCGCCCATCACGAAGGCCTTGGGGGCCTCGGCCACCAGGGCCAGGGCCTCGTCCAGGCTGTGGGCCACCTCGGCGCCAGGGGCCTGCCAGGCGGTGTTGCGGGTGATGACGATGTTGCGGCGGCCGGGCAGGGGGCGGAAGCGCTCGGGCAGCGAATCCCAGGTGCGGCGGCCCATGATGACCGGGCAGCCCAGGGTGATGGCGCGGAAATGCTTCTGGTCGCGGCTGTCGTGCCAGAGCAGGTCGTTGTCGCGACCGATGGCGCCGTTGGCGGCCACGGCAGCGATCAGGCTCAGCACCTGGGGGCGGGCGGCAGCCATGCTCACACCGCCACCGGGGCCTTGATGGCCGGGTGGTGTTCGTACTCCAGCACTTCAAAGTCTTCGTACTCGTAGTCGAAGATGGAGTCGGGCTTGCGCTTGATGTTCAGTATCGGATAGGGGTGGGGCGTGCGGCTGAGCTGCAGCTCGACCTGCTCGGTGTGGTTGTTGTAGATGTGGCAGTCGCCGCCCGTCCAGATGAAGTCGCCCACGTCCAGGTCGCACTGCTGGGCCAGCATGTGGGTGAGCAGGGCGTATGACGCAATGTTGAAGGGCACGCCCAGGAAGATGTCGGCGCTGCGCTGGTAGAGCTGGCAGCTGAGCTTCGGCTTGGCGCCTTCCGTCTGCGGTGGGGCCACGTAGAACTGGAAGAAGGCGTGGCAGGGGGGCAGCGCCATCTGGTCGATCAGGCCCGGGTTCCAGGCGCTGACGATGATGCGGCGCGAATCGGGGTTGGTCTTGAGTTGCTTGACGACCTCGGCAATCTGGTCGACATGGGTGCCATCGGGCTTGGGCCAACTGCGCCACTGCACACCGTACACCGGGCCCAGCGAGCCATCTTCACGGGCCCACTCGTCCCAGATGGTCACGCCGCGCTCTTGCAGCCACTTGACGTTGTCATCCCCACGCAGAAACCACAGCAACTCGATGATGATGGATTTCAGGTGAACCTTTTTGGTGGTCACCAGGGGAAAGCCTTCGGACAGGTCAAAGCGCATCTGGTGGCCGAACACGCTGCGCGTGCCGGTGCCGGTGCGGTCGGTCTTGAGCACGCCCGTGGTGTACACGTGGCGCATGAAGTCTTCGTACTGGCTGCGGACGGGACGCGACATGGCTGGTAATGAAGGCGGCGGGCGGGCACCAATGAGATCAGCCGGGATTATCCCGGCTGATGAGGGGCCCACCATTTTGCATGGTGAAGCGCGTCGCGAGTACGCGCGCAGGGTACGCGTAGCTTACAGGGGGATGAACTCGGTGTAGACCAAACGTTCTTCCACCACGCGGCGCCGCAGGGTCTGGTTGCCACGCCTTTCAGGCACGGTGCGGTCGGCGTAGTAGCGCTCGTACTCGCGCAGTACCAGTCGCTGGGGCGCGGTGCTGGCGGCGGGCATCGCCCCGCGGCCGGTCCAGATGACCGGGTCCACCTGTTCGAACACGGGTGGGATGGCGATCAACTCCGGCTCGAAGCGGTGCAACTGGCCCAGGCGGTCAGGGCGCATCACGGCGGTGCCGCGCACCGAGGTGGCCGACTTGGCCGCCGCAGCCCCAGAAGTGGCTGGTGCTGCGGCCGAGGGGGTGGCCGCGCCGCCCGTGCTGTCTGAACCCGCGTTGACCACGAAAGCACCCGGATGGGCGACGTCGGTCGGGGTGCCGCCCGGCTGCGCCATACCGCTGGCCAGCACGCCGACATCGCTCCAGGCCAGATCGCTGTCGATGGATGGGTCGCGCCGTTGCAGCACCAGTTCCACCCGGTTGCGACCCGCTTCCAGGGCCGTGCCTGGAGACGGGATCAGCGAGATGTCCAGGTGGGCCGAGTCGTTGTGCAGGCGCATCGGACCGTACTGCGGTACGGGACCGTGCAGGCTGATCTTGAACTGCTGGGGGGACACCCTCTCGAACACGGCATGGCGACGGGGCAGCACCTGGGCAAATTCGCTCATCACCACCCTGGAGACCTTGGCGCCGCCAATGGCGTGGGGCTGGTAACGCACCAGGGCCAGGCGCACAAAGGGCATGTAGCCCACGCCCGGGTCCACCTGGATGTCGCAGAACCACAGCTTGCGCTGGGCGTCCCACTCCACGCGGTGACCCACCACCAGCACCTGCTGACCGGTTTCCAGCAGCGGCACGGTTTCGGCTTGCACGCGGGCGGCAAAGTCGCTGGCGCGGGCCATGTGGCGTGGCAGGCTGCTGTCGAACAGGGGGTCCAGGCCCCACTGGCTGACAAAGGGCTGCATGGCCTCTGGGATGTCGGTGAAGCGGCCGCCATCGCTGAGCAGCACCACACCGAGCATTTCGCCATTGCCCGAGGTGAACCAGGGGCGGTCCAGGTAGACGCGCAGGCCGTTGCCTAGTCGTGTGCTGGTCTGCCGGGCTTTGCCGGGGGCCAAGTCACGCTGCCAGGCCAGGGTGGGCACGGTGTAGACCAAGCGCGGGGCATCGGGCGGCAGGGTGGCGGGCACGACCAGGCCGTTGGGCTGGGCACCGCTCACGTTCAGGCGCACGGGCGCGCCGGGGTCGTTGTCGGCGCCCACCTGGGCCTGGGTGAGCAGGGCATAGGGCCCTGTGCGCGTGACCAGCTCGGTTTGCTCATACAGGGCTGGGGGCAGGTACTCACGGAAGCGCGTGGTGGCCTTGATGCGGTAGCGCACCAGGCGGAAGCGGGTGTCGTCGAACTCGTGGCGGTTGCCCGGTGCCCGTTGGGCCTGACCACCGCCCAGGTTGCCCGCCGGTGGCCGCGCGGCATCGACCGCTTCGGCCAGGGTGAGGCGGTTGCGGTGGTTCTCAGCCAGGGGGATTTCGCCCAGTTGGCCGCTCATGCGTATCAGGCGCGGGGCGTCCTGGTTGAGGTCGTCCACCCACTCATCCCACTCGGCTTCGATCTCGAATTTGCCGGTGCTGGGGCCGTGCAGTTGCACGTCGCCCTGCAGATCAATGTGCGTGGCACCGGCCTGACGAGGCGCCTGCAGGCTGAGCAGGCGGGGCGTGCACACGGGCTGCTGGGTGGCGTGCACCAGCACCAGGTGACGATAAGGTGTCATCATCCAGTGCATGCCCATGAGCGCGCGGGCCATGATGGACTGGAACTCGCCAGAGCTTTTGCTCCAGTACGGCAGGCCCATGTGCTTGATCAGTGTCGGGTCCACGAAACTGGCGTAACGCAGGCGTGCGATGTGTCCTTTGCGCACGAACAGGGTCAGGACACGCTGGTCGGCATCCCACTTCGGCAGGTCGGCATCGCTCAGGGGTTCTTCTTCGCACTGGGCGTCGTCGATCTTGGCAGCGGGCTGGCGCTCGGCCATGACGATGCGCAGGCCACCTGTGTCCGGCCAGGTGTTCTGGTACTTGACCAGCAGCACCAGTTCTTCCTGCGGGCCCCAGACGATGACGGCATCCGGGCCCAGCACGCGGTCACGGGTGATGCCGATGCGGCGCATGTCTTCACGATTCAGACCACGGATGGCCAGGCCGCCTGCGGCGCCGTCGGGCAGGTAGGGGGTGACCACGTGCTCTTCGCGGTGCACGATGTACTGGCCGCCCACCATCCGCTCGCCCGTGGGGTGATCGGCATTGGGCAACTGCGGCGGCACGGTTTGGGTCTGGGCCGAGGCGGCCACGGAAGCCGGGGTGACCAGCTCGATCTTGCTGCCCGGCAGGTGGTCGTACAGCGTGCCGGCTTCGCGCGCGGCCACCTCGTAAGCCGCCTTGATGCGTGCCGGATCACCGCTGCCAAAGGCGTCGTCCAGCAGGCCGTGCTGTTCACATTGCAGTTGCGATGACTTGGGCGGCACGACGTGTCGTTCGCAGGTGGCCAGGTATTCGAAGTCAGCCGAGGCCTCGTGCTGCGTGGACTGTTTGAAATCGGGTGTCTGCAGGTAGGCCGACGGGGTGATGTTGGCGTTGCTGCGGATGACCAGCCGTTCCAGTGACTCGCCTTCGCTGACACGGTGGGCGTGCACCAGGGCCGGTGGGTCGACGGGCTCGAAGCGCAGGTAGGGCACAGCCTCGGTGGCCTGCTCCACGTCGCCCAGGCTGGGATCGTTCACGGCCAGGCTGTTGCCGGCCAGGTCGGTCAGGCGGGCACGGAAGCGGTAGCTCCAGCCAAAGCGCAGGCGTGGCAGGGTGCCGGGCTGGGCTTTGAAGCTCACGCTCAGGCCGTTGCCGGTTTTGGCGGTGTCGTCCACCGTCTGCACGGATTCACCTTGCAGGCCGCTGTCGGCTTCTTCCACGGACTTGATCGTGCGACCTGGGCGTGGGGCGACCAAGCTCCAGCCTGTCCAGCGGAAGAGGGATTCGTGCAGGTAGTGGTCGTCGCTGCCATCGCCCGTGGTCGAGGCGCCTTTGACATAGCCTTCATCGGGCTTGAAATCCAGTGGCTGGCCGTTGCGCAACACGGTGTACTGGCCCACGCGGGCGCACAGGCTGTGCCACTTGCCGTGGGCTTGCACGTCCACGCGGTGCCCGCGGTGCACGTCTTCACTGAACAGCACCACCTTGCGTGACTCGGTGGCCGAGGTGGTGATGGCCGCATTCTTCAAGGCAGCGGCGGCTGCTCCCATGGCCACGGCAGCGGCCCGGCCATGCTGTGCCACGCCCAGCCCACCGCCACGCAGGGCGGCCACGGCTTGCTTGTCGCCCGTGGTGTAGGTGACCTCGCCGTGGCTGCCCGTCTTGAGGCTTTTGCCAATCAGGTTCTGTGCCGTCAGCAGGTAATCGACCGTCTTGAGCGCGGCGCCATCGGCGTCCAGCTGGAACACACTGAAGGGGCTGCGCGATTTGCCAGACCCCAAGGTGGGGTCGTCGGCGCCTTCCAGCGCCAGCAGCCCGTTGGCATGCTCGCCGGTGCGCGAGCGGGTGACGAATCGTTGTTTGGTGGCGCGCCAGGCGGTGCGGGGGTAGCTGTCCTTGTTCAGGTCATGGCCCGGCCAGCTGATGACCTCGACGCCCAACACGCCATCCACCTGCGCTTGTAGCTTCAACTGCGCTTCGATGGGGTTGCCCTTGGGCAGCACCACATCAATGATCAGGCCCAGGGCCCGCAAGACCTGGGGCGTGTCGGCATACGAGGCGATGATGCGGTGGAAGTCGTACTCGGGCGGTTTGGGGGCGGGCGGCACGCCCTGGAAGGTCGGGCGGCGCATGCGCTGCTCGGCCTCGGTGGCCGGGCGACGGCGATAGAAACGGTTGGCCTGATAGAACGAGTACTCGGCCTGCGAGCGGAACTGACTCATCACGGCCGCATCCGGGCGACCCAGGGCGGGGTCTTGCCAATCGGCCGGCAGCACGCGCACGGTGAATTTCTTTTTCGGGTCGGTCTGGCCATCCAGCCCCACCACCGAGGCTTGGTACTTGCCCTGTTCGCTGAACACCTGCCGGTCCAGCAGGGCCTCGATGGCCTCTTCGCTCTGGCGACCGAAAAAGCGGTCAAACCCGGGCAGCGGGGTTTCCACCTGGCCTGAGCCGAAGTTGGTGACGTGGGTGCGGGTGCCCAACTCGCCCAGCATGGCTTTCAGGCCAGGGTGGGCCTGTCGCCAGGGCAGCAGCGTGGGGTGGGTGGTGGCCGATTGTTGGGCCAGGTTGCCATAGTGCTCGCGCAAAAAGCCTAGCACATGGCGCACCGGGAAGGAGCGCAGGTTGACCCGGCTCATGTCCTGGAACTCGAAACCATTCACCGGGGTGTCGGGGCCCAGCAAGGTTTCCCAGAGCTTGGGGTCAGGCTGGCTGATGAGCTTGACGGGCACCGTCTGGTTGCCGATGCGCACGCCCAGTTGCAAGCCTGACAGGGTCTTGGGCCAGTTGTGGAAGTCGGCAAAGCCAGGCGCGCCGAGCCGCTGTTCGGCGGCGGTTTGCGGGGTCAGGCGCGGCGAGACGACGATGGACAGGCGCAGGGCGCCTGATCCCCGACCCGATTCGGCGTAGCCGTGGGGCAGGGCGGTCCAGAGGATGTGTTGTTGGGCCATGGCGTGGGCTGGCGTTCAGGGTTGGGTCAGCGTGGTGCGGAGGTGCAGGCGACGGGGCGGCATCAGGCAAAGGCCTCGCAGTACTCGCGCCAGGCGTAATCGGTGGCTTGACCGGGCGTGGTGTCGATCTTCTGCAGTTCGTCGGCCAGCGACATGGAGGGATCGAAGCCCAGCAGGTCGCGGAAGGTGGGGTCGCCGTTGGAGCCCGCGAACTTGCGTTCGCAGCGCACGGTGACGCTGGCCGAGAACAGGAAGACCTCGACCTCGATCGTGAGCTGAGCGCTGCCGACGGCCTTGCCGGTCTCGAACTCGTAGCGCAGTTCCAGGTACAGCTCCAGCGACGCGCTGATCAGGCCCAGCACCGACACGTGGCCGCCCAGGCGGAAGTAGCCGGTCAGCGAGGCGGCATCCTGTTCCATGCGGAAGTAGATGCCGGCCATGACCTCGACGCCGCCACTGGCCACACCAAAGTTCATCGACACCGAGGCGCCAAACTCGAAGGCGGCCTCCAGGATCTGCACGCCGTTGGGCGAGATGGTGACCCCGAAGAAGCCACCGCCGCCGAACATGGACACAGTGAGGTTGAAGGGTTGCTCGCGGGTGCAGAAGTTGAAGCGCACCGACAGCGGCTGGCCGATGAAGGGCACGGTGAAGCCAGCGCCCAGGCTCAGGTTGCTGATCGAGAACATGCCCACGGCGATGTTGGGCAGGGACTGCGAGAAACCCGCATCGATGCCGCTGGGCGAAATGTCCAGGTAGGGCGGGTCGGAGAAGCCATCCAGCGGGATCAGATCGCGCAGGGTTTCGACAAACGACAGCGGGCCGACGAACTTGATGTCCGACAGCACCACGTCCACACCCACCTTGCTGCCCGTGTCGGCGGTGAACTCGATCTTCTCGAAGTTCAGCTCCATGAAGGCCGCCGGGTTGATCAGCACGAGGTCGAAGTGCTTGAGGCCGCACACCACGCTGATCTTGGGGCTGCCGCCGCTCTTTTTGACGCGGGCCTCGACCTTGACCGAGAAGCCATGCGGGTCGTTGACGCGGAACAGCGGTGCATTGGGCTGGAAGCCCCAGCTTTGCAGGGTGGGCTTCCACTCGAAGCGGATGACCAGCTCTTCGCCCAGCAGGTTCTCCAGCAGGAGCAGCAGGTCGCCTGCGGTGTCCAGCACATCGATGACGGCCTGCAGCACATCCAGGATGGTCTTGCGTGGCGCGCCCGAGAGCAGTCGGAAGGTGGACAGGGTTTGGCGGATGTCCAGGATGGCCTGCTCGACATCCTCGAGCTTGCTGGCCAGCTGCCCCGGCTGGCTGAGCAGGTCGCCCAGGCCCTCGGGGTTGCCCACGATGGCGTCCAGGGCCTGGTGCAGGGCCTTGGCCTGGTTCACCAGGGTGACCAGGGTCTTCATGTCCTCCAGCGCCTGGGTGGCTTGCTGCACCAGCGCCAGGGCCGATTGCTTGAAGCCCGAGGGCAGGGGGGCGGCCTGCAAGGCTTGAGACAAGGCCTGCAACTTGGGCAGCACGGTGTCGATCAGCGCAGGCAGGTTGGCCAGGCTGGGCATGCTGGGCGTGGCCGGCAGGTTCACGCCGCTGCCATCGGGCACGACGGCCGCCAGGGCACCGCGCACGGTGTTCATGGCCGTGCGCAGGTCTTGCAAGGCGGTCTTGACGCCGGTGGCCTGGGCCGGGGCCAGGGCGGCCACCTGCGCCAGCAGGTCGTCGATGATGCCCAGCAACACATCCACCGTGGCCTTGCCCAGCGAGGCGCCTTCACCACCCAGGCTGCGGGCCACTTCAAAGGCGCGCACCAGGGTGTTGATGAAGGCCTCCAGTTTGGTGGCGGCCTCGGAGGCGAAGCGCGGCACCTTGCCCGGGCTGTCGCCCAGCTTGGCCACGGTGCCAATCACCGCCCCCAGCGGGATGCACCCGAACAACAGGGGCAGGGGCAGACCGCTGACACCGCCGGGGAAGAAGTCGTTGCCGCTGATGTTGTTGCCGCTGATGAACTTGGCCGGATCGACCGACACCGGGCCGGCCGAACGCGACAGCGCACGAGGGCTCATGTTGGGCATGACGAAGCCGCCCGAGCGATCCCCCTGAGAGGAGAAGTCCATCTGGGCGCCACCGGTTTCGACGTTGACGAACACCTCACCCGCGTTGTTGGCAAAGCCGTGCTTCAGGTAATGCGTGTTCCAGCGCAGCTGGTTGCTGCCGCCCGCCCCCGTGAGCTGGGCCACGGCCGGGATGCGGGCCTCGATGGCGGTCACGCTGGGGTAGAACATGGGGCGGCTGAGACCAGCGCTGTAGGCGCTCAGCCCGTTGCCAGGCAGCGGGCTGTTGCCATAGGCCTGGGCACGCCATTCCGCGCCGAAGCTCAGCGACAGGGCGTCCACGGAGGTGTCACCCGACTTCAGGCTGGGTGCCAGCGCCAGCTTCTGGCCGCGCAGGTTGGCGCTGTGGCGGTCAATGCGGGCGTTCCACTCGTTGGCCGCCTGTTGCGCAAAGGTTTGTGCTTGGGCGTAGTGGGGTTGGTTCTGAACCGTGCGCGGGCTGGCCATGCTGTTGGACATGAACAGCAAGGGTATGTCGAACTCGACCTGGCGACCGTCGATGTCGGTGCCCACGCAGCGGAAGGGAAAGGGCTGACCGCCCACGCAGGGCCAGAACAGCCGCTGACCGTGGCTGCCCACCTTGCTGGCTGTCGAATTGAAGTCGTCCAGATTGGGGGTGGTGCCCGTCAGCAGGCGGATGCTGGTGAAGGGGAACTGCCGCTGGAAGGCGCTGCCATCGGGTTTGAGCAGTTGCGGGTCGACAAAGCTGCGATCACGCTCGCGGATGATCAGGAACAGGCGCTGACGCAGGTAAGCCGGGTTGCCGCTGAGGGCTGGCGTGTTGTTCTTGCCGTTGTGGAACTTGCGTTCGCTGACCTTGACCAGCGCAGCCCGGTGACCAAACGGGAACAGGAAGCCCTTGTAGACCACGCGCACCATGTGGTCGCGGCCCATGCTGGCCCGGTGCGCCCACTCTTCCATGTCCAGCCCGGGGGGCTCCCATTCGCCTCGCGCATCCAGCCAGCCGCCCAGGGACGACAGCATCAGCAGCCGGGTGTCGACGGGTTGCGGCGTGTAGTTGGGGAAGGCGAAGTTGGACGACAGGTGCGTGATCTGGAAGCGATCGAAATCGCTCAGCGTGGTGCGGAAGGGCTCGGTGAACTCCTTGGTTCTGGGCAGATTGGTGGCGCCAGGGAAGGCGCTTTGCATCGGCCTTTGCGGATCGGATTTTTCGCCCGTCAAGGCCCAGACCGCACGCACGGTGCGCCGTGCATCGGGCCAAGGAGGCTGGACGATGCGCCCCTGAGGATCGGGCGTGACCAGCCGCGTGTGCCACAGCTCGGTGCGCCCCGTGCGGGGGGCGGTGACCGGCCCGGTCGCGTGCTGGAAGCGCCCACCGCTGTGGGGGGACAGCAGCAGCCGCCAGGGCATCTCGATGGCCGTCTGGTGGGGCTTGGGTTCGGCTGGCCGAGGCTTGATGCGCAGGTGCGGTGCCGTGAGTTGGGTGGCGCCCAACAGGCCTGCCAACCCCACCGTGGCCTGGGCCTTCAAGCCCAAGGTGGCCGAGACCGAGCGGGCCTGCAGGGCCGGGGCGTCAGCCCCCAGCGCCAGGGCCATGGCCTGATTGCGCAGCACCGACTGGCTCAGCCGGGCCTTCTCCAGGGTGCTCAGGGCCGCCAGTTGGGCGGCTGTCAGCCGGCCAGGCTGGATGCTCAGCGGCGGTGGGGGCACACTGGCATTGTCGGGCGTTTGCAGTGGCAGTTGCGCACAGGCCTGCAGCAGACCATCGATGCTGTAAGGTGCCGTGAAGCCCTGCGGCACCTTGAACACCAGGCGTGATTCGCCGGCTGCACGGGCACGGATAGGCGCAGGCCGGACGTCTTCACTGCTGCTTGGATCTTTCGGGCGGCTGATGTCGGGCTTGGCTGGCGGCAGATCGGGGCTGACACTGGGTGCTGCCGCTTCGAAGAACACCTCTTCGGCGATGGACTGCGGCGGCAGGTGCATCACGATGAAGCTGTCGCCGCTGGCGGTCTTGCGCACCTCGGGTTGAGCCCCGCCCACCACCTGCAGGTTGACCAACTCGAAGCGCACGGCCAGCAGGTCATCCGGTCGCACCGCTGGCCGACCGGGGCGGCGCGGGTCAAACAGGTTGATCTGAGGCTGGTTCAGGTCGATCAGCGGCGGCAGCTTGCCGATGATGTCGTCCGGCAGCCGGTGCGAGACACCGTTGCCCGAAATGATCCGACCTGTGTTCGTGCCCACCGTCTTGGCCGCCACCTTGACGGCGACCTTCAATCCAGCAGGGGTGTTCTTCTTGTTTGGCATGCATGCCCCGTTTCAGAGTCTGAAAATCGACTCTAACCCCGGGGCAGGGATTGGCCTCCCCCTACAGTTAGGGAGGCCTTGTGACAAGCTGTATCAGCCGGCGCTGGGTTCGCGCAGGAAGATCTCCACGCGGCGGTTCTTGGCCTGGCCTTCGGCGGTGGCGTTGGTGGCGATGGGTTCGCGCGAGCCGCGGCCGGCGGTTTCGATGCGATTGGGCGACACGCCACGGTCGCTCAGGTAATCGCGCACGCTGTCTGCACGTCGCTGCGACAGCGGTTCGTTGATGGCATCGGTGCCAGTGCTGTCGGTGTGGCCCACGATGCGAACGATCATCCCGCTGTTTTGGCTGACGCCCTTGGCGAAGGCATCCAGCACGCTGCGCAATTCGGGTTTGATGGCGGCGCTGTTGCGGTCAAAGGAGATGTCGCTGGGGATCTCCAGCTTCAGCTGGTTGTCGGCGGTGCGGGTGACCTCGACCGGCGTGCCCTGGGTGGCGGCTTCCATGGCGCGCTGCTGTTCTTCCATGCGGCGCGACCACACATTGCCCGCCACGGCGCCAGCCACGCCGCCCAGCACGGCGCCGGTGGCCGCCTTGTTGCCCGTGGCCTTGCTGATCACGGCCCCGGCCACGGCGCCGATGGCGGCACCCTGGGCGGTTCTTTGCTGCTCGGGTGTCATGTTGGCGCAGCCACCCAGCAGCAGGGCTGCCAGCACGGGGCTCAGCCACAGGGCGCGCGAGGCGCTGCGCGGGGTCGAGGCTTGCAGGGAGGTGTTGGTACGTGTGGTCATGAGGGTCTCCTGGGTCAGCCAGATCAGTCGTCTGGTGTTCACATAACGCCCCATCCCGGACGCCGGATGACGTCTGCGCGCTCAGCCTTACGTTTCTTCACCTTGGGCGACTGCGCCTTGAGCACCGTGCTGGCTGCCAAACTGCATCGAGGCCAGTCGGGCATACAGGCCGCTGCGGGCCATCAACTCATCGTGGGTGCCGCTGTCGACAATCTGACCTGCGTCCATCACGATGATGCGGTCAGCGTGGATGACGGTGCTGAGCCGATGGGCGATGACCAGGGTGGTGCGGCCTTGCATGGCCTGCTCCAGGGCGGCTTGCACGGCGCGTTCGCTCTCGGTATCGAGGGCGCTGGTGGCTTCGTCCAGCAACAGCAGGGGTGCGTTCTTGAGGATGGCCCGGGCAATGCTGATGCGTTGGCGTTGCCCGCCTGACAGGCGCACCCCCCGCTCACCCAGGAAGGTCTGGTAGCCCTCAGGCAGGGCCTGGATGAAGCCGTCGGCGTGGGCAGCCCGGGCGGCGGCCATCACCTCGGCATCGCTGGCCTCGGGGCGACCATAACGGATGTTCTCGAGCGCGGTGGTGGAAAACAGCGTGCTGTCTTGTGGCACGATGGCGATGCGCTGGCGCAGGTCTTCCAGTCGAAGGTGCTGGATGGGGGTCTGGTCCAGCAGCACCTGACCCTGCTGAGGATCGTAGTAGCGCAAGAGCAGTTGGAACACGGTGCTCTTGCCCGCACCGCTGGGGCCCACCAGGGCCACGGTCTCGCCAGGCGCGATGTGCAAATCCACCGACTGCAGGGCGGCTTGGCCTGGGCGCGAGGGGTAGTGGAAGCTGACCCCGCGCAAATCCACCTGCGCACCACCGGCTGGGGGCGGCAGCATGGCCGGCTGGGCGGGCGAGGCGATCGGCGAGCGGCTGGCCAGCAGTTCCATCAGGCGCTCGGTGGCGCCTGCGGCCCGCAGGATGTCGCCATACACCTCGGACAGGGCCGCCACCGAGCCCAGCAGCAAGATGACGTAGACCACCGTCTGCCCCATGTGACCGGCCGTGATCTGTCCCGCCAGCACGGCTTGGGTGCCCTGATACAGGCCCCACAGCAAGGCCCCGGTGGCGGCGATGATGATGAAGGCCACCAGCATGGCGCGGGCGCGGATGCGGCGCTCGGCGGTGCGGAAGGCCTGCTCGGTGGCGTCGTCAAAACGCCGGGCCTCACGGGCCTCGGCAGTGTGGCTTTGCACCACGGGCACGGCATTGAGCACCTCGGCGGCGATGGCGCTGGCATCGGCGATGCGGTCCTGGCTGGCGCGCGAAAGCTTGCGCACCCGTCGCCCGTAGATGATGGCCGGCAAAAGCAGCAGCACCAGGCCGCCGATCACCTGGGCCATCACCACCGGGTTGGTGATGATGAGCATGACCAGGGCGCCCACCCCCATGATGGCGTTGCGCAGGCCCATAGACACGCTGGCGCCCACCACCGTCTGGATGAGGGTGGTGTCGGCTGTCAGGCGCGAGACCACCTCACCCGTCTGTGTGGTTTCAAAAAACTCTGGGCTTTGCCGCAGCACGTGGGCGTACACGGCTTCTTTCAGGTCAGAGGTGATGCGCTCGCCCAGCCAGCTCACCATGAAGTAGCGCGCGGCCGAGAACACGCCCAACGCCGCACCCACACCAAACAGCGCGAGGAAGTGCTCGCGCATTTGCATCAGCCGCTCGCCTGGGTCGCTGGAGACCAGGCCCTGGTCGATCAACAAGCGCAGCGCCATGGGCAAGACCAGGGTGGTCAGCGCGGCGAGCACCAGAAACACCCCCGCCAGCACCAGGTGCCCGCGGTAAGGACGCATGAAGGGCCACAGCGCCGAGAGGGCGCGCGGGGTGGTTCCCGCAGGGGCAGTACGGCGAAGGTTGTCGTTGTTCATGGCAGGCGCTCAGCGTGCCAGATTATGGTCTGGCCTGCTGAAGCCGCCTGGCTTGCCTGACTGCCCCAGCGTGGTTCAACACCGGGAAGCTCAGCTCCAAGGGGGGCGCCGCCCTGCTCAGAACACGAAGTCCAACGAGAGGCTGAACACATTGATGCGGCGCTCTTGCTCGTAGAAGGCCCGATCTTCGGGGTATCGGCCCGCGAGCGAAAGAACGAGCCATAGGAGTTGGCAGGTTTGAGGATGGACTCGACCTGCCCTTTCAAGGCCATGTCAGGCGCGATGTCCCAGCGCAAGCCCAACGTGGTGGTGCGCTGTTCGGTGCGCACGGCGGTCAACACGTTCTCCAGGGTTCCGGCAATGACACCTGTCGGTCCTGGTGCACCGATCAACGCAGCGAGTGGGTTGTTTTCTGCGCGCTTGAGCGTCTGGCGAGACACGTCCACAAAGGGGGGCAGGTTACCCAGGCGATAGTCGCCCATCACATACCAGCCGGCGGTGTCGGGCACCAAGCCCGCCGCCTTGCGCAGCGTGTATTCGGCACTGAGCGTCCAGGGACTGCGTTCATAGGTCGGGCCCAAGCTGGTGAACGTCGCATTTTCGTTGTCAACCGCCAGCACCCCCCCCCACCACCTGGTCTCGCAGCAGGCCAGGTGGTGCCAGGAAAAGCAGCTGATCGATCACGGAGCTGTTGACGCTGATCTTGCCCTTCGCATGGCCCAGGCGGGCGGTCCAGCCACTGGGACCTGAAGGCTGGTGTAGCCCACCTCGCGAGAGGCCGATACCAGGAACAAGGGCGCACCCACGCGCCCGATGCGGAAGGACAAGGTGGGTGCCGGCGACCAATTGGCAAAGGCCCACTCCACCACAGGCTCGTATTTGCCGCTGGGCGTGCTCTTGGCCATCACCTGGGTGATGGCTTTCAGCGTGGGTGTGGCGCTGTAGCGCGGGCCTGCACGGCCAGCTTGGTGTCTCGGCGGTACTGCAGAGAGGACTGGTCGCAGGGCGTTGCATAGCCGGGTGAACTGGGGGTGACCTCATCCACGCGAGCGTGGTTGAAGCCGACTGTGCCGAAGCCCGAAATGCGCAAGCTGCCATCAAAGAATTCCTGATCTGCACGGGCCAGGCCACCGCGCAAGGCGGCATACCGGATGTCGCCACCCATGAGCGTTCTTCTGAGCATCAGCAAGGGGGCATGTCGTTCGCGCTTTGCATCATGGGCCTCCCGTAGCGGGGCGTGGCAGCATCAACACCACCGAGACAGACCGGTCCACATCCGCCGCGTCGATGTAGCCGATGGCCAGTGGGTCAGAGGCCACGGCGCGTTTGACCGCGGCGGCGTCCGGTAACTCGATGGGCGGCTCACCACGGCCTGTGAAGGTGATGCGAGCCCAGGCGCTGCGCACCTGGACGGGATCACTGTCCGTGGCCTGACGGTAAAAGGGGTTGCGCAGGGGGGGGGATGACTGCGGATGGTGAGCGGTAATACATGGCGGGGCGTCAACTGCCCATGGCACAGCACGAGGGCAGGGGGCTGGGCTGGCGCTGTCGTTCAGGGGTCTGGATGGGTTCAAGGCCGTCAATGACACCTTGGGGCACGAGGCCGGTGACGCCTTGCTTCAACAGGTGGCACAGAGACTGACCCACGCGCTCAGGCAGGAAGACGTGGTGGCCCTGTTGTGCCGGCAAGAATCGCGTGACCCTCTACGAAGAGAAGACCGCCCTGGCAGGCGTTGAGCCCGGGCCCTGCTCGAAGGCGTGGCGTATCTGCTGCGCCAGCACCTCAGCGTTGGGGGCTGGCCCCCCAGGCGGCTTGCCCGGCAGGGCGTCACACACCACCACCTGGCGCTGCGGCATGCTGCGCAGCCAGGTGATCTGGCGCTTGGCCAGTTGGCGCGTGGCGGCGATGCCTCGCTCCATCACCTGGGCCCGCACGGTGGGTTGGTTCAAATCGGCCCCGGCGTCCATCGCTTCCCACACCTGTCGGTAGCCCACGCAGCGGATGGAGGGCAAGCCCACGTGCAGGTCGCCGCGCGCGCGCAGGCCTTGTACCTCGTCGATGAAGCCCTGGGCCATCATCTGCTCGAAGCGCAAGGCGATGCGGTGGTGCAGCCAGGCGCGGTCCTGGGGCTCCAGCGACACCAGCCGGGCGGGGCGGGGCGTACGCGCTTGGGCGTTGCGCTGATGGAAGCTGGACAGGGGGCGGCCGGTGCTGTGCCACACCTCCAGTGCCCGCTGGATGCGTTGGGTGTCGCCCGGGGCCAGTCGGGCGGCAGTGATCGGGTCCACCTCGGCCAGCCGGGCATGCATGGCCGGGCTGCCCTGGCGTGCAAAGGCCTCGTCCAGTTCGGCCCGCACCGCCGGGTCAGACCCAGGCAATTCATCCAGCCCGTCCAGCAGGGCCTTGATGTACAGCATGGTGCCGCCCACCAGCAACGGCGTGCGGCCTCGGGCGCGGATCTCGCCGACCAGCCGCTCGGTGTCGGCCACAAAGCGTGCGGCGTTGTAGCTGTCGGCCGGATCGATGATGTCGATCAGGTGGTGAGGCACCTGCGCCAGTTCGGCGGCAGAAGGTTTGGCGGTGCCGATGTCCATACCCCGGTAGATGAGGGCCGAGTCCACGCTGATGATCTCCAGCGGGATGTGGGCCGCCAGTGCCAGCGCGGCGGCGGTTTTGCCGCAGGCGGTGGGCCCGGCCAGGATCCACAACGGAGCCTCTGGCGACATGGGTGGATCATCAGGCGAGGTGCTGGTGGCGGCCGCGTGATTCATGGCGCTGGACGGCTGCTGAGCGCCGCGAGCTGATCATCATCGCCATAAGGTGGCAGGCCATCGCATTGCACGCGGCGCAGCGCCGTCCAGGCGGTCAGCATGCCGCCCAGGCCCACCCCCAGGGCCATGGGGTGGATGGTGCCCGCCCAGCCGGGCAGGGCCGACCACCAGGCCAACAAGGCGCCCACGCCGAAGGCCACGCTGGACAGCACGAAGCCCGAGAGGGCCGAGGCCGCCCCCGCTGCGCGCGGAAACGCCGCCACCACCCCGGTTTGGCCGCAGGGCTGGTGAATGCCATGGGCAAAGGCGTACAGCCACATGCCAGGCAGCAACGCGTAGGCCGATATCTCGTGCCCCAGCAGCCCATGCCAGGCCGACAAGGCCACCAGGCACAGCCCCCCTGCCAGTGAGCACCAGCCCGCCACGCGCACGGTGCCCGTCAAGCCACGGCTGGGCAGCACCTTGCGGCAGTACAGGGTACCCAAGAGGTAGCTCAGCGACAGGGTGGCGCCTGACAGGCCATACCAGGTGCGCGTCTGGCCCAGCATGTCGATGAAGACGAAGGCCGACAGGGCCAGGTACACATACAGCCCACCATAGGTGGACGAGGTGAGCAGCGTGTGGGCCTTGAAGGTGGGGTGCCCCGAGATTTGCCACCACTGCTGCAGCATGCGCCCCCAGTGCAGCTGGGGTTGTCGGCGCTCATGGGGCAGGGTTTCGGGCAGGCGCCACCAGACGAAGGCCAGCAAGGCCAGCCCCGACAGCAGCATCAGGGCCACGGTGGCCCGCCAGCCCGCATAGGTGGTGACAATACCACCCGTGATTGGCCCCACCAGTGCCAGGATGCCCAGCACGCTCATGCCCCGGGCCATCACGCGGGCGCCGTCTTCCGGGGGATATAGATCGCGCACCATGGCGCGGCCACACACCACAGCAGCCGACAGGCAGGCCCCCTGTGCTGCACGGGCCAGCAACATCATGCCGGCGTGGGTGGACAGGGTGGCGGCCAGGCTGGCCAGCACATACCCGGCCAGGCCCCAGCGCAACACGGGCTGCCGCCCGTAGCGATCGGCGATGGGCCCCCAGAGGAGCTGCCCCACGCCAAAGGCCATGATCAGCACGGACAGCGTCCACTGCGCCAGCGAGGGGCTCATGCCCAGGCCGCGTTGCATCTCCGGCAGGGCCGGCAGGTACATGTCGGTGCTGAGCGGCTGCAGCCCGGTCAGGCAGCCCAGGGCCACCACCACCACCCAGGCGGGCAGGCCGACGCCGACGGGGCTGGGTTTAGAAACGCTCATCGGGCCGCAGATAACGCCATTGGCCCAGGGGCAACTTGCCCAGGGGAATGCGACCCATGCGCACGCGCTTGAGCCCCACCACCTTCAGGCCGACTTGTTCGCACATGCGGCGGATTTGTCGCTTCTTGCCTTCCTTGAGCACGAAGCGCAGCTGGTGTTCGTTCTGCCAGGACACCTTGGCCGGCTTCAGGGGGCGGCCGTCCAGCGACAGGCCGTGTCGCAGCAACTCGATCACCTCGGGCGGCACCACCTCGGCCACGTTCTCGGCCTCAGGGTCGGCCTGCCACTGCACGCGCACCAGGTACTCTTTCTCGACGTCCGAGTCTTCGCCGATGAGGTGCTTGGCCACCCGACCGTCTTGGGTCAGCACCAGCAAGCCGGTGGAGTCGATGTCCAGTCGGCCGGCGGGCGCAAGCTTGCGCAGGTGGGCCCGATTGAAGCGGATGGGCGTGTGGTCGTCCTTCCAATGGTTCTCGGGCGTGATCAGCACCACGGCGGGCTCGTGGCCATCTTCGGCCTGTCCAGACACGTAGCCCACGGGCTTGTGCAACACGATGGTGACCCGTTGGGCCTGCTGCTCGCGCGCGGCCGGGTCGATGGTGATGGTCTGGTGGGGAAACACCCGCACCCCCAGCTCGCACATCACCTCACCATCCACCCGCACCCAGCCTTGCTCGATCCAGGTGTCGGCTTCGCGCCGAGAGGCCAGGCCCCGCTCGCTCATCAGCTTGGACAGGCGAACCCGGCCATCGTCTTCTCGAGGGGGGGCTTCGACGGCCGACGGCGTCGGACGCGAGGGCCGTTGTTCAGAGCGCGAGCTTGACCAGGGCTCCGAGCGACCAGCGGCTGGGCGCCCGGGATGGTCGGGTCCTGCGGCTGACCGTGGGCGTGAGCCAGGACGTTGGGAGGACGGATCTCGTGCCTCGCGTCGGGGTTCAGCGTTGCGAGGTGCGCGAGCATCGCGTGCATCTCGTGAGTCGCGGTAAGCGCGCTCATCTCGAGGACCACGCCCGCCTTGTGCATCACGAGGATGGTGCACGCCGCGCTCATCGCGAACCTCACGCGCTGCACGGGCCGCGGCCCGCTCCTGACGTGCCTGTTCGGCCTGGGCGGCGGTTGGGCGCTGGCGCGGGGCGGTGCCGCGCACGGGCGGTTTGTAGCCGCGCGTGCTGGGCCCGTGGGGCTGGGCGTCATCCTGTGGGCGGGCGGGCAGCCCGATTTTCTTGCGTTCAGTCATGAGGTGGGTATCAGCGTCCGCGCAGGAACAGCGCGTCCAGCTCGCGCACGGTCAGTTGGCGCCAGGTGGGCCGACCGTGGTTGCATTGATCGGCCCGCTCCGTGGCTTCCATGTCGCGCAGCAGGGCATTCATTTCAGGCAGGGTCAGCCGCCGGTTGGCGCGCACCGCACCGTGGCAGGCCATGGTGGCCAGCAGTTCATGCTGGGCGCGTTGCACCACGTTGCTGGCCTCCACCTGGGCCAGCTCGGCCAGCACCGAACGAGCCAGTTCCACCCCATCGGCCTGGCTGAGTGCCATGGGCAGCGCCCGCACGGCCAGCTTGCCAGGCCCCAAGGCATCCACATCCAGCCCCAAGGCCAGCAGGGTGTCGCGGTGAGTCTCGGCCGTGGCCATTTCGTGCGGCGTGGCGGCAAAGCTCAAGGGAATCAACAGGGGCTGGCTTTCCAGCCGTTCGTGGGCCAACTGGGCCTTCAGGCGTTCGTACACCACGCGCTCATGGGCGGCATGCATGTCCACGATCACCAGACCGTGGGCGTTCTCGGCCAGCACGTAAATGCCGCCCACCTGCCCGATGGCGCGGCCCAGGGGCCATTGCTCTTGTTCGGCAGGCTCTGAGGGGGCGAGTTGGGCGGCGCCCAAGGGCGTGGGGGCCTGTATGGGCCGTGCTGTGGCATGGAATGCAGCGACGTCGCCCGGGACTTCGTCGTGGCGGTCAGCCTGGCGCACCACCCGAGGGACGCCCAGGCCCTGGAACACATCCAGGGCGGCCTCAGCGGCTGCAGCAGGCTGGGTGCCGTGGGGGGGGGGCTCGGCCGTGGGCCAGCCAGCCCAGCGTCGACTGGGCGCGTCGGTGTCTGGGGTGCGCCAGGGCAGGGGGGCTTGCTCGGCAGCCAGGCTTCGTTGGACCACAGCGCCGGTCGCGCTGGGGTAGCCCGCCGTGTGTGCCTCACCTGGGCTGGCACGTGGGGTGGCGCCCTCAGGCGCCGCCGCCGTACTGGTGCCGCTGGCGGCCTGTGCGTCTGCCCGTGAGACCGACAGCGTGGCGTCCACCGCGCGGCGTACCGCCTGGTACACCTCGCGGGAATCTCTGAAGCGCACCTCGATCTTGGTGGGGTGCACGTTCACGTCCACCAGCTCGGGAGGGATCTCGATGAACAGGGCGTACGTGGGCTGTTTGTGGCCATGAAGCACGTCTTCGTAGGCCGAGCGGATGCCGTGGGCAATCAGCTTGTCGCGCACATAGCGGCCATTGACATAGCAGTACTGACAGTCGGCGCGAGACCGTGCGGCTTCGGGCAGGCCAGCGCGCCCGTGTACGCGCACAGGCCCCATCTGGAACTGCACCTCGCGGCTGTGGCGCACAAAATCGTCGCCCAGCACATCCTGCAGTCGTTGATCCGGCGTGCCTGGGCGGTATTGCTCTACCAGCTTGCCCTCATGCCAGACGCTGAAGCCCACCTCGGGGCGTGCTAGCGCATGGCGGCGCACCGCCTCCACGCAGTGGGCCAGCTCGGTGGCATCCGATTTCAAGAATTTGCGCCGGGCGGGGGTGCTGAAAAACAGCTCGCGCACCTCGACGCTGGTGCCCACGGCCCGGGCTGCAGGTGACAACTCACCTGAGCGGGCATCCAGCCGGTGGGCGTGGGCGTCCTGCTCGGTGCGGCTGCACAGCGAGGTTTCGGATACCGAAGCGATGGCGGCCAGCGCCTCGCCTCGGAAGCCCATGGTCAGCACATGCTCCAGATCGTCCAGCGAGCGGATCTTGCTGGTGGCGTGACGACGCAGGGCCAGGGGCAACTCGTGCACCGGGATGCCACAGCCATCGTCTTCCACCAGGATCTGGCGCACCCCGCCGGCCAGCAGCTTGACCGTGATCTGTGTGGCCCCGGCATCCAGGGCGTTGTCCAACAGTTCGCGCACCACCGATGCCGGGCGCTCCACCACCTCGCCAGCGGCGATCTGGCTGATCAGCTCGTCGGGCAGCTCGCGAATGACCCGACGCTGCGCCTCCCCAAGGGGGCTGGCGTCCTCAGGTGGAGGCTGGTCAGGCAGCAGGGGGGCGTTGGCACGCTGGGAACTCATCGCCGTATTGTAGAAGCCCGCACGCTTGCGCGCTTGTGCACTCAGCGGCGTCACGCCTCGCTGACGCGCCGGCCCGCACGGTTCACAAAGCCCGCTTGCGGGGCACCACCGGGCTCTTTTCGAAGTAGCGCAAGATGCCAGCCATCAGCGCATCGGCCAACTCGTTCTGGTAGCGCTCGTTCTTGAGCTTGGCTTCTTCTTCCGGATTGGTGATGAAGCCGGTTTCCACGAGGATGGACGGAATGTCGGGGGCCTTGAGCACCGCGAAGCCCGCTTGTTCGACCCGGGGTTTGTGCAGTCGGCCCACCTTGCCCAAATGACCGAGCACCGCATGGCCCAGGCGCATGCTGTCTTCGATCTGGGCCGTGGTGGACATCTCCAGCATGGCGCGCATCACCTGCGCGTCTTTCACTTTCAGGTTCACGCCACCCACCAGGTCGGAGGCGTTCTCTCGTTTGGCCAGCCAGCGCGCGGTGGTGCTGGTGGCGCCACGGTCTGACAGCGCAAACACCGAGGCACCCCGCGCCTGCGGGTTCATGAAGGCGTCGGCGTGGATGGAGATGAACAGGTCGGCCTGAACACGCCGAGCCTTGCTCACCCGTTCATTGAGCGGCACGAAGTAATCGGATTCGCGCGTCATGAAGGCGCGCATGCCCGGTTGGGCATTGATGCGGGCGCGCAGCTTCTGGGCCACGGCCAGCACGACATCTTTTTCGTATAGACCCGTCGGGCCGATGGCGCCTGGGTCTTCACCCCCGTGACCCGCATCCAGCGCAATGATGATCATGCGCTCCACGGCGGCCGGGCGTTTGCCGGGCACCACCTGGCGGCCCTCAGCCTTGCTGCCGGCGGCTGAACCCGAGGTCACCTGAAGTGTGCGGCCACTGGTGGTGGCCGGCTCCTCGCGCGACGGCGTTGATGGCTCGGCCTTGGCCACGGCTTCACGCTGACGCAGGGTTTCGACGAACTCTCCCAGTGCATCGTTCACCGCATCAGCCGCGTCGGCGGACGCCGCATCGGTGGCTTGGGCCATGCTGGTATGGCCCGCCGTTGGGGGCGTGCTCCCCCCGGCAGATGCTGGGCCGGCGCTGTCAGAGCCCGCCTTCACCAAGGGGGGCGCCAGCAAGGCCAGGAGCGGGTCGGGCGCGTGGCGCGGATGCAGGTCAAACACCAAGCGGTGCTGGTAGGCAGCCACGGGGGGCAGCCCGAACACCTGGGGCTCGATGGCCTGTTTGAGGTCGATCACCAGCCGAACCACCTTGGGCCGGTTCTGGGCGGCGCGCACACCAGCGATGAAGGGGTCGTCGGCGCGCACCTTGCTGACCAGTTCCTTGAGCTGGCCATTCATCTCCAGCCCTTCGATGTCGATCACCAGTCGGTCAGGCTGCTCCACCTGAAAGAAGGTGGCGTTCAGTTGCACATCCGATTCCAGCGTGACCCGGGTGTAGGCCTTGGCCGGCCACACGCGCACGGCCAGCAATTGGGCCCCCCAGGCCAGCTCCTGCGGGCCCAGCACCAGCAGCGCGATACCGGCCGCGCCGTGCTGAAGGGCTCGGCGTCGGTCAAGGCGGGGTGGGCGGGTTGTGCTCATGGGGTCACGTCCGGCTCGGCGGGCTGCAAGGCCGACAGCAGTCCTTGGCCTTGGGCGGTGTGCGCTTGCCAGTGAACCGCGCGCCGGGTGTCGCCCAGCGGCTCGATGTGCAGGCTCAGATCCGGGGTGGGCAACAATCCATCGGCCTTGTCCGGCCATTCCACCAGCTTCAGCCCAGGGCTGGCGAACAGATCGCGAAACCCGGCGTCCTCCCATTCCTGGGGGGCGTTGAATCGGTAGAAGTCGAAGTGATGCACGTCGTAGCCGGGCAGGGTGTGGGTTTCGACCACGGCATAGCTCGGGCTTTTGACGCGACCGGTGACTCCGAGGGCGCGCAAAAGGTGGCGCGTGAAGGTGGTTTTGCCTGCGCCCAAGGTGCCGATGAGTCGCATGTCGACCGAGCCCCCTTGTTCCAGCAGCGGGCGCAACAAGGCCGCCAGCCCCGTTGCCCATGAGCAACAGGCTGACTCGCTGGCCCAGGTGGTCTGCGTGAGGGCGCTGCGGTCTTCGCTTGCTAGGATCGGTGCATGCATCGTGAACATCAAGCTCCATCCACATCGTCTGACGACGTGCCGCCGGCGGCGGCTGCCCATAGCGATCTGGACGCTTCGCGCTTGCTGCAGGCCGTGCGCGAGAAAGGAGCCGAGCTTGGATTTTCTCAGATTGGCGTAGCTGATGTGGATTTGTCAAGTGCCGAGCCGGGTTTGATGGCTTGGCTGGCTCAGGGTTTTCATGGCGAGATGCACTACATGGCCAGCCATGGACTCAAGCGCGCGCGCCCGGCCGAGCTGGTGCCGGGCACCGTGCGGGTGATCACGGCCCGCATGGATTACCTGCCGGCCAGCGTGCCTGAGGGCTGGCAGGCCATCGAATGGGCACGACTGCAGCGCCCCTCCGACGCGGTGGTGTCGATGTACGCCCGTGGACGGGACTATCACAAGGTCCTGCGCGCCCGTCTGCAAAAGCTGGCCGACCACCTCGCCGCTTTGGTGGGGCCCTTTGGGCACCGCGTGTTCACCGACTCGGCCCCTGTGCTGGAGGTGGAGTTGGCCAGCCGCAGCGGCGTGGGGTGGCGGGGCAAGCACACGCTGCTGTTGTCACGCGAGGCGGGCTCGACCTTCTTTCTGGGCGAGATCTATGTGGACCTGGCCTTGCCCCTGACCGAGCCGGTGTCGGCCCACTGTGGCGCGTGTCGGGCCTGCATGGACCTGTGCCCCACCCAGGCCATCGTGGCAGAGCGCCAGGTGGACGCCCGCCGATGCATTTCTTACCTGACCATCGAGCACCCAGGGCCCATCCCCGTCGAGCTGCGGCCCCTGATGGGCAACCGCATTTACGGCTGCGACGATTGCCAGCTGGCGTGCCCGTGGAACAAGTTTGCGCAGCGCGCTCAGGTGCCTGACTTTGACGTGCGCCCCGCGCTGGATGGGCCCACGCTGCTGGGCTTGTGGGCGTGGGATGAGGCCACCTTTTTGCGCCACACCGAAGGCAGCCCCATCCGCCGCATTGGCTTTGCCAAGTGGCAGCGCAATCTGGCCGTGGCCATGGGGAATGCGCTGCGCGCCAGCGCCTCGTCAATGGGCACCCGCGCTGCTGCGGCCTATGAGGGGGCTGCCGAGCTGCACCAGGCCCTGCTGGCGGCCTTGCAGGCCTGGCCTGCGCGTCAGTTGTTCAGCGCTCCAGGCCGGGAGGGTGATCACGCCCTCGTGGCCGAGCACGTGCAGTGGGCGCTGGGCCAGACCGGCCGTTGATGACCTGTGAGGAGGCCTTGGACGCCCCCCCGCCTGATCACTCGTTGACCAGCACCACCTTGCCGCGCACCTGGCGCGAGCCCATCAGGGCAAAGGCTTTTTTCAGCTGGCTCATGGGCAGGGTGTGCTCCACCACCGGCTTGATCTTGCCTTCCATGTACCAGGCGGCCAGCTGCATCAGGCAGGCGGCGTTGTTCTGCGGCTCGCGCTTGGCAAATTCGCCCCAGAACACGCCCATCACCGAGGCGCCCTTGAGCAGGGGCAGGTTCAGGGGCAGCGCTGGGATGGGGCCGTTGGCAAAGCCGATGATCAGGTGGCGACCGCGCCAGGCGATCGAGCGGAAGGCCTGTTCGGTCATGTCGCCGCCCACGGGGTCGTAGACCACGTCCGGGCCCTTGCCCTCGGTCAGGGTCTTGAGGGCGTCCCGCAGGTTCTGCGTGCTGTAGTTGATGGTGGCATCGGCCCCCAGCGAGGTGCACAGGGCGCACTTGTCGTCGGTGGAGGCGGCAGCAATCACCTTGGCGCCCGCCGCCTTGGCAATCTGGATGGCGGCCGTGCCCACACCACCGGCTGCGCCCAGCACCAGCACGGTCTCTCCGGCTTTCAGCGCGGCGCGGTCCATCAGGGCATGGTAGGTGGTGCCGTAGGTGCACAAGAAGGCCGCAGCATCACTGAACGAGAACACCGGGGGCAGGGGCATCAAGGTGAAGGCCGGGGCCACGGCATGGGTGCCAAAGCCCCCGGTGCCGGCAAAGCCCGCCACCTGCGTGCCCACGGCCAGATGCTTGACGCCCTCGCCCACGGCCTCGACCACGCCTGCAAACTCGGCGCCCGGCACAAAGGGCAGGGGCGGCTTCATCTGGTACTTGCCTTGCACGATCAGCAGGTCCGGAAAGTTCAGGCTGGCGGCCTTGATGGCCACACGCACCTCGCCCTTGCCGGGTTCGGGCGTGGCTTGTTCTTTCCATTGAAGGGCATCGGGGCCGTCAAAGGCCTCGCAAATCCAGGCGTGCATGGGGTCTCCTCGTGGGCCGGTGGTCCGGCAATGGTCGATCACAGAGGCCATGTTAGCAGCGGCACCTACAATCGCCGGGCCCTGTCCTGGCCCGTCGTCGGCCCCCCCGATTTCATGGCTTTTGCTGCCCCTCCATTGACCTCGCCAACCCCGTCATCGATGCCCTGGGCGACCATGCCCCCGGCCGCCTGGCTGTGGGCGGCGGCACTGGGCTCGCTGGTGGTGCGCGTCATGATGGCAGCCGGCTTGCCCCTGACGGGCGATGAGGCCTTGTTCTACTGGTGGTCTCGCGCCCTGGATTACGGCTACTACGACCACCCACCCATGGCGGCGTGGTGGATCGCTGGGGCGCGCTGGTTGCTGGGCGAGGCCGAGTGGGCCGTGCGCATGCCCGCCGTGCTCTTGCCGCTGGCCGTGGGGGGCTTGATGTGGTGGGCCTGGGCCGCAGTGGACCGGGCGCGGGCGGCGTGGGCCGTGTTGTTGTTCTGGCTCACGCCCTTCAACTGGCTGGTGTCGCTCATGGCCACCGACACGCCACTGATTTTCTGGGTGGTTGCTTCGGTGGCCAGCCTGGCTCGGGCCGAGCAACGCGCCACCCAGGGCGGGCGCTCCGCAGGCTGGTATGCCCTGAGCGGCGTGTGCATTGGGGCCGCCTTCTTGTCCAAGTACTTTGCGGTGCTGCTGGGTGTGGCTTATCTGGTGTACTTCGCGGTTCATGCGCGGTCGCGCTGGTGGGGGCTGGTCTGCTTGGTGCTGTGCGCCATGCCCGCTGCGGCGCTCAACCTGTGGTGGAACCTGAACCATTGCTGGACGAACATCATGTTCAACCTGGTCAATCGCAACCAGGGCAGCGACTGGGGCTGGGATGGGCCGGCGGCCTTCCTGGGCATGATGTTGTACCTGCTGGGCCCGGGCTTGCTGTGGTGGTTCTGGCGTGGACGTGCGGGCGCGCAGGGCCTCAAGGCCTTGTGGCGGTCCCAGCCCTTGGTGGTGTGCGTGGCCGTGGTGCCTTTGTTGTGCTTTGCCTGGGTGTCGCTGCGCAAGGACATCGGCTTGCATTGGGTCATGGCTTTTTACCCCTTCCTCTTTCTGCTGGCGGTATGGTGTGGCGATCCTGAACGCCTGCGGCGCCTGGCTGGCGTCATGGTCGCGTTTCTGGCCGTGCACCTGATTGCGGTGCTGGCTCTGGTGCTCACACCCTTGTCCACATGGGAGACCACCCGTGTCTACCCGAAGGTGGTCAACGCGCTCGAAGCCCCCGCTGTGGTGCGTGCGTTTGAAGCCCCTGGGGTGGTGATGGGCGCCAGCTCGTACGCCTCTGGCTCGGTGTATGGCTATGCGCTGGGACGGCATGTGCCTGTGATCGGCCCAGGCAGCAAGTACGCCCGACAGGATGACCTCAACGTGGATTACGCCGCCTTTCATGGACGCACCATCCGCATCGTTCAGGCCCGTGAGCCCGATCTGGCAGAGTACGCGCCGTACTTCCGCACGGTGCGCACCCTGTCGACCGAGGTGCGTGGTGTGAGGTTCTACGCCGTCGAGGGCGTCGGGTTTGATTACCCCGCGTATCGGGCCGCGGTACAGGCCCCGATCAACGCGCGGTATTACGCGTTCCCCTCATGGCTGCCGGTGCTGGATTGCCCGTTTTGTCAGCGCTTTTGTGGTCAGGCCCAATGCACGGGTTTTGAACCCTGAGTCCCTGCTGACGGCCCGCCCGCGTGCAGACCCCCGGGGCGTAGAATCCACACCCTCATCTGGCCTTTGAGGTGCCACACACCTCGCTTGCGTGTATGTCGTCTGGTGGAACAGAGTCTTCGCTGCCCGTGGTGGTGATTGGTGCCGGTCTGGCGGGCTTGACCGTGGCCCTGCACCTGGCCGATCAGCAACCCGTGATCGTGCTGGCCAAGCGGCACCTGGAAGAAGCGGCCACGGCCTGGGCCCAGGGAGGCATCGTGGGTGTGCTGGGCAGCGACGACAGCGTCGAATCGCATGTGCGTGACACGCAAGAGGCCGGCGCCGGGCTGGTGGATGAGCGCACGGCCGAGTTCATTGCCCGCCACAGTGCGCACGCGGTGGAGTGGCTGGTGGAGCGGGGTGTGCCCTTCTCGCCCGACCCGGAAGGCCCCTTGGGGCTGCACCTGACCCGAGAGGGCGGACATGCGGTGCGCCGCATCGCGCACGCCGCAGATGCCACCGGCAAAGCCATCCACGATGTCTTGCTGGCCGAGGTCAAGCGGCACCCGAACATCGTGCTGCGCGAGAAGTGGATGGCGATTGATCTGATCACCAACCGCAACCTCAAGCGCTCGCAGCAGGACGCGGGGCTGCAGCGCTCGATCGAAGCCGGGCGTTGTCATGGTGTCTATGCCCTGGACATCGAACAGGGCCGCGTGGAAACCTTGGCGGCCTCGGCCGTGGTGCTGGCCTCGGGTGGTGTGGGCAAGGTCTACCGCTACACCAGCAACCCGGATACCTCGACGGGCGATGGCATTGCCATGGCCTGGCGTGCCGGGTGTCGGGTGGCGAACATGGAGTTCATCCAGTTCCATCCCACCTGCCTGTACCACCCTCAAGAGCGCAGCTTCCTGATCACCGAGGCCTTGCGGGGCGAGGGCGCCATTCTGCGCTTGCCGGATGGCACCCGCTTCATGCCTCAGCATGACGAACGAGGCGAACTGGCGCCGCGCGACATCGTGGCCCGCGCCATCGACTTCGAGATGAAGAAGCACGGCCTGGACCACGTCTGGCTCGATGCCACCCACCTGGGCGAAGCCTTCTTGAAAGAGCACTTCCCCACCATCCATGCGCGGTGCATGAGCCTGGGCATCGACATCGCCCGCCAGCCCATCCCTGTGGTGCCAGCAGCGCACTACACCTGCGGCGGCGTGGTGACTGACCTGCATGGCCGCACCGACCTGCCGGGCTTGTATGCCGTGGGCGAGACCACCTACACCGGGCTGCATGGCGCCAACCGCCTGGCCAGCAACTCCTTGCTGGAGTGCGTGGTGCTGGGCCGCACCTGTGCCGAAGACATCCAGTCCAGCCTGCCTGATGCGGTGCCGCGCGTGCGCGACTGGGACGAAAGCCAAGTGACCGATGCCGACGAAGAGGTGGTCATCTCGCACAACTGGGATGAGTTGCGCCTCTTGATGTGGAACTACGTGGGCATCGTGCGCACCACGCGCCGCCTGGAGCGGGCGCTGCACCGCATCAAGCTGCTGCGTCAGGAGATCGACGAGTACTACGCCGCCTTCCGCGTCAGCCGTGACCTGCTGGAGTTGCGCAACCTGGTCGATTGCGCCGAGCTGATCGTGCGTTCAGCCCTGACCCGTCAGGAAAGCCGCGGCCTGCACTTCAGCCGCGATTACCCGCGCACACTGCCGGTCAGCTTCCCGACCATCTTGTGCAAGAAGCCCAAAAAGAAAGACGCCTGGCAGCCCTGAGTGGCGTGCGGGTGCAGGCCTCAGCGCCGCGCCCGCATGGCGTAGCGTGCCTGCACAAAGCCGAAGGCAAACTCCACGGCCTCGCGCACCAGCTGCTCGTTCTCGGCCCGCTCTTTCTCGGTCATGTGGAAGGCCAAATCCACCTTGTGCCGAATGTAACGGGGCGGCAGCCGGTTCAAGGCCACGCAGGCCACGTCAGGGTGCTGGTCTTCGCTCAACAAGGGGTACTGATGAGCCAGGTCGATCACCAGTCGCACCACCTGGTGCTCGTAGTCGTTGTGCAGTGACGTGAAATCGGCAGGCATATCCAAGCGTGGCAGCATCGGGGGTGTTCAACGCACAGTGTGCGTCAGCCAGGGGGTGGTCGCGCGTGAAAAGTAGGCGTGAAGCGGGCCCCGTGGGCTCAGCCCGCCAGGCGCTCCAGCACCCGCAGCGAAAAGTCGATGGCGCGCACGTCCTTGGTCAGCTTGCCGATCGAGATGCGATCTACCCCGGTCTCGGCGATGCCGCGCAGTTGCTCCAGCGTCACGCCGCCCGACACCTCCAGCAGCGCCTCGCCTTGGGTGAGTTGCTGGTTGAGGGCCACGGCCTCGCGCATCATGTCGTTGCTGAAGTTGTCCAGCAGCACGCTGCGGGCGCCAGCGTCCAGGGCTTCGCGCAGCTCGGTCAGGCTTTCCACCTCGACCTGGATGGTGATTTGTTCGCGCAAGGGCGAGGCCTGAGCCGCGACCAGGGCTTGTGCGTTCTTCACGGCGGCCGTCACGCTGCCAGCGGCGGCGATGTGGTTTTCTTTGATGAGGATGCCGTCGTACAAGGCCAGACGCTGGTTGGCACCGCCGCCCACGCGCACCGCGTACTTTTGCGCCAGGCGCAGGCCGGGCAGGGTCTTGCGGGTGTCCAGCACCACGCAGCCACGTGGGTTGGGCGAGGCGCCCTCGATGGCCTCCATGTGCCTGCGGGTCACCGTGGCCACGGCCGACAGCGTTTGCAGGAAGTTGATGCCGGGGCGCTCAGCCGTCAGCAGGGCACGCGCGTCGGCCTCGATCAGGCACACCTCGGTGTCGGCGTCCATCCAGTCGCCCTCGGCGTATGCCCAACGCACCGTGGCGCTGGGGTCCAGTTGCAACAGGCTCGCATCAAACCAGTCGCGGCCGCACAGCACGGCGGGTTCGCGCACGATCAGCCGTGCCTTCACGCGCTGGCCAGCGGGCACCAGTTGGGCCGTCCAGTCGCACACGCCCACGTCTTCAAACAGGGCATCGCGCACATTGCGCGCGCGGGCTTCTTCCAGGGTCTCGTTGTGATCGAACATGATGCGCAGGGCGGCTATGGGCGGCTCAGGCCGCGCCGATGTGGGGCACGAAGCCTTGGGCAGGCTTGACAATCGCAGAAGGGTTCTGGGCCACGAAGGCCAGCATGCGGTCAATGCAGCCGTGGGCCTTGGCGCGGATGTCTTCGGGCACGGTGATTTCGCCCGTGCCGTGTTCCAGGCAATCCAGGATGCCCTGCAGGGCGTTCATGGCCATCCAGGGGCAGTGGGCGCAGCTCTTGCACGTGGCGCTGTTGCCCGCCGTGGGGGCTTCGATCAGCACCTTGTTCGGGGCCATCTGGCGCATGCGGTGCAGGATGCCGTTGTCGGTGGCCACGATGAATTCGGGCGCATCCATCTCAACCACGGCCTTGAGCAACTGCGAGGTGGAGCCCACCACATCGGCCTGGGCCACCACGCTCTCGGGCGACTCGGGGTGCACCAGGATCTTGGCCTTGGGGTGCTCCTTGCGCAGCAGGTCCAGTTCGAGCGCCTTGAACTCGTCGTGCACGATGCAGGCGCCGTTCCACATCAGCATGTCGGCGCCGGTCTGCTTCTGGATGTAGCGGCCCAGGTGGCGGTCAGGCGCCCACAGGATCTTCTCGCCCTGGGCCTTGAGGTGCTCGACGATGGCCAACGCGCACGATGACGTGACCATCCAGTCGGCGCGGGCCTTCACGGCGGCGCTGGTGTTGGCATAGACCACCACCTTGCGGTCGGGGTGCGCGTCACAGAAGGCGGTGAAGTCTTCGGCGGGGCAACCCAGGTCCAGCGAGCAGGTGGCGTCCAGGTCGGGCATCAGCACGCGCTTCTCAGGGCTGAGGATCTTGGCCGATTCGCCCATGAACTTCACGCCCGCCACGATCAGCGTCTGCGCGGCATGGTCGCGCCCAAAGCGGGCCATCTCCAGTGAATCCGACACGCAGCCGCCAGTTTCCAGGGCCAGATCCTGGATGTCGCCATCGACGTAGTAGTGGGCCACGAGCACGGCGTTGTGCGCCTTCAGCTGCTCCTTGATGCGCTGGCGCACCTGGGCCTTGGTTTCGGCGTCCAGCGCGGGGGGCACCTTGGCCCAGGCGTGGGCCGTGCAGGTGGCGCCCTGGGCGTCCTGCCGGTCGTAATCGAAAGAGATGGTGACAGGGGAGGTCATGGGTGTATCGGGACCTGTAGTCTGCTCTACCAGGGCACTCAGGGGCCGGGTCGAGGCGGAAACCATTGGTCGGCGGCCCATCCGATCAACACCGTGGACCACCAGACCGTGTAAAACGCAAAAACAACGTCGCTCAGAAAGTGCGCACCTTGCAGGATGCGGCCCAGCCCCAGCGCAGAGCCAGCCACGATCCCGACGATCAGCCAGCGCCGGCGCCAGGTGGGCCCGCAAGCCAGACCCAAGCCCATCAGGGCGAAGCCCGTGGCGGCTGTGCTGCTGACAAAGCTGCGATGCTCAGCCGGATTGTCGCCGATCTGGAAAGGCCCCTGGAAGGCAGCGGCGCCGCCGAACGGCTCGGTTTGCACCGGGCGTGGGCGCCCCATGGTGTTTTTGAACAATCCTTCGCTGAGCAGGCCCGGGCCCACCAGGGCCACCAACAGGGCCAGCACCGCGCTGCGCTTCAAGAAGGGGTGGGTGCGCTCAAGCCAGTGGCGGTGGCCACGCCGCTGGGCCCACCAGGCCACCAGGGGGGCCACCACCAGCCAAGCCAGCAGCAGGCCCACCAAACCCAGACCCAGCCTGGGCGCCCACAGGTGCATGGCTTCCAGCAGCGGCGAATGGGCACCCACGAAGCCGTGTACCGGGTGGTACTGGCGCGATGAGATGATCAGATCCAGCGTCGGGAACTTGGCGTAAATGGCCACCGCAAACAGGAAGACCCCCGCCAGCGTGTATTCCAGCGGGCGGGGAGCGTGTTCGTCGGTGGCAGGGGGCTCAGGGGGGCGATACGGGCTGCGTACGCGGTCAATCATTGACCGGGGTCTCCATGGGCGTGACGGCGGTGCCGCTTTGGCGGCGGTAAGTGGCGTCATCGTATCCCAGGAAGCCTCTGAGCAGCACCAACTGCATCCGCACCTCGCGACCGGGGCCGGCCGGCGCACTCACGTCCTTGAGCGGACGCACCCAGGCAAAGCGGCTGGTGATGGCTGGATCCACCTCGCCCTGCGACAGCAGCACCACGTCGGCGCCCACCCGGTTGGGCAGGCTTTGTTCGGCGGCGTAGTGGTGCTGGGTGGTTTGGTTGGGGTTCCAGAAAAGGGTGCGGGCCTTCAGGTGGCGCAGGTGGTACTGGCTTTGCGCGATCATGTCCGGCTCGCTGGCCAGCAAGGGCAGGCCCAGCACCACCGGGTCGCGCAAGCTGGGCTCCAGCATCTGAAAGGCGGTATCCCAGCCCCGCAGCTTCGACAGCACATCCAGGCGTTCAGAGACCTTGCCGCCGGCCATGTCGCTCAGGTGCAGAGCGCCGGCCGTCAGCAGGAGGTTGGCCGTCAGCACGGCCGCCAGCCAGGCGTTGGGCCGGGGTGCCGCCAGGGCGATCATGGGCTGGCTCAAGCGCGAGGCCACCAGCAGACACAAGCCCACCAGCGAGGGGGCGGCCCAGTGCACGAATGATTGGGCATAGAAGGCCTGAACCACACCCACCACCAGCAAGGGCAGGCTGCAGGCCCACAAGAAGCGGTAGCTGCTGAACGCGGCCAGGTAATAGGCCGAGCCTTTGGCCATAGGGCGGCGCACCGCGCCGGCCGTGCCGGGCTGGGTGACCATGGTCGAGGGCGGTCCCGAGGTGCCGTCCAGTCGGGAAGACAACTGCGTGGTGGCGGCCCAACGACTGGGGCTGCCCGTTTGCGGGGGGGATGAGTCGCCAGCCTGGCGGGGAGCGGTCACGGCCGGCACCGGACGTCGCCACAGCCACAGCGCGGCCAGCAGGGTCACGGGCCCGAACATGATCACCAGGCTCATCAGGTAGCTGAGCCCCGCGATCAGGCCGCCGCCCCGGTCGGCCTGGGTGGCAGCCTGGGCGGTGTACTGCAGCGTGGGGTAGCCGTGTTGCGCATTCCAGACCAGATGCGGCGCCATCACCAGCAAAGCCACAGCGAGAGACAACCAGGGTCCGAGACGGAAGATGCCTTTGCGCGGCCCGTGGATGCCCCACAAGGCCCAGATCATCGTGACACCGAAGGCCGCCATGCTGTACTTGCTGAGCATGCCCAGCCCCAAGGCCACGCCCAGGGCGGCCCAGTAGCCCAGGCGGTCAGTCACCTGCGCGCGCCACAGGGCCCAGGCGGCCAGCGTCCAGCACAGCATCAGGGGGGCATCGGTGGTGGCCAGCAGACCCAGCAGGCCCACGGCAGGCAGCGACATGAACACGGCGGCGGCCACGATGCCGGTGCGCACACCGCTACTGGTGGGCCACAGGGCCCGGGCCAAGCCCACCAGGCACAAGGCCGTGATGGGGTACAGCACCATGGCCAGGGCTTTCACGCCCAACTCACCCGAACCAAACAAGGCCGTGCTGGCAGCCACCAAGGCGACGATCAGCGGGGGCTTGTCATGAAAGCCCCAGTCCAGGTGCCGCGACCAGTCCCAGTACTGGGCCTCGTCCATGTAGAGGGTGATGCCGTACCCCTGAACCACGGCCAGGCGGGCCAGCAGCAAGATGGTCACAAACAGCAGCAACAACCAGAAGCGGGGGCCGATGATGCGGGGCCAGCGCACAGGCTTGCGCGTGGCGGTCGGGGTGGAGCGTGGGCTGGGGGCTTGTTGGGCGGCCATGGATACAAACTCTTGACAGCAAGATCAGTGAACGCCTTGAGGGCATTCAGCTTGCGAGACGACGCGGCGCAGGGGTATCAAGCGCGACCGTCTGGACACACTGTGTCTTGCAACGCCGGGTGTGAATATCGGCAATAGTGCCTAGGGACCACCCAAGTGAGGGGCCCCGGCCAGGGCATTGTGTCCGCCAAACCGCGTGCCGGCGCCCATGTGGGCTCAGATCAGGGGTGCGAACGCGATAATCAGGCGGTGTGCGGGGCCATCGTGCTCCATTCCGTGACCAACCGACGACAACCATGAGCATCAACTTCGCAACCTGCGATTTGTGCGACGCGCACAAAAATGACACCGATGGCGACTTCCGCGTGTTGCCGCCCGTGTTCAAGGACTACGGCCAGCGTTTGAAGTTTGCGGGCCCCGTGGCCACCGTGAAGTGTTTTGAAGACAACACCCTCGTGAAGGCGGCGGTCGATTCACCGGGCCATGGGCGCGTGCTGGTGGTGGACGGTGGCGGCTCGCTGCGCCGCGCGCTGGTGGGGGGCAACCTGGGCAAGGCCGCCGCCAAAAATGGCTGGGCCGGCGTGGTGGTGGATGGCTGCGTGCGTGACTCGGCCGAGCTGGCCGAGTGCGATGTGGGCATCCGGGCGCTGGGCCTGATGCCGCTGCCCACCGAGAAGCGCAACGAAGGCCAAAGCGAGGTGGCCGTGCAGATTCAAGGCGTGTGGGTGCGCCCGGGCGACTGGCTCTACGCCGATGAAGACGGCATCGTGATCGCGTCGAAGCCGCTGGTGTGAGGAGGCAGGGTACCTGCCTCCCTCCGGTCAGGCCATCAGTTCGAGCACGCGGTCCAGGCCGCCTTCGTTGATGGCCACCATGGCCTGTTCGCGCACTTTGGGCTTGGCGTGGTAGGCCACGCTCAGGCCGGACGCGCCCATCATCGGCAGGTCATTGGCGCCATCGCCTACAGCAATGGATTGCTTCGGGTCGCAGCCCAGGCGGGCACACAGACGAAGCAGGTGTTGCTTCTTGGCCTCGCCGTCTACGATGTCGCCCAACACCTGACCGGTCAGCAGGCCGCCCTCGATCTCCAGCGTGTTCGAGTGGGCTTCATGCATGCCCAGGCGATCGCGCACCCGGTCGGCAAAGAAGGTGAAGCCGCCGGACACCAGCAGGGTGTGCAGCCCGGCGGCCTTGGCCGCCTGGATCAGCTCGGGCGCACCGGGGTTGATCTTCAGGCGCTGGTCGTAAACCTCTTGCAAGGCCTCGGCCGGGACCCCCTTCAACAAGGCCACGCGGCGGCGCAGGCTGTCCTTGAAGTCGGTGATTTCACCGCGCATGGCCGCCTCGGTGATGGCGGCCACCTCGGCCTTCTTGCCCACCGCATCGGCGATCTCGTCAATGCACTCGATGCTGATCAGCGTGGAGTCCATGTCGAAGGCGATGGCCTTGAAGTCCGACAGGCGCAGGGGCGGCGTGATGTGCTGGATGAGCAGGCCAGGGGCGAATTCTTGGGCTGGCATGAGCTTGCGAGTCGACATGAAGCCCTGCATTATCCTGGTTTCGTGCTCCGTTGGCAGTTCAGGCCAAGGCCTGAGGCTGAACCTGATCCCGCCATGACATGGCCAGAGCCGGGGCGCACAAGGCTGTACCTTGGGCAGCGAGCGCCGCGGCTGAGGCCGCCATGGCCAGGCGGAAGGCTTCGCGCAAGGGCTCGCCCTGGGCCAGTGACCAGACCAGGCCCGCCACAAAACTGTCGCCCGCGCCGATGGTGCTGTGCACCGCCACAGACAGGGCTGGCGACATCCAGGCTTCGTCGGCGCTGACCACCATGGCGCCGGCCTCGCCCAGCGTCAAGGCCACAATCTCGGCCTGACCAGCCTGGATCAATCCCCGGCAAGCATCGAGCTGTTCGCGGGTGGTGCTCAAGGGCGCGCCAGTCAGTTCTTTGAGTTCACGCAGGCTGGGCTTGAACAGAAACACCCCGGCCTTCAGGGCCGCTTGCAAGGCGGGGCCTGATGAATCCACCACCAGCCGTGTGCCCTGGGCTCTGCACGGCTCTGCCAGCAAGGCATAAGTGTCATCGGGCATGCCTGGGCACAGGCTGCCCGACGCCACCAGGTAGGCGGGCTGCCCGCACAGGCAGGCGTCCAGACACGCCTGCCACTCGGGGGCACGCAGGGTTGGCCCGGGCAGCACGAAGCGGTACTCTTCGCCGGTGTCGGTGGCCACGGCCGAGAAGCTCTCGCGGGTGTCTTGCGAGATGGGCACCACGTGCAAGGGCACCCCTTCGTGTTGCAGCAACCGCACCAGCGAGGCCCCCGTGGGCCCGCCCGAGGGCAGCACGGCGCGCACGTCAGCCCCCAGGCGCTTCAGCACCCGGGCCACATTGATGCCGCCACCACCGGGGTGCATCACAGGTTGGGTGCAACGCAGTTTGTGCGAGGGCTGGATGTGGGGCACGGTGGTCGAGATGTCCAGTGCCGGGTTGAACGTCAGCGTGAGGATGTGGGTCATGGTGGGCTCTTTGCCCGCCAGCATGCCACGGCCCGGGACTGTGGTGCAATGCGGGCATGAGCCGATCTCTGGCCCGTGCGGCCTTGGCGCAGCACATGGTTGATCTGATGCGTGCTTTTGGGAGCGTGCAGGCCCGCGCCATGTTTGGTGGGCATGGCCTGTACCGTGATGGGCTGATGTTTGCCCTGCTGCTGGACGAGCGCCTGTACCTGAAGGTGGACGACGACAACCAGGCCGCCTTTGACGCGCACGGCCTGCGCCCATTTACCTACGTGACCAAGGACGGCAAAACCGGGCGCCTGCGCTATCACGAGGCCCCACCAGAGGTGTTCGAAGACCCACAAGTGATGGCGCATTGGGCGCGCGTGGCGTACGAGGCGGCGGTGAGGGCGGGTGCCAAAGCCGCCAAGAAATCCGCTCGTGCAGCAGCGATAGGCAGGGCCCCAGCAGCAACCCAGGACAGCGCGAAGAAAGATGCCGCGCCGCCACCGACGGCGACCAAGGCGGTGAAGGGCGCCACCTTGGCGCAGTTGCGCAACCTGGGGCCGGCCAGTGCCGCCATGCTGTGGGAGGCCGGCATCCGCACGCCAAGCCAGTTGCGGCAGCTGGGGGCCGTGCGCGCGTTTGACCGCGTGCGGCAGCGCGACCCCAAGGCCTCACTCAACCTGTTGTGGGCGATTGAAGGCGCCTTGAGCGATCGCCCCTGGCAGCAGGTGGCCGATGAAGACCGCGCCAGCTTGTTGATGGCGCTGGAAGACCTGAGGCTGCTCAGGGGTTGAGGCAAGGCTGCGCACCTCAGGTGCTCAGCGGCTGCCCCAGCTGCCGCATCAGCTCGCGCACGTACTGCGCGCGGTCCTTCGGGTCTTTCAACTCTTTTTCGATGCGCAGCTTCTCGTTGCCGGCCAGCTTGATGTGGCGGTTCTTTTGCACCAGCTCGATGATGCGCATCGGGTCTACCGGCGGGTTGGGGCGGAAGGTCACGTTGATCACCCCGGGTGCCGCGTCGATCTTGATCACGCCATAGGGCTTGCACAGCACACGCAGCTTGTGGGTGTCGAACAGGGTTTGCGCCTGGGTCGGCAGCTTGCCAAAACGGTCCACGATCTCTTCCAGCATGGTCTCGATCTTGTCGACCGAGTCGGCCGTGGCCAGGCGCTTGTACAGGCTCAGGCGCACATGCACATCGCCGCAATACGCGTCGGGCAGCAGGGCGGGGGCGTGCAGGTTGATGTCGGTGTTGCTGCCAAACAGGCCTGAAGGCGAGAGCAGATCCGGCTCTTTGCCTGATTTAAGGGCGCGCACGGCCTCGCCCAGCATCTCGTTGTACAGCTGGAAGCCCACCTCCATCATGTTGCCGCTCTGGTTGTCGCCCAGCACCTCACCGGCGCCGCGGATCTCGAGGTCGTGCATGGCCAGGTAGAAACCGCTGCCCAGCTCTTCCATGTTCTGGATGGCGTCCAGGCGCTGTGCGGCCTGCTTGGTCAGGCCCTCCACATCGGGCACCAGCAGGTAGGCGTAAGCCTGGTGGTGCGAGCGCCCCACGCGGCCACGCAGCTGGTGCAGTTGCGCCAGGCCAAACTTGTCGGCGCGGCTGATCACGATGGTGTTGGCGCTGGGCACGTCGATGCCGGTTTCGATGATGGTGGAGCACAGCAGCACGTTGTGGCGCTGGGCCACAAAGTCGCGCATGACACGCTCCAGCTCGCGTTCGGGCATCTGGCCGTGGGCCACGCCGATGCGGGCCTCTGGGATGAGTTCCTGCAGTTTGTCGCGCCGGTTCTCGATCGTGTCCACCTCGTTGTGCAGGAAGTACACCTGGCCACCGCGTTTGAGCTCACGCAGCACGGCCTCGCGGATGACGCTGGCGTTTTCGCTGCGCACGAAGGTCTTGATGGCCAGGCGACGCTGGGGTGCGGTGGCGATCACGCTCAAATCACGCAGGCCTTCCATGGCCATGCCCAGGGTGCGGGGGATGGGCGTGGCCGTGAGCGTGAGCACGTCGATGTCGGCGCGCATGGCCTTGATGGCCTCTTTGTGGCGCACGCCGAAACGGTGTTCTTCATCGATGATGAGCAGACCCAGGCGCTTGAACTTCACGGTGTCGCTCAAAAGCTTGTGGGTGCCCACCACGATGTCGATGGTGCCGTCTTCGATGCCTTGCATCGCCTGCTTGATCTCCTTGGCCGATCTGAAGCGCGACATCTCGGCCACCTTCACCGGCCATTGGGCAAAACGATCCGAGATGTTGTTGTAGTGCTGCTCGGCCAGCAGGGTGGTGGGCGCCAGCAGGGCCACTTGCTTGCCGCTGGTCACGGCCACGAACATGGCACGCAGGGCTACTTCGGTCTTGCCAAAGCCCACGTCGCCGCACACCAGGCGGTCCATGGGGCGCGGGCTGATCATGTCCTGAATGACGGCGTGGATGGCGGCGCGCTGATCGGGCGTTTCTTCGAAGCCAAAGCTCGTGGCAAAGGCCTCGTACTCTTGCGCGTTGAAGCGGAAGGCATGGCCTTCGCGGGCTGCACGGCGCGCATACAGGTTGAGCAGCTCGGCGGCGGTGTCGCGCACCTGCTCGGCCGCTTTGCGCTTGGCCTTGTCCCACTGCGGCGAGCCCAGCTTGTGCAGGGGGGCCTCGTCGGCGCTCACCCCCGTGTAGCGGCTGATCAGGTGCAGTTGTGACACGGGCACATACAGCACGGCCTTGTCGGCGTATTCGAGGTGCAAGAACTCTGATGGCCCTTCGCCCAGGTCCAGGTTGATCAGGCCCCGGTAGCGCCCGATGCCGTGGTTGCTGTGCACCACCGGGTCGCCCACGTTGAGTTCCGACAAGTCCTTGACCAGAGTGTCGATGTCGGTGGCCTGGTCGTTCTTGCGGCGTCGGCGCGTGGCCGGGGCGGCGTCGAACAGCTCAGTCTCCGTCACCAGGTGCAGGCTGCGCTCGGGCTGGGCCGGGTCGTGCCAGATGAAGCCGGCCGCCAAAGGGGCCACGGTGATGGCATGGCGGTGATCGCTGTCCACAAAGGCCTGCAGGCCATCCAGGCTGGGCAGGTCGATGCGGTGGTCGCGCAGCAACTCCATCAGGCTTTCGCGTCGGCCAGGGCTTTCGGCCACCACCAGCACGCGCGCGGGCGTCTGGGCGATGTGCTGCTCCAGCTTGCGCAGCGGGTCTTGCCCGCCACGCTCCACGCTCAGCGCTGGCAGGGGCCGGGCCCAATCGGTGGCTTCATTACCGCGCACCACCAGTTGCGCATGGGCGTTGGCCAGGGTGAAGAAGTCTTCAGGCTTCAGGAACAAGGCCTCGGGTGGCAGGATGGGCCGCTCGGGGTCGTGCTGCAGGAAGCGGTAGCGCTCTCGTGTTTCGGTCCAGAAGCGGCGCAGCGCGTCGTCGATGTCGCCGTGCAGCACCACGGCCGCACCGCCTTGAGACGGATCGCCCAGGTGGGTAAAGAAGGTGGCGGTCTCGTCAAAGAACAGCGGCAGGTAGTACTCGATGCCCGCTGTGGCCACGCCACTGCCGATGTCCTTGTAGACACGCGATTTGGTCGGATCGCCCTCGATGCGCTCGCGCCAGCGGTTACGGAAGGCGCTGCGCGCCGCCTCGTCCATCGGAAACTCGCGGCCGGGCAGGAGACGCACCTCGGGCACGGGGTAGAGGCTGCGCTGGCTGTCGGGGTCGAAGGTGCGGATGGAATCCACCTCGTCGCCGAACAGGTCCACCCGGTAGGGCACGGGCGAGCCCATGGGGAAGAGGTCGATCAGCCCACCGCGCACGGCGTATTCTCCCGGCGACACCACCTGGCTGACGTGGTTGTAGCCGGCCAGGGTGAGCTGGGATTTGAGCGCGGCCTCGTCCAACTTCTGCTTTTGCTTGAAATGAAAGGTATAGGCCGCCAGGAAAGACGGCGGCGCCAGCCGGGTCAAGGCGGTGGTGGCGGGCAGCAGCACCACGTCCACGCCCGTATCGCCTTCGCCCTTCACGCCCTGCTGCATGCGCCACAGCGTGGCCAGACGCTCCGAGATCAGGTCCTGGTGGGGCGAGAAGGTGTCGTAGGGCAGCGTTTCCCAATCCGGGAAGATGGCGCAGCGCAAGCCGGGTGCAAAAAACGCGATCTCGTCCATCAGCCGCACGGCATCGGCGGGGTCGGCGGTCATCAGCGCGGTCAGCTGCCCCTGGGCCTGCCGGGCCTGTGCGAACTGCGCCAGCAGCAGGGCATCGGCCGAGCCGGTCGGGCGGGGCACGGTGTGGCGTTTGCCGTGAGCGATCGAGGGCAGGGGCAGGGCGGGCAGCATGGCGGTCAGAAAAGACAAAGCGCCCGGGCACAGGGGTGGCCGGGCGAATCGGTTCAACGTGTTGTTGATTGTAGGTGGGCGAGAATGACGCCATGTCATACACCGTTGAGTCACCCACGTTTCAGCCCCGTTGTTTTGCCCTGGTGCCCTGCGCCGGCGTGGGCGAGCGTGCCGGCGTGGGTGGGCCGAAGCAATACCACCCGGTGGCTGGGCGGGCGGTGGTGGCGCACACCCTGGCGGCCTTGCAGGCGGTGCCGCGTCTGGCGGCCACCCTGGTGGTGTTGTCGCCGGGTGATGCGGCCTTCGAGCAGCACGCCCCTGGCTTCACCGGCGATCGGGCCTGGGTGGCGCGCGTGGGGGGTGCCAGCCGGGCCGAGAGTGTGGCCAACGGGCTGAACGAACTGCTGGCGCGCGGCGCCCATTCACATGATTGGGTGCTGGTGCACGACGCGGCCCGTTGCCTGTTGCGCCCGGAGTGGGTTGATCGTTTGATCGCGGCCTGTGATGACGATGAGGTGGGTGGGCTGCTGGCCCTGCCGCTGGCCGACACCCTGAAGGCCGCAGCCACGGGCCCCCAGGGAGAGCCCCGCGCCCAGCAGACGGTGGACCGCACGGCCAAATGGGCCGCCCAGACGCCGCAAATGTTCCGCCTGGGCCTGCTTCAGCCCGCGCTGGCGGCGGCCTTGTCCGACCCCGCCACGGCGGCCGCCGTGACCGATGAGGCCAGCGCCATCGAGATGTTGGGCCACACGCCGCGTCTGGTGACCGGCGATTTCGAGAACATCAAGGTGACGTGGCCGGGCGATTTCGCTTTGGCCGAGCGTCTGCTGTCGACGCGAGCTTGATCGCCGCCATCACCATGGGCTTGGCCCACTCGGGCGTGGCCGCCAGCGCTGCGGCATCGACCGGTGCCAGCACCCGGCCTGCCTGCCAGTGCAGCACCAGTGCAGGTTGGGGGGCCTGACCCTGGTGGGGATCGGCCTCGGTGCTGTTGTCATACACCCGCAGCTCGGTCAGGTGGGGTAGCAGGCTGATCAGTTGCAGTCGGCTCTGGTCAAAGCGCCGGCGGATGTCGGCCTCGGGGATGTCGTGCCCACCCTTGCGCACCCGTGCCTTCACGCGCGCCAGATGCTGCTCCGGGCTGGACAGCCCCACGTACCAGATGCGCAGCTCGAAGCCCGCCTCGGCGGCTTGCTTCAGCAAACGAGCAAAGCTTTGACCACCCAGCGTGGTCTCGAAGTTGTAGTCCAGTTTCTGGGCGATGGCGTGCTGCAGCAGCCGCTTGCCTTCGTGCCATGCCGCACTGTTGGCCTGCGTGGCGCTCAAGTGTGGTTGCGCCGATCGAATGCGGGCGGCGGCTTCATCCGGGTTGAAGTACTGGGCGCCACGGGCGCGGATCATGGCGCCGCCGATGCTGCTTTTACCGGCGCCGTTGGTGCCCGCCAGTACGAAGATGCGGGGGCGGTGTGGGGTGGCCACGGGGTTCTCTCTGGGTGTGTGGTGTGATCAACGGTGAGCCGGCACATCGAGGGTGTGCCATGGTCGGTCTGCGTTCGAAACGGGATGGTGGCCGGCCTCGTTGGGCGAGCGCCGATGCTGCTGCCAGCAACTGCTCAGAGCGCAGCTGCTCAGCGCGCTGCGGCCAAGGCCACTTGACCCAACTCGTCTGGCGAGGCGTCAAACGCATCCATCATGCCCTGGCGAGAGGCCGGGGTCTGCATCTGCTGCAACAAGGCATCAAACTCATGGCTCAGGCTGCCCAGGGCCTGGTCGCGGGCGTCCAGCAGGGCCTGGTAGGCATCCAGCGACAAGACCACGGCGGTGGGCCGGTCGCGCTTGGTGATGGTCACCATGCCCTGGCTGAAGGCCATGTCCAGCACCCGCCCAAAGCTGTTCTTGGCCTCGGTGGCCGAGAACTCCGGCACGCTGGCGTGGTCGCTCAGCGGATTGCGCAAGGAAGAGGCGGTCATGTTGGTGTGCCCGTGGTGTTGCTGTGAGCCATTTTAGCTGAAATGGCTATTTTGTCCACTCACCCAAGTGTGCTCGTGGCATGGCCGTTCGCCATCCTGGCCCAGGCAGTGGCCACAATGCCAGACAATGTCAGGCCATGCCGATGAGGCCAACACATCACCGATGACGTCATGAGCTTTCCAATTCTGCGCGTGGGCGAGGGCTGGGACACCCACGCCCTGGTCACGGGTCGCCCTCTGATTCTGGGTGGCGTCGACATTCCCCACACCCATGGTCTCTTGGGGCACTCAGACGCCGATGCCTTGCTTCACGCCATCACCGATGCCGTGCTGGGTGCCGCCGGTCTGGGCGACATCGGCCGACACTTTCCTGACACCGACCCCGCCTTCAAGGGGGCTGATTCCGTGCGCTTGTTGAGCGAGGCGGTGCGCCGCGTGCGCGAGGCCGGTTGGCAGCTGGCCAACATCGACAGCACCATCGTGGCCCAGGCCCCCAAGATGGCGCCGCACATCCCGGCCATGCGTGAACGTATCGCCCAGGCCACCGGCCTGGCGGTGGATGCCGTCAACGTGAAGGCCAAGACGGCCGAGAAGATGGGCCCGGTGGGCGAGGGGCGGGCCATCGAGGCCCGCGCCGTCTGCCTGTTGATCAAAGCCGTTTGATCAGGGCGCCCGCTTCAGCTTGATGTGGGCCACCAGGCCGCCGCCTGGCGCATTGGCCAGCTCGAAGCCGCCACCCATGCGCTGCAAGGCCTTCTCCACGATGGCCAGCCCCAGGCCTGCCCCTGTGGCGGCCGTCCGCGCGGCATCCCCCCGGAAGAACGGCGTCGTCAATTGCGCCAGCTTTTCCGCGGCCACACCGGGGCCGTGGTCGCGCACACTCAGCACCACCCACGAGCCTGACCGCGTGTAGCTCACCTCCACATTCGTCACCCCGGTGTAGGTGTTGCGACCATAGCGCCGCGCGTTTTCGAAGAGGTTGCTCAGCACCCGCCCCAGTTCGGTTTCGTCGGCCATCACCTTGGTGTCGATGGGCAGCTTGGCCGTGATGCGGATGCGCTTGGTGTCGCGGAACTGGCTGATGGCTTTGTCGACCACCGACGACAGGTGCACCGGCACCAGCTCGACCTCGCCGGGGCGGGCGTAGTCCATGAACTTGTCGATGATGGCGTCAAGCTGGTCGATGTCGGCGGCCATGTTGCGCTTGGCCTCTTCATCCACCACGCTCATCTCCGCTTCCAGGCGCATGCGTGCCAGGGGTGTGCGCAGGTCGTGCGAGATGCCCGCCAGCATCACGGCGCGGTCTTCCTCCACCTTGGCCAGTTCGCGTGCCATGCGGTTGAAGCCCTGGTTCACCTCGCGGATCTCGCGCGTGATCATGGATTCGTCCAGCACCGAGTCGTACTCGCCTTCGCGGATGCGGCTGGCTGCGAACGACAACTCTTTCAGTGGCTGGTTGATGAGGCGGGCGATCACGGCCGAGCCCAGCAGCGTGGCCACCATGGCAATGCCCACCCACACGAACCAGGTGCGTCCGGTCATGGGTTCGATGCGCCGGGTATCGGCTTGCAGCCAGTAGGCATCGCGCTCGATCTGGAAGCCCACCCACAGCCCCGGCACACCGTTGACGGTGCCTGCCACGACGGTGTCGGGCCCCAACCGTGAGCGCAGTTCCTCGCCAATCGCCCGGCTGAAGCGGCTGACCTCGAAGGGCTCCCAGCGGTCGCCGGGCTCCCGTGGTTTGAGCACCAGGGACTCCTGGTCCGACAGGGTCTTGATCAAGGTGACGCGGTTGATGCTGTCCGCGTAGCGCAAGCCCGCCCGGGTCAGGTTCACCAGGCTGGCAATCTGCTGGGCGGCTTGCACCGAGCGGGGCTCAAACTCCAGCGCGCGAAACGTTTGCACCCAGGCCACGATGCCTGCGGTGAGCAACAAGCCCAGCAGAATGAAGGTTCGCCAGAAGAGGCTCAGCGCAAAGCGCTTACGGGCCATTGATCAGGCCCCGCCATCCGGCACGAACACATAGCCCACGCCCCACACCGTCTGGATGTAGCGAGGCTGTGCCGGATCGGGTTCGATCATCTTGCGCAAGCGCGAGATCTGAACGTCCAGGCTGCGGTCGAAAGGCTCGAACTCGCGGCCACGTGCCAGCTGGGCCAGCTTGTCGCGGCTCAGGGGCTGGCGCGGGTGGCGCACCAGGGCCTTGAGCATCGAGAACTCACCCGTGGTCAAGGCAATGGGTTCACCCTCTTTGCTCAGGCGACGCAGGGCCAGGTCGAACTCGAAGGGGCCGAAATTGACGGTTTGAGCCTCTTTGGCGGGGGCGCCGGGGGCCTCGGGTGCCGGGCGACGACGCAGCACGGCGTGGATGCGCGCCAGCAACTCGCGCGGGTTGAAGGGCTTGGGCAGGTAATCGTCCGCGCCCACTTCCAGCCCGACGATGCGGTCCACGTCTTCGACCTTGGCCGTCAGCATGATGATGGGCGTGACATCGTTGGCGGCCCGCAGGCGGCGGCAGATGGACAGACCGTCTTCGCCGGGCAGCATCAGGTCCAGCACGATCAGGTCCACCGTCTCGCGCGTCAACAGGCGGTTCAGCGCCTTGGCGTCCTCCGCCAGCAGCACGTCAAAGCCTTCCTGGCTCAGGTAGCGGCGCAGCAAATCACGGATGCGCGCGTCGTCGTCCACCACCAGAATGCGGTCAGGGCGCGGGTTGCTGGAAACGGAGGTCATGGATCTTCCTCGGCATTTGTAACAAGCGCGGATTGTGCGCAGGTTTCCGCACCGATTTGGTGGGTAGCTGACCAGTTGTTACAAATATTGCGGCTCTGCGTGAAGTCCGTCAAGCCTGGGCTCGCCCAGTGCGTGTCGTCGTCAAGTCTGGGTCATGCGTTGTAAGGTGGCGACCGCACCGGCATGTCAAAAGGCTGCCGAGTGCGCGGCCCACATCGTCTACGGAGGTCTACATGCCCCAGAACTGGTCCCGTCGAGCTCAACGAGCCATCCTGCCTGCCGCCTTGGTGCCCTTGCTGACCCTGGCCGCCGCAGACCGTGTCGCCTGGGCACAGGACACCGCCGTGCGCGCCAATGTGGTCAACTTCAGTGCCACCGCCTCAGAAGAGCTCACGCAAGACTGGATGAGCGTCACCCTGCATGTGCAGCGCGATGGCACACAGGCCTCTGAGGTGCAGGCCGCCGTGCGTCAGGTGCTGGATGCCGCCTTGACCGAGGCACGCAAGGCCGCCCAAGGCCAGACCGGCATGACGGTGCGCACCACCGGGTTCTCGGTGCAACCTCGCTACAGCAACCAGGGCCGCATTGCGGGCTGGCAAGGCAGCGCCCAGTTGGTACTGGAAGGCACCGACAGCGCCCGCATCGCCCAGACGGTGGGCAAGCTCAACACCCTGCAAGTGGGGCATGTTCAGTACGGTTTGTCGCGCGAATTGCGTGAACGCCAGCAGGCCCAACTCACGGCCGAGGCCATCCGCCAGTTCCGCGAGCGCGCCAGCCAGATGGCCCAAGCCTTCGGCTTCAAGGGCTACACCCTGGGTGAGGTATCGGTGTCCTCCACCGACCCCGACATGGGGCACCGCCCCCCCTTGATGGCCATGCGTGCCAAGACCATGGAAATGGCGGCCGATGCACCACTGCCCGTTGAGCCAGGCAAGGGCACCTTGAGCGTCACGGTCAGTGGCCAGGTGGTGCTCACGCCCTGATCCAGGGCGCGGTGAGCGTTGAAGGCGCGCGCGGGCTGCCTTCAGCCCGTGCTGGCTGAAAACAGTGGGCCGGCGGCATCCTGCCAGTAGCCGCCCACCAGCAGCTGGTGGGGATGAAACTGGGCTTTGTATGCCATCTTGCGGCTTTGGCCAATCCAGTAGCCCAGGTACAGGTGGGGCAGGCCCATGCTGCGCGCCTGCTCGATTTGCCACAGGATGTTGTAGGTGCCGTAGCTGCGGCCGTCTTCGGGCTCGTAGAAGGTGTAGACCGCCGACAACCCGTCATTCAGGATGTCCAGGATGGACACCATCTTCAAGACGCCCTCGCTCTCGCCGGGGGCCGCAGGCGCCCGAAACTCCACCAGCCTCGAATTCACACGGCTTTGCAGCAAAAACTGCGAGTACTGATCGACCGAGTCATGGTCCATGCCGCCACCCGCGTGGCGCCCTGCCTGATAGCGCAGGTAGAGCTGATAGTGCTCGGGCGTGAAACACAAGCGCAGAACCCGAGCCTCCAGCGTCTGGTGATTGCGCCAGGCGCGGCGCTGGCTGCGGCTGGGTTTGAATCTGTCCACCGGAATCCGCAAGGGCACACACGCCCGGCACCCATCGCAATACGGCCGGTACGTGAACATGCCGCTGCGCCGAAACCCATTGGCCACCAGGCCCGAGTACACATCGGCATTGATGATGTGGCTGGGCGTAGCCACCTGTGAACGGGCGGTTTTGCCATCCAGGTAGCTGCAGGGGTAGGGGGCCGTGGCGTAGAACTGCAGAGACGCCAGAGGGAGATCTTTCAGGTGGGTCACACGACAGTTCTCGAGGGTGCAGTTCCAGGGGCCTCGCCCGAAGCCCATTGCAACGCATCATAGGACCAATCCGTCGGAGCCGGAAGATCCACCACTTGTCTGAGGTGGTGTTCAAACTGCTCACGCGGCCAGGGCCTGGCCCCCAACGACGCCAGGTGCGCCGTTTCCTGCTGGCAGTCGATCACCTCGATGCCTGCGCGGCGGCAAAACCCTACCAGGGCCGCCAGTGCAATCTTGGAGGCATCCGCTTGCAGGCTGAACATCGATTCGCCGAAGAACATTCGCCCAAGACAAACGCCATACAAGCCGCCCACCAGTTCACCGTTCACCCAGGTTTCGAAGGAGTGAACCTGCCCCTCGCGATGCCACTGGCGGTAGGCGGCCTGCATCTCGGGCACGATCCAGGTGCCTGCCTGGCCGGATCGCGGGGTACCGGCGCACAGCGACAGCACCAGGTCAAACGCATGATCCACCCGGATCTCGCAGCCGGGCGTCAGGGCAAATTTGCGCAGAGTCTTGCGCAGCGAGCGCGAGACCTTGAACTCGGCCACTGGCAGCACCATGCGAGGCGAGGTGCTCCACCACAGCAGCGGCTGGCCGGGGCTGAACCAGGGGAAGATGCCGCGACGATAAGCCTGCCGCAGCCGGGCGGTGGTCAGTCCTCCACCGGCCGCCAGCAAGCCGGGCGCCTCCGAGTCGGGGCCCAGCGCCTCGGCGGTGTCGGGGAATGGGGTGTCAGCGTCCAGCCAGGGAATCATCACGCCATCATAAAAAAAGCCCGATGGCAAAACCATCGGGCTTGAAAGGTACCTTAGAAAAGGTTCGTCGGGTACCGAGGAGACAACCTTTCAGGGAGTGCCGCTTGTCCAGGGCGGCATCCGTTGGATCGGGTTCAGGCTTGCAAGTTCGGCGGGAGGCCACGCTTGCTGTGCAAAGTTGTGTAAGGCAACACCCCTGGCACCAGCCTGATCAAACCTCAAGCAGCCTTGCGGGGCTTGGCAGCCTGGGTGGCCTTCACAGCGGTGCTGGTGATGGCCTGGAAGTTGGCTTCAGCGACGTCAGCAGCTTGCTTGGCAGCCTTTTGCACGGTGTCGAAGGCGTTGTTGGCGGCGGCCACTGCCGACTTCACCAGAATCACGGCGTTTTCGGTGCCGGCGGGGGCGTTCTTGACAGCGTTGTCCACCACGGTCATGAACTTCTTCTGGGCGTCAGCCATTTGGCTTTCAGCCAGCTTGCTCACTTCGCTGCTGGTGGCCGAGGCGATGTCGTACAGGTGACGGCCGTAAGCGACAGCCTTTTCAGCCGACGGTTGCAGCAGGGCGGTATGCAGGGCCAGCAACTCTTGAGGATCCTTGGCGGCCAGCACAGCCTTGGTGTGCTCGGCCACTTCGTCCATCGAGGTCTTGGCCACTTGCAGGTTCAGCTCGACCAGCTTCTCGACGCCTTCAAACGCCTTCTGGCCCAGTTCGAACAGGGTGGCGATATTGGCTTTGTGGGCGGCCAGCAGTTGTTCAGCAGTCAGCATGAGGATCTCCGTCAAGTTGGTGGTTGAGTTGGTTTGCAGCGCTATGCTGCGTTGCAACATGACTCCAAGTATACGAGCGGTGCGGAAGATTGCAAGCGTTTTTTGTGCGCTGCAGCAAAAAAGTGTGACGAATGCTTTCGGCGGGGTAGGCGGGCATCTGGCCTACACTGGCGGCTGATTCGATTTCCAACCCGTGAGCCCGTCACATGAGCCTGCTGAACGTTCCCGCTGGCGCCAAGGCGCCCGACGCTTTCAACGTCATCATCGAGATCCCTGCCAACGCCGATCCGATCAAGTACGAGATCGACCATGAAACCGGTGCCGTGTTCGTCGACCGTTTCATGGGCACGGCCATGCACTACCCCTGCAACTACGGCTATGTGCCCCAGACCATCGCCGCCGACGGCGACCCCGTGGACGTGCTGGTCGTGACCCCGTTCCCGCTGCAGCCGGGCGTGGTGATTCCTTGCCGTCCCCTGGGCATCCTGAAGATGGAAGACGAGGCTGGCGGCGACTCCAAGCTCGTGGCCGTGCCCACCGAGAAGATTTGCGCCATGTACAAGGGCATCCAGAAGCTGGAAGACCTGCCCGAGCTGCTGATCAATCAGATCAAGCACTTCTTCGAGCACTACAAGGACCTGGAGCCCGGCAAGTGGGTGAAGGTGGTGGGCTGGGACGGCATCGACGCCGCCAAGGCCGAGATCGTCGCTGGCCTGGAAAACTTCAAGAAACAACACTGAGACTGACGGCGCTGCCACGGAGCGGCCTCAGGCCACCGCCGACAGCGCTGCCGAGTTGAGTGAGTCAAGCCCCCTGCATCAGGGGGCTTTTTGTTGGGCGTTTGCGTGGTGGGGGTGGTGCTTGGGTCGCTGTGTCCGGCTGCTTGTTGCCGTTTCGCATCATCCATTCGTACCGCGCTGGCCGGTGCGTGAAAACTTGGGTCTTATATAAGACATAAGTCTTTGCTGTTTGCCCGAGTTGTGACTACAATCTCAGGTTTTCTAGCACCTCCCACCAACCCCGGAGATCGTCATGACTCAACTCACCCGTGAACAGCAAATCGCTGCCCTGGAAAAAGACTGGGCCGAAAACCCCCGTTGGAAGCTCGTCAAGCGCGGCTACTCTGCCGCTGACGTGGTTCGCCTGCGCGGCAGCCTGCAGCCCGAGTACACCCTGGCCAAGCGCGGCGCTGAAAAGCTGTGGGAAAAGGTCAACGGCGGTGCCAAGAAGGGCTACGTGAACGCTTTCGGCGCCATCACCGCTGGTCAAGCCATGCAACAGGCCAAGGCTGGCCTGGAAGCCGTGTACCTGTCGGGCTGGCAAGTGGCCGCCGATGGCAACACCTCCGAAACCATGTACCCCGACCAGTCGCTGTATGCGTACGATTCGGTGCCCACCATGGTTCGCCGCATCAACAACACGTTCAAGCGTGCTGACGAAATCCAATGGTCGCGTGGCATCAACCCCGGCGACGAAGGTTTCGTGGACTACTTCCTGCCCATCGTGGCTGACGCTGAAGCTGGTTTCGGTGGCGTTCTGAACGCTTTCGAACTGATGAAGAACATGATCGCCGCCGGCGCTGCTGGCGTTCACTTCGAAGACCAGCTGGCCGCTGTGAAGAAGTGCGGTCACATGGGCGGCAAGGTGCTGGTTCCCACGCAAGAAGCCATCGAAAAGCTGATCGCTGCTCGTTTCGCTGCTGACGTGATGGGTGTGCCCACCATCGTTCTGGCCCGTACCGACGCTGAAGCTGCCAACCTGCTGACCAGCGACCACGACGCCAACGACAAGCCCTTCCTGACTGGCGAGCGCACTCAAGAAGGCTTCTACCGCGTGAAGAACGGCCTGGAGCAAGCCATCAGCCGTGGCGTGGCCTACGCGCCCTACGCCGACCTGGTGTGGTGCGAAACCGGCACGCCCGACCTGGGCTTCGCCCGTGAGTTTGCTCAAGCCGTGCACGCCAAGTGCCCCGGCAAGCTGCTGTCGTACAACTGCTCGCCTTCCTTCAACTGGAAGAAGAACTTGGACGACAAGACCATCGCTGCGTTCCAGGACGAGCTGTCGGCACTGGGCTACAAGTTCCAGTTCATCACCCTGGCTGGTATCCACATCAACTGGTACAACACGTTCCAGTTTGCCCACGCTTACGCCCGCGGCGAAGGCATGAAGCACTACGTCAACATGGTGCAAGAGCCCGAATTTGCTGCTCGCGAGAAGGGCTACACCTTCGTGTCGCACCAACAAGAAGTGGGCGCAGGCTACTTCGACGACGTGACCACCGTGATCCAAGGTGGTTCGTCTTCCGTGAAGGCCCTGACTGGCTCGACCGAAGAAGAACAGTTCCACTGATCTGCGCGGGCCGCAAGGCCCGTGGCCTGATCGGCTTGAACACGAGCGGCGCCTTCGGGCGCCGTTTTTCATGTGCAGGGCCTATAATCCGCGACTGTTGATCGCCCGCTCGGGCAGCTTGTAAGAAACGTAGAAAGGCATGCTCGGTTATGACACCGCGAACTTCGACCACCACATGCACCTCGACCGAGGTCTAGTGGGCTGGCCGCTGCTTTCGCATTCCGTTTCATATCGATCACTGAAAGCGCGGCGTCCACCGCGCTTTTTTGTTGCCTGCGTTGCCATCCGTGCTCCAGCGATGGCCTTTCCCCTCTGAGGATGTCTCCATGATTTCGATTCAACTGCCTGATGGTTCCAAGCGCGAATTTCCTGGTCCGGTGACCGTGGCCGAGGTGGCGGCCTCGATAGGCGCGGGTCTGGCCAAGGCCGCGCTGGCCGGTCGCGTGGGGCAGGGCGATACCGCTCGCCTGGTCGATACCTCGTACCGCATCGAGGCCGACACGCAGCTGGCCATCGTCACCGAAAAAGATGCCGACGGCCTGGACATCATTCGCCACTCGACAGCCCACTTGCTGGCCTATGCGGTGAAAGAGCTGTTCCCTGAGGCGCAGGTCACCATCGGCCCGACCATCGACGATGGCTTCTATTACGACTTCTCGTACAAGCGCCCCTTCACACCTGAAGACCTGGAGGCCATCGAAAAGAAGATGGCCGAGTTGGCCAAGAAGGACGAGAAGGTCGAGCGCAAGGTGGTGCCTCGCGATGAGGCGGTGGCCTATTTCAAGAGCCTGGGTGAGCACTACAAGGCCGAGATCATCGAGAGCATCCCTGCCGACCAGGACGTGTCGCTCTACAGCGAAGGCGCATTCACCGACCTGTGCCGTGGCCCCCACGTGCCCAGCACTGGCAAGCTCAAGCACTTCAAGCTGATGAAGGTGGCCGGCGCCTACTGGCGCGGTGACCACCGCAACGAGCAGTTGCAGCGCGTGTATGGCACGGCCTGGACGAGCAAGGAAGACCTGCAGCTCTACCTGACCCGCCTGGAAGAGGCCGAAAAGCGCGACCACCGCAAGCTGGGCCGCGAGCTTGACCTGTTCCACATCGACGAGCACGCGCCTGGCGTCGTGTTCTGGCACCCCAAGGGCTGGACGGTGTGGCAGGCCGTGGAGCAGTACATGCGCCAGGTCTACCGCGACAACGGTTATCAAGAGGTCAAGGGCCCACAGATCATCGACAAGACGCTGTGGGAGAAGACCGGCCACTGGGACAAGTACCGCGAGAACATGTTCACCACCGAGTCGGAAAAGCGCGACTACGCGCTCAAGCCGATGAACTGTCCCGGCCACATCCTGATTTTCAATCAAGGCATCAAGAGCTACCGCGACCTGCCCATCCGCTACGGCGAGTTCGGTCAGTGCCACCGCAACGAGCCCACGGGCGGCCTGCACGGCATCATGCGCGTGCGCGGCTTCACGCAGGACGACGGCCACGTGTTCTGCACCGAAGACCAGATCCTGCAGGAGTGCGTGGACTTCACGGCCCTGCTGCAGAAGGTGTATGCCGACTTCGGCTTCACCGACATCATCTACAAGGTCGCCACGCGGCCCGAGAAGCGCATCGGCTCTGACGAGGTGTGGGACAAGGCCGAGAACGCCCTGATGGAATCGCTGCGTGCCACGAACAGCGAATTCACCATCGCTCCGGGCGACGGCGCCTTCTATGGCCCGAAGATCGAGTACACGCTGAAGGATGCGCTGGGTCGCCACTGGCAGTGCGGCACCATCCAGGTTGACTTCTCGATGCCTGAGCGCCTGGGCGCCGAGTACGTGACCGAGTCCAGCGAGCGCAAGCACCCGGTCATGCTGCACCGCGCCATCCTGGGTTCGCTGGAGCGCTTCATCGGCATTTTGATCGAGCAGCACGCTGGGGCCTTGCCGGTGTGGCTGTCGCCGGTGCAGGCCGTGGTGCTCAACATCACCGATGCGCAGGCCGATTACGCACAAGAGATTGCCAAAACGTTGCAGAAACAAGGACTTAGGGTTCAGTTGGATTTGCGCAACGAAAAAATCACGTATAAAATTCGGGAACATGCATTGCAGAAGGTGCCGTACTTCATCGTTGTTGGTGACAAGGAGAAGGCTGACGGCACCATCGCCGTGCGCGCCCGGGGCAATCAGAACCTCGGTGTGATGTCACTCGACGACTTCTCCCTGAAGATCTCTCAAGACATCGCCAGCAAGGCCTGATGGGCCGCGCTTTGTCCGGCAGGAATGGACGAAGCGCCCCTTCGCGTTGGGCGCGTGTGAACTTGGTTAACCGGTTCGGGCCGAGGCCCGTGGCCTGAGGAATTCGACATCGCTAACTTTTTCGACCGCCGGACGCGCAACGACGAACGCAAACACCGGCTGAACCGCGAAATCACCGCACCCGAAGTCCGTCTGAACGGTCCTGAGAACGAACCGTTGGGCATCGTCAGCATCCAGGAAGCCCTCCGCATGGCCGGTGAGGCCGACGTGGATCTGGTCGAAATTTCGGCCCAAGCCGATCCTCCGGTCTGCCGCCTGATGGACTACGGCAAGTTCAAGTACCAGGAACAGAAGAAGGCTCACGATGCCAAGCAGAAGCAGAAGGTCATCGAGGTCAAGGAAATCAAGTTCCGTCCCGGTACCGATGAGGGCGACTACCAGATCAAGTTGCGCAGCCTGCGCCGCTTCCTGGAAGAAGGCGACAAGGGCAAGGTGACGTTGCGTTTTCGTGGTCGAGAGATCACGCACCAGGAATTGGGCATGCGCCTGCTAGAGCGCGTTCGTGATGACCTGACGGATGTGTCGGTGGTCGAGAACATGCCCAAGCTGGAAGGGCGCCAGATGGTCATGGTGCTCGGCCCGAAGAAAAAGAAGTGATTTTGTGAACATGGCGCCGGGCAACCGGGGCCATCACCTTGGTGGGGTTTGGTCGCCCCACCCGGGATCCAAGTGCCTGCAGGCCATCAAGACCCGGAAGTGGTATTTCGGGCGCCTGGTAGGAACAAACCATAAGGAGCATCAACATGCCCAAGATGAAGACCAAGAAGAGCGCTGCCAAGCGTTTCCGTGTGCGTCCGGGTGGTACCGTCAAGCGCGGTCAAGCCTTCAAGCGTCACATCCTGACCAAGAAGACCACGAAGAACAAGCGTCACCTGCGCGGTGCTGTGAACGTGCATGACAGCAACATGGGCCACATGGCTCAGATGCTGCCGTTCGCCGGCCTGTGATCGGCTGCTGCACGTCGTCTTTTTGTCCAGATAGTCAACGCCGAAGGAGTCACTCATGCCTCGCGTCAAACGTGGTGTAACAGCCCGCGCTCGTCACAAGAAAGTTCTCGCCCTGGCCAAGGGTTTCCGTGGTCGTCGCAAGAACGTCTACCGCATCGCCAAACAGGCGGTCATGAAGGCAGGTCAATATGCTTACCGTGACCGTCGCGCCAAGAAGCGCGAGTTCCGCCGTCTGTGGATCGCTCGTATCAACGCCGCCAGCCGTTCGCTGGGCCTGACCTACAGCCGCTTCATGGCTGGCATCAAGAAGGCTCAGATCGAAATCGACCGCAAGGTCCTGGCTGATCTGGCCGTCAACGATCCCGCTGCATTTGCCAGCATCGTGGAAAAGGCCAAGGCTCAACTGGCCGCCTGAACGGGCAGCCAGAACGATCAGCAGACAGCAAGATGCTGCACCGGCCGTCACCGTGGGCAACCCGGTGGCCGGTGATCCAAAGGCCAACCCCCCGGTTGGCCTTTTTTTTCGACACGAATCCATGAACGACCTCGATCAACTGGTGCAATCGGCCCAGGCCGCTTTCGCTGAAGCCGCCACCCCGGCCGACCTGGAAAATGCCAAGGCCCGCTTTCTGGGCAAGTCCGGCAGCTTGACCGAGCTGCTCAAGGGCATGGCCGCCCTCAGCCCTGAGGACAAGAAAACCCGCGGCGCTGCCATCAACCAGGCCAAGCAGCAGGTCGAGGCCTTGCTGAACGCCCGACGTCAGGCCCTGGCCGATGCCGAACTGGCCCAGCAACTGCAAGCCGAGCGACTGGACGTGACCTTGCCAGGCCGCCGCCGAGGCGAGGGCGGTTTGCACCCGGTGTCGCTCAGCATCGAGCGCCTGGAGGCCATCTTTGGCTCCATGGGCTTTGCCGTGGCTGACGGCCCCGAGATCGAGACCGACTGGCACAACTTCACCGCGCTGAACACGCCTGAAGACCACCCGGCGCGCTCCATGCACGACACCTTCTACGTGGAAGGCGGTCACCTGCTGCGCACGCATACCAGCCCGATGCAGGTGCGTTATGCCATGCAGCATGTGCGCAACCATGCCGAGGCCCTGGCGCGCGGCGAGCGCATGCCCGAGATCCGCGTGATCGCACCGGGGCGCACCTACCGGGTGGACAGCGACGCCACGCACTCGCCCATGTTCCACCAGTGCGAAGGCCTGTGGATTGGCGAGAGCGTCAGCTTCACCGACCTCAAGGCCGTGCTGAGCGATTTTTTCAGCACCTTCTTCGAGACCGACGAACTGGACATCCGCTTCCGCCCCTCGTTCTTCCCCTTCACCGAGCCGTCGGCCGAGGTGGACATTGCCTTCTCATCGGGCCCCTTGAAGGGCCGGTGGCTGGAGGTGGGCGGTGCCGGCCAGGTGCACCCGAACGTGGTGCGCAACTTCGGGCTGGACCCGGAGCACTACATCGGCTTTGCATTTGGCCTGGGCCCGGACCGCCTGACCATGTTGCGCTATGGTGTGAACGACCTTCGTTTGTTCTACGAAGGCGACCTGCGTTTCTTGCAGCAATTCAACTGAGGATGCCCGCATGACCACCACCAGTGCCACCCCCGCCACCACCATCCGCGCCTGGGCCGCCCACGAGGCCGCCAAGCCCCTGAGCTCCTTCATCTACGAGCCGGGGCCCCTGGGCGCCGAAGAGGTGGAGATTCAGGTGGAGCACTGTGGCCTGTGCCACTCCGACCTGTCCCTGATCGACAACGAGTGGGGCATTTCGGCCTACCCTATCGTGGGCGGGCACGAGGTGGTGGGCACCGTGGTGGCCCTGGGTAGCCAGACCAAGGGTCTGAAGCTGGGCCAGAAGGTGGGCGTGGGCTGGATGGCCGCCAGCTGCATGGCCTGCCCCAGCTGCCTGGGTGGCGAGCCGCAACTGTGCCGCGCTGGCCAGCCCACCATCGTGGGCCACCATGGCGGGTTTGCCGACCGGGTGCGGGCGCACTGGCTGTGGGCCTGCCCCATTCCCGAAGGCCTGAATCCGGCCAAGGCTGGCCCGCTGCTGTGCGGGGGCATCACGGTGTTCTCGCCCTTCCTCACCTACAACATCAAGCCCGTGCACCGCGTGGGTGTGGTGGGCATTGGGGGCCTGGGCCACCTGGCCTTGAAGTTCGCGCGGGCCTGGGGTTGTGAGGTCACAGCCTTCACCTCCAGCGAGTCCAAGCGCGACGAGGCCCTGGCCCTGGGCGCGCATCGCGTGGTCTCCAGCACCGACCCCAAGTCCATGAAGGCCGTGGCTGGTCAGTTGGACATGGTGCTCGTCACCGTCAATGTCATGCTGAACTGGAAGGCGCTGATGAGCACGCTGGCGCCCAATGGCCGCCTGCACCTGGTCGGCATCCTGCCGCAGCCCATGGAGGTCGAGGCCTTCCCGCTGATTGGCGGGCAGCGCAGCGTGTCGGGTTCGCCCACCGGCTCGCGCCAGGACATCGACACCATGCTGGCCTTTGCCGCCCGCCACGGCATCGAGCCCCAAACCGAACACTACCCCATGAGCCGCATCAACGAGGCCCTGGACCACCTGCGCGCCGGCAAGGCCCGCTACCGCGTGGTGCTGGACGCCGATGCGGCGCCATGAGTTGAGCTGTCACAAGCACTGAACCGAATCCCCGAGGATCTTCTCCATGCAATTCCCCGAGTCCTGGCTGCGCACGTTCTGCAACCCTGATCTGAACACGCAGCAACTGGCCGATCTGCTCACCATGGCCGGTCTGGAGGTTGAAGAGCTGCAACCCGTGGCGCCTGCCTTCACGGGTGTGGTGGTGGCCCAGGTGATGGAAGTGGCCAAGCACCCCGACGCCGACCGTCTGAACGTGTGCAAGGTGGATGCCGGCACAGGCGAGCTGCTGCAGATCGTCTGCGGGGCGCCCAATGTGCGCCCGGGCATCAAGGTGCCTTGCGCCATGGTGGGCGCCGAGTTGCCCCCCGGGCCGGATGGCAAGGCCTTCGTCATCAAGAAGGGCAAGCTGCGCGGGGTGGAGAGCTTCGGCATGCTGTGCTCGGCCAAAGAGTTGGGCATTGCCGAAGAGTCCAATGGCCTGCACATCCTGGCCGATGAGGCCCCCGTGGGTGTGAACATCCGCGATCACCTGCGTCTGGATGACACCCTGTTCACGCTCAAGCTCACACCCAACCTGGCGCATTGCCTGAGCGTGGCCGGCATCGCGCGTGAGGTGTCGGCCCTGACGGGCGCGCCGCTGACCTTGCCCACCACGCAGCCGGTGCAGCCGACCATCGACGCCACGGTGCCGGTGCAGGTGACGGCGCCCGATCTGTGCGGCCGCTTTGTGGGTCGTGTCATCCGCGGGGTCAACCCCCAGGCCGCCACGCCCGACTGGATGGTCGAGCGCCTGGCCCGTTGCGGCCAGCGCCCCGTGTCGCCGCTGGTGGACATCTCCAACTACGTCATGTTCGAGCTGGGTCAGCCCTCGCACGTGTTCGACCTGGACAAGATCCAGGGCGGCTTGACCGTGCGCTGGGCGCAGGCGGGCGAGACGCTGAAGCTGCTCAACGGCAACACCGTGTCGCTGGACGAGCAGGTGGGCGTGATCGCCGATGCGCAGCAGGTGGAATCGCTGGCCGGCGTGATGGGTGGCGACAGCACGGCGGTGGGTGACGACACACGCAATGTGTACCTGGAGGCCGCCTTCTGGTGGCCCAAGGCCATCGCTGGCCGCGCACGCCGCTACAACTTGTCGACCGATGCCTCGCACCGCTTCGAGCGCGGTGTGGACCCGGCGCCCACGGCCCAGCACCTGGAGCGCATCACGCAGCTGATCCTCGAGATCTGCGGCGGAGAAGCCGGCCCGGTGACCGACCAGGTGGTGCGCCCAGTGGAGCGCCCCCCGGTGACCTTGCGCCTGTCGCGCGCCCAGCGCGTGATCGGCATGCCCGTGAGCCAGCAAGACTGCGAAGGCGTGTTCCAGCGGCTGGGCCTGTCGTTCCAGACCCAGGCCACGAATGGCGATGTGCACCTGGTGGTGAACCCACCCAGCTGGCGCTTTGATCTGCAGATCGAAGAAGACCTGATCGAAGAGGTGGTGCGCGTGATCGGCTTTGACAAGCTGCCGCGTCGCGCGCCCAAGGCGCCGGTGGTGTCCGAGGTGCGCCCCGAGGCACAGCGTGGCCTCTATGCCGTGCGCCGCGCGGTGGCCGCCCGGGGCTACCAGGAAGCCATCACCTTCAGCTTTGTGGAAGCCCGCTGGGAGGCCGACTTTGCTGGCAATGCCCAGCCAATTCAGCTGCTGAACCCCATCGCCAGCCAGTTGTCGGTGATGCGCTCGACGCTGATCGGCTCGCTGGTGGAGGTGCTGCGTACCAACCTGTCGCGCAAGGCCGAGCGTGTGCGCGTGTTCGAGCTGGGCCGCGTGTTCCAGCGCGATGCCAGCGTCAACGATGGCGCACAAACCGTGGCTGGTTTGCACCAGCCCTTGAAGCTGGCGGGCCTGGCCTATGGCCCCGCCGACGCTGTGCAGTGGGGTGTGGCCCAGCGCCCGGTTGATTTCTTTGACGTGAAGGGCGATGTGGAGTCCTTGCTGGCCCCACGCGAGGCCCGCTTCGTGCCGTTCGAGCACCCCGCCTTCCACCCCGGCCGCTGCGCCCAGGTGGTGCTGGATGGTCAGCCCGTGGGCGTGATCGGCGAACTGCACCCCAAGTGGCGTCAGGCCTACGACCTGCCGCAGGCGCCCGTGTTGTTCGAGCTGGACGTGCCCGCCTTGGCGGTGCGCCAGGTGCCGCGCTTCACCAGCGTGCCCAAGATGCAGTCCGTGCACCGCGATCTGGCCCTGGTGGTGACCGATCAAACCTCCTTCGAGGCCGTGATGGCTGCCATCCACGAGGCGCCCACCGAGGGGCTGGTGCGCGACGCCCGCCTGTTCGACATCTACAAGCCCAAGACGCCCGTGGCCGGGATCGGTGACAATGAGCGCAGCTTGGCCGTGCGGGTGTCTCTGCGCGATGACGAGCAAACCTTGACCGACGAGCGCATCGACGCCGCGATGAAGGCCGTGCTGAACAGCCTGTCAGAGCGCGTGGGCGCCCGGATGCGCGCGTGAGCCAGGGGAGGGCTCGCCCATGAACGACAAGATCAGCGATCTGACGGTGCTGTTGCCGTCCATCGAGACGCCGACGCTGACCAAGGCCGAGCTGTCCGAACTGTTGTTCGAGCGGCTGGGCCTGAACAAGCGCGAGTCCAAGGACATGGTCGAAGCGTTTTTCGAGCTCATCAATGACACGCTGGTCCAAGGCCGTGACGTGAAGCTGTCGGGTTTTGGCAACTTCCAGATCCGCCGCAAGGCACCCCGCCCGGGGCGCAACCCCCGCACGGGTGAAGCCATTCCCATCAAGGCCCGCAATGTCGTGACCTTCCATGCCAGCGCCAAGCTCAAGGGGGTGGTGCAGGGAGATGTCGCCGACCGTGAGGACTTGGAGTAAAGTCTGTCCTCTTGCCCGCGCCGTCCTCGGTGCGGTTTTGCCTGACAGGTGTCGTCACATTCAGCCATGGCCACTATCGAGCGCGCCGAATCCGGGCGAATCGAGGGCGTGCTGCCCCCCATCCCCGCCAAGCGCTACTTCACCATCGGTGAGGTGAGCGAGCTGTGCCTGGTCAAGCCGTATGTGCTGCGCTATTGGGAGCAGGAGTTCACGCAGCTGCGGCCGATGAAGCGTCGGGGTAACCGGCGTTACTACCAGCACCACGAAGTGCTGCTGATTCGGCGCATTCGCGAACTGTTGTACGAGCGCGGCTTCACCATCAGCGGGGCCCGCAATGAGTTGGCGGCCCAGGGTCTGAGCGTCTCCAGCCACCACGACACCCATGAGGGGCCCGAAGATCTCATCGAGCCTGCGGCCGAGCTCGAGACCGCATCGGCAGCGGCATCTGCGCGCCCTGAAGGCCCGGCACTGACGCCTGCGCCGCGCGTGCGAACCCCGGCGCGGCAGGGGGCTTGGGGCGCTGTGAGCGCCCAACCGCTGCTGGCGTCGGCTGCCTCTGCCTCGGTGGGCAGCCCTGCGCCACTGCCTGACCTGTCGGCCTTGCATCAAGCCTCACCCGAGGCCGTGGCAGCCTTGCGTGCCTCGTTGTTGTCGATCCGCGACTTGTTGTCGTGATCATGCCGAAAGCGTGCAGGGCTGGCGTTGGGTGCTGAAAACATGCTATAGTTCAAGTCTTCGTCGGGGTGTAGCGCAGCCTGGTAGCGCACTTGCATGGGGTGCAAGGGGTCGCGAGTTCGAATCCCGCCACCCCGACCATTGAAGGACACAAGCCCAGCAGAGCAATCTGCTGGGCTTTCTGTCTTTGGCGGCACCTCCTGGATCCACTGAGGGCTGATGCAACAAGCGACGCCAAGAGGTGGTGTGGCGAGATGTGACGTGGCCTGAAGAGGTGTCCCAGTCAGCCCAGGCCCTCAGCCCTGACGCTTGAGTTGCTTCTGGATGGCGCGGTCGAATTCTTGCTGCAGCACGACCGGGAAGGCCGCACTCACCGAGCCAATGGCCAAAGGGCGCAGGCGCTCGAACAGCATGCGCATGCCACCGATGGCCTGCGGATCAGGGGGCAGGCCTTTGGCCTTGGCCTCGGCCTGGGCGGCGGCCAGGTCTTTCACCAGGTCCAGCAGCAGTTGATCGACATAGGCCCGGGCCAGAGCCCGGCAGTGCTTGATCAGCATGTCTTGAAGGTCCAGCACGGTGTCGAGCGGCACATTCAGTTCGGCCAACTGGATGCCAATGCGCTCCAGCGAGGGGCTGAGCATTTCGACCTCGTCGGGGCCCACCTCGCGGTACAGGCCATTCTTGCGCAGGCGTTCTTTCTGCTCGGGCGTGGCCGAGGTTTGCCAGTGGGCAGCCATCTCGGAGATGGCTTTGCGCTTCGGGGCCTCCACGGTGAAGAACGTGGTGGAAAACAGCTCGTGTATCAGCGAGTACTCCGACCACGCGCCTTCCGGCGTGTGGGACAGCATGTTTTTGATGGTGTCGAGCCTGAAGCCTTGCGCGCGAAGGTCGCGGATCAATTCCAGCTTGCCCTGGTGGGCCTGGTCATACAGGCCCAGCCGCCCCTTGAGGCGGGGCGGGGGCAGCAGCCCGGCCGTCTGGTACGCGCGGATGTTGCGCACGCTCACGCCCGTGCGGCTGGCCAGTTCTTCAACGGTGTACTCGGGGCCTTCCGTGCGCGGACGGTTGAATCGGGCGCGCGAAACTGAGGAGGAGGTGGAAGACATCACGAACCAGGTGCAACGGAGCGCACATGATACTCAGCGTATTGTGCAGAGTTCATGTAACATTTTGACTGTCAAATTACAGACGGGCGCTGATCGGTTTCAGGTCGGGCGCCCGTGTTCTTTTTTCTGCGCACCATGGACAAGATCTGGCTGAACCACTACCCGGCAGGCATGCCGCATGACATCGACCCTTCGCGGTACCGCTCGCTGGTGCAGTTGCTGGAGGAGGCCATGGCCGAGCATGCCGGTCGGGTGGCCTTTCGGTGCATGGGCGCGTCGCTCACGTATGCCGAGCTGGATCGGCTCTCGTCCAAGGTGGCCGGCTGGTTGCAACTTCAGGGGCTCAAGCCTGGCGCCCGTGTTGCGGTGATGATGCCCAACATCCTGCAGTACCCGGTGGTGGTGGCAGGCATCCTGCGTGCGGGCTGTGTGGTGGTCAATGTCAACCCGATGTACACCCCGCGCGAGCTGGAACATCAACTGCGTGACAGCGGGGCCGAGGCCATCTTCATCCTGGAGAACTTTGCCACCACCTTGCAGGCCGTGCAGGCGCGCGGGCCCTTGAAGCACGTGGTCGTGGCGGCCATGGGCGACCTGATGGGCTGGCTGAAGGGGCCGTTGACCAACCTCGTGGTGCGCCGCGTGCGCAAGATGGTGCCAGCCTGGAGCCTGCCGGGGCATGTCTCGTTTGGCTGGGTGCTGCGTTCAGGGGTGCGCTCGCACAAGCCGGTTGACCTGAGCCTGAATGACGTGGCGTTCCTGCAGTACACCGGCGGTACCACGGGCGTGTCGAAGGGCGCCACCCTGCTGCACCGCAATCTGGTGGCCAATGTGCTCCAGTGCCAGGCCTGGTTGATGAATGGCCTGAGCCCCCAGGTGGGGCAGCTCAATGTGGTGTGCGCCTTGCCCCTGTATCACATCTTCGCGCTGACAGTGTGTGCCCTCATGGGCATCCGCAACGGTGCCTGCATGCTGCTGGTGCCGAATCCACGCGACATTCCGGGCTTCATCAAGGAGCTGTCGGGCTTCCGGTTTCACCTGTTTCCGGCCGTCAACACCTTGTACAGCGCGCTGTTGAACCACCCGGATTTCGCCAAGCTGGACTTCTCCAGCCTGAAGGTGACCATCGGCGGTGGCATGGCGGTGCAACGGGCTGTGGCCGAGCGTTGGATGGCCTTGACGGGCGTTCCGATCATCGAGGGTTATGGTCTGTCGGAGACCTCGCCCGTGGTCACCTGCAACCCCAACACGCTGAAGGGCTACTCGGGCACGATTGGCCTGCCCTTGCCCTCCACGGAAGTCAGCATCCGTGATGACGATGGACAAGCCTTGCCCCCGGGCTACCCGGGCGAGATCTGCATTCGCGGGCCCCAGGTGATGGCCGGCTACTGGCGCCGTGCCGACGAGACGGCCAAGGTCATGACCGCTGACGGCTTTTTCAAGACCGGCGATTTGGGCGTGATGAGCGAGCAGGGCGAGGTGCGCATCGTGGACCGCAAGAAGGACATGGTGCTGGTGTCGGGCTTCAATGTGTACCCCAACGAGGTCGAGGACGTGGCCGTGCAGCACCCGGGGGTGCTGGAGGCTGCCGTGATCGGGGTGCCCGACACGCACTCGGGTGAGGCCGTGAAGTTGTTCGTGGTGCCGCGCGATGGATCGCTGACCGAACGCGAGCTGGCCGATTTCTGCAAAGAACACCTGACGGGCTACAAGCGGCCGAAGTACATCGAGTTTCGCGCCGAGTTGCCCAAGTCCAATGTGGGCAAGATCTTGCGTCGCGAGTTGCGCGATGCCGAACTGAAGAAGGCGGCCTGATCATGAGCAAGCTGCCCAAAGCCATGACATCGACCCCCGTGCGCCGGATGCTGGGCCAGACACTGCTGCTGGCTGGTTTATGGGGGGGTGTGAGCGCCTCGGCCTTCGCCCAGAAGGTGGTGGAGGGCGTCCGCTTTGAGCCCCAGGTGTCGGTGCAGGGACACGCGCTGAGCCTCAACGGCGCGGGGTTGCGCGCCATGATGATCGTGCGGGTGTACGCGGCCGGGCTGTACTTGCCTCAGCCGGCCTCGACGGCCGAAGCGGTGCTGGCCACGCCCGGCCCGAAGCGGGTGCGCATCGTGATGCTGCGCAAGGTCTCGGGCGATCGACTGGCCGACAACCTGGTCACGGGCATCCGCGACACCACACGCTCATCGGCCGAGCAGGCGGCCTTGGCGACCCGTGTGGAGGCCTTGCGCGCCACCATGCTGCAGCTGGGTGAGGCCCGCAAGGGCGACGAGATCACGCTGGACTATGTGCCCGATGCCGGCACGCGGATCAGCCTGGGTGGGCGCGCGGTGGCGGCCGACATCCCGGGGGAGGATTTCTTCCGTGCCCTGCTGCGCATCTGGGTGAGCAAGGACGCGGCCGATCAGGGCTTGCGCCACGAGTTGCTGGGCAAGCCCGCCTGAGGCTGGCGCGGGGCAGGGCGCCTCAGTTCAGCACTTGATGCCCAGGTGCAGGGCCACGACGCCGGCGGTCATGTTGTGCACATCGACATGGCCGAAACCGGCTTCTTTCATCATGGCCTTCAGGGTAGCCTGATCGGGGTGCATGCGGATGGACTCGGCGAGGTAGCGATAGCTCTCTTCGTCGTTGGCCACCAGCTTGCCCAGCTTGGGCAGGATGTTGAACGAGTACCAGTCGTAGGCCTTCTCCAGCGGCTTGGCCACCTTCGAGAACTCCAGCACCAGCAAGCGCCCACCGGGCTTGAGCACCCGGCACATTTCCTTGAGGGCGATGTCTTTGTGCGTCATGTTGCGCAGACCGAAAGCCACCGACACGATGTCGAAGGTTTGATCGGGGAAGGGCAACTTCTCGGCGTCGCACTGGGTGGTGGGCAAGGCCATGCCGCTGTTGAGCAGGCGATCTCGGCCCGTGCTGAGCATGGCCAGGTTGATGTCGGTGTGCACCACCATGCCCGCCGAGCCCACTCGCTTGGCAAAGGCCTTGGACAGATCGCCCGTGCCTCCTGCGATGTCCAGCACCTTGTGACCTTCACGCACGCCGCTGGCCGCGATGGCGTAGGCCTTCCACAGGCGGTGCATGCCGGCCGACATGAGGTCGTTCATCACGTCGTACTTGTTGGCCACGGAATCGAACACGCCGCGGACGCGGCTGGCCTTTTCTGATTCGTCGACCTGCTGGAAACCAAAGTGTGTGCGGCTCATGGTGGCAGTTTACCGGTTTGTGGGCTGGCGCCCGTGTCTGGCTGCCTCAGGCGGTCTCGGGCAGGCGCTGCAAGGCCTGTGCACAGGCCATGGCCGAGGCCCAGGCCCACTGGAAGTTATAGCCCCCCAGCCAGCCGGTCACGTCCACCACCTCGCCAATGAAGTATAGGCCTGGCACGCGTTTGCTCTCCATCGTTTGAGAACTCAGTTCGCGGGTGTCCACGCCCCCTGCCGTCACCTCAGCCTTGGCATAGCCTTCGGTGCCGGCGGGCTGGATGTGCCAATCGTTGGCCGAGTGGCCCAGGGCGTCCAGATCCTTGTCCTTGTGCTCGGCCAGAGGGGCGGTGGGGCGCAGGCTGGCCGAGCTCTGGATGAACTGATCCAGCCACGTGTGCGCCAGGCGTTGCGGGACCGCATCGCCCAGGGCCAGCGCCCACTCGGTAGACAGTTGCTTGCGCGAGCCCATCTTGGCCTGTTTCAGCAGGTCTGCCAGATCATGCTGCGGCGCCAGGTTCAGCCGCAGCGCCTGGCCAGGCCGCCAGAAGCTGGAGATCTGCAGGATGGCCGGGCCGCTCAGGCCGCGGTGGGTGAAGAGCAAGTCCTCCAGAAAGCTGACGGTGCGGGTGCGGGCCCGCTTGCCTGATTCGATCACCTCGGTGCTGACCGTGACCTCCAGCGAAATGCCGGCCAGGGCCACGAAGGGGGCCCAGACCTCGGCCGAGAAGGTCAGGGGCACGAGGGCAGGGCGCAGGGGCACGATGGCATGACCCCAGTCGGCCGCCAGCCGTTGACCAAAATCAGTAGCGCCGATCTTGGGAATGGACAGCCCCCCGGTGGCGATCACCAGTTGGTGGCCGCGCACCGGCCCCCGGTTCGTGTCCAGCTCGAAGCGGATGCCGCCGGCCACGTCCAGTTGGCGCACCGCCTGGATGTGGCAGGGCTGCCAGCGGGTCACGCCACCTTGGGCGCATTCGGCCAGCAGCATCTGGATGATGTCGTCGGCCTTGTGGTCGCAAAACAGTTGGCCCTTGTGTTTCTCGTGCCAGGCGATGCCGTGCTGTTGAACCAGCGCCAGAAAGTCTTGCGGTGTGTAGCCCGCCAGTGCAGAGCGGCAAAAGTGTGGGTTCTCGGACAGGAAGTGGCTGGGGCCGACCTCGCGGTTGGTGAAGTTGCATCGCCCGCCACCCGAGATGCGGATCTTCTCGGCCACCTTGGCGGCATGGTCGATGATCAGCACCCGCAGGCCGCGTTGGCCCGCCACACCGGCGCAAAACAGGCCGGCGGCACCCGCGCCCACAATGATCACATCAAAGACATTCGACATGCACGCATTGTCGCTGTTGTGTCGTGTCGGGCTGGGCGCGTTCTGCAGGGCTGGGCGTTCTGCGCCACAATCATCGCGACATCGTGTTCCGGGTGAACTAGCCCGGATCAAACACGCTCAACTGTTGCGACGGAGAAGACAGATCATGGCCATGGATGTGGTGGACTACGAAATCAAGGGCGCCGAGATGCAGTTTGTCGAGGTGGAACTCGACCCGGGCGAGGCTGCCATCGGCGAAGCCGGCAGCATGATGTTCATGGACGCCGGCATCGAGATGGACACCGTGTTTGGCGATGGCTCTGCCCAGACCAGGGGCATCTTCGGCAAGCTGCTGGGGGCTGGCAAGCGCCTGATCACCGGCGAAAGTCTCTTCACCACCGTCTACACCAACCAGGCCCAGGGCAAAAAGCGGGTGGCCTTTGCGGCGCCGTACCCCGGCAAGATCTTGCCGATGGATTTGCGTCAGCTGGGCGGTACCCTCATCTGCCAGAAAGACTCCTTCCTGTGCGCGGCGCGGGGCGTGTCCTTGGGCATTGCCCTGCAACAACGACTTGGCACCGGCTTCTTTGGTGGCGAGGGTTTCATCATGCAGAAGCTCGAAGGCGACGGGCTGGCGTTCGTGCATGCGGGGGGCACGGTGGTGCGCCGAGATCTCAAGGCAGGCGAAACGCTGATGATCGATACCGGATGCGTGGTGGCCTACACCGCCGGGGTGGACTTTGACATCCAGTACGTGGGCAAGATCAAGACCGCCTTGTTTGGCGGCGAGGGCTTGTTCCTGGCGCGCCTGAGCGGCCCGGGACAGGTCTGGCTGCAAAGCCTGCCGTTTTCTCGCCTGGCCTCGCGCATCTTTGCCGCGGCGCCACAAACCGGCAGTGGCACCCGCGAGCAAGGTGGCTTGTTGACCGGCGTGGCCGGTGGTGGCCTCTTGGGCGGCCTGCTGGGCGGCGACAACGAATGAGTGTGGCCAGCCTGAGGGCCTCGCCCTGGTGGCGTTTGACGGATGCATTCTGGCGAGCGCTGGCCTATTGCCTGCTGCCTCGGGTGATCTGGTTGAGCCTGGCGCCCCTGTTGCTCAGCATGGTCGTGTTGGGCGGGGCGGGCTGGTGGGGGTGGACCCCGGCCAACGAGGCCTTGAGTCAAGCCCTGGAGAACTGGGGGTGGAGCCAGTCTGCCTTGGCCTGGCTGGACAGCCAGGGCTGGTCATCCCTGCGTTCGGCGCTGGTGCCCTTGATGCTGGTGGGCGTGACGGTGCCCTTGGTGGTGATGCTGTGTATGCTGGCGGTGGGGGCCATGGTGGCCCCGGCCATGGCGGCCCTGGTGAAGGCGCGGCGCTTCCCCGCGCTGCAGGCCGAGTCGGGCGTGCCGCTGTGGCGCGCTGTGCTCATGTCGGTGGCCTGGACCGTCATGGCCATGGTGTTGTTGGTGCTGTCTTGGCCCCTGTGGCTCTTTCCGCCCGTGGCCTTGGTGCTGCCGCCGCTGATCTGGGGCTGGCTGACGTACCGGGTCATGACGCTGGACGTGCTGGCCGACTGGGCCACGGCCGACGAGTTGCGCGCGCTGATGCGGCAGCACCGGGGCCCCTTGTTGCTGATGGGCGTGACCTCGGGCTACCTGGGTGCCGCGCCTGCCTTGCTGTGGGCCATTGGTGGGGTGATGGCCCTGGCGCTGGCGCCGGTGCTGCTGGTCTTGTCCATCTGGGTGTACACGCTGGTGTTTGTGGTGTCGGCCTTGTGGTTTGCGCATTACCTGACGGCCGCGCTGCATGAACGACGTGGGGGTACCGAGGTGGTGGAGGTGGTGGAGGTTGAGGGGCAGGCGACATGATTGGTTTGATCATCATTGGTGACGAGATCCTCAGTGGTCGCCGGCAGGACAAGCACCTGGCCAAGGCCATCGAACTGCTGTCCGAACGCGGCATGGCCGTGGCCTGGGCGCAGTACGTGGGCGATGACCCTCGGCGCATCACCGCCGTCTTGCGGGAAGTGCGGCAATCGGGCGAGGTGGTGTTCTCCTTCGGCGGGATCGGGGCCACCCCGGACGACCACACGCGGGAGTGTGCCGCCCAGGCCTGGGAGACCGACCTGGCCCTGCATCCACAAGCTCGCGAGCTGATCCTGGCCCGCTGTCAGGAGATGGCGGCCCAGGAAGGGCAGCCCTTCGATCCGTCCAGCGAGGATGTGCAGCGCCGCCTGCAGATGGGCTTCTTCCCCCAGGGGGCGGAGATCATCCACAACCCTTACAACCGCATCCCCGGTTTCTCGATGGATGGCCGGGTGCACTTCGTGCCCGGGTTTCCGGTGATGGCCTGGCCGATGATGGCGGCGGTGCTCGACGAGTGTCATGCGGACCTGCATGGGCTTTCGCGGCAGCGTGAACGCTCGGTGCTCGTCTATGGCGGGATCGAATCGCGCCTGACGCCCCTGATGCTCAGCATCGAAGCCCGGCACCCGGGCATCAAGGTCTTCAGCCTGCCCAGCGTGGATCATCCGGAGCATGGCCGTCACATCGACCTGGGGGTGAAGGGTGCGCCAGAGGTGGTGGACGCGGCGTTCAGTGACCTCTTGTCAGGCTTGCACTCGCTCGGTGCAACTTTGGGCCCCGAGTTGGTGCGTTGATTAAAAGCGCACCGTCGTGGTGCGCTTTCGCGGTGTGCGCCCTGCAGTCAGGCCGTGGCACGTCTTCTCGTGAACGGTCATGGTGCGCTGCAGCATGCATGGCCCGGTTCAGTGCAGGGCGCCCTTGCGGTGTTTTTGTGCATGAGCCGCCACCCACGGCACCCCGAATGGCCTGGTGGGCACGCTTTCTGCTATTACACTGCCGAGCGGTTTCTTATTTTTGAGAAGCAGCCTCCCACAGTTTCTCTCACTTGTAATCATTCAAGCCTCTCGCTAGGAGCACCTGATGGCCAACAAGACCGTCGCCGACGTGATGAAGATGGTGAAGGACAACGAAGTCAAGTTCGTTGACTTCCGTTTCACCGATACCCGTGGCAAAGAGCAGCACGTGTCCGTGCCTGTCTCCCACTTTGACGAAGACAAGTTCACCTCGGGCCACGCGTTCGACGGTTCGTCCATCGCCGGCTGGAAGGGCATCGAAGCCTCCGACATGCTGTTGATGCCGGACCCCAACACCGCCAACATCGACCCCTTCTTCGAAGAGCCCACCCTGATCCTGACCTGCGACGTCATCGACCCGCATGATGGCAAGCCTTACGAGCGCGACCCCCGCTCGCTGGCCAAGCGAGCCGAAGCCTACCTGAAGGCCTCGGGCCTGGGCGACACCGCCTACTTCGGCCCTGAGCCTGAGTTCTTCGTGTTCGACAGCGTGCGCTGGAACGCCGATATGTCGGGCTGCTTTGTGAAGATCGAGTCCGAAGAAGGCGCCTGGAACACGGGCAAGGACTACGAGCACGGCAACACCGGCTATCGTCCCACCGTCAAGGGTGGCTACTTCCCGGTGCCCCCGGTTGACAGTGGCCAGGACATGCGCTCCGAAATGTGCCTGATCCTGGAATCGATGGGCATCCCCGTTGAAGTGCACCACCACGAAGTGGCCAACGCCGGTCAGATGGAAATCGGCACCAAGTTCGCCACGCTGACCCAGCGCGCCGACTGGCTGCAACTGCAGAAGTACGTGATCCAGAACGTGGCCCATGCCTACGGTAAGACCGCCACGTTCATGCCCAAGCCCATCGTGGGTGACAACGGTTCCGGCATGCACGTTCACCAGTCGATCTGGAAGGACGGCAAGAACCTGTTCGCTGGTGACGGCTACGCCGGTCTGAGCGAGTTCGCCCTGTACTACATCGGCGGCATCATCAAGCACGCCCGTGCTCTGAATGCCATCACCAACCCCGGTACGAACTCGTACAAGCGTCTGGTGCCTGGCTTCGAAGCCCCGGTGAAGCTGGCCTACTCGGCCAAGAACCGTTCGGCCTCGATCCGCATCCCGTACGTGGCCAACCCCAAGGGGCGCCGCATCGAGGCTCGCTTCCCCGATCCTTCTGCCAACCCCTACCTGGCCTTCGCCGCCCTGATGATGGCCGGTCTGGATGGCGTGGAAAACAAGATCCATCCGGGCGAGGCCGCCACGAAGGATCTCTACCACCTGCCGCCCGAAGAGGACAAGCTGATCCCGACCGTCTGCCACAGCCTGGATCAGGCTCTGGAAAACCTGGACAAGGATCGCGCATTCCTGACCAAGGGTGGCGTGTTCACCGATGCTTACATCGACGCCTACATCGAACTGAAGATGCAGGAAGTCACCCGCTTCCGCATGACGACTCACCCCATCGAGTTCGACATGTACTACTCGCTCTGATTCCTGATCAGAGTGTCTGTAAAGGGCGACGCAAGTCGCCCTTTTTCTTTGCCTGTCACACTCGTGAGTGCACAGGCTTCAGGTGACGGTGTGATCGTTCGGGCTTGGGGGCATACTCCGGCTGTGTCGGCTTGTTCAACGGAGACCGCGACGTGAGTTCATTGCTGAAATCAATTTTGACCCCGGTGGCGTGTGCACGCTCGGGTCGTCGGGTGCTGGCTGTCATGATGCTGGTGGGGGTGGGGGCTGTTCAGGCTCAAAGCAACCCCATCTACCGTTGTCCAGGCAATTACTTCACCGATGCCTTGTCGGCCAAAGAGGCTCAGGCGCGTGGGTGTCGCACGCTGGATGGCGCGCCCATCACCGTGATCCAGAGCAGCTCGCGGCCGGCTGCGCCCCGTCCGGCGGCCTCGGCCGGTGGCTCCAGCGAGGGTGATCGGGTCAGCAGCGACAAGCAGAAGTCCATGGACGCCGATGCGCGTCGCATCCTGGAGGCCGAGTTGCGCAAGGAAGAAGAGGCGCTGGCGAGTCTGCAAAAGGACTACAACAACGGGCAGCCCGAGCGTCGTGGCGACGAGAAAAACTTCCAGAAGTACCAGGATCGGGTGGCTCAGATGAAGGCCGAGATCACCCGCCGAGAGGCCAATGTGGCCTCGCTGAAGCGAGAGATCGCCAAGTTCTCTTCCAATTGACCGGGGTGCGCGTGCATCCCTCGAAGGTTTGTTTGTGAGTCCTGTGTCGCATGTGCCTACCGTGGCCGGCCGCTCACCCCGTGTCGGGCTGACGGCGGGTTCTCATCCCTTGCCGGACGATGCCGAGAAGTGGTCCGTGCTGGATCACCTGGCCTCGATGGTGGCCATCGTCGAGCCAGACGGGCGTTGCCTGTTTGCCAACGCCACCTTCGAAGAAGTGCTGGGCTTGTCGCGCCGGGCGGTGTTGGGTGTGTCCATGTTTGATTGGTTCGTCGAGCCGGCCACGCTCAAGGAGGTGGTCACGGCGGTGGCGCGCAACGATTACGCCACCAGTCGCCTGCAGGCTGAACTGAAGCGCCATCCCAATCTGTACGCGGATGCCCTGCATGTGCAGGTCATCATCACCCGCTATGGGCAGGGTGGGCACGTGCTGGTGGAGCTGGTGGAGGTGGAGCAGCAAACCCGGCAGGACCGCGAGGAGCGCGTGTTGGACCAGGTACAGGCCAACAAGGAGCTGATTCGCAACCTCGCGCACGAAATCAAGAACCCGCTGGGGGGCATCCGGGGCGCCGCGCAATTGTTGCAGATGGAGCTGGATGACAAGTCGCTGATCGAGTACACGCAGGTGGTCATCCATGAGGCCGACCGCCTGCAGTCCCTGGTCGACCGCCTGTTGGCCCCTCACCGTCGCCCCCACCTGGTGGGCGATGTCAACATCCATGAAGTGTGTGAGCGGGTGCGCTCCGTGATCCTGGCCGAGTTCCCGAAAGGCTTGAAGGTCTGGCGGGATTACGACACGTCCATCCCCGAGTTTCGAGGCGATCGCGAGCAGCTCATCCAGGCCTTGCTGAACGTGGCGCACAACGCGGCACAGGCCCTGTCGTCGCGCATCCAGGCGGGCGATGCGCGCATCGTTTTCAAGACCCGGGTGGGTCGGCGCGTCACCATCAACCGGCAGTTGTATCGGCTGGCACTTGTCTTGCATATCGAAGACAACGGGCCAGGAATCCCGTCTGAAATTCGCGACCGCATTTTCTACCCGCTGGTGTCGGGTCGAGATGGTGGTTCGGGTTTGGGCTTGACCCTGGCGCAGACTTTCGTTCAACAGCATCAAGGCACCATCGAATGCGAAAGCGAGCCGGGGCGCACGGTCTTCAAGATCACCATCCCCTTGCCGTGACCGCTTTTCACGCATGGCGGGGTCTGGATGCGCCACACAGATTGCCAGCATGAAACCCATCTGGATCGTTGACGACGACCAATCCATCCGCTTCGTTCTGGAAAAGGCCTTGGCCCGCGAGGGGCTGCCCGTGCGCAGCTTCACCAACCCCCGCGATGTGTTGCTGGCCCTGGATGACGATGAGCCGCAGGTGCTGGTGTCCGACATCCGGATGCCCGGTGGGTCGGGCATCGATCTGCTGAGCAAGGTCAAGGCCCGCTTGCCCGGGCTGCCGGTCATCATCATGACGGCCTACTCTGACCTGGACTCGGCCGTTTCGGCCTTCCAGGGGGGGGCGTTCGAATACCTGCCCAAGCCGTTTGACCTCACCAAGGCCGTGGAGCTGATCCGCCGTGCGGTGGATGAGAGCCTGCGCGAAGAGGTGGTGGATGAGCGTGTGGCTCAGATGCCTGAGATGTTGGGGCAGGCCCCGGCCATGCAGGATGTCTTCCGCGCGATTGGCCGGCTCAGTCAGAGCAACGTCACGGTGTTGATCACGGGTGAGTCGGGGGCCGGCAAGGAGTTGGTGGCCCGCGCGCTGCACAAGCACAGCCCCCGGGGCAATGGCCCCTTCGTGGCCATCAACACGGCAGCCATCCCCAAAGACCTGCTGGAATCGGAGCTGTTCGGCCATGAGCGTGGCGCGTTCACGGGGGCGCAGACCATGCGCCGTGGGCGTTTCGAACAGGCGGACGGCGGCACCTTGTTCCTCGATGAAATCGGCGACATGCCCTTCGATCTGCAAACCCGCTTGCTGCGGGTGTTGAGCGATGGTCAGTTCTACCGCGTGGGTGGACATCACCCGCTCAAGAGCAATGTGCGCGTGATCGCGGCCACCCACCAGAACCTGGAGGACCGGGTGCGGCAGGGTGTGTTTCGCGAGGACTTGTTCCACCGCTTGAACGTGATTCGCCTGCGCCTGCCGGCCTTGCGCGAGCGCCGCGAAGACATCCCGACCCTGGCGCGGTTTTTCTTGCAAAAAAGCGCTAAGGACCTGGGTGTGGAGGCCAAGCGCATCTCCGAGGCGGCACTGGCTTGCCTGCAGAGGTTTGACTTTCCGGGCAATGTGCGTCAGCTGGAGAACATCTGCCACTGGCTGACCGTGATGGCGCCGGCCCAGGTGGTGGAAGTGAAGGATTTGCCGCCGGAGTTGATGGCCGGCGCCGGACAGCCAACGATGCACGGGGGCCACGTTGTGGAGGCGCCTCCCGCCGTCGAGGTGCCGGTGGAGGCACCCGCACCGGTTGTCGAACCCGTGCCGTCCTGGCCCCCAGTGGCCCCACCTGTGGCGGTGGCGCCGGAATCGCCAGCCGATCAGGCCGCTCGCGTCCAGGGTTTGTCATCGCCTTCTGCCCGGACGGGCGTGCCGTCCACCGTGTCGCCCACCATGTCGTCGTTTGAGCAGCCGCATGGCGTGGCCGGTGGGACGGTGGGGTTGGCGGGCTCGAACGGCGCCGCCGTGCCAGCCGCCGGCGTGCGCTGGCTGGCCGATCTGGAGCGCGAAGCGAAAGCCCGCCTGGAGGCTGGTCAGCACGATGTGTGGGACAGCCTGACACGGCAGTTCGAGGCGCAGTTGATCCACACGGCGCTGGAGCTGACCCGTGGTCGCCGCATCGAGGCTGCTCAAAAGCTGGGCATTGGTCGCAACACCATCACCCGCAAGATCCAGGAGTTGGGGCTGGACGATTGATCGTCGGTGCCGGCCTTTACGTTCAGTGGGTACACCTTCAACGGGCCCTGCGCTACAGTGATGAGATGGGCGCCAGTGCGCGTCGTTTCTCATGAGCTGAGGTGTGGTGATGTTGAAGAATGCAACGGGTACGGGCTCCTGGGCTGGTTTGTGGGCGGTTCGAGGCCTGCGGGTGGCGGTGTTGGCATCGGCGGCTGCGTTGGCCGCCTGCTCAACGACCAGCCCGGATGTGATCAAGCCAGGTGATGCCCAGCGTCTGTCTCAGGTGTCGGATGCCGTGGTGTTGAGCGTGCGCCCTGTGGTGGTGGAGGGCAGCCAGAGTGGTGCTGGCGCTGCCACCGGTGCGGTGTTGGGTGGCGTGGCGGGTGCCGGCTCCACCGGCAACAGCCGAGGGGCTGTGCTGGCCGGGGTGGCGGGTGCGGTCGTGGGGGCGGTGGTGGGCAATGCCGCTGAGCGTTTTGGCACCCGCGAAGATGCGGTCGAAATCCTGCTGCAACTCAAGAGCGGCGAGCGCCGTGCCATCGTGCAAGCCCAGGGCGAAGAGCAGCTCAAGGCAGGTGACAAGGTGATCCTGGTGACCACGGGCGGCAAGACCCGGGTGATGCTGGCGCCGAAGTGATGCTGTCCACATGATCCTGTCGTCACTCGCGCGCGCTGCCCGCCAGGGCTGGTTCATCTGTTTCATCACGCTGGGCGCTGTGGCGCCCTGGTCGGCCGTCGCCAAGTCGCCGCAGGTACCGGCCAAGGCCACTCAAGCCCAAGCCTTGCCCGCCGGCGTGACCCTGGTTCAGCAGGTTGAAGGCATCCGCGAATACCGCCTGCGCAACGGGCTGCAGGTGTTGCTGATCCCGGATCAGAGCAAGCCCACCACCACGGTCAACATGACCTACCGGGTGGGCTCGGTGCACGAGAACTACGGCGAAACCGGCATGGCTCACTTGCTGGAGCACCTCATCTTCAAGGGCTCGCCGCGCCATCCGCAGGTGTGGGCCGAGTTCAACAAGCGCGGCCTGAGCGCCAACGGCAGCACCTGGTTGGACCGCACCAACTACTTTGCAAGCTTCGCGGCCAACGAGGCCAATCTGGCCTGGTACCTGGGGTGGCAGGCGGATGCCATGGTCAACAGCTTCATCGCCCGCCGCGATCTGGACAGCGAGATGACCGTGGTGCGCAACGAGATGGAGATGGGCGAGAACAACCCCGGTCGCATCTTGCTGGCCAAGACCCTGTCCACCATGTACCAGTGGCACAACTATGGCAAGTCCACCATCGGCGCCCGCACGGATGTGGAGGGCGTGGACATTGCGCGGCTGCAAGCCTTTTACCGCCAGTACTACCAGCCCGACAATGCCACGCTGATCGTGTCCGGACAGTTTGACGCCGCCCAGGTGCTGCGCTGGATCGCCCGGGACTTTGGCGTCATTCCCAAGCCGCGGCGTGTGCTGCCGGTGCCCTACACGCTGGACCCAGCCCAGGATGGTGAGCGCGAGGTGACGTTGCGGCGTGTGGGCGGTGTGCCCCTGCTGTACGCTGGCTACCACACGGTGCCGGGCGCACATCGCGACCATGCGGCGGTGGAGTTGTTGGCGCTCATCCTGGCCGACACACCGTCCGGCCGCCTGCATCGGCGCCTGACCGAGCAGCGTCTGGCAGCGGGGGTGTTCGGGTTCACAGAAGGGCTGCGCGATCCAGGCTTCCTTATGCTGGGCGCCCAGTTGGCACCGGAGCAGGATGCTGAACAGGCGCGCCGCGTGTTGCTGGAGACCATCGAGTCTTTCGCGCGCGAGCCCATCACGGAGGCCGAGTTGACGCGGGCGCGGGCCAAGTGGCTCAAGGATTGGGATCAGGGATTTTCAGATCCTCAGCACGTGGGCGTGGCGCTGTCTGAGGCGGTGGCCCAGGGTGACTGGCGCCTGTTCTTTCTGACCCGCGACCGGGTGCGTGCGGTCACCCTGGCCGATGTGCAGCGCGTGGCTCAGGCTTACCTGCTGCCCAGCAACCGCACGCTGGGTCGTTATGTGCCCACACCAGAGCCCCAACGGGCACCCGCGCCAGCCCGCGTGGATCTGGCGGCCGCCTTGAGCGAGTTCAAGCCGGCGGCGGCCTCGGCCGAGGTGGCGGCGTTCGATGCCAGCCCCGAGCACATCGATGCCAGTACCCAACTCTCAACCTTGTCGACGGGGCTGCAGCTGGCCTTGCTGCCCAAGCCCACGCGCGGCCAGCTGGTGCAAGGCCGTCTGGTACTGCGCTACGGCACGGTCGAGACCCTGGCCGGGCAGGGCGAAGCGGCCACGGCCCTGGCCGCCATGCTGGACAAGGGCACCACTCAGCGCTCGCGTCAGGCCTGGCAGGACCGCCTGGATGCCTTGCAGGCCGATGTGGGCTTTGACGCCGGGGCTGGTCAGCTGAGTGTGGGGTTCACCGCGCGCAGGGACACCTTGGCCGAGGTGTTGGCCCTGGTGGCCGAGGCCTTGAGGCGGCCCGAGCTGTCCCAGGCGGCCCTGGACGAGGTGCGGGATCAGGCCTTGTCGGCCATCGCGGCCCAGCGCAAGGAGCCTCAGCATGTGCTGATGGAAGCTTTGGCCCGCCGAGATAACCCATATCCCCGTGGCGATGTTCGGCATGCCCGCAGCTTCGACGAGCAGGTGCAGGATTGGCAGTCGCTCACGCTGGCGCAAGTGCAGGCCTTCCATGCGCGTTTCTTGTCGGCCAGTGTGGGGCAGCTTTCGGTGGTGGGTGATTTCGAGCCGTCCCAGGCTCGCACCGTGATCGAGCAACAACTGGGTGACTGGAGGGGCACCATGGCGCAAGCCCCGATCCCGGATCCCTACGTGGCATTGACGCCGGGCACCGTCACCTTGCACACGCCCGACAAGCAAAACGCCACCTTGATGTGGCAACTGGCGCTGCCCATCAACGATCGGCACCCGGATTATGCCGCGCTGATGATGGCCAACCATTTGCTGGGATCAGGCGGCAACTCACGCTTGTGGAATCGCCTGCGAGAAACTGAGGGGCTGTCATACAGCGTTTACAGCGCGGTGGATTGGTCGTCGCGCGATGCGCACTCGCGCTGGTTCGCCTCGGCCATCTTTGCACCGCAAAATCGCGCGCGCATCGAGCAGGCCATGCGGGAGGAATTGACCCGTGCCTTGAGCGATGGTTTCTCTCAGGCCGAGCTGGACCAGGGGCGTGCGGGTTTGTTGTCCTTCCGGAAACTGGGTCGGGCACAGGATGCCCGGCTGGCCAGCTCCTGGGTGGCCTTGATGGATCTGGGACGGCGCTTTGATGAATCCAGCAAGCTGGATCAGGCCCTGTCCAAGGTGACGCTGGATCAGGTCAATGCGGCCTTGCGCCGTTATCTGAAACCTGACCAGATGGTCTGGGGCTGGGCTGGCGATTTTGCTCGCCCATGAAGAAGGTCGGCATGGCCGGCCTTCAGGGAGATGATGCGCTGTCATTCAGGCCGTGATTTCAAATCTCACGGCTGAAACCCAGCGCATGTCGGATCAATTCAGATTGCGAAATCTTCGAGTTTCTTGCCCGATGCGATGGCGGCGGTGATCCATTTGGGTTGCAGGCCACGGCCCGTCCACGTTTCACCGGTGGCGGTGTTGCGGTACTTGGGTGCCACCTTGCGGCCAGTGCTGGCCGAGGTGCCGGTGCTGGCAGGCTTTCCGGGCTTCAGGCCCAGGTCGGCCACGGTCAGGCCGTGCTCGGACAGCAGCGACTTGATCTGGTTGATCACGGCAGCGCGCTCGGCACGACGTGCTTCGGCCAGCTTCTTGTCCAGTTCAGCAGCTTGTTTGGTCAAGGCTTCTTTTTGGGCCAGCAGTTCTTGATAGGTGCTCATGGGTGTCCTTGTTTCAGTTTCGACTGTTTCGATATGTATGCGCAGCGGGAACCTGTTGCGCTATTTTTCTTCACAGGCAGCACATCCACGCTGATTCATGCGCTTGCCACCCATAATTTTATACACGGCTTTTGACGACTTGCAAAACCTAGGTGGTTTCAATCGCCGGGTATTTGTTTTTGTCACCGCTGTGAGATCGATATCGGGACAGTTTGATGGTCCCAAAGAGGAACTTTGCGCGGTTTGCAGCGTGTTGTCGTTCAAGGCCCGCCAAGCCATGATTTGTTTCAGCGTTTGTCGTTGTGCGCCATGATTTTCTCCAGATGCGCAATACTCGACATCACCGTTTTGAGCACCTGTCTTTGCATGCCTGCCGAGGGTTTCTCGGCGGCGTATCGCAGGGCATCGAGTCGATTCAGACCATCAATCACCGCCTGATGTGCACGTGCGTGTTCGTCCGACAGCCCTTGGGAGGAGGGCTCTTCGTCATTTCGTGTGGAACCCAACACTCACAATGCTCCCCTGGTTGTTGAGCCCGGTGGGCATGTGTGCAGGCCGCTTGTCGGCCTGTGCACATGTCCACCGGGCGGGTTTGATCAGGAGGATGAGTCCATGGGGGCACTTCTCGAAACCCAGCTTTCTGCCCATTCGGGGTCATGTAGATCAATGACTTGCCGCTCGACGAGGCCGGGAAACCGGGGTTTCTAGAAGTGCCCATGGGCATTGCCGTAGAAGCTCTGTTCACCAGCGCGCTGGGCTTGCAGCCGCCGTGGGTCGTCGATGACGTCAGGCTCGACACCGCCAAGCGGCGTATCGACTTCGAGATCGGCTGCCA
>JBKBMV010000002.1:0-242194 GCA_046295615.1 Aquabacterium sp.
CTGGCGATCCTGCTGAAGTGCGCGGCGTACAACGCCAAGCGGCTGGTCTGGCTGGTGCGCCATGACCCGTGCGGGTGTGCGCGATGAAGGGAGAGGTGCGCCCGCTGCAGCCTGCAAACGCCGTTTTGCAGGGCCTCGGGTGCCCGCCAAGGCTGCGATGACGGGGCCTGAGCGGCACCGAGAACCCCGAACTGAACGACGCGAGCGCCCTCATGCCGGTTCAGCCTTCGGAAATGGGGTTATGCGAAGTGCCCATAGGCGCGAAGGGTTTGTTTTTCCAGCAAGGCGTCAGTCATGTGAGGGGCTTTCTCAAGCGGCAGGCCCACAGGCCGCCCCCAGGGGCATCATTATAGAGAAGGCATGTCACCGGTGCCTGGCCATTCAGTGCCACCAGGCCCACCAGCCCCAGGCCACCAGCACATTCATCGCCAGGGCGCCACCCAGCCACACGCCAAAGTGCCGCCCGCCCGCCACGGTGGCCACGGCGGTGCGCGTCAGGCTGTTGACGGTGATGGCCGTCAACACGGCCAGCATGGCCAGTGCCCACGACACCTCGCCCGCGCGCTGCAAGGACAGCACGGCCACCACCGGCGCGTGGGCGTCGGCCAGCGCTGCGATCGCCACGCCTGCTACCAAGCCCTCCTGCCCGCCCTGCCGAGCCCACTGCACCAACAGCGCACCGCCCAACAGCAATCCCGTGACCATCAAGGCCTCGCGCAGACGCAGCACACGCCCGCTCTGGGGCGCCGAAGACGCGCCCGAGTCAACCGGCTCCATCAAGGTACCCAGCTCGTGTCGGGCCAGCCACCACAAAACGGCACCCACGCACAGCGGCACACAGGCCCCCACCATCAACAGGGGCAGCCACCCAATCAGCAGCGCTGGCGCCACCACCGAACTGATCATGCCCACCTGCACCCAGGTGGCGGCCGTGGACAGCACCGCGGCGCACACGCCCAGCCGCCAGGGCACCCTGCCCGCCCGAACCTGCGCCCCCATGGCCCCCACGGTGGCCGTGCTGGACACGAATCCGCCCAACAGCCCGGTGATGGGCAAGCCCAGGCGTGGCCCCAGCAAACGTTGCCCCAGGTGGCTGCCCGCCTGCAAGAGCAGGATCATCAGCACCAGCAGCAGCAAGCGATGCCAGGACAGCCCCCCCAACCAGCTCACCGGATGGGTGGGCAGCAAGGGCAAGAGCACCAGCGCCAGTGCGGCCAGCAACAAGCCATCGTGCAGCTCGTCTTCGCTCAACCAGGTGGTGGCAAACCGGTGCAGGTGCTCCCGGGCCGCCAGAACGCCCGTCAGCACCACGGCACAGGCGCCGGCCACCGCAGGCTGGCTCATGGCCTGCATGCCGATGAGGGTCATGGCCAGCAAAGCGAGTTCGGTCGTCAGCCCCGGATCGCTGGAGCGTGAACGCCAGTACGACAGGCCCGCCATGGCCGCCACCCCCAGCAACACCACCACGGCCAGCCACAGAGACAGGCTGTAGCTGACCGCGCCGGCCAAGGAGGCCACCATGAACGTGCGCAAGCCAGCGGCAGCCCGGTCATCGCCCTGCCCCTTGCGGCGCTCTCGCTCCAGGCCCACCAGCAAACCCGAGCCCAAGGCCACCACCAGCCCGCCGGACACCCCATTCAGCTCCCAGCCCTCCATCCGACATCACTCCAGAACACGCGCGTGGCACATGTCTGCCAGTATGCCGGGCGAAAACAAGTGCCCCGCCCCAAGAAACACCCCGCTGCTGACTTAAAATCCACGCTTTCTCAGCGACTGCCTTCCATGCCTGCCGCCTCCGGAAACGACTCGACCCTGTTCGACTTCAAGAGCGCCTCGCTCACCCTGGAGGCCTTCCTGCTCAAGACAGGCAACCTGACCGCCCTGGATGCGGCGCTGACCGAGCGTTTCGGTGCCACGCCAGATTTGTTCAATGGCGAGCCCGTGGTCATCGACCTGACCCACCTGGCCAGCCTGGACGTGCCCGTCAACTTCCCCACCTTGCTGGCCCTGCTGGCCCGGTTCAAGCTCAAGCCCGTGGCCTTCCGTGGCGGCAGCCCGGCCCAAGCCCGAGCCGCCCTGGACGCCGGTCTGACCGAAGCGCCAGAAAGCCTGGGCAGCCCCAGCCGGGCCGAGCCCATCGTGCAGGAGGTCATCCGCGAGGTGGTGCGTGAAGTGCCGGTTGAAGTGCGGGTCGAAGTGCCCGTCGAAGTACCGGGCAGCGCCCCCACGCTGATCATCGACAAGCCCTTGCGCTCGGGCCAGCAGGTCTATGCCAAGGGCGGCGACCTCGTCATCACAGCCGTGGTCAACCATGGCGCCGAAGTCATCGCCGACGGCAGCATCCATGTGTATGCGCCGCTGCGCGGCAAGGCCATTGCGGGCGCCAAGGGCAATGCCCAGGCCCGCATCTTTGCCGCCTGCATGGAGCCGGAGTTGCTGTCCATCGCAGGCACCTACCGCACCACCGAGAACCCGCTGCCAGCCAACGTCAAAGGCAAAGCCGCCCAGATTCGTCTGGACGGCGAACGCCTGGTGTTCGAGCCCATCGAACTCTGAGTTTCATTCGTCCGCATCCTCTGCATACCCATCTGAAAGGACCGCCATCCATGGCCAAGATCATCGTGGTGACCTCCGGCAAAGGGGGCGTCGGCAAGACGACCACCAGCGCCAGCTTTGCCTCCGGACTGGCCCTTCGTGGCCACAAGACCGCCGTCATCGACTTTGACGTCGGCCTGCGCAACCTCGACCTGATCATGGGCTGCGAGCGTCGCGTGGTCTATGACCTGATCAACGTCATCCACGGCGAGGCCAACCTCAACCAGGCCCTGATCAAGGACAAGCAGTGCGAGAACCTCTTCGTGCTGGCCGCCTCGCAAACCCGTGACAAGGAAGCCCTGACGCAAGAAGGCGTCGAGAAGGTGCTCAAAGACCTGGGCGAAATGGGCTTCGAGTACATCGTCTGTGATTCACCTGCCGGCATCGAAACCGGCGCCCTGATGGCCATGCACTTCGCGGATGAGGCCATCGTGGTGACCAACCCCGAGGTCTCGTCGGTGCGTGACTCCGACCGCATCCTGGGCATGCTCAGCAGCAAGACCAAGCGCGCCCAGGAAGGCGGCGAGCCCATCAAGGAGCACCTGCTCATCACCCGCTACAACCCCAACCGGGTGGAAGGCGGCCAGATGCTGTCGCTGGACGACGTCTATGACATCCTCAAGGTCAAGCTCATAGGCGTGATCCCCGAGTCGGAAACGGTGCTCAATGCCTCGAACCAGGGCATTCCGGCCATTCACATGAAGGGCACCGACGTGGCCGAAGCCTACAGCGACGTGGTCGATCGCTTCCTCGGCGAGGACAAACCCCTGCGTTTCATTGAGGCCGAAAAGCCCGGCTTCTTCAAGCGCCTGTTTGGAGGCAAGTGACCGCCATGGGATTCCTCTCATTCTTTCTGGGCGAGAAGAAGCAAACCGCTTCGGTCGCCAAGGAGCGCCTGCAGCTGATCCTGGCGCACGAGCGCAATGGCCGCAGCCACAGCCCCAGCTACCTGCCCGACCTGCAAAAAGAGCTGGTGGCGGTGATCTCCAAGTATGTCTCCATCAACCCGGATGACATCAAGGTGGCCATGGAGCGCCAGGGTGACCTGGAGGTGCTCGAAGTCAAGATCGAGCTACCCGAAGCCGGTCGCTGAGCTCGTGTGACGCTGCCCTGACGCGACACCACCCAGGGCCCTCGATTTTTGGTCGTGCTGCAGTGCACAATGCATGCTGTCAGTTCACCGAAAGGTCAGGGTCATGCGTTTTGTCGTGTTCAATCAAAAGGGCGGCGTCGGCAAGTCCACCATCACCTGCAACCTGGCGGCCATCAGCGCTGCCGAGGGCCTGAAAACCCTGGTGGTCGATCTGGACCCGCAAGGCAACTCCACCCACTACCTGTTGGGTGACGGTCAGTCCGACGCCGAGGTGTCAGCGGCCGAGTTCTTTGACCAGACGCTGAAGTTCAGTGCCCGGCCCAAGGGGCCCGAGGAGTACGTGGTGGAAACGCCCTGGGAAGGGCTGCATCTGATGCCCTCACACCCCTCGCTGGAAGAACTGCACGGCAAACTGGAATCGCGCTACAAGATCTACAAGCTGCGTGACGCCCTGGCCGGTCTGCAAGACACCTACGACCGCATCTACATCGACACCCCCCCAGCGCTGAACTTCTACACCCGCTCGGCCTTGATTGCTGCGCAGGGTTGCCTGATTCCGTTTGACTGCGATGACTTCTCGCGCCGGGCGCTCTACGCGCTGCTGGACAGCGTCAAAGAAATCCAGGCCGACCATAACGACGAACTGAAGGTCAGCGGCATCGTGGTCAACCAGTTCCAGCCGCGCGCCTCCCTGCCCCAACGCCTGGTGCAGGAACTGGTGGATGAGGGTCTGCCCGTGTTGCAGCCTTACCTCAGTTCTTCGGTCAAGATCAAGGAATCGCACCAACAAGCCCGCCCCATGGTGCACCTGGACCCGCGTCACAAGGTGACGCAGGAATTTGCGGCGTTGCATCAAGCACTGAGCCCTGATCGGTGACGCTTGACGTGGTCTTGAACACAGATTAAAAACACATATCGTGAAAATTTCACAATATTTCACGATTCTCCAGCTAACTTAACAAGCTGGAGATGGGGGGAGTCGCTCCGCCCGGTTGCGTTTTCATCTGTGCAAGGTCCCATGAGGTGTTGTAGATGTCACGGCCTGTAGCGAGACTGGATCGCCCTTACTCATGCCCCTCTCTGAAAACTGAGGCGCTGCCCTTCCACGTAAGACTAGCCACTGGGCTGGCAGATATCGAGCGTATCGCCAAGCAACGGGGGCAGGCCTACAACCGGCACCAACCCGATCTGGTGCGTCAACTCTCGCTGCACGAACCAGAAAAAGACGATCTGCGTCTGGACGCCGTGCACTTGATGGCAGAGAACGGTGCCGGAGAATTGGTCGGCTCGATGAGGCTAACAACCAACATCAACACCCCTTTGAGATTTGAGAGGGAATTTAATCTGCCACCCTCGTTCAAGGGCAAGTCGTTATTGGAAGCGGGGCGAATGACGTCAGCCAACGGCCCGAGCGGGAAAATGGTGGTCTCTGCATTGATCAAGTTTGCATTCGAGATCAGTTACCGCGCAGGGATCGACCATTTGATGCTCATTGCTCGTGCACCTATCGACCGCATTTACCGAGCACTCACCTTTCAAGACGTGTTTGATGGGCAGAAAGTAGAGACCTCTGCGCAACCGGGTGTGCCTGTGACGCTGTTTCACATCCACATCCCCTCTGTTGACCAGCAACTCCGGGACGCACACTGCCCGTACTACGAGTTCTTGGCGTTGACTCATCACCCGGATGCCAACATCGACTATGAGAAAGTTCATCGTCGTTTCAACCAGCCCTTGCCGCAAGGACTGTCTGATTTGAGTCGATCGAGCACGCAAAGTCCTGCTCACAGTGTCGCAGAGCGCAACTGACAGCAAAACTTCGCTGCGTTACAGCGGCTTATCCGGTTTTTTCATATCAGGGAATCGGTGATACTGGCGAAACTTCGCTGTGCGAGATTCGCTCAAGCCGATTTCGCACTCTGTTTTCACTTCCGCGCAGAAGTGAGTGGCCTGTCACCTCATCGTCATGGCAAACAAGATGCGCACCCTGGGCAACCGGGGTTTCTCAAACCCAATGCTGGAAGCCGAGTTTCAAACGGCTTATCGGTCGCATGGGGCCAGGTTCCTGTTTGTCACGACGACCGTCGCGGCAGTCTATTTTCTTGTTTTCTTCATCTCCGACCTTTACACAGGTCAGGCACGCTGGAGTGATCCAACCCAGTTGGGGCGAGGCTGCCTGATCTTGGGACTACTCGCCTTTGGCTTCACGACGCGAAAGCACAAAGCGTTCTTCTCTAGACACTATTCAATCAGTTTCATGGGTGCGGTCATGATGACCTGTGCCATGAGCAACTACATCATCGTCAGTCGTCATCAAGACGAGACGTCGATGAGTTTGAGTTGGGGATTGACGTCGGCAACCGTCTTCGCCACCTTTCTGATCTACGCGTTTGCGAGACTACGCGCCGGTAACACCATGCTGCTCGCCGGCACGATCGGCTTGATGGCCATTGGGCAAAATCTCCAGCAGCCAGACCTGGATCCTGCAGCGTTGAAGCGCATGATCGTTCACATCGTGGCGGCAAATGCACTGGGGTTCAGCCTGTACCGGTTTTCACTCGCACGCGAACGCAAGCTCTTCCTGCAATCCAAACGCAAGAACCACATGGCCGAATTGCGGCGCATGAAGGAGCAGGCCGAGGCCGCCAATCGGGCCAAGACCGCCTTCCTGGCCAACATGAGCCACGAGATCCGCACCCCGATGAATGGGGTGATTGGTGCGTTGAGCATGCTTGATGACCAGCAGCTCAGCGAGCGTGATCGCCTGTTCGTGAAGTCCGCGCGCGACTCGGCGCGCAATCTGCTCCAGGTGCTCAACGAGATCCTGGACTTTGCCAAGATCGACGCGCAGAAGATTCGCCTCAACCCTCAGCCCTTTGACCTGCGCCACACCGTGGCGGGCGCCTGCCAGGCATTCCAGGCCACGGCAGAGCAAAAAGGCATCCGCATCCGCCACGACATGAGCCGCGTGCCGGCCCACATCCGCTCGCTGACGGGTGATTCAGGCAAGCTCCGGCAGGTGCTGCTCAACCTGATCAGCAATGCGGTCAAGTTCACTCAGCAAGGTGAGGTCCTGGTGAGCGTGCGGGTGAGCACCCCCAATACGCACGACGCGCGCCTGCACATCGACATTTCCGATACCGGCGTGGGCATCCCGGGTGATGCCATCGAAAAGCTCTTTCAGCCGTTTTACCAGGTCGAATCGGGCACCAACCGCAGCCATGGCGGAACGGGCTTGGGGCTGGCCATCTGCAAGCAGATCGTGGAAGAAATGGGCGGCCGCATCCAGGTGCGCAGCGTCATGGGCATTGGCACCACCTTCGAAGTCACCCTGGACATGCCCTTCAGCACGCTGGCGGCCACTGAACATCCTCAGGCCCACAGCGATGACCCCCCGGACTTTGCCGACAGCCTGCCCCCCACGGACGCAGACCTGCGCTTGCAGGGCGAGGTGCTGCTGGTGGAGGACAACGAGGTGAATGCCTTCATCGCCAGCATGACGCTGGAGAGTCTGGGTGTGACCTGCCACCAAGCGCGCAACGGCGAACAGGCGGTGCAGATGTTCCAGCAGCAGGCCTATGACGTGATCCTGATGGATTGTGAGATGCCCGTGATGGACGGCTACCAGGCGGCCCGCATGATCCGGCAGCTGGAAGGCGATGACACCGCACGGCCGCGCACGCCGATCATCGCTTTGACGGCGCACGCCTTGACGGGTGACCGCGAACACTGCTTGTCCGAGGGCATGGACGACTACCTCACCAAGCCTTTCGACCGTCAGGCCCTGGCGACGCTGCTGAGCCGGTGGCTGCCTGAAGCCGAAGCCCTCACGCCTGGGACGACGCCATCCAGCGGGCCCTCGCGCGACTGACCAAGGTCACCGCACCCAAGACCACCACGCCCGCAGCCACGCCCAACACGCCATCCATCAGGGTGGGTGTGATGGTCGCCGCCAAGGGGCCTACCGCCGGCCAGCCCTCGACCGCATGGACCACGGCATGCACTGCATCGTGCGCCAGGGGCCAGCCATGCACGAGGATGCCGCCCCCCACCAGGAACATGGCCACGGTGCCCAGCACCGACAAGGCCTTCATCAGCACCGGCGCCGAGCGCAACAAGCCTTGGCCCAGCGCCTGCGAGACGGCCGAGGGCTGCTGCGACAAATGCAGGCCCGCATCGTCCATCTTGACGATGGCCGCCACCAGGCCATAGACGCCGATGGTGATCACCACGGCCACCGTGCTCAGCACCAGCACCTGCTGGGTCAGGCTGCTGGTGGCCACGATGCCCAGGGTGATGGCCACAATCTCAGCCGACAGGATGAAATCGGTGCGGATGGCGCCTTTGATCTTGTCGCGCTCGAAGGCCACCAGATCCACCTGCGGGTTGGCCACAGCCTGCGCCAGGGCCTGGTGGCGCGCCTCGTCATCGTCCTTGGAATGCAGCCAGGCGTGGAACAATTTTTCCACCCCCTCGTAGCAGAGGAAGAGCCCCCCGGCCACCAGCAGCGGGGTGATGGCCCAGGGGACAAACAGGCTGATCAACAGCGCCAAGGGCACCAGGATGAGCTTGTTGAGGAACGAGCCCTTGGCCACGGCCCAGACCACCGGCAGTTCGCGATCGGCCTGAATCCCGGTGACCTGCTGTGCATTCAAAGCCAGGTCGTCGCCCAGCACACCGGCGGTCTTTTTGGCCGCCACCTTGGACATGGCCGCCACGTCATCCAGCAAGGTGGCAATGTCATCGATCAACACGAGAAGGCTGGAGCCGGCCATGGAGGTCACCCACGAAACAAATGAAGAAGCCCTCTATCGTAGAGGGCTTTTGAGCAGGGCAACCTCACGCTGATGGGGGAGTAGCGGAATCAAACGGCGTTGAGGGACTCGCGCAACTCGTCTTCCCAGGCCATCAGATCGGCGTCACCGACCTCCAGCCATGTCATCGCCGCAGCACCGTGCTTGGCCCAATCCACATCCGGGTCAACACCTTCATGCCGGACGGTGATGTACTCCGCCAGCAGGCCCATGGCGATCAGGGTGTTGACCTCAGGGTCGGCGCTGCTCTCACCCAAGGCGTCCAGATCGTGGTGCAAGCGGATGCCAGCCATCACCGTGGGCGACAGGCGCCACACTCGAGCCACCAGCGCCCCCACCACCGCATGGTCGGTCTTGTGGTTGGCGTTCTCGGTCTGCACGTACGAGCGATCAATGCGCGCCCGGGCTTCCACCATGGTGCTGGTGTAGCCCTTCACACTTTGAACCATCACCGGCAGGCCCACATGGCAGAACAGGCCATAGGTGTGAGCCAGATCGCTGGACACACCGGGTAACTTGCCGGCCATGTAGGCCATGACCACGGCCCGCTTGGCCGAACGCTCCCAGAACCGTTGCAGGTGAGGGGTGTTGACGCGAATGGCTCGCTGCGTCAGGAATGTATTCATCACGCCCGCGGCGTGCTCCAGCCCGAGCCGGTTCATGGCCTGACCAATGGTCTGGACGGGAGGCCCGCCCGTTGAAAAAACGGGGCTGTTGGCCTGGCGGATCAAGGTGGCGGACATGGCCACGTCCGAGGTGGCGATCCGGGCCACCTCATTCAAGTCAGGCTCGGGCTCTGACAGCGCGGCATGAAGTCGGGTCAGCAGTTCAGGGCACGGCGGTACCACGATGTGCTGCAGCGGGCCGCGGGTTCGGGCGTGGTCCAGTTCACGCACGATCTCGTCGGTGACAGCAGCAGGGCGGGTGGCGGTGCGGATGGCGGCAGCGTGCATCATCAGCGTCTGGTTGGGGCTGGAAGCATCCAGCGGATCAAGGGTCTGGACAGGTACATCGGGTTTTCGTCAGACGCGGGACAAACTTGAGCCCTCATCGCATCGATTCAGCCGCCGGGCCCAGGCCCTACACTCTCGGCCGTTCTGACTTGGTATCCCCACCGACGCTCGACCTCTGCGGGCGACGCTCACCCTGCCCCATGCCCTTGCTGCTCGCGCCCATGGAAGGCCTGCTGGATTGCACCCTGCGGGATGTGTTGACCCGCGTGGGCGGAGTGGACCGCTGCGTGTCCGAATTCATCCGGGTGACGGGCACGGTCTTGCCCGACCGGGCATTTTTTCGCATCGTGCCCGAGCTGAAGAATGGTGGGCGCACGGTGGCGGGCACCCCGGTGCGGGCGCAGCTGCTGGGGTCTGATCCGGCCTGCATGGCCGACAACGCCGCGCGCCTGGCCCGCCTGGGGCCTGCGGGCATCGACCTGAACTTTGGCTGCCCTGCCAAGGTGGTGAACCGCCATGGCGGTGGGGCCTCGTTGCTGAAAGAGCCTGAACAGGTGCACCGCGTGGTGGCCGCCGTGCGGCGTGCCGTGCCGCCCGAGATGCCCGTGTCGGCCAAGATGCGTCTGGGTTACGACGACGACCGCCTGGCCGAAGACTGTGCCCGCGCGATTGACGAGGCCGGCGCGGCCGAGCTGGTGGTGCACGCCCGCACCAAGGCGGATGGCTATCGCCCACCGGCCTATTGGGAGCGCATCGCGGATGTGAAGGCCGTGGTGCGCATCCCGGTGATCGCCAACGGCGAGATCTGGACGGTGGACGACGCCCGCCGCTGCCGCGAGGCCTCGGGCTGTGACGCGCTGATGCTGGGGCGCGGCCTGGTGGCCAACCCGGGGCTGGCCTGGGCCATCCGCGCCGAACTGGACGGGCAGGCCGCCCGCGCCGTGGGCTGGCACGATCTGTTGCCCTTGCTGCAGGTGTTCTGGGCCCAGGTGTGCACGCGCGTGGAAGCGCGCCACCGTGCCGGCCGGCTCAAGCAGTGGCTGAACTACCTGCGGCGCACCCACCCTGAAGCACAAGCGGCTTACGACACACTGCGCACCGTGCGCGACAGCCGCGACATCCAGGCCTGGCTGGATGCTGCCCTGCAAGGTCACACGGCGGCACAGGGCCCACAATACAGCCCTGCCGCCTTGCCCGAGGCCGCCACCGCCCCTGCTCCCGTCTGAAAGTTCTCCCGCGCCATGGCCATCAACTGGTTCCCCGGTCACATGCACGTGACCAAGAAAGCCCTCATCGAGCGGCTCAAGGACACCGATGTCGTCATCGAGATGCTGGATGCGCGCCTGCCCGGCTCCAGCGCCAACCCGATGCTGGCGCAGCTCACGGGCTCGCGGCCCAAGCTCAAGGTGCTCAACAAGCAGGACCTGGCCGACCCCGCCCGCACCCAGCTCTGGCTGGACTGGTACAACGCCCAGAGCGAGACCAGCGCCATCCCGCTGGATGCGGGCGAGAAGGCCCCGGCCCAGCGCCTCATCACGGCCTGCCGCGCCCTGGCCCCCCACCGCCAGGGCATGGACAAGCCCCTGCGCGTGCTGATCTGTGGCATCCCCAACGTGGGCAAGTCCACGCTGATGAACACCCTGGTGGGCCGCAAGGCCGCCAAGACAGGCGACGAGGCCGGTGTGACGCGCATCGAGCAGCGCATCAACCTGGCCAGCGACTTCTACCTGTACGACACGCCGGGCATGTTGTGGCCCAAGATCATCGTGGAGAAGAGCGGCTACCACCTGGCCGCCAGTGGCGCCGTGGGCCGCAATGCCTATGACGACGAAGAGGTGGCACTGGAGTTGCTGGGCACGCTGAAAAAGCCCTACGCCGACCTGCTGGCCGCGCGGTACCGGCTGGATGAGCCCGACACCATCGGGCAGCGCCATGACGACGCCCTGCTGGAAGAAATTGGCCGCAAACGCGGCGCGGTGATGAGCGGCGGCAAGGTGAACCTGGCCAAGGCCGCCGAGATCGTCATCCACGACTTCCGCAGCGCGGCCCTGGGCGCCATCACGCTGGAAACGCCCGACGAGATCCAGACCTGGCTGGCCGAGGCCAAGGCGGCCGAACAGGAGCGGCAACGCCTGAAGCAGCTGGAAGCGCAAGCCAACAAGGGCAAGCGCGGAGGCCGCCCGGTGGGTGGCCGCAAGGACCCGCGCGGCCTGTGAGCAGCCCCGACGCCGTCTTCGAGCCCAAGGGCCTGGTGCCCACGGCCGAGCAACGCGCCATCCAGCTGGCGCGCAAGACCCACCTGATCATCGAGGCCAACGCGGGCGCGGCCAAAACCACCACGCTGGCCCTGCGCCTGGCCCAGGCCCTGCTGCGCGGGGCCGACCCCGCCCGCGTGTTGGTGCTGACCTACACCGACGCCGCCGTGCAGGCCTTTCACAACGCGTTGGCCCGCATGGGGCTGCCTGCGGCCACGCGCCGGGCCGTGCAGGTGAGCACCTTCGAGGCCTTTTGTGCAGCGCGGCTGCGCCACATCGAGGGCACCGACACTCCCACCCTGCCCCTGGCCGAGCAACGACGGCCCCATGTGCTGGCGGCCATCGCGCGGGTGCAGCAGCGCATGGACGAGCCCTACCCCGAGGCCTTGAGCATCCACGACAGCGGCGAGGCCAGCGTTGAAGGGCTGTTGGCCAGCTTTGAGTACCTCAAGGGCACGCTCTTGCTGCACACCGAGGCCGCTGACCGGCGCCTGAGCCCGGCCCTGGCCGCCGAGCTGGGGCAGGACTACATGACGCTGAAGGTGCTGCGCGCCTACGAGCACATCCGCCGGGGTGGCCACCCCGACCACCCGGTGTTTCGCGGCCCGCAGGATGCCACCTACGACCTGGCCTGCCTGCTGCGCGATGACGAGGGCTGGCTGGGTGGCGAGACCGGGCAAGACCACCCCCTGGCCCTGGGGCTGCAGCTCTTGCTGGTCGACGAGATGCACGACACCAACCGCGCCATGTTCACGGTGCTGCGCGAACTGATGGCCCGCAACCACGCGGGCTTTGTGGGCGTAGGCGACCGCGACCAGGTGATCCACGCCCTGACCGGCGCCGACGCCACCTTCATGGGCGAGACCTTCGACCGCGAAGTGGCCCCCGCCACCCGCCTGACCCTGAGCACCAGCTGGCGCTTCGGGCCCCGCCTGGCGCAGGCCGTGAGCCGCGTGGCCCGCCACAAGCCCTACGCCGCACAAACCGCGCGCGACACCGCCATCGAGCTGATCCGCACCACCGACCTGGCCGACCAACGCTGGCAGCTGACGCGCCTGGTGCGCGACCGCGTGGGCCTGCCGCCCGAGGCCCCGCTGTCGGCCATCGCCATCCTGCTGCGCCACCCGCACCAGTCGGTCGAGCTGGAGAACCTGCTGCTGGACCATGGCCTGGACTACCGCACCACGGGCTTCCAACCCTACCTGCAGCGGCCCGAGGTGCTGTTCGTGCGCGGTCTGTACGCCTGCGGCCGGGCCTGCCTGGAGGGCATCGAGCGGGTGGAGGTGCGGCAGGCGGTGTTGAATGCGCTGTTGAGTTTTTCAGGCTCGTTCGTCAGCGAAGGCGATGATGGCGCCCCTGCCTGCAGCGACGACCCAGACGCCCAGGCCCGCCAGCAGAAGCTGCAGGCCCAGGCCATCCGCGAGGTGGCGCAGCAACCCGCACTGGCCCAGTCCTTCTTGAACAACCAGGTGCTGCGCAATGCACCCAGCGCGGTGCGCGAGCGCCTGGAAGACGCGCTGGACCTGCTAGACAGCGACGACCCCGAGCAACTGCAGCGGCGCTTCATGCGCGTGCTGCAGCCACAGGCCCTGGCCGAACGGGTGCTGGTGCGCAGCCAGGACATCGCCCAGGTGGTGGGCAACCTCGAGGGGCTGATCCGTTCGGCCCATGGCTTTGACCACCTGACCTCGTTCTTTCGCGCCATGAACGAGCGCGAATTGCGCCAGCAGGCCATGAAAGCCCAGCACTGCCTGCTGCTGAGCAGCATCGAAGCGGCCAAGGGCCTGGAGTTCGATCACGTGATCGTGCCCGGGCTGAACCGCGGTGAATTCGCGCCCGGCGGCGATACGGTGGACAATCGCAACCTGCTGTACGTGGCCATGACCCGCGCGCGCCAGCGCCTGACGCTGCTGTGCGATGCCGACCGGCCCAGTGCCTACCTTCGCGAGGCGGGCCTGCTCTGATGCGGGCGAGCCTCCATCACACATTCCACACACCTCTCATGGCCTCTACCCCTGACCACATCAGCATGGCGCTGTTTTGTGACTTTGAGAACGTCGCCCTCGGCGTGCGCGAAGCCAACTACGACAAATTCGACATCAAGAAGGTGCTGGAGCGCCTGCTGCTCAAGGGCAGCATCGTCGTCAAGAAAGCCTATTGCGACTGGGAACGCTACCGCGGCTTCAAGGCGCCGATGCACGAAGCCAACTTCGAGCTGATCGAGATCCCGCATGTGCGGCAATCGGGTAAGAACTCGGCCGACATCCGCATGGTGGTCGACGCGCTGGACCTGTGCTACACCAAGGCCCACGTCAACACCTTCGTGATCATCTCGGGCGATTCTGACTTCTCGCCGCTGGTGTCCAAGCTGCGCGAAAACGCCAAGTACGTGATCGGCGTGGGCGTCAAGCAGTCCACCTCGGACCTGCTGACGGCCAACTGCGACGAGTTCATCTTCTACGACGACCTGGTGCGCGATAGCCAACGCCAGTCTGCCCGCCGTGATGGACGGGATCAGGCGCAGCCACGCCGCACGCCTGAAGAAGAGGCCAAGCGCAAGGCCGAGATGGACGCCCGCCGCACCAAGGCGGTGGAGCTGGCGGCCGAGACCTACGAGGCCCTGGTGACCGACCGCGACGAGGGCGGCCGCATCTGGGCCTCGGTGCTCAAAGAGGCCATCAAGCGCCGCAACCCGGGCTTCAGCGAGAACTACCACGGCTTCCGCACCTTCGGCAACCTGCTGGAAGAAGCCCGTGCCCGTGGGCTGCTGGACTTTGGGCGCGACGAGAAATCGGGCACCTATGTGTCGCGTGGCACCGGGGTACCAGCGACGGCCCAAACCACACCGGCAGTGGTACAGCCCCCCGTCGTGCCCATCCCGGCCTCTGAGCCGATGAACGCAGGGCCAACGGCCCACAGCGGCGAGGCCGCGGCCGATGTGGTGTCGTCAGTCATGGCCGAAGAGGGTGACGCGCCTGAGCTTGAGCATGGCAGCGCAGCGACCGCCCCTCGTCGCGACCGTCAAAGCGCCAGTGCAGGCAACCGCGGCCGTTCAGGCCGAGGCCGCCGTGGTGGTGGACGCCATGAAGAGACCGCCAACGTGCCCGCGGCCCAGAACACTGCGGACAGCGACGCCCCCACCGTGACCGAGGCGCCGGTCAGCGCACCCGCCACCACCGATACCCACACAGCGCCGGCCCCCGCCGCCAAGCGCAGCGCCCGCAAGGCGGCGGCGCGCGGCACGGGTGGCGGACGCGCCCGAGCCGCATCCAAGGCCGAAGAACCGGCTGATCAGTCTTCAGCGCCGGCCCCAGCCTCGGACGCGCCTGCCCCGCCCCAGGCTGGTGACAACCCACCCGCCCGCGCGCCCCGCAGCCGTGGCGGACGCCGTGGTGGCGGCAAGTCGGATGCAGGCAGCGCCCAGGGCGAATGAGCTGGGCCGCCCTGGCATGACGCGACTCAGCCTGACCGCATGAACTACCCTGCTCATGGCCGGGGTGCTGACGGCCTGCGCGCCCCTGCCCAAAGGGGTAAGCCAGGCCGACACCACGCGCCCGACCCACCACACCGACACCGGCTTTCGCAACCTGCACATCGATGATGAGCGCAAGGGCTTCGGCTCCTTCCTTCGCTGGCAGTGGGAGCGGCGCTTCGGCCCCAGGATGCACGCCAGGATGAACGCCCGGTGGCGCCCACCCCGAGCACCACGCCCGATCTGGCCTTCAGCGTGATCGCCGTCAGACCTTGTGGGGTGGCTGGGCGGTCATGGGCTCGCCGCACGCCCAGTCACCGCACCGGCCCTGGCGCTGGTACTTCAGTGGCGACACGGGCTACAGCCCCGATTTCAAAGCCACGTACCAACGTCTGTTCCATCGGTCATCGGTCAACACCAGCTCAGCAAGCTGCCCTGGTCCGGATCTGGCCTTGATCGCCATCGGGGCCTATGCGCCCCGATGGTTCATGCGCGACTACCACGTCAACCCGGCCGAGGCTGTGCGCATCCACCAGGACTTGCAAGCTTGCCAGAGCTTGGGCGTGCACTGGGGCACCTTCATCCTCAGTGATGAGCGGCCCGATGCACCGCCACAGGACCTGGCGCGGGCACGTGAAGCCGCCGGCTTGGCGCCCGAGGCCTTTCAGGCGCTGCCCGTGGGCGGCACGTGGCTGGCGCCTGAGCGCCGCCCCACCCTCAAGCCAGACGCCACCACAGCCCCGCCAAGCCCAGGCCCATCAGCAGCACCAGCGCACTGAGCCAGCGCAGGCGCACGCGGTGCGCCTCGACGCGCTCCACCAGCAAGGTGTTCTGGTCGGCCAGGGCCTTGATCAACTCGGACGAGGTCTGTAACTCCTGCTGCAGCATGCGCGTCTCGGCGCTCAGGTGCTCCACCCGCGTGCGCAGGGCCTGCACCACGTCGCCGCCCGGGGGCACCACGATGGGCGCAGGGGGCATGGGTTCTGCCGCAGCCCCCGTGCCGCGCACCTTCTTCCACAGCTTGCGGGCACCATCGGCAATCGCAGGGGCGTTGGAAATCACGTCCGCCCAGGGCACGGTCTTGAGCAACACCTGCCAGGGAATGGCCATGCACGGGTCCTTTCGGGGTTGGGTCTACCCTGAAGTTCTATCACAGCGGGGAAGACACCATGCGCTGTGCCAGATCCCGGCCACTCAACCAGGCGCCCTCCACCTTGCCCTCGTTCATCCAGTCGCCACACAAACCGAGGCCCAGCGTGGCATCCCAGGCGCTGGGCGGCTGGGCGCCAGGCGCGGTATCGGCATACCGCCAGCGGTGGGCCGTCCAGGCCTGCGAGGCGGGCAGGCCCAGTTCGGCCGCCGCAGCCAGCAAGGTGGTGGCCACCGACTCGGGCGGGTCTTCGATGTGGGCATCGCTCCAGTCTGCGTCCGCGTGCAGCAGCCAGGTCTCGGGGTCGGTGGGGCGGGCAGGTTTGTGGCTGTCACACGCCAGCCAGCGCAAGGGCGGTGTGTTGACGAAGGCCGCATCCCAACCGAGCTGTGAGGCCACGGGTTGCTCGTAGCGCACCATCAGCGCCCAGCTGCCGCGCATGCGCACGGCCTGCACCTCGGCAGCCCAGGCCGGTGCCACGGGCTGCAACAAGGGGGCGGCCTGGGGCGAGGGCACGGCCAAGACCACTGCGTCAAACTCCGAATCCATCCCCGCCGCCTCGGCTTCGGCCACCTGCAGGCGCCAACCCGCGGGCGTGCGCTGCAGGCCCGTCACGGTGTGTTGAAGGTGCAGGGGGTGCCCCGCGTCCTTCAAGGCGGTCGACATGGCCGCCGCCGGGGCGGTCATGCGCGGCACCCCCACCCAGCGGGTCACGCTATCACTCGGCTGGCTCCAGCCTTCCTCGCGTGACCAGGCCCGCAAGCGTGGGGACCAGGGCGCCACACAGCCCGCCTCCAACCAGCCATGCACCTGCGCCGCAAAGGCGGCGTCGCGGGCGGTGAAGTACTGCGCCCCGTGGTCGCACTGCCAGCCCTCGGCCCGGCGGGTGCTCATGCGTCCCGACGGCCCACGGCTTTTATCGAAGATGGTCACGCGGCAGCCTGCTTGATGCAAGGCGGTGGCGCAACTCAGGCCCGCCATGCCGGCGCCGATGACGGCCACGTGCAGCAACACGGCACACCCCGAGGGTTGAAGATGGCTTGAATCGTTCATGACCACATCGTACGCAGCCCCATCAGCCACCACCCCCACCTGAGACGCGAAACCGTGAATCCGGCCGCGTCAAACCAGGGTCAGCGCATGACGCGGGCCCAGTGACGCTGCAGCGACGGCAGCACCTGCTCTGGCGCACTCAGCAAGGACATGTGCCCCAGGCCACTCAAGACCTCGACCTCGGCGTGCGGGTTGACGGCCGCCAGGCGCTGCACCATCTCGCGGGTGGGCGCGGGCGAGCGTTCGCCACGCACCAGGGTCAGGGGCACCGGCAGGCGGTAATGGGCAAAGGGCTCGGCCGTGGTCGACACGGCCCGCACCTCCTGGTACATCTTCCAGCCCACGAACTCGGCCATCTGCCGCGCCTTGTCGCTCATGGCCGCCCAGGCCCCCGGCTGGTTCCAGTAGTCGACAAAGCGCTCCAGCCAGGGCGCCAGGCCACCGGTCTCGTCATCCAGCATCGAGTGTTCACCATCAAACAGCCGGCGTACATCAGCTGCCGCGTCCTCGGGCAGCGTGGGCATCTCGGCTCGCAAGGCGCCAAACAGCACTGGCTCATACAGCCACACCGAGCGCACCGGCAAGCTCGGGTCCAGAGCCAAAGTCAGGGCGGCCAAGCCACCATACGAATGCCCACCCAAGTGCAAAGCTGTGGTGCCCTCAGGAATCTGTGCCCTCAAATGGGCCACCTCCTCAGCCAGGGTCAAGGGCTGACCACGGGGCACCATGTCGGCCAGGCTGTAGCCCCGGTTGCTGGGCGTGAGCGGCGTCAGCCCCTCTGGGCGCTGGGCCAGCAACTTCGTCCACATGAACGGACCGGTGCCGGTGGAATGAACAAACAGGGCGACTTCAGCCATCAAGCACTCCAGAATTACTTTCGTATTGAAAGTATATGCATGCTAGCCGATGCACTTTCATGATGCAAGTAAGCACCGTGCGGCCTACAATTCACCCATGTCCCGCAGCAGCTTTGCCCACATGCGTTGCTCCATCGCCCGGTCACTGGATGTGATCGGAGAGTGGTGGACGCTGCTCATCGTGCGCGAGGCCTTCTGGGGTGCACGGCGGTTTGGCGAGTTCGAATCGCGGCTGGGCATCGCGCCCAACATCCTCAGCCAGCGCTTGAGCCGCCTGGTGACACACGGGGTGCTGGAGGTGACGCAGACCAGCCAGAACGGCAAGGCCCTGGCTTACGCCCTGACCCCCAAAGGGCGCGACCTGCTGCCCGTGATGGTGGCCCTGACCCAATGGGGCGATCAGCATGAAGCCCTGCCCGAAGGCCCGGCGGTGACCCTGGTGGATCGCGCCAGCGGCCAGCCTTTGGGGCCCTTGCAGCTGCGCACGGTGTGTGGCCAGGCCGTGCAGCCCCGCGATGTGACGGTGCAGCCCGGCCCGGGGGCGCTGGCCGATGAGCGCGAGCGGCTGGAGGCCCTGCAGGCCCGCCGTGCCCAGCGACGGGCCGCTCGTGCAGAACCTGACCCGTCCGTACCCGACCCGTCTTTTTAAGCCGCCGATGACCCGCACCACGCCGACTGCCGCCTTGCCTGATTCGCCACAAGGCGATGACACCCGCGAACGCCTGGAGGCTCGCATCACCGAGCTGGAGATGAAAGCGGCTTACGCCGAAGACCTGCTGGACACGCTCAACCTGACGGTGGCGCGTCAACAGTCGCTGATCGACCTGCTGCTACAGGAGCTTCAATCCCTGCGCGAGCAGGCCAGCCAGTCAGGCCCAGGCGGCGGCTTCCGCAGCCTGCGCGACGAACTGCCGCCGCATTACTGACCCGTCGCGCGCGCAGGCACCGGCGCCCGCGTGGGAATGCGTGCCACCACGATCACCCCCACCACGCCCGCCAACGTGATGGCGCCCTGCACCCAGGGGCGCCCGGCCAACTGCCACACCGACAGGCTGACCATGGTGACCATCATGGCGATGGCCAGCACCTTGACGCGAAGCGGCAGGCTGCGATGGGACTCCCAGTCGCGCACCATCGGCCCCATCCAGCGGTGCCGCAACAGCCAGCCATGCAGTGCCGGTGAGGCCTTGGCAAAACAGGCGGCTGCCAGCAACACAAAGGGCGTGGTGGGCAAGCCGGGAAGGATGACCCCCACCCCCGCCAGGCCCAGACAGACCAGCCCGGCCAGCACCAGCAATTGGCGGCGCAGGCGGGCCGTCAGGCTCACTTCCAGCCGTCCTTCAGGCCGGTGATCTTGTTGAACACCGGCTTGCCCGGGGTGTGGTCATGGCGATCAGCCACAAAGTAGCCAAAGCGCTCGAACTGGAACTTCTGGTCTGGCTGAGCGGCCGCCAACGAAGGCTCCACATAGGCGGTCACCACCTTGACGCTGTCGGGGTTCAGGCTGGCCTTGAAGTCCTTGCCACCGGCATCGGGATGCGGGTCGGTGAACAGCCGGTCGTACAAGCGCACCTCGGCAGGCACCCCGTCGGCCACGCCCACCCAGGTGATGGCGGCTTTCACCTTCACGCTGTCGGCACCGGGCGTGCCGCTCTTGGTGTCGGGCACCACGGTGGCCAGCACCTCGGTGACGCGGCCATCGGCATCCTTGGTGCAGCCCGTGCACTCGATGACGTAGCCGCCCTTCAGGCGCACCTTGTTGCCGGGAAAGAGGCGCTTGTAACCCTTCGGCGGCACCTCTTCGAAGTCTTCGCGCTCGATCCAGACCTCGCGGCCCAGCGTGAAGTGACGCACCGGAGACTCGACACCTTCAGGAGGGTGAGGCAGCGCCGGCAACGAGCACGGCTCCAGATGACCCGCCCCCATCACCTCATCCCAGTTCGTCAGCACCAACTTGACCGGGTCGAGCACGGCCATGCCACGGTGGGCCTTGCTCTCCAGATCGTCGCGCAGGGCGATGTCCAGCGTGCTGTAGTCGATCCAGCTGTCGGACTTGCTCACGCCGATGCGCTCGCAGAACAGCTGGATGGCCTCGGGCGTGTAGCCCCGGCGGCGCAAACCCACGATGGTGGGCATGCGGGGGTCGTCCCAGCCCGACACCACGCCCTCGTCCACCAATTGCTTGAGCTTGCGCTTGGAGGTGATGACATACGTCAGGTTCAGGCGCGCGAATTCGTACTGCTTGGGCGTGGGCTGCCGGAGCAGGCCCAGCGTGGCCAGGTTGTCCAGCAACCAGTCGTAGAAAGGCCGCTGGTCTTCGAACTCCAGCGTGCAGATGCTGTGCGTGATCTGCTCCAGCGCGTCTTCGATCGGGTGGGCGAAGGTGTACATCGGGTAGATGCACCAGGTGTCACCCGTGTTGTGGTGGGTGGCGCGGCGGATGCGGTAGATGGCCGGATCCCGCATGTTGATGTTGGGGCTGGCCATGTCGATCTTGGCGCGCAGCACAGCGGCGCCGTCGGGCAGCTTGCCATCGCGCATCTCGCGGAAGCGCGCCAGGTTTTCGTCCGGCGTGCGGCTGCGGAAGGGGCTGTCCTTGCCGGGCGTGGAAAAGTCGCCGCGGTTCACACGCATCTCTTCCGGCGTCTGCTCGTCCACGTAGGCCAGGCCAGCCGTGATCAGCGCCTCGGCCGCGCGGTACATGAAGTCGAAGTAATTGCTGGCGTAGTAGAGGTGGCTTTCGGGCTTGCCGTTGAAGTTCGAGTCCCAGCCAAAGCCCAGCCACTTGACGGCGTCCAGGATGGCGTCAACGTACTCCTGCTCTTCCTTCTCGGGGTTGGTGTCGTCAAAGCGCATGTGGCAGACGCCACCGTAGTCGCGCGCCAGGCCGAAGTTCAGGCAGATGCTCTTGGCGTGGCCCACGTGCAGGTAGCCGTTCGGCTCCGGGGGAAAGCGGGTGCGGATCTTGGCCGGGTCGGGCTGGCCGGCCTCGTGGTGCGCCGCATCGCCGGGCGAGCCGGCCCAGCGACGGCTGGCGTAAGTGCCCTGCTCCAGGTCGCGGTCGATGATGCCGCGCAGGAAGTTGGTGGGCTTGGAGCTGGAATCGGCGGGGGCAGCAGGCGTGCCGTTGGCGTGGGCGTCGGTCATATCCGGATTCTATCGAGGCTGGCTCCACCTGATGGCCCGTTGGCAATAGGTTATGGTCTGACATCAACACTCTGACAGGAGCATGTAAATGGGCAAAGCCGCCAAACCAGCCAACGACAAACTCAGCCGCAAAGACTACGAGGCGGCGCTGGAGCCCATGCAGCTGGAACTGGCGCAGATGTCGCGCTGGCTGGCGCACCACCACAAGCGGCTGCTGGTGATCTTCGAAGGGCGCGACACGGCGGGCAAAAGCGGCGTCATCCGGGCCATCTCGGACGTGCTCGACCCCCGCCGCTGTCAGGTGGTGGCGCTGGGCAAGCCCTCGGAGCAAGAACGCACCCAGTGGTACTTCCAGCGCTATGTGCCCCACCTGCCCTCAGCGGGCAACGTGGTCCTGTTTGACCGCAGCTGGTACAACCGCGCCGGGGTCGAAAAGGTCATGGGCTTTTGCACCGATGACGAGTACAAACGCTTTTTGCGCGAAGTACCCCTGTTCGAGCGCATGCTCGTCGACGACGGCATCCTGCTCTTCAAATACTGGCTGTGCGTGGACCAGGCGGAGCAGGAAAAGCGCTTCGCCGAACGGCTGAAAGACCCGCTGAAGCGCTGGAAGCTGTCGCCTGTGGACGTGGTGGCCCGCACCAAGTATGCCGAGTACGGACAGGCCCGCAACGCCATGCTCAAGGCCAGCCACAGCGATCACGCCCCCTGGACGCTGGTTGACTTCAATGACCAGCGGCGAGGCCGGCTCACGGTGATCCGCCACCTGCTGGACCACCTGCCCGACCAGACGGTGCCCGAACAGACGATCGACATGCCCCCTCTGGAAGGCACCCTGGGGCGTGAACGCTACCCGGCGGGACATGCACCACTTCCAGCGTTCGGACTGAAGCCGGATCAGTGACACCGTTTCAAACGAACGATTGATAGCCGCCATAGAGAGAAATTGGCCGTTTCAAACGCACCCATATGAATGCCTTCCGGTCATCGCACATACAAACCTGCTGATGACATCACCACATGCAGACCACCACCCGCCACCAGCGCGTTCGATCGCTGTCCTCGCCCGACATCTTTCGCACGCACGCCCTGTTTGAGTCGCATCACCCGAGCAGCCCGCTGGACAAGTTCATGGACGACCTGTCGCGCAAACACGGCGCCTTCGTCGTTCGGTGCCGCGAGCGTGGCGAGATCGTGGGTTTCTCGACCCTGGGCGTCTACCAGTTCGAATTGCGCGGCCGGCGGGCCCAAGGACTGTTCAGCGGCGACACCATCATCGACCAGGCCTACCGCGGGTCGGGCAGCCTGCAAAAGCCTTCGCCTGGCGGATGTTGATTGAGGCCCTGAAATCACCGCTGACGCCGCAGTACTGGCTGCTGATCAGCAAGGGCTACAAGACCTACCTGCTGATGGCGCGCAACTTCCCGCAGCTTCACCCGCGCCGCGGCCATGACAACCCCGATTTGAAGGCCATGGTGAGCGACTACAGCGAGGCCATGTTCCCGGGCCAACTCAACCTGCAGATCATGCTGCTGGAGTTTGGCGATGAGGCCAACCGTCTCACGCCCGAAGCGGCCGACATCACCGAGGCCATGCGCCGGGCCCCCGACATCCGCTTCTTTGAAGAGTGCAACCCACGTGGGCCGACGGCACCGAACTGCCGTGCATCGCCCGCGCTGACCTCGGCGCCTTTGTTACCGCCATTGGACCGTTCTGGCGCCATGCGTCGCGTGATCAGTTCAAACGCCGCACCGCTGGGCGTGGATCAGCCTGAAGACGAAACCGTGCGCCCCGCCTGATCGGGTGCCCGCTCGGCGTAGCGGTTGAAACGCCAGGCGCTGGACTCGATCGTGATCCGGCGCCAAGTGGCCCGCTTTTCGGCCGGGCTCATCTCGGGCCACAACTGCACCTCGTCGAAGGTGCGGCCACAGCCCTTGCACAAATCATCGCCCTGGCTGGTGGAGCAAATGGCAATGCACGGTGTGTCTTGCGTGGTGTCGTACCAGCGCAGCCAGGCCTGGTAGGCGGCGCGCGGCATGGTGTCTTCGTCACACTCCGACTCGCGGTAGTACACCATCAAGGCATACACCTGGGCCAGGGCCTGCACCTCGGCTCCGAGGTCCAGCATGCCCTGGGGGGTGGTGCGCTCTTTCTCGCGCCACCAGTTGATCGCCGACTCGATGTCGGTGATGTGGATGCCCGCCACCTCAGGCCCCTGTCTTGTTCGCCGCCTTGGCCGCCGCCTGCTCGGCTTCATGAGCCTGCAGCGCCGTGAGCGCGGCCAGCACGTCGGCCTGCAACACGCCCTCAGCCAGCGATACCGGTGCCTCGGCCAGGGGGGCGCCCCCCTCTTGCTTGAAGCGCTTCACCCACTGCCCGGCCTCACGCCCGTCGGCAAAGGCCTGGCTTTGCAGCAAGGTGTCACCGGAGGGCGTACTCAGCTTGAAGTAGAACTGGCCATCGGCCTCACGGTACTGCTTGAACACCGGCACCGCCGACTTGGCGGTGGTCTGGGCCGTGGACGACACCGCGCCCGACGCCACCATGCGGCGCAAGCCCACGGCATGGCGCAACTCCTTCAGGAACGGCGTGGCGCGCGCACGGGCCTTGTCGGCGCCCGCCTGCAACACCGCTTCGATCTGCTCAGGATGGGCCACCAGCTCGGCGTATCGGGCACGCATCGGGCCCACATGGGCCTCGATCAACTCCACCAGGCGCTGCTTGGCCTCACCCCAAGCCAGGCCGGCGCGCAAATCGGCCCGGAAGGCCTCGCGCTGGGCTGCATCGGCAAAGGCGTCGTAGATGGTGACCAGATGCGCACCTTCAGGCTCTTTGGGCTCGCCCGGCAGCTTCGAGTCGGTCACGATGCGGGCCACGGCCTCTTTCAGGGCCTTGGGGCCCCCTTCGAACAAGGGCACGGTGTTGTCGTAGCTCTTGCTCATCTTGCGGCCGTCCAGGCCGGGCAAGGTGGCCACGGCTTCCTCGATCTCGGCCTCGGGCAGCACGAACAGCTCGTGGCCGGCGCCATACAGGTGGTTGAAACGCTGGGCCACGTCGCGCGCCATCTCGATGTGTTGCACCTGGTCACGCCCGACGGGCACACGGTGGGCGTTGAACATCAGGATGTCGGCAGCCATCAGCACCGGGTAGCAAAACAGGCCCATGGTGACGCCATCGTCGGGCTCCACGCCCTTGGCCACGTTCACATCCACCGCCGCCTTGTAGGCGTGGGCCCGGTTCATCTGCCCCTTGGCGGTCACGCAGGTCAGCAACCAGTTCAGCTCGGTGATCTCGGGGATGTCGCTCTGCGCGTAGAAGGTGACGCGCTCGGTATCCAGGCCGGCAGCCAGCCAGGTGGCCGCGATTTCCAGGCGAGAACGTGCGATGCGCGCCGGATCATCGCACTTGATCAGGGCGTGGTAATCCGCCAGGAAAAAGAAGCTCTCCACCCCCGGCTCGCGGCTGGCCGCGATGGCGGGACGTATGGCGCCCACGTAGTTACCCAGGTGAGGGGTGCCTGTGGTGGTGATGCCGGTGAGTACACGTTGGGTCATGCGGAGCAGCATGGGAAAAGCAAGGCCCGCATTTTAGGCCCAGCCCGTCCAAGCTGCCCAAGACAACAGCGCGTCTTCATGCAGCGGCGCTCAAACGCGCCGCCGGCGCCAACGCATCCCACCCACCACCGCCAACCCGGCCAACATCAGGGCGTAGGTTTCAGGCTCTGGGATCGGAGGAGTGCCACCCTGGCTCTGCAGGAAGGAGAACGTGTTGAGCGCATAGATCCCGTTGCTGTTCAACGGATCATACGATGCACCGCACAAGGCTCGGCCGCACGATTGGGTGGTGGCAATCATGTCGACATCGGCAATGATGAACAACGCGCCAGCACCCGGCGCGTACTCGCCCGCCAGCCAATATGCAGAGGTGACTTGACCCTGGGCATTGGTACCACCTACTCGACCATTCCGAGCGCTGATCGCATCGGGGTTGAGTTGGCCGACCAGATAGAACTGCTCCACGTCTTTGGCCGTCCCGAACGGGCCGTCAAACAGCGGCGCTACGCCATTCGAAATGGTGCCGGTGCTGCCCGTGGTGCTGATGCCAAGTGCCGCCCCCAAAGCGTCATGCCCGCTGTCATCCTGAAGCAGGAACAAATCGCCACCTGACAGGAAAAAATCCACCACAGCAGACTGAATCGGAACAGCGTTTCCATCTGAGATCCAGGTGCCCACGAACATATTGACACCCGACAGGGTCGATGCCGTCACTTCAGTCAACGTCACCGTGTCGATCGTGCGCTTGACAATCCCGTCGGGGCCAAAGTAACTGGGGTTCTCAAGCGCGGCGCGAAAGCCCTTCAAGTAAGCACCGTCCCAACTCCATTGAGCACTGTCCGGCGTCACAGACTGAGCCGCCCCACCGACGACGTACGGTGTGTCGGCTCGCGCTGTGCCCAGCGCTGACGCCAAGGCTGCCAACATACCCACCCTGCCCAGCCAGCGAACGAATCGATTGTTCATGAATTCTCCCGATCATGGTTCCCATCACGTCCCGTGATGTGTCGGCGAGGATTACATCAGCCCAGGTCGGGACAGGCAAGCGCCAACAACGCCACCCCCCAAACCTTAGGGAGAGCCCAGGGGCGCTACACTGCGTCCCGCATGAAAAACATCGTGATCCTGATTTCTGGCCGGGGCTCCAACATGGAGGCCATCGTGCACGCCTGCCAGCGCGAAGGCTGGCCTGCCCGCATCGCGGCCGTCATCAGCAACAAGGCCGACGCCTCGGGCCTGGCGTTCGCCGCCTCCCACGGTATCCCCACGGCCGTGGTCGAGCACAAGACCTTCAACAGCCGCGAGGCATTTGATGCCGAACTGGCCCACGTGATCGACGGGTTTCAACCCGACGTTGTGGTGCTGGCCGGCTTCATGCGCATCCTGACGGAAGGCTTTGTGCGTCATTACGAGGGGCGGCTGCTCAACATCCACCCCTCCCTGTTGCCGGCGTTCCCGGGTCTGCACACGCACCAGCGGGCCATCGAGGCCGGCTGCAAGCTGGCGGGAGCCACGGTGCACTTCGTCACCCCGGAGCTGGACCATGGCCCCATCGTGATCCAGGCGGCCGTGCCCGTGCTGCCCGGTGATGATGCCCCTGCACTGGCCGCCCGGGTGCTGGCGCAGGAGCACCAGATTTACCCACAGGCGGTACGGTGGATGGTGGAAGGCCGATTGAGCCTGAGCGAGGGCATCGTGCACCACGACGCCCAAGCACCTCAGTGGCGCTTTGCCGACTGACGTCGCGCTGCCCATGGCAGCAAGGCCAAGCCGGCCATCGCCAGGGCCAGGGTACCGGGCTCGGGCACCGCAGAGGTCACACGGATGTTGTCGATACCGTTGAGCTCAAAGCCGCCGTTGGTCTGATCAAAACCCACGTGCGATTCGAGCGTGATGCTGACGCCCGACCACTGCGCCAGGACCGACGCCAGGTTGGCACCCCAGACGCTCTCGGTCAGCGCCACGCTGTAGGTTTTCCAGGTGGTGGCAGGCTCCGCGCCGGGCTCGATGTCCAGCTCGACGAACTGGCCTGACGCACCCGTCAGGCGCACGGTGCCGAAGCTGAACCAGTCGTTGACGGCCCCGTTGAGGTTGATGGCATCGAAGGACAGGGTGCCGCCCAGGTACTGCGTACCGTTCACCAGGTCAGCGGCTGGCAACTGCACAGCCATGTCGGCGTTGTCAGTGTCCTGAAGCACCAGATACCCAGGCCCCTGGCTGAGGGCGGCGCCCGTGGCAGTCACGCCTTGCGCGTCAGAATCGAAGGTGTAAGTGAGATTGGCCGAGGCGCTTGCCGAAGCCAGGGCCAGGCAGGCCGCAGCCCCCATGTGATGCCACGCGTGCATGCAGTTCTCCTGAGTTGATTGGCATGCGAGCATCGTAGCACCAGCCGTCAGCCCGAGGCCGTGTCCCCCGCCAGCACCGGACTGGCCAGCGCCGCCGCAGCGGCCCGGGTTTCCACACCGAGTTTTTCGAAGATGTGCTCCAGGTGCTTGTTGACCGTGCGGTGGCTCATCCCGAGGATGTCGGCGATGTCGCGGTTGGTTTTGCCCCGGGCGACCCAGGTCAGCACCTCGCGCTCGCGGGGCGTCAGGGCGGCTTCCTCCAGACGGGCACTCAAGGCGGCATCGACTGGATGGGCACCTTGTGCGGCCGACGCTGCCTCACTGGCGCGCTGCCAGGCCTCTCGTGCGGCACGCGCGTTGCGCACATGCGTGGCCAAGCGGGCCAGCACCTCTTCAATGCGCACCGGCTTGACCACGTAATCCACGCCGCCGGCATCAAACCCCGCCACCACATCGGCCGTGTCAGACAAGCCCGTCATGAAGATGACGGGAATGGCCGCCCAGGCGGCTTCGGCCTTGATGCGCTGACAGGTCTCAAAGCCCGATAAACCGGGCATCAGCGCATCCATCAGGATGGCGTCGGGCTCGATGGTGGTCAGGCGGTCCAGCGCCTGTTCGCCGTCTCGGGCCACGAGCACGGTGTAGCCCTCCTGCGTCAGGGCCTCACACAACATGCGCAAGGTGTCAGGCACATCGTCGACCACCAGCACGGTGCCAGCGTGCGCATCAGACAGTTGGGTCATCGATCGCATCCTCTTCCAGGTAAGACGCCACATAGGTGGCAATGGCATCCAGGTCAAACTGCTCGAGCCAGGCCTCCACGCGGGCCCAGTGCAGTTCATGCGCGGGATGGCTGCTGCGCCAGTCGCTCAGGGATGCCCGCAAGGCCTGAACGTGGCCCTTGCGGGCCAGGCGGTTCAACTCCCAGGCGGCATCTGCGGGCAGTGGCTGCGCCGCCGCCCCCACGGTCGGCGGGTCGACAGGCTGACGCGCGAGAAGCGCTGGCAACACGCCCGGCAAGGCCTGCGCCGCGGCGTCACTGGCCTGTCGGGTGGTCCACGACAGGTGCAGGCAGGCACCCAGGGCACGCAAGAGTTCGGACTCCATCACCGGCTTGCCCACAAACGCCTGGCATCCTGCCTCCGCCAGGTTCTCGGGGCGGTTCTCGAACACATTGGCCGAGACCATGATGATGGGCACGTCTACAAAGCCTGCCGCTCGCAACGCTTTGGCCGTGGCCCAGCCGTCCATGTCGTCCATGCTGATGTCCAGCAGCACGGCATCGGGCAGTTCGCTGCGCACACTCTCAAGCGCCTCGCTGCCGCTGGCCGCTTCGCGCAACACAAAGCCCAGCGGCAGCAACATGCCCGCCAGCATGTGGCGCTGGATGGGCTGATCATCCACCACCAGCAGGGTGCGACGCGGCCCTTCATAGCCCACGATGGAGCGCAGCCCCACCGGATCGGGCAGGCCATCCACGGCCAGCGGCGCCTGACTGGGGGCCGCAATCTCACGCAGGTACAGTCTGACCGTGAACGTGCTGCCCACGCCCAGCTTGCTGCGCACCGACAGCTCGCCACCCATGAGTTCCGTCAACAGATGGGTGATGGTCAACCCCAGCCCGGTGCCGGCATCCGCCACTCGGCGCCCCCCGCGACCCCGCTCGAACGGCAGGAAGATGCGATCCATGTCTTGCGGGGCAATGCCGATGCCGCTGTCTTCCACCTCGAAGCGCAAGACCTCACGGCGGGCGTCCACACGCAGGATGATGCGCCCACGCTCGGTGAAGCGCACGGCATTGCCCAAGAGGTTGAGCAAAATCTGCCGCAGGCGCTTGACATCGGCGTGCACCCACTGGGGCACCCGTCCCCGGGTCTGCAGTTCGAACACCAAGCCCCGGGCCTCGGCCTGCGGCCGCACCATGCGCACCACCTCGTCCAGAAAGGCAGACAAGGGCACGGGTGACGGCTCCAGCCGCAAGCGCCCGGCCTCGATGCGCGCCAGTTCCAGCAGGCCATCGATCAGGCCCATGAGGTGCTCGCCACTGCGCTGGATGGTGGTCAAGCCATCCAGCTGGCTGCGCTCGTCCATCGACTGCCGGCCTTTGATCAGGATTTGCGCATAGCCCAGGATGCTGTTGAGCGGCGTGCGCAACTCATGCGTCATGCCCGCCACGTAGCGCGTCTTGGCCTGGTTGGCGGCCTCGGCCAGCTCCTTGGCCTGCTGCAGGGCCGCGTCGGTGCGCCGGTGGGCATCGATTTCCTTTTGCAGCAACTGGTTCTGGCGGTTGCTGTCGTCCTGCGCCATGCGGCGACTTTCAGAGGCCAGCACCACCCACCAGGCGCACACCGCCACCACCATCAACAGCAAGGCATAGACCTTGATGAAGGGCCCCTGCAAGGCCGCAGCGGTCATGCTGCCATCGGCCAGCAGGCCGGTGTGTTCCACCCCCTCCTGGTAGTACACCACGCCCAGCACCGCCGCCAGCAGCGCGGCCAGCGACAGAAACACCACCAGGTAGTGCCCCACCTGAAAGTTCATGCGCCTGGAAAGTTGCACCGGCAAAATCGCCATCAACCCATCAGAGACCTGCTCGGCCGCCCGTGATCGGGTTTTGCAGCGGTCGTGGCAGCGGGATTCCAGCGTGCAGCACAGCGAGCAGATGGGTGCCTCGTAGGCCGGGCAGGTGGCGATGTCTTCTGACTCGAACTCGTTGTCGCACACCGTGCAGCGCACCATCTCACCGGGGCGCCAGGGCTTGCGGGGCGGGCGGGCCAGGTAGTAGCGCCCGCGTGTGGCCCAGGCCAGCGCAGGTGAGGCCACGAACGCGATGCCCAGCGCGATGAAAGGCGACCAGGGCAGCACCGCATCCCCCATCAGCCCGGCATGGGCCGCGATGGCCACACCGGCGGCCAAGGTGGTGGCCCCCAGCCCCACCGGGTTCAGGTCATACAGGTGGGCGCGCTTGAACTCGATGCCCCGTGGCGACCAGCCCAAGGGCTTGTTGATGACCAGATCGGCCACCAGGGCCCCCACCCAGGCGATGGCCACATTGCTGTACAGCCCCAGCACATGCTCCAGCGCGCCGAACACCCCCAGGGTCATCAGCATGACCGCGATCAGCACATTGAACACCAGCCACACCACCCGGCCGGGGTGGCTGTGGGTCAGGCGTGCAAAGAAGTTGGACCAGGCCAGCGAGCCCGCATACGCGTTGGTGACGTTGATCTTGATCTGCGAGACGATGACGAAAATCAGCATGGCCCACAGCGCCCAGGTGCCGGATTGGAAGACCTCGCTGAAGGCGGCCAGGTACATCTGCGTGGGCTCGATGGCCTTGTCCACCGGCACCTCGCGCTGAATGACCAGGTAAGCCAGAAAGGCGCCCGCGATCATCTTGAGCATGCCGGGGATGATCCACCCCGGGCCCGCCACCAGCACGGCCCCCCACCAGCGCCAGCGGTTCTCGCGGGTCTTCTCAGGCAGAAAGCGCAGGTAGTCCACCTGCTCGCCCACCTGCACCACCAGCGCAAAGATGACGGTGGCAGCCATGCCGAATGACACCAGGTCGACATCAGACGAGCCTGAGATGCGCCCCGACAGGCTGGTGAAGTCCACATAGGCCTCGGGCTGCTTCCACGCGATGACCACAAACGGCAGGATCAGCATGGCCAGCCACAGGGGTTGCGTCCACATCTGCAAGCGCGAGATCAGGGTGATGCCGTGCGTCACCAAGGGAATCACGACCAGCGATGAAATCAGGTAGCACAGCGCCAAGGGCCAATCGAACACCATCTGGATGGCCAAGGCCATGATGGCCGCCTCCAGCGCAAAGAAGATGAACGTGAAGCTGGCGTAGATGAGCGACGTCAGCGTCGAGCCCAGGTAACCAAAGCCGGCCCCCCGGGTGAGCAGGTCCATGTCCAGCCCGTACTGGGCCGCGTAATAGCTGATGGGCAAGGCCGTGAGGAAGATGATCAGCCCCACCACCAGGATGGCCATCAGTGCGTTGGTGAAGCCGTAACTCAGCGCGATGGCGCCGCCAATGGCCTCCAGGGCCAGAAACGACACCGCCCCGAAGGCGGTGTTGGCCACGCGCATCTCGCTCCACTTGCGGAAGGTTCGCGGGGTGTAGCGCAGCGCGTAGTCCTCCAGGGTCTCGTTGGCAACCCAGGAGTTGTATTCGCGACGGATACGAAAGATCTTCTGTCGGGCAACGGACACAAACAGGCTCCGGACAACGCGGCAGACATGCTTTCAGCAAGAAGCGCTCCAGCAGTGTGCGCACAGGCTCCGCAGCCCGCACTACGTTAATTGACGTATTCATGGAAACCCGTGGTCTCCGTAACGTTGAGCCCAAGGTCGCTGCGCCGCACCCCGCGAACGACATGCACCGATGCGTACCACGCGACACCTTTTTTTGTGCAAGGAGCCTTTCCATGAGCCAAGACCGTGACGATCAAGCCCCCGACAACGCCGACCGCACCATGATGGATCAGCATCGCCGCTTGCTGATGCAGGGCCTGGCCGCCCTGCCCATGGCCGGCTTGCCCGGCCTGGTCAGCGCCCAGCAGTTCCCCACCGCCAAGGTCAACACCACCCAACTGGCCGTGACCGACAAGGAGGTGATGGTGGGGCAACTGCACTCGGCCACCGGCACGATGGCCATCTCGGAGACTGGCTCCATCCAGGCCGAGCAACTGGCCATTGACCAGATCAACGCCATGGGCGGCATCCTGGGTCGCAAGATCCGGGTGATCAAGGAAGACGGCGCCTCCGACTGGCCCACCTTCGCAGAGAAGTCCAAGAAGCTGCTGGTCAACGACAAGGTGGCCTGCGTGTTCGGTTGCTGGACGTCCGCATCCCGCAAGGCCGTGCTGCCCATCTTCGAGAAGGAAAACGGCCTGCTGTACTACCCCACCTTCTATGAAGGCCTGGAGCAGTCCAAGAACGTGATCTACACCGGTCAGGAAGCGACCCAGCAGATCCTGTACGGCCTGGACTGGGCCAACAAGGAAAAGAAGGCCAAAACCTTCTTCCTGGTCGGTTCGGACTACATCTGGCCCCGCACCTCGATGAAGATCGCCCGTGCGCACGTGGAGCGCGTGGCCAAGCTGGGCAAGGTCGTCGGTGAAGAGTACTACCCGCTGGGCCACACCAACTTCAACTCGCTGATCAACAAGATCAAGATCGCCAAGCCGGACTGCATCTTCGCGGCCGTGGTGGGCGGCTCGAACGTGGCCTTCTACAAACAGCTCAAGGCCGCCGGCATCACGGGCGCCAAGCAGTTCCTGCTGACCCTGTCGGTGACCGAGGACGAAATGACGGGCGTGGGCGGCGAGAACTTCGCGGGCTTCTACAGCTCGATGAAGTACTTCCAGAGCCTGGACAACGAGAACAACAAGAAGTTCGTCGAGGCCTTCAAGAAGGCCTATGGCCCGAAGGCCGTGATCGGCGACGTGACGCAAGCCGCCTATCTCGGGCCCTGGCTGTGGAAGGCCGCGGTGGAGAAGGCTGGCAGCTTCGATGTGGCCAAGGTCACCGCCGCCTCGCCAGGCATCGAGCTCAAGTCCGCGCCGGAAGGCTACGTCAAGGTGCACGCCAACCACCACCTGTGGAGCAAGGCGCGCATCGGTCAGGGCATGCCCGACGGCACCTTCAAGGTGGTGGCCGAGTCGCCCAACCTGATCGAACCCAACCCCTTCCCCAAGGGCTATCAGTGACCGCGTGAGCGCACAGGAGGCTGCATGTGAGGCCTCCTGTTTCCTGCGTCGGCCCGCAAGGTGCCAGACGGGCCGCGCAGGCTTTTTCAGATGCAAGGGTGATCAACATGGACATGACTTTGACCGACATGCTCAACATCGGGCTCATGCAAGGCTTTGCCGGGCTGAGCCTGTTTTCCGTGCTGCTGTTGATGGGCCTGGGCCTGGCGGTGATCTTCGGCCAGATGGGGGTCATCAACATGGCCCATGGCGAGTTCATGACCATCGGCGCCTACACCATCTACCTGGGATCGATGCTGACCGAAACCTTCGCGCCCGGCCTGATCCAGATGTACTTCCCGGCGGCCATCGTGGCGGCCTTCCTGATCGCGTTTGGCGCGGGATGGCTCACGGAATGGGCACTGATCCGACACCTGTACAAACGCCCGCTGGACACCTTGCTGGCCACCTGGGGCCTGAGCCTTGGGCTGCAGCAGGTGTTCCGCTCCACCTTCGGCCCCAAGGAAGTGAGCCCCACCCTGCCCGACTGGCTGATGGGCTCGTGGGCGCCGGCTGAAGGGCTGGACATCCCCATCAACGGCCTGTTCGTGATGGGCCTGACCGCCCTGGTCACCGCCTTGCTGCTGGTGGCCCTCTACAAGGCCCGCTGGGGTCTGCGGGTGCGCGCCACGGTCAGCAACCGCACCATGGCCAACGCCATCGGCATCAACACCAAACAAACCGACCGCCTGACCTTCGCCATCGGCTGCGGCATCGCCGGTGTGGCCGGCGCGGCCTTCACCACCATCGGCTCCACCGGCCCTACCAGCGGTTCGCTCTACATCGTGGACAGCTTCCTGGTCGTCACCTTCGGGGGCGCGGGCAGCCTGCTGGGCACGGTGGCCTCGGCTTTCGGCATCGCTCAAACCCAGTCCATCTCCGAGTTCTTCATGAGTGGCTCGAACGCCAAGGTGCTGACGCTGCTCCTGGTCATCTCCATCCTGATGCTGCGTCCGCAAGGTCTGCTTGCATCGAAGGTTCGTCGCTGAAGTACAGGCACGGAGTCTCATCATGAACGCGCTGAAAACCTGGATTGCTCAACAGAAACTGGGCAGCCTGCTGCTCCTGGCCCTGGTGCTGATGGTGGTGCTGCCGCTCACCTTGGACACCTTCCGGCTCAACATGGTCGGCAAGTACCTGACCTATGCCTTCGTGGCCATCGGCCTGGTGATGCTGTGGGGCTATGGCGGCATCCTCAGCCTGGGTCAGGGGGTCTTCTTCGGCCTGGGGGGCTACTGCATGGCCATGTTCCTCAAGCTGGAGGCCTCCGACCCTGAAAGCACCAGCATCCAGTCCACGCCCGGCATCCCCGACTTCATGGACTGGAACCAGCTCACTGCCCTGCCCTGGTGGTGGGAGCCGTTCCACAGCCTCACCTTCTCGCTGGTGGCGGTGGTGCTGGTGCCCATGTTGCTGGCCTTCATCATCGGCTTCGCCATGTTCAAGCGGCGCGTGGGCGGCGTGTACTTCGCCATCATCACCCAAGCCGTGGCCCTGGTGTTGACGGTGCTGATCATTGGCCAGCAAGGCTACACCGGCGGCGTCAACGGCATCACCGATCTCAAGACGCTCAAGGGCTGGGACATCCGCACCGACGAGGCCAAGACCATTCTCTACTACGTCTGCTGCGGCATGCTGATCCTCAGCGTGCTGCTGTGCCGCTGGGTGCAGTCGTCCAAGCTGGGCACCTTGCTGCTGGCCATGCGCGACAAGGAAGACCGCGTGCGCTTCTCGGGCTACGACGTGTCCATGTTCAAGGTCTTCGCCTTCTGTCTGGCGGCCGGTCTCTCGGCCATCGGCGGCGCGCTGTTCACGCTGCAGGTGGGCTTCATGTCGCCGTCCTTCGTGGGCATCGTGCCCTCCATCGAGATGGTGATCTACGCCGCCGTCGGTGGCCGCATGAGCCTGGTCGGCGCGGTGTATGGCGCCATGCTGGTGAACTTCGGCAAGACCTACTTCTCGGAGTCGGCCCCTGATCTGTGGCTGTTCCTGATGGCCGCCCTGTTCATTGGCGTGACCATGGCCTTCCCCAACGGCCTGGCGGGCTTGTGGGAAGAAAAGATCAAGCCCTGGTGGCGTGCGAAGCAGATCGAACGCAAGGAGATCCGCGAACGGGTGGCCCTGGCCCAGGCCAGCTTCCCCGAGCCCCCACCGCCTCGCGCCGGTGCCCAGACCAAGGGCCAGGCCAGCCCCCTGCCCGACGGCATCAGCGGACAGCAGGCCTGAGCCCCCACACCACCATTGCACAGAAAGGACACGATCATGAGCCCCAAGGAGTTCGTGCTCTACGTCGAAGACCTCACCGTGTCATTCGATGGCTTCAAGGCGATCGACAGCCTGAACCTCTATGTCGACAAGAACGAGTTGCGCGTGATCATCGGTCCCAACGGGGCGGGCAAGACCACCCTGCTGGACCTGATCTGCGGCAAGACCAAGGCCAGCACCGGCAGCATCAAGTTCAGGGACATTGAGCTGACGAAGAAATCCGAGCACGCCATCGTGCGCTCGGGGGTGGGCCGCAAGTTCCAGACACCCTCCATCTACGAAAACCTCAGCGTCTTCCAGAACCTGGAGGTGTCTTATCCCCAGGGGCGTTCGGTCTTCGGCGCCCTGGCGTTCAAGTGCACCGACGAGGTCAAGGCCAAGGTACAGGTGGTGGCTGAAGAGATCGGCCTGGCCGACAAGCTCGACACCGAAGCCGGCCTGCTGAGCCATGGGCAGAAGCAATGGCTGGAGATCGGCATGCTGCTGATGCAAGAGCCCGAGTTGCTGATGCTGGACGAGCCCATTGCCGGCATGAGTGCCAAGGAGCGCGAGCTCACCGCCGACCTGCTCAAGCGCATTTGCAAAGGCCGCTCGATGATCGTGATCGAACACGACATGGACTTCGTCAAGCAGATCGCCTCCAAGGTCACCGTCATGCACCAGGGAAAGATCCTGGCCGAAGGGACCATGGACCAGGTGCAGAGCGACCCCAAGGTCATCGACGTTTACCTCGGCCACTGAAAGGACTGCGTCATGTTGGAAGTCAAGGATCTGTTCGTGGCCTATGGCCAAAGCCAGGCGCTGCACGGTATCTCGTTTGAAGCGCGCCAGAACGAAACCGTGGCCATCATGGGCCGCAACGGCATGGGCAAGACCACGCTGTTCAAGAGCCTGATGGGCGTGCTGCCCACCAAGGCGGGCGAGATCAATGTGGCGGGCAGCAGCGTCGTCAAGGACGAAAGCTATCTGCGCGTGAAGAAGGGCATCGCCTATGTGCCCCAGGGCCGCATGATCTTCCCCACCCTGACGGTGGAAGAAAACATCCAGACCGGCCTGGAAAACAGCAAGAGCAAGCGCATCCCCGATGACATCTATGCGCTGTTCCCGGTGCTGTTTGACATGAAGCACCGCAAAGGCGGCAACCTGTCGGGCGGTCAGCAACAGCAGCTCGCCATTGCACGGGCCCTGGTCACCAACCCCAAGGTGCTGCTGCTGGACGAGCCCACCGAAGGCATCCAGCCTTCCATCATCAAAGACATCGCCAAGGCGCTCAACGAGATCCGCAAGCTGCGCGAGATCACCATCGTGGTGAGCGAACAGGTGCTGAGCTTCGCCATGGATGTGGCCGACCGCCTGTTCGTGATCGAAGGCGGCCGGCTGGTGCACGAAACCACCCGCGCCGACACGGATGCCGATCGCATCAAAGCCTATTTGTCTGTATGAGCCCCCAGCTTGTCGCTTCGCGCCTTCGCAGCCCCCCCAAGGGGGAGGCGTTCGGCTGGGGGCGGCCCGGCGCCGAACCTTTTCCCGTTAACCGCCAACGAGCAACATGAGAGGTGTGACATGCCCGAAACCCTGATCAAGGTCGATCTCAAAGACTCCCCTTACAACAACCCGATGGTGCACAACCGCTGGCACCCGGACATCCCGATGGCCTGCTGGGTGAACCCCGGTGATGACTTCGTGCTCGAAACCTACGACTGGACGGGCGGCTACATCCAGAACAACGACAGCGCCGACGATGTGCGCGATGTGGACCTGACCACGGTGCACTTCCTGTCGGGCCCGGTGGGCGTCAAGGGCGCCGAGCCGGGTGACCTGCTGGTGGTCGAGCTGCTCGACATCGGTGCCAAGCCCGACAGCCTGTGGGGCTTCAATGGCTTCTTCAGCAAGAACAATGGCGGCGGCTTCCTCACCGAGCACTTCCCCCACGCTCAGAAGTCCATCTGGGACTTCAACGGCATGTTCACCAAGAGCCGTCACATCCCAGGCGTCGAGTTCGCTGGCCTCATCCACCCGGGCCTGATCGGCTGCCTGCCCGACCCCAAGATGCTGGCCATGTGGAACGAGCGCGAGGTGGACTTCATAGCCACCCAGCCTGACCGCGTGCCGCCGCTGGCCAACCCGCCCTTTGCCAAGACCACCCACGCCGGCAAGGCCACGGGTGAGCTGAAGGACAAGATCGCGGCCGAAGGCGCCCGCACCGTGCCCCCGCGCGAGCACGGCGGCAACTGCGACATCAAGGACCTGTCGCGTGGCTCCAAGGTGTTCTTCCCGGTGTACGTCGAAGGTGCGGGCCTGAGCGTGGGCGACCTGCACTTCAGCCAGGGCGACGGCGAAATCACCTTCTGCGGCGCCATCGAGATGGCCGGCTGGGTGCACATGCGCGTCAGCGTCATCAAGGGCGGCATGGCCAAGTACGGCATCAAGAACCCCATCTTCAAGCCCAGCCCCATCACGCCCAACTACAAGGATTACCTGATCTTCGAAGGCATCTCGGTCGACGAACACGGCAAGCAGCACTACCTGGACGTGCACGTGGCCTACCGCCAGGCCTGCCTGAACGCCATCGAGTACCTGACGAAGTTCGGCTACACCAAGGCCCAGGCCTATTCGATCCTGGGCACGGCACCGGTGCAGGGCCACATCAGCGGCGTGGTGGACATCCCCAACGCCTGCGCCACGCTGTGGCTGCCCACCGAGATCTTCGAGTTCGACATCAACCCGACGGCCGCCGGCCCCGTGAAGATGCTGGACGGCAGCATCGACATGCCGATCTCGTACGACATCATCAAGTGAGTTCGACGCACTGGAGGAAGGAGCCCCCGCATGCCCACCTACGACTACGCCTGTCCCCATTGCGGGGGCTTCGACGCCTTCCGCAGCCTGGCTGACCGCAATGAACCTGCGGCCTGCCCCGACTGCGGGGGCGCCTCACCCCGGGTGTTTGCCAGCGCGCCGCGCCTGGCGTGCCTGAGCGCCGACACGCGCACCGCCATGGACCGCAACGAAGCCGCCAAGCATGCGCCCATGTCCTCCAAGGGCTACCAGGAAGGCGCCTATGGCCGCCTGCGCCACCCCTCAGGGTGTGGGTGCTGCAGCACCAGCAAGGGCATCCGCAGTGCCACCGTCACGGCCGCCAACGAAGCCAAGGCCTTCCCCAGCAAGCGGCCGTGGATGATCAGCCACTGAAGCTGCCGCTCCGTCACGGACGGGCGGTCACTGACGGGCGGTCATCAGGCCCATGAGCACCCCCTGAAACACCCGGGCGGTGCCGGCCACCAACGTGGCCTGAGGCTCTTGATAGCCGCTCAGCAGCCACTGCTGCACGGGCAGGCTGACCGCCCCCACCAGGGCAAAGCCAAGCACACGCGCCTCGGCATCATCGATGTGCAGCCCAGGCATGTGCTGCCGTGCAAAGCCCACCACCAGGTCGGCGAAACGCTCGAACGTGCGGGTGTAGACCGCATCCACCCGGGGGCTGACCCCCAAGACCTCCAGCCAGCACACCCGCGCCACCCGGGGGTCGGAGGCCATGTCGAACAAAGCAATCAGGCCCGCCTGCACGGCGGCCATCGGATCTTGCTGCGCCGCCTCGCTGGCCATGGCGGCCATGACCGCCTGTTGCAGTTGGTCGAACTCTCGCGTGTACACCGCCACCAGCAAGTCTTCCAGGCTGGCAAACGATTCGTAGAAGTAGCGATCGGTCAGTCCGGCCTGGCGACACAATTGCCGCACCGTGGCGGTTCGGTAACCGGTGGTGCCAAACACCTCCAGACCGGCATCCAGGAACTGCAAGCGGCGGCGCGCCACGCGCTCGGCCAAACTCTCGCCGGCATAGGCTCGGCCGGGCACCACGGGAACAGGGGGGCGGGTCATACCCGTATTTGACGATATTCGTCGTCACTTGTAAACTGATGACGACCATCTTCACTTATGACGCCAAGGGCGCGTCCGCACACCATGCAGAAGTACACCGCGATCATCATCGGCAGCGGCTTTGGCGGCCAAGCCGCTGCCCACAACCTGCGCCGGATCGGCATCGATGATTTCCTCATCCTGGAGCGTCGCCCCTGGATCGGCGGCACCTGGAGCCAGAACAGCTATCCCGGTGCGGCGGTGGACGTGCAATCGCCGCTTTACTCGCTCTCGTTCGAGCCCTATCCCTGGTCGCAGATGTTCGCCGAACAGCATGAGCTGGTGGAGTACACCAAGTACTGCATCAAGAAGCACAAGCTGGACGACAAGGTGCGCCTGAACGCCGATGTGAAGCAGGTGCAGTGGGATGAGGTCCGCAAGCTGTGGGTGATCGACACGACCACCCAGGGCCAGTTCCTGGCCAAGTACCTGATCAACGCCTCAGGCCCCCTGTCCACGCCGGTGATTCCCAACTTCAAGGGGCGTGACACCTTCCAGGGCCCCACCTGGCACACCAACAACTGGAACCACGACTACCCGCTGGAGGGCAAGCGCGTGGCCATCATCGGCAGCGGCGCCTCGGCCGCGCAAGTGATCCCAGCCATCGCACCCAAGCTGGGCAAGCTGCACGTGTTCCAGCGCACGCCCCATTGGGTGCTGCCGCGGCCTGACCGCGTCTTCAAACCCTGGCAGCGCGCCTTGCTGGGCAACAAGCTCATCTACAAGGCCGTGCGCACTTTCATCTACTGGGAGCTGGAGCTGCGCATGCTGGGCTTCAAGTACAGCAAGCTGGGCCTGCACCTGGTGGCCCAGCGCCCGGCCCTGCAGCACATCAAGGCCCAGCTCAAAGACCCGAAGATGCAAGCGGCCGTCACGCCCGACTTCACCATCGGCTGCAAACGCATCATCTTGTCGAGCACGCTGTACCCGGCGCTGGCCCGCCCCAACGTGTCACTGCACACCAAGGATGACGGCATCGCCGAGATCAACGAACGCGGCATCCTGACCACCAAGGGCGAGCAGGTGGATGTGGACGCCATCGTGTATGCCACCGGCTACGACGCCACCGACGGCGTGATCAGCTACCCGGTCATCGGCCAGGGCGGCACCACCGTGGCGCAGTACTGGGCCGAGTACCCGCGCGCGTACCTGGGCACGATGATGCCGGGCTTCCCCAACCTGTTCGTGGTCACGGGGCCCAACACCGGCATCGGCCACACCTCAGCCATCTTCGTGATCGAAGCGCAGATGGAGTACATCCGCCGCGCTATCGCCAGCACCGAGAAGAAGGGGGCCCAAACCATCGAGGTCACGACGCAGGCCGAAGCCGACTACACCAGCATGATCCACCGCGAGATGAAGAAAACCGTGTGGCACTGGGGCGGCTGCAACAGTTGGTACAAGAGCAAGAGCGGTCACGTGATCGCCATGTTCCCCGGCTTCAGCTTCACCTTCCGCCAGATGTGCAAGGCCTTCAAGCCCGCGCACCACCGCTTCAGCTGAGCCGCGTCCCGCGCGCTCGGATCTGCATTCCAGACCACATCGGCATCAGACCGAGGAGACACCATGAAAGACTTCAAGAACAAGGTGGCCGCCATCACCGGCGCCGCCTCAGGCATGGGCCGCACCCTGGCCATCGAGCTGGCGCGCCGGGGCTGCCATCTGGCGCTGAGCGACGTCAATGAAGCCGGCCTGGCGGAAACCGCCCGCCTGGCCGGCCAGCATGGCGTGAAGATCACGACGCAGCGCCTGGACGTGGCCCAGCGTGAGGCGGTCTACGCCTGGGCGGATGCCGTGGTGCGCGACCACGGCAAGGTCAACCTGGTTTTCAACAATGCCGGCGTGGCCCTGGGGGCCTTCATCGACACGGTCAAGCCCGAAGATTTCGAGTGGATCATGGGCATCAATTTCTGGGGCGTGGTCTGGGGTACGCAGGCCTTCCTGCCGCACCTCAAGCGCGCCGGCGAGGGGCACATCATCAACACCTCCAGCCTGTTCGGGCTGCTGGCCTCGCCCACACAAGGCACGTACAACGCCAGCAAGTTTGCCGTGCGCGGTTTCACCGAGGCGCTGCGTCAGGAGTTGGACCTGGAGCGATGCGGCGTGAGCGCCACCAGCGTGCACCCTGGTGGCATCCGCACCAACATTGCCCGCGCGGCCAAGATGGACGCCAGCATGGACCGCGCCACGGGTGGCCAGGCCGAGGCCGCCCGCGCGCGCTTCGACCAGCTGCTCAACATGACCACCGCCGAAAGCGCTGCCCAGCAGATCCTGCGGGCGGTTGAGCGCAACCAGCGTCGTGTGCTCGTGGGCATGGATGCCAAGCTGATGGACTTCGTGGTGCGCCTGCTGGGCTCGTGGTATCAGCCTGGCTCGGCATGGCTGTCACGCAAGTTGATGCGCGGGTGACCTGCGGCTGATGCGCGTCGGGGCACCTTGGAGGTACGTCTGAGGTGCCTCAGGCCCCGCCCGCCTCACGCCGCCGAGCGGGGTGGCTCCGGTCGGCGTGCTGGCGCTGCATACCAGCGATCAGGGGGCACGACCTTCTCTTGCCCCGGATCCATCACGTAGTGGGGCGACATGATCTGCACCCCGTGCTCGTTGAACACATCCTGGATGTTGGCGTGCAAGGCACTCAGGATCTCGGCCCGCGGACGTGGCTGCTCCGGGATCGCCTGACACACCAGTCGGTACTCGGGATAGTAGTCTGACAAGGCCGTCTGGAACACCCGGGGCGCGGGTTGGTGCAACACATCGGGCGTGCGCCGCGCGGCCTCGATCAACATCGCCTCCACCTGCCGCCAGGGGGTGTCGTAGCCGATGGTCACCACGGTGTCCATGATGTAGCCCGGCCCCTCCACCTCGCGCGAATAGTTCTTGGTGGGCGAGTTCACGATGACCGAGTTGGGCAAGGTGATCTCTTCACCCAAACCCGTGCGGATGCGCGTGTTGAACGCCCCCACGGCCACCACCGTGCCTTCGTGCTCGCCGATGCGCACGTACTCGCCCCGGCGCAACATGCCCGAGTAGGTCAGGATCAAGCCGCCCGCCACCTGCCCGACGAAGCTGGACGCGCCCAAGGACAACATCAGGCCCACCAGCACCGACATGCCCTTGAAGGCTTCCGTCTCGGCGCCCGGCAGATAGGGGTAGGCCATGGCCAGCGCAAAGATCCACACCACCCAGGTGGCCACGCGGCGGGTGGGGCCGGCCGCATCGCGGCTCATCCACCCCACCCCGATCTGCCCGTGTTCGATGCGGTAGAACAAGGAACGCAACACCCCCACCGCCGCCCGCGCCAGCAGCAGGATGATCACCGCCACCACCAGCCCCGGGATCGCACCCAGGATGCCGCGGCCCAACTCCAGCGCCACATCGATCAGGTAACGGTGCAACTCCTCGCCCCAAGGGCGGGTGTACGGAAAGCGCTGCAGGCAAAAGCTCAACCAGGTGTAGGCCAGGATCAGGGCCGCCCCCCAGCGCAACAGGGCGTCCAGCACCTCCACCACGCGTCGGATGCGTCCCGCACGCAGCACGGTGCTGGCGCCCGCACCCAGGCGATGGGAGTAATCGTGCAGCCACCGGTGCAGCCCTTCCAGCGTATGGCGCCGCACCCAGGCCAACACCAGGTACAAGGCCACCGCGACACCCGTGGCCGCCGCCACGTAGGCCACACCCATGCCCAGGCTACGCGTATCACGGGCCTCTCGGGTCTCCTGGATGCTCAAGGTCAAGGCCTCGACCGTTCGCTCCGCCAGGGACTGCAGCGTGTCACCCGACAAGGGGTCCACATCACCGGGGTGCAGGATGATGACCATCTCATCGTCGATGAAGATCAGCTGGCCCTGCTCCGTGGCTTGCACCTTGACCTGCCCGGGGCCACCCTGATCCAGGGCCGAGTCGATGTTGCGCGCCGAGCGCCGGGCGCGCTCCATGGGCGACATGCCCAGATAGGGCGTGTGAAAACCCACGATGGGGCGGTTGGCATAGCGCAGCACCACCTCCGCCTCTCGGGCCTGCGCCGTCGATGGCACCGGGGCAGGCGGAGTCGCCGCACCCGTCGAGGCCATAGGCCCGCTGACCGCCGGGGATGAGGCTGAGGCCACCTCAGATGCCGCCCATGCTGGCGACGACGCCCCCACCCATATCGCCAGAACGAGCGTCCCGACCCAGGCCAGCGCGCACCCCCACGGCTGGCGTTTCACGTTGTTCATCTTGCTGCTCCTGCGCCGATGTTGGGCGCCACGTCGACATGGTAGGGCTCAGCCTGGGGTGTACGTCAAACAACGTATTGGGTCGGTGCAACAGGCTTCTCAGAATGAAAGACCTGTCTACCCCCCAGGAGCTCAGCATGTTGCACGGTGATATCTCCAGCAGCCACGACACGGTCGGCGTGGCGGTGGTCAACTACAAGATGCCTCGTCTGCACAGCACGGCCGAGGTGATCGAAAACGCCCACAAGATCCGACAGATGGTCGAGGGCATGAAGCTGGGGCTGCCCGGTCTCGATCTGGTCATCTTTCCCGAGTACAGCACCCACGGGATCATGTACGACAAGCAGGAAATGATGGACACCGCCGTGACCATCCCCGGCGATGTCACCGAGATCTTTGCCCAGGCCTGCCGCAACGCCAAGGTGTGGGGCGTGTTCTCGCTGACGGGCGAACGCCATGAGGATCACCCCAAGAAGGTGCCGTACAACACGCTCATCCTCATGAACGACCAGGGCGAGATCGTTCAGAAGTACCGCAAGATCATGCCGTGGACGCCCATCGAAGGCTGGTACCCCGGCGACAAGACCTATGTGTCCGATGGACCCAAGGGGCTGAAGATCAGCCTCATCATCTGCGACGATGGCAACTACCCCGAGATCTGGCGCGACTGCGCGATGAAGGGCGCCGAGCTGATCATCCGCTGCCAAGGCTACATGTACCCGGCCAAGGAGCAGCAGGTGATGATCTCCAAGTCCATGGCCTGGGCCAACAACTGCTACGTGGCCGTGGCCAACGCGGCCGGCTTCGACGGCGTTTACAGCTACTTCGGCCACAGCGCCATCATCGGCTTTGACGGTCGCACGCTGGGCGAATGCGGTGAAGAAGACTATGGCATCCAGTACGCCCAACTCAGCACACGCCTGATCCGGGATGCCCGCAGCACCGGGCAATCGCAGAACCATCTGTTCAAGCTGCTGCACCGGGGCTACACCGGCATGATCAACTCGGGCGAGGGTGACAAGGGCGTGGCCGAGTGCCCCTACGACTTCTACCGCGAATGGATCACTGACCCGGCTGCCACGCAGGCCAAGGTCGAGGCCCTGACACGGCCTACTGTGGGCACCGCCGAATGCCCCATGCCAGGCATCCCGAACGACGCGCGGCTGGCGTACGAGTAGGCCTGACGGGGTGATGCGCTGCGCGGCTCACCACAGCGAGTCGTGGTCTTCGGTCACGCCCACCAGGTGTTCGACCAGGCGCCAGGGCTCGCCATGGTGGGCCCGCACCCGACCATGAAAGGTGCCCACGGGCTGCACGTAGCGGCTGGCCACCACCCCCCAGTGCCGCTGATCGCTGCGCGCGCCTTCGGGGCGGAAACGCAGGTCGAGCAGATCGTCGTCGGTGTGCACCCGCCATTCGGTCAAGGGGTTGCGGGCGTCAAACTCGAAGCGCGCCGTGCCCAGCGGCACCAACTGACCATCCAGCCACAACACGTTTTCCTGATCACCGAAGTAGCCCGACTGCAGGTTGAAGCCCATGTGCAGGTCATGGGCGCAGGCCCATCGCCATTGGGTGCGACGTGGCAACAACCCATTCGAGGCATCGACCGCCGCCACAGCCTGGTCCAGCAGCATCCGCTGACCCTGGCACTCCAGCCATCCCGTCACGGGCAAGCCGGCCGACTTGTGCGTGGTGTGCAAAGAGCCCCCGTCCACCGGGCCCACCGCCAGAAGAAATGGCGGCCGGTCCGCCAGGGACAAGGAGGCCTGCAACTGCAGGTCATCCAGACGCACCGACACCTGGATCAGCTCGCCCTCTTGCCCCAGATCGATCTGCGCCCCACGCCCTCGGAACCGGGCCTGCAGGCCCTGCACCGGGCGATCCGACACCTGAGCGCTCCAGCCTGGCAGGCCATCGGCCGACCAGTCCACCAGCAGGCGTCGCCGCAGGCGATCAAACACATAGACGAAGGCCGTCCCGGCCCAGCCCAGATCCACAATGGCCAGGCCCACGAACACATCGGCCGAGCCCATGCCCACGTACTGCCAGCGCTTGTGATGAAAGCGCCGCCACCAGGCGGGGCGGGCCCAAGGCTCGGGCAGCTGATCCAGCCGCACCTCGGGCAGGCACCCGGCGTGGCGACCCAGGCAGGGCTGCCCATCCACCAGCAACGATGGCGGTGCCACGCCCATCGTGGCGGCCTCGGCACCAGGCCACACGGAAGGCCCCGCAGACATCACCACAGCATCGCGGTTCATGGCCGACTCCGTCACGCGCGAGCGCGGCTCAAGGCCCGGCGCCACTGGGCAGGCGGCAGCCCCGTCCAGGCGCGAAAGGCCCGTGTGAAGGCACTTTGCTCCGAATAGCCCAGCAACAGCGCGATCTCGGCCAGATCCAGCCGCCCTTCTTTCAGGTGCGCCTCGGCCAGGTGTCGGCGCGTGTCGTCCAGCAAGGCCTGGAAGCTGGTGCCCTGGTCGGCCAGCCGGCGCTGCAGACTGCGGGGGCTCGTGTGGTGGGCACGCGCCAGCTCGGCCAGGGTCGTGCGCCCTTCGCGGATCAGCGGCACCAAGGTGCGCCGCCAGCCGTCCACCGCAGCGGGCAACTGGGCGGCATCCTGCAGCAGAGCTTCCGCCTGCCGGTCCATCATGGCCAGCAACTCGGGGTCGGACTTGCGCAAGGGCAGTGCCAGCCAGGCCAGGTCCAACTCCACGCGCGTGGTGGGAGCGCCAAACACCACCTCACCACCAAAAAATGCTTCGTAGGGCGATGTGTCGTCAGGGGCCTCGTTGACGAACGTCACTCGGCGCACCGGGAAACGCCGGCCACACAGGTCGCGTGCCAACTGCACCACCGAGGCCACCCCCGTCTCATCCACCAGGGGCCCTGGGCGTCCACGTTCCACCCCCCACTCCACGCACACGCCATCGGCTTGAAGCACCACACGTCCGGGGTTGGCGTCATAGACCGAGGCGTGAAAGCGTTCCAGCCGCTGCAGGGCCTCACCCAGGTTGGCGCAGGCCAGGGCGGCATAGCCCACCACCCCGAAATGGCGCGCCCGGATGCATTCCGCAATGCGAATACCCAGCCCAGGGCGATGGCCCTCGCGTTCATCCACCGTGGTCAGCCACTGCTGCCATTGGGACATGGGCAGAAAGTGGTGGTTGCCGTCGGGCAGTGGTCCCAGGCAAGCCATGGGATCGACCCCCTGCTGACGCAGGTAATCGTGCAAGAGCAAGGCATACGAAGCAGCGATTCGGGACTCGGACATCTTGGACCACCCTGAGATGGATGGATCATGCCCAGATGCCCCGGTGCTGAACATCAGTACTTCACGGGAGGCGTTCCCATGCAGATTGTCGCAATAAGTCAAGAAAATGACCCTGATGGTCAAGCGCGTTGGTCAGCAACTGGCCACCATAAAGGGCTGACGCTGTTCAAGATCCCTCACCCATGACCGACCTGGACACCTTGCTGACCACCGCCCACCAGTCGCTGAGCCACACCGAGGTGCGCGACTGGATTCTGGTGCTGCTGACCCCTGTGTTTTTCGTGACCGTGCTGCTGGAGTGGTGGCGCATGCGCCGAGCCACCGGCGCAGATGGCCGCCCGGTGTACGAACTGCGCGACTCGCTGGACAGCATGACCCTGGGCGGCGTCTACACCGTGCTGGACGTGATGCTGGTGGTGGCGTTTGTACTGCCCGCCATGAACTGGGCTTATGAACACCGACTGATGACCATCGAGGTGACGGCCTGGACGTTTGCAGCCCTGTACCTGGGCGTGGAGTTCTGCTATTACTGGTTTCACCGCGCCAGCCACCGCATCCGCTGGTTCTGGTGTGCGCATGTGGTGCACCATGGCTCCGAGCACATGAACTTCACCACCGCCATGCGCCAGAGCTGGCTGTACAGCTTTGCGGGCAACTGGCTGTTTTACACACCCATGGTGTTCATCGGCTTCGAGCCGCGCTGGGTGCTGTTCGCGCTGTCGATGAACCTGGCCTACCAGTTCTTCATCCACACCCAGTGGGTGGGCAAGCTGCCTGCCCCCATCGAATTCATCTTCAACACGCCCTCGCACCACCGGGCTCACCATGGGCGCAACCCGGCTTACATCGACCGCAATTACGGTGGCACGCTGATCATCTTCGACCGCCTGTTCGGCACCTTTGTGGAAGAGCGCGAGCCCGTGGATTACGGTCTGGTGCGCCAGGTGCGCAGCCACAACCCCCTGTGGCTGACGGTGCACGAGTGGGTGCACATGCTGCGCGACATGGCACAGCCCGGCCCTTGGGGGCAACGCATGAAACACCTGTGGGCGCCCCCAGAATGGGAGCGGGCGCGGGATAATCAAGCCCATGCATCCCAAAGTCCTCCTCGATCTCACGACGCAGCTCGTCCGTGAGGTGCTCAAGCTCGACGCCCCTGCCGACGGCCTCGTGTCCCTGTTCTTCAAGCGCCAGAAGGCGCTGGGTGTGCGCGAGCGCCACGCCCTGGCCGAGACGGCCTACGCCGTGCTGCGTCAGCGCCTCTTGTGGGCGCACCTGGCGCAATCCGGCCAGGGCCCCATCGAGCGCCGCCTGACGATCCTGGCCTGGCAAGGCCAGCCCCATGTGCTCAAAAATGCGCTGAACCCGGATGAGCTGGCTTGGCTGGAGCGCACGCGCCAGATCGACGTCAGCACCCTGGCCGACAAGCTGCGCCACAACCTGCCTGACTGGCTGGCCAACCCGCTGAAGGCCACCCTGGGCGAGGACGAGTTCTGGGCCCTGGTGGAGACCTTCTCGGGTGGCGCGCCGCTGGATCTGCGGGTCAACGAGGTCAAGGCCAAGCGCGACGAGGTGATCGCCGCGCTGGCCGAAGCCGGCCTGACGGCCGAGGCCACCCCCTATTCGCCCCTGGGCCTGCGCCTGCAGGGCAAGCCAGCCCTGCAAAAGCTGCCCCTGTTCGTGGGCGGCCATGTGGAGGTGCAAGACGAAGGCAGCCAACTGCTGGCGCTGATGACCGGCGCCAAGCGCGGCGAGATGGTGGTGGACTTTTGCGCCGGGGCCGGTGGCAAGACCCTGGCCCTGGGCGCCATGATGCGCAACACGGGTCGCCTGTACGCCTTCGATGTGTCAGGGCACCGCCTGGACAAGCTCAAGCCGCGCCTGGCGCGCAGCGGGCTGTCGAACGTGTATGCCGCCCAGATTGCACACGAGCGCGATGAGCGCATCAAGCGCCTGGCCGGCAAGATCGACCGCGTGCTGGTGGATGCACCTTGCTCGGGCCTGGGCACCCTGCGCCGCAACCCCGACCTGAAATGGCGCCAAAGCCCGCAGGCGGTGCACGAGTTGCGCGACAAGCAACTGGCCATCCTGCGCAGCGCGGCGCGCCTGCTCAAACCCGGTGGCCGCCTGGTCTACGCCACCTGCAGCCTGCTGCCGGCAGAAAACGAAGACGTGGTGGCCGCTTTCCAGGCCGAGATGCCCGAATGGCAGCCCCTGAATGCCAACGGCCTGCTGACGCAGGCCGGTGTGGCGCGGGCCGATGAGCTGGTCACCCCCGCAGGCCATCTGCGACTGTGGCCGCATCGCCACGCCACAGACGGCTTCTTCGCGGCCGCCTGGCAGCGGCCGGAGTGATCAGAACAGGCTTTCGCGAACGTAGATCACGTCGCCCGGCTGCAGCTTGTCGTTCATGCCGGGCTGGATCACGTTGACCTGACCCGAGGCATCACGGCGGTGCACGCGGATGCCGCGCTCGGTGCCACGCAGAGTCAAACCACCGCCGCTGGCCAGGGCCTGCAGCAGCGTGGTGTCACGCAGCAGGATCTGGGCACCCGGGCGCTGCACTTCACCGTAAATGTAGATCTGCGGCGCGCGGTCCACGAAGATGGCGTCGCCGTTTTGCAGCACGATGTCGTTGTTGCCACCGGCGGCCGAGAAGATCAGCGGGAAGTCGATTTCCTTGCGGAACGGCTTGTTGTCGCGGGTGCCGGTCACGACGATCAGCTCCGAGCCATTGCCAGGCAGGATGCCGCCGGCCTGGGCCAGCACTTCACTGACCTTGGAGGTACCGGCTTCCAGGGGGTAACGACCCGGGCGGTTCACATAGCCCAACACCGACACCTGGTTGGACTTGACGGCCAGCACCAGGATCGACACCTGGGGCTGCTTGAGGAAGTTGCCATCGCGCAGGGCATTGGCGATCTTCTGCTCGGCCTGGCTGACCGTCAGGCCACCCAACTGCACCGAACCGATCAGGGGATACGAGATGGCGCCGGCCGCGTTCAGTCGGGTTTCCAGCAGCAGGTCGGGGCTCTGGAACACGGTGATCCGGATCTGGTCACCGGCACCCAGCACGTATTCCCCCGTCGGCGAGGAGGCCTGGGCCCCCAGGCTGGCCGCCATGAACAGCGAGGCCATCATCCAACGCTTCAAGACTTGCATCCACTTCATCGTTCATTCCTCTGTTTGAACCATTCAGGGCCGCCCGCCGGGCAGGCCTCCATCAACCGCAATGTATCACCGGCCCACGACATTGACGCCCCCCGAAAAAGGCTGTCGTGCGGGCACTCCACGCCCTGGCCTGCTCGACCAGAACCGGCTTGGTTCGCCGGCGCGCGCAGAGGTTCCCTCCGGGCCCCAGGGTCAGAACACCACTTCCGTCCGCCGAGCCAGGTAGGCCGGCACCTCGGCCCCGGGCATCGGTCGCGCGATCAGGTAGCCCTGCACATCATCGCAGCCCAGGGCCCGCAGCATCACCAACTGCTCCTGGGTTTCGATGCCCTCGGCCGTGGTCTCCAGCCGCAGGGCTCGCGCCAGACTGATGATGGCCGTGACCACGGCCTGGGCGTCCACATCGCTGTCAAGCGACCGCACGAACATGCCGTCGATCTTCAGCTTGTCCAGGGTGAATCGGCGCAGGTAGGCCAAGGAGGAATATCCGGTGCCAAAGTCGTCCATGGCCACCCGCACACCCCGGGTGCGCAGGGCCATCAGGGTGGCCTGGGCCCCATCGTGGTCTTCGATCAGGGCCGACTCGGTGATCTCCAGCTCCAGCCGCTCGGGGGCCAGGCCACTGATCTCCAGCGCCTCGTCCACCAACTCGATCAAGGCCGTGCTGCGGAACTGCACGGCCGAGAGGTTCACCGCCACGCGCAGATCGCCCGGCCATTGCGCGGCCTGTCGGCAGGCCTCCCGCAGCACCCAGGTGCCCAAGGGCACGATCTGCCCGGTCTCTTCTGCCACCGGGATGAACTCGCCGGGGCCGATGAGCCCCCGCTCGGAATGCTGCCAGCGCACCAGCGCCTCGAAGCCTATGACCTCGCCCGTGTCCAGCCGCCGCTGGGGCTGAAAGTGCAATGTGAACTGCTGCGAGGCCAGGGCCATGCCCAGCTCGTGCTGCAGCCGCGCCCGGGCGCGCGCCATCTCGGCCATGTCGGGGGAAAAAAAACGGTAGGTGTTTCGACCGGCCGCCTTGGCCGCGTACAGCGCCAGGTCGGCGCACTGCAGCAGGGATTGCGGATCCGCCCCATCACGCGGGGCCAGCGCCACGCCAATGCTGGCGCGCACCTCCACCAGCACGTCATCCAGCTGACAAGGCTCGGACAGCAGCACCAGCAGGCGTTCGGCCAGGGCCTCAGCCGCCTCTGGGGCGGCGTAATGCCAGGTCAACAAGGCGAACTCGTCGCCTCCCAGCCGGGCCAGCAAATCCCCATCGGCCACGCACTGACGCAAGCGGGCGCCCACGCGGCGCAAGAGCTGGTCGCCCACGCTGTGCCCCAGCGAATCGTTGATGGCCTTGAAGTTGTCCAGATCCAGGAACAACAGGGCGCATTCGCGCGGGGCCACGCCCGCCCCGGCCCGCTGCGCCAGACGGTCCAGCTCTTTGCTGAACCGGTGGCGGTTGGCCAGGCCGGTCAAGGCATCGAAATTGGCCAGCCGTGAGAGCTCGTCCCGGGCCTGGCGGGTCTGAGTCACGTCGGCACCCACCCCACGCCAGCCGGCGGCCCGGCCACTTTCGTCAAACAAGGGCTTGGCCGAGAGCGACCACCACCGGCGATCGTGTCCCACCTCCACGGGTATTTCCAGATCGCGAAAATGCTGCCCCAGGCGCAAGCAGGAGGTCAAGCGGTTCAGCGCAGCCACGCCCTCGGCATCGTCTTGCGGGCACATCCAGCTCAGCAGTTCCAGGAAGGGCCGCTGGGTCAACTGCCGCACGGGCAAACCAAAACTCTCCACCAGGCGGGCCGACACGTGCTTGAGGTGCCCGGAGGGCGAGATCTCCCACAGCCAGTCGGAGGCGTGCTCCTCGAAGTCACGCAAGAGCAGATCGATGAGCTGTTTCTGGCGTTCGGTTTCCGCCTCGGCGCGCAGCCGGCGCATGAACACCTGGGCGTTGGCCAGCACCACCCCGCCCATGATGAAGCAGTACACCACCAGCAAGCCCATCAGGGCCTGACTGCTGGCGTAGCTGGAGCGCTGCAAGCCCACGGCACTGGCCACGCCCATGGTCACCACATAGGCCAGGGCGGCGGGCGCCAGGGGGCTGAGCATGAAGGCCCCACCACAGATCATGCCCACGATCACCGTGGCAATCAGCATGGCGCCGTTGTGGTCGGCGTCGGGGAAGACCAGCACCGGCATGGCGCACCACACGGCGGCAAAGAAGATCACCTGGCCGATGATGAGGGGCACGGTGGTGGCCTCGGCCGTGGGCCGCTTGCCAGGGTCGATGAGCCAGCGCCACCACACATAGGCCGCGATCAGGGACACGGTGGCCGTGGCGCACCAGGCCAGCAACCAGCCCAGGGGCAAGGAATCACGAAAGTACCAGCCCAGGATCAGTGTGTTGCACACATTGCCGGTGGCAATGAGGGGCAGCAGCCCCAGCAGAGCCTGGATCTGCAAGGCTCGGAAATGCCGGACCGACGGGCCATCCACCGACTCGTGCGGCACCACGTCATGCCACCAGCGCAGCAGCAGCGGGCGCCAACGCATCAACACGGATTCAGGGCCTGGGGTCATCCCGTACAACTTCTCGACAACACGTCCATGACCTTGTGCATCGGCTTGGCGGGACGAAACTTGATTTCACCACAGTAAATAGGCAGCCGGCCCGGTGTCTGGTCACACCTTCGACGTGAAGTTGACACACCCGATGTCAGATATCGCACGAGCGGATCGCTTACCATGCACGCCCCGCCCGGAGAAACCGTTCACTGAACTATGAGTGCCGACAAGCCCCTGTCCGATGCCGAACAATCCCTGCGCGATGCCGCGCTGGAATTCCACCGCCAGCCCACCCGCGGCAAGGTGTCGGTGACCCCAACCAAGCCCCTGTCCAACCAGCGTGACCTGTCTCTGGCGTACTCGCCGGGCGTGGCCTACCCCTGCCTGGCCATCGAGCGAGACCCGACCCTGGCGGCCGAATACACCTCGCGCGGCAACCTGGTGGCCGTGATCACCAACGGCACGGCCGTGCTGGGCCTGGGCGACATCGGCCCCTTGGCCTCCAAGCCGGTGATGGAAGGCAAGGGCTGCCTGTTCAAGAAGTTCGCCGGCATCGATGTGTTCGACATCGAGTTGGCCGAGCGCGACCCGGACAAGCTGGTCGACATCATTGCCGCGCTGGAACCCACACTGGGTGGCATCAACCTGGAAGACATCAAGGCCCCCGAGTGCTTCTACATCGAGAAGAAGCTGTCGGACCGCCTGAACATCCCCGTCTTCCACGATGACCAGCACGGCACGGCCATCATCTCCAGCGCCGCCCTGCTCAACGGGCTGGAGTTGGTGGGCAAGAAGATCGACGAGGTCAAGATCGCGGTGTCGGGTGCCGGTGCGGCGGCGATTGCCTGCCTGGAAGTGATGGTCGGCCTGGGCGTGAAGCGCCAGAACATCTTCGTGTGCGACTCCAAGGGCCTGATCCAGAGCGAGCGCGCCGACGCGCTGGCCGGCAAGCTGGACGAGTCCAAGCAGCGCTTCTGCCAGGTCACCACCGCGCGCACCCTGGCCGATGTGGTCAACGGCGCCGACGTCTTCCTGGGCTGTTCCACCTCGGGCGTGCTCACGGCCGAGATGGTCAAGACGATGGCCGACAAGCCACTGATCCTGGCGCTGGCCAACCCCGAGCCGGAAATCCGCCCCGAGATCGCCAAGGCGGCCCGCCCCGATTGCATCATCGCCACCGGACGGTCGGACTACCCGAACCAGGTCAACAACGTCCTGTGCTTCCCGTACATCTTCCGCGGTGCGCTGGACTGTGGCGCCACCAAGATCACCGAGGCCATGAAGCTGGCCTGTGTGCGCCAGATCGCTGACCTGGCCAAGGCCGAAATCTCCGACGAAGTGGCCGCCGCCTACCCGGGCCGCGAGCTGCGTTTCGGCCCGGATTACCTGATCCCCACGCCGTTCGACTCGCGCCTGATCCTGCGCATTGCGCCGGCCGTGGCCGAAGCAGCGGCCGCCTCGGGCGTGGCCACGCGCCCCATCACCGACCTGAAGGCCTACCGCGAGTCGCTGTCGCAGTTCGTGACCAACACGGGCCTGTTCATGCGCCCCTTGTTCCTGGGCGCCAAGGCCGCCCCCAAGCGCATCGCCTACGCCGAAGGGGAAGACGAGCGCGTGCTGCGCGCCGCCCAGATCGCCATCGACGAAGGCATTGCCCACCCCATTCTGGTGGGCCGCCCCGAGGTGATCGTCCAACGCGCCGAGCGCGCCGGCCTGCGCCTGCAACCGGGCGTGAACTGCGAGATCGTCAACCCCGGCAAGGACGACCGCTTCCGGGCCTATTGCGAGACGTACCACAAGCTGCGCGCCCGCGATGGCATCTCGCCCGAGCTGGCCAAGGTGGTGGTGCGCCGCTCCAACTCGCTGATCGCCACCTTGCTGGTCAAGATGGGTGACGCCGACGGCATGATCTGCGGCGTGATCGGTCGCTACGACTTCCACCTGGACCATGTGCGCGACGTGATCGGCGTGCGCCCCGAGGCCCATGGCCTGGCCGCGCTGAATGCCCTGATCCTGGACAACCACAACCTGTTCATCGCCGACACCTTCGTCAACGAAGACCCGACGGCCGAGCAGCTGGCCGACATCGCCGTGCTGGCCGTGGCCGAGGTCAAGCGCTTCGGCCTGCCGCCGCGCGTGGCCTTCCTGTCGCATTCGATGTTCGGCTCCAGCAGCCGCCCATCGGCCAAGAAGATGCGCAAGGCACGCGATCTGTTCGTGGCGCGCATGCCCGAGGTGCCCGCCGATGGCGAGATGCAGGGGGATGCCGCCTTGAGCGAATCGGTGCGCCACAAGCTGCTGCCTGAATCGACGCTGGACGGCACGGCCAACATCCTGATCTGCCCGAACCTGGATGCCGCCAACATCCTCTTCAACGTGTTGAAGATGACCGGCGGCCAGGGCGTGACGGTGGGCCCCATCCTGCTGGGTGCCGCCCAGCCGGTGCACATCCTGACGCCGTCGGCCACGGTGCGCCGCATCGTCAACATGACGGCGGTGGCCGTCGCCCATGGCACCGTCTGACACCCACCGGACACCCCACCCGAAGCTGGCCCAGGGCTACGCGGCGGCCCTGGCCACTGTGCTCATCTGGGCCGGCTTCATCCTGGTCTCGCGGCTGGGCGGCAAGAGCGCCCTGACGGGCTGGGACATCGTGGCCTTGCGCCTGGGCACGGCCTCACTGATGCTGCTGCCGTTTTCGCTGAACCTGCCGGCTGGCACCTGGAAAGATCGCCGGTTGTGGACCTTGGCGCTGATCGGCGGCCTGCTGTTTTTGATGCTGGCCTACGCGGGCTTCAAGCTGGCCCCGGCCGCCCACGGCGGCATCCTCATGCCGGGTCTGCAGCCCTTTCTGGTCACGGCGCTGGCCTGGTGGTGGCTGGGTGCCCGCCCACCGCGACAGCGCGTGCTGGCCCTCATCCCCATTGCCCTGGGTGTGGTGTGTGTGGCCGTGCCGGTGGTGGCGGGCTTGGGGCATGGCCCCTCCACCCTGCCCGGCGACCTGCTGCTCTTGACCGCCTCGGTGGCCTGGGCCGCTTACAGCGTGCTGGTCAAGAAGTGGGTGTACGACCCCTGGTTGCTGACGCGCTTTGTGGCGCTGGCCTCGGCCCTGGTGTTCTTGCCCATCTACGTGCTGTTCTTGCCCAAGGGGCTGGACCAGGTGCCCACCTCGATGCTGGTGTTGCAGGCGCTGTACCAGGGCATCGGCCCCACCATCGTGGCCATGATCCTGTTCCTGAAGGCCGTCTCCATCCTGGGGGCCGAGCGCACCGGCGCACTGGTGGCGCTGGTGCCCGTGCTGGCCGGCCTGGGCGCTGTGCCGCTGCTGGATGAGCCGCTCACGCCCTGGCTGGTGGCCGGGCTGGCGCTGGTGTCAGGCGGGGCCTGGCTGGCCTCGCGCCCGGTGCGCTGACAAAGCCCTGCGCCCCTCACAGCCCCATCTGCTTGGCGATGATCTCGTTCATGATCTCGTGCGTGCCGCCGCCTATCGACAGGATGCGGTTGTCGCGGTACAGGCGCTCGACCACCGATTCGCGCATGTAGCCCATGCCCCCGAAGATCTGCACAGCCTCGTAGGTCACCTTGTCGGCCACTTCGGTGGCGAAGTTCTTGGCCATCGACACCTCCTGGATGACGGACTTGCCGGCTTGCATGTGCGCCGCCACGCGATATACGTACTCGCGCGCCACATCCACCTGCGTGGCCATCTCGGCCAGCTTGTGGCGAATCACCTGGTGCTTGCTCAGCGGCTTGCCAAAGGTCACGCGCTCTTTCACGTAAGCCATGCAGGCCTCCAAGGCCATCTGCGCCGTCATGTAGGCCATCACGGCCAATGACAGCCGTTCGGCCTGGAAGTTCGACATGATGAGCATGAACCCAGCGTTCTCGGGGCCGATCAGGTTGCCCACCGGCACACGGCAGTCCTCGAAGAACAGCTCGGCCGTGTCCGAGGCCCACCAGCCCATCTTCTTCAGGTTGCGGCCCACGCTGAAGCCCGGCGTGCCCTTGTCGATCAGCAGCAGCGACACGCCGCCATAGCCCTCGCCGCCGGTGCGCACGGCCACGGTGTAGTGGTCCGCCCGCACCCCGGAGGTGATGAAGGTCTTGGCGCCATTCACGACGTAATGGTCGCCATCGCGCACGGCACGGGTGCGCAGGTTGGCCACGTCCGAGCCCCCACCCGGCTCCGTGATGGCCAGCGCCATGATCTTGTCGCCCCGCAGCACGGCTGGCGCCACGCGGTCTTGTACCTCGGGCGAGGCCCCGCGCCACACGGGCGGCAGGCCGATGTCCAGCGAGCCCAGGCTGGCCACCAGGCCGCCCGAGGTGCTGCGCATCAGCTCTTCGCTCACGGCCAGCTTCAAGAACACATCGTGCTCGCCGGTGCCGCCCAGGCGCTCGGGGTGCCCGATACCCAGCAGCCCCAGGGCGCCGGCCTTCTGGTACAGCTCACGCGGGAAACCGCCCTCTTCCTCCCACTGCGCGATGTGGGGCAAGATCTCCTGCTGCACGAAACGGCGGGTGGTGTCGCGCACCATCGCGTGGGTCTCGTTGAAGTAATCCAGGGTGGGTGCGCTCATGGGATGCTCCTGTGCAAGGCCATCATCGGCCGTGAAGTGATGTCACGGTAATTTACCTTAATTGTCACGCGTTGACGCAAACGTCAACAGCCGGTAGAGTGAGTGCTTTCCATGGCCTGACCACCGATCCACGAGCTGCCCCATGAGCACCCTTTCCACCCCTACGTCCACCAGCCGCCGTTACGACAGCGTTTTTCGCCCTGGCCTGTTCAAAGACCAGGTGATCGTCGTCACCGGAGGTGGCAGCGGCATCGGTCGCTGCGTGGCGCATGAATTGGCCTCGCTGGGGGCCCGCGTCGTGATCACGGGCCGCAACGAAGAAAAGCTGGCCCGCGTGAAGGCCGAGATCATGGAAGACGGCGGCCAGGCCGACAGCATCGCGTTCGACATCCGCGATGAAGACCAGGTCAAAGCCGCCGTGGCCGAGATCGTCAAGCGCCACGGCGCCATCCACGGCCTGGTGAACAACGCCGGTGGGCAGTTCCCCGCGCCCCTGGCCGCCATCTCCAAGCGCGGGTTTGATGCCGTGGTCACGAACAACCTGACCGGCGGCTTTCTGATGATGCGCGAGGTGTACAACCAGAGCATGGCCAAACACGGCGGCTCGGTGGTCAACATGACGGCCGACATGTGGAACGGCATGCCCGGCATGGCCCACAGCGGCGCCGCCCGCGCCGGCATGGCCAACCTGACCAAGACGGCGGCTTATGAATGGGCAGCGTCGCACGTGCGCGTGAACGCCGTCGCGCCGGGCTGGATCGCCTCCAGCGGCATGGACAGCTACGGCCCCGCCATGGCCCCCATGATCCGCACGCTCAAGGACAAGCTGCCCGCCAAGCGTATGGGCCTGGAGGCCGAGGTCAGCTCGGTCATCTGCTTCCTGTTGAGCCCGGGCGCCGCCTTTGTCACCGGGATCACCGTGGCCATTGACGGCGGTGCACCGCTCAACAGTGCCGTCATGCCCACCGCGCCACACAAAGGTGCGCCCACGTTCGACGGCTTCCACCGGGCCACCACGCCGCAGGTGCTGGCCCAGGACGAGTGACCCACCTCTGGGCTCAGCAACACAACTTTACCGAACGGTCGCTCTTTACCCTCACTGGTAGTATCCCGGCGGCCGGCCACCTACAATCGGATCCTGTGTGCATGACCTGCAGGATGTGGCCGACATGAGTCCTCTGCTGGCTGTCGCGGTGGCGGCGGTCTTTCTGTTCCTGGCCAAGGCGCTGGCCTGGCTCATCCAGCGGCGGCTGGGCAATGCCGGCATCGTGGACGGCATCTGGGCCTGGGCACTGGGCGGCCTGGCGCTGTGGTTTGCCTGGGTGGGCCCGGCGCCCCTGGAAGTGCGCGTGCTGCTGGCCACCATGGGCGGACTGTGGGGCCTGAGACTGGGCTGGTACCTGTGGTGGCGCAACTGGCGCACGGCCGAAGATTGGCGCTACGCCAATCTGCGTCAGGAATGGGCGCCGCACGCCGAGCGCAAGATCTTCTGGTTCTTCCAGTTTCAAAACGTGTTCACACTGATGTTGGCGGCCAGCGCCTTCATGCCGGTGGCCTGGCGCCCTGATCTGCCCAGCCCCATGGCCATGGTGGCGTCCGTGCTGATCCTGCTGGTGGCGGTAGGGGGCGAAGCCCTGGCCGATGCGCAGCTGAAGCGTTTCAAGGCCCAGGGCCATGCCGGTGTGTGCGACCGGGGCCTGTGGCGCTACAGCCGTCATCCCAACTACTTCTTCGAATGCCTGCACTGGCTGGCCTACGTGCCGCTGGCCTGGGGTGCGCCCTGGGGCTGGTGGAGCCTGCTGGCACCGCTGGTGATGCTGGGCCTGATCCTGAAGTTGTCGGGCGTCCCCCTGATGGAACGAGAGCTGGTGCGGCGCAAGCCGGGCTACGCCGAGTACGTGGCCCGCACGAGCATGCTGTTGCCCTGGCCCCCTAAAACACGCTGAGCCTGTCCCATGATGTCCTGGAACCTGCCCTTGCCTGTGCTACCCCACTCGCTGAGTCATCACCTGAGTCAACACCTCGGCCGCCTGACGCTGTGTGTCTCGGCCCTGCTGAGCGCCACGGCGGCGCAGGCCCAGATCACCAGCGAGCGCATCGTGGGCTATGTGCGCGATGCCACCACCCAGCGCTATTTGTACACCGAGGTGCACCAGTTGCAGCTCAACCGTGACGGCGCCCCCCGCTCGGGCCTGTCGGTGTACTACGACCCGCAGGGCCAGGAGATCGCCCGCAAGACACTGGACTACCGCGCCCACCGCTCGGTGCCCATCTACAAGCTGGAGATCCCGGACCAGTCGTACAGCGAAGGCATCAGCGCCGTGGCGGACAACCAGGTCGTGCTGTTCAAGAGCAGCAGCGCCCGCCAGGAGGCCAAGGTGCCGCTGCCTGAAGGTGACATCGCGGGCGATTCAGGCTTCAACCAACTGATCATGGACCTGTGGCCCAGGCTGCAACGCGGCCAGACCGTGCGTTTCCGACTGATCGTGGCAGGCCGGCTCACCGACTACGCCTTCCGGGCGCGCCATGCGGGCGAGATCACCTACCAGCAGCAAGCCGCCACCCGCATCCGCGTGGAGCCTGATTCGGTCTTGCGCTTCCTGGTCGACCCGATCGAGCTGGTCTACGACCGCTCCGGTCGCCGCCTGCTGAGCTACCTGGGTGTGTCCAACATCCTCGACCCGGCCACCGGCGAGGTGTACCGGCGCGTGCAGATCACCTACGGCGGCCCTGCCCCGGCCGAGGCCAAAGTACCCTGATCACCCCTCGCGCCACCAGCCTGGTAGTCTTGACAGACCTGCCCAACTCAAGGCCGGATTCGCTTTTGCCGGGCATGAAAAAGCGGTGCACCCCGAGGGGACACGGCTGAACGGCAGGTCAGGCAACAACCAGAATCAAGCGCGCTGCAGGGCTCCCACCTTCGCCGCGTCTCGCGCCAGCTGCTCACGCCGGGTGATGCCACGGAACCACAACGTCACGGCCGACGAGGTCAGCACGATGAACAGCGAGTACAGCACCGGGATCAGCAGCACCTCTTGCTGTTGTGTGCCCGTGAAGGTCAACGTGACGATCAGCACGGCCAGCGGGCCGTTCTGGATGCCGGTTTCCAGCGCGATGGTGCGCGATCGGTGGGCATCCTGACGCAGCAGACGCGACAGCCCGTAGCCGAGTGCGAAGCCGGCCAGGCCCAACCCGATGGAGCCCGCATACACCGGAAAGCCCGTGCTCAACAGCAGCGGCCAGTTGCGCGGCACCCACGACACCACCAGGAAGAGGATGACCACCACGCCCAGGATGCCGCCAATCAGCTCGATGACGGCGCCCACATTGGCATTCCACTTGCGCAGGGCAATACCGATCACGGTGGGCACCAGCAGCACGAACAGCACCTGGATCACGTTGCCAGGCGGAATCTGCCAGTCACCCTCAATGCCTTGTGAGTAAAACGCCAAGGTGACCGGCACCATGACGATGGCCACGAGCGTGGAGCCCATGGTCATCAGGATGGACAGGCTGAGCACGCCCTTGCTGAAGTAGGTGAAGATGTTGCTGGTGGTGCCCCCGGGCATGCAGCCCATCAGGATCAGACCCACCATGTAAGCAGGCGGCAAATCCAGCGCCTTGGCCAGCAAGAAGGCCAGCAGCGGCATGATGCCGTACTGACACACCAAGCCCACAAAGATGCCTTGCGGCTTGCGCAAGGCAATCGCGAAGTCCTTGAACGTCAGGCTGGCGCCCATGCCGAGCATGATCACCATCATCATGATGCCCAGCAGTTTGGTTTCGAGTTCGCTCAACATGGATCAGGCTCCCTTCTTCTTCATGCCGGCCAGCACTTCGTTGCGCAATTCGCGGCGCAAGATCTTGCCGATCGGGGTCTTGGGCAGTTCATCGCGGAAATGGATGCGCACCGGCATCTTGTAGGCCGTCAGCTCAGCGCGGCAGTGCGCCAGCAACTCGGCCTCGGTCACGCTCTCGTCGCGCTTGACCACATACGCCCACACGGCCTCGCCGGTCTTGTCATCGGGCACACCGATGACGGCCGATTCCATGACCTTGTCGTGTGCGGTCAGCACATCCTCGATCTCGTTGGGATAGACGTTGAAGCCTGACACCAGGATCATGTCCTTCTTGCGGTCCACGATGGTGAAGGTGCCGTCGGGGCTCATCACGGCCACGTCGCCGGTGTAGAGCCAGCCGTCTCGGATCGTCTTGGCCGTTTCGTCGGGGCGCTGCCAATAGCCTTGCATCACCTGCGGGCCCTGGGCGATCAGCTCGCCACGCTCGCCCAGCGGCACATCGCGGCCGTCATCGTCCACCAGGCGCACCGAGGTCATGGGCGCCGGGATACCGATGGTGCCGTGCTTGCGCGGAGAGTTCAGCGGCTGGAAACACACCACGGGCGAGGATTCCGTCAGGCCATAGCCCTCCACCAGCGGACAGCCCACCATGTCTTCCCAGCGCTGCACCACAGCGTGGTGCATGGCGGCACCACCGCCCCCCGCGGCCTTGATGTGCTTGGGCGGGAAAGCCGCAAACCACTCTTCGTTCAACAGCGCGTTGTACAAGGTGTTCACGCCCGTCAGCCAGGTGATGCGGTAGTTCTCGAACGCGCGCTGCAGGTTCTGGATGGGACGCGGGCTGGGCACCAGGATGTTGCGGGCGCCCATGCGGAACATGCACAGGAAGTTCACCGTGAATGCGAACACGTGATACAGCGGCAAGGCGGTCAGCACCACCTCTTTGCCCGCATCGATGTGTGTGCCGGTCATGCCCAGCATCTGCTCCAGGTTCCACAGCAGGTTGCCGTGCGTCAGCATGGCCCCCTTGGACACGCCGGTGGTGCCACCCGTGTACTGCAGCAGGGCCAGATCCTGGTGCTTCAGCTCGGCCCAGTAGGTGCGAGCACCTGCGGCACCGGCACGGCGTCCCATGGCCAGGGCATCGGGCAGGGTGACGGCCTTGAGCTGGTGCTGGGGGATCAGCCGGTTCCAGTACTTCATGACCCCATACACCACCTGCTGCACCACGGGCGGGAAGAACTCGGGCACGCGGGTGATGATCACGTGCTGGATGGGCGTGTCAGCCAGGATGGACTCGAGCTTGTCGGCGAACATGTCCACGATCACCAAGGCCTTGGCCCCACTGTCCTTGAACTGATGCTGCATCTCGTGCGGCGTGTACAGCGGGTTGGTGTTCACGGCCACACAACCTGCCTTCAGCACCCCGATCAGGGCGACCGGGTAACTCAGGCAGTTGGGCATCTGCAAGGCCACGCGGTCACCGCGCTGCAAGCCCAGCGTGCCGCGCAGGTACTGCGCGAAAGCGTCACTCATCTCGTCGACCTGCGCATAGGTCAACGAACCGTACATCCCGTTGGGCATCACCGTGGTGAAGGCCGTCTGCTTGGCAAAGCGCTTGGCCGCATCCTGGGCCATCTCGGGCAAGGACTGGTAAGCAGGCACCTCGAGGTGCTGCGGGATGTCCCGGCCGTACTGCTGCAGCCAGGGCTTGAGGTCGTAGGGTGAGGTGCTGGCGTTCATACCGTCCTGAAAAGTGAGAGGACCAACCACGCGCGCAGCAACCATCGCCGCCACGCTGCGGTAACTCCTCATGACAATAGACGGACTTGTCCGTTTAACCAAGACAAAAAGCTCACGCCGCGCAGGATATAAGGCGACAATCAGGGAAAACACTGTGTCAGCCTGGCCTCACGGCGACTCGATCAGGGCGACGCCGGCACCCCGATGGCCTGCAAGCGGTCGCGCAGCACGGCGGCCGACAACTCTCCCACACGCCGACTCACCAAGCGCCCTTGCGCATCGAAAAACAGCGTGGTCGGCAAACCGACCTGGTCAAACGTGGCGCCGGCCCGTTGCGCTGGATCCAGCCACACCTGCCGCAACACCAAGTCCTGAGATCGCAGATAGGCCTGCACCGCCGCCGCCGACTCGCCCTGGTTGAGCAGCACGATGTGCACATCCGGATGCGCCTGCTGCGCCGCCTGCAACACCGGCATTTCGCGGCGGCAGGGTGGGCACCAGGTGGCCCAGAGGTTGATCACCACCGGGCGCCCGGTCAAAGAGGCCAGCGATTGGGGCTGTCCATTCAGATCCTGCACCTGCACATCAGGCAGACGCACCTCCTTGGGTGATGGCCCCCAGAGCGCGACCAGCCCACCCGCCACGACCACCAGCGCCACCGCATAGCCCCGCACCAGGGCTTTGGCCAACTCAGGCCAGGCCCTGGCCTTGGCCATGCCATACAAACAGGCGGCCGCCAGTCCCGCAGCAGGCGCCCACCCACCATCACGGATGTCCAGGATGCTCCAGGGCTGCTCCGCGTACGCCTGTCGCCACATCCACACATAGCCCAAGCGGGCCACGATCACGCCCACGATCAGGGCCCGCCACAAGGTTTGATCCACCGCCGGCCGAACCTCGATGGGCGCCAGCGCCTGCCCGCCTTTCACACCCAGCCAGACGGCCAGGGCCAGCAACACCGGCATCACATTCAGGGCCACGGGGCCCAAAGAGACCGTGGGGTCAATGGCCAGCATCACGATGCACTGCTCCTTGATCAAGAAATTCGGCCAGCACCACCATGATGCAGCGACCACGCCATCGGGGCAGACCCGCGGCCGGTGATCAGAAATGGCCCGCCAACCCAATTAAGTCACACCCGTCGCCTGAGTGTGCCGCAGGTGGTCTTGTGAGCCTGTGGACAGGCCGAGACAATCAAAACTCCACCACAGGGAGAACAACGATGGAACAACTCGACATGACCGACCTGGGCGACCGCATTCGTGCCGTGATCGCCTGCTCCATCCCCACCCAAGACCGCTACGCCAGCCTGGCCGAGCAATCGGGCCTGTCGCGCATGGTGTGGCGCTCGTTCTGGTACGGCCAACAGCCGCCCACGGACGAGATGTTCTCGTTCGTCTTCACCCGCTGGCCCCAGTACGCCTTCTGGATGGCCACGGGGTGGACTGACCAAGCGAATGGCCACCGCTGCCCTGAGGGGGTGGTGCCCCTGGGCGAGTTCAAGCCCAACATGGCGGCATCGGCCGCCTGAGTCACCTGAGTCGCCTGAGGCTTGCGCCGCCGACGCGTCTGCGCATCGGGCCCAGGCGCGTCCACATCCGTGGCAGGATGAGTGATGTCAATTCCTCACCGCCACGGTGCCACGCATGGCTTGCCTTGACCTGCCCCCCTTGATCCCGCCGTTGCTGGCCATGGCCCGTGAAGCGGGCACGGCCATCATGGCCGTCTATCAGGCCGGGCCCGGGCACGTGCAGCACAAGGCCGACGACAGCCCGCTGACGGTCGCTGACTTGGCAGCCCATCAGGTGCTGGCCAACCGACTGGCCCCGCTGCTGCCGGGGTGCCCCGTGGTGTCAGAAGAGGATGAGGCCTCGCTGCCCCACCGCGTGACCGAGCAGCGCTTCTGGCTGATCGACCCCCTGGACGGCACGAAAGAGTTCATTGCCCGCAACGGCGAGTTCACCGTCAACATCGCGTTGATCGATCAGGGGCGCAGCGTGCTGGGCGTGGTCTACGCCCCCGCGCTGGACGCGCTGTACTGGGGCGGCCGTGGCCTGGGGGCCTTCCGCCTCCACCAGGGCGCCACCACGCCCTTGAGCGTCGCACCGCGCACCCCTGGCACACCCTGCCGGGTGCTGGCCAGCAAAAGCCACCTCAACGCGGACACCCAGGCCTTCATCGACCGCCTGGGCCCCGTCAGCCTGGTGCAAGCCGGCAGCTCACTGAAGTTTTGCCGCATCGCCGAGGGCGAGGCCGACCTGTACCCCCGCCTGTCGCCCACCTGCGAGTGGGACACGGCCGCCGCGCAGGCGGTGCTGGAGGGCGCTGGCGGCACGGTGGTGGATCTGGAACATCGGCCACTTCGCTACGGGAAACCGGACATCCTGAACCCGTCGTTCATCGCATCCGGGGAACTTTTTCACCCTTAGCACTCACCAAGCAAGAGTGCTAATATGAAGAGGTTGGGTGTGCCCGCACACCCTCTCAGAGTGAAGGAGGCCTTGATGACCCTGTCGACCGCCCTTGTCGCCCGTGACCCCTGGAGTGTGGTGCCCTCGCTGGGCAACCTGGACGCGTACATCCGCGCTGTGCAGGCCATCCCCATGCTGGAAGCCGACGAAGAGCAGCAACTGGCACGCCGCCTGCGCGACCAGCAGGACGTTCAGGCCGCCTCTCGTCTGGTGCTTTCTCACCTGCGCTTGGTGGTGTCCATCTCGCGCCAGTACCTGGGTTATGGCCTGCCCCAAAGCGACCTGATCCAGGAAGGCAACGTGGGCCTGATGAAGGCCGTCAAGCGTTTTGACCCCGAGCAGGGCGTGCGCCTGGTCAGCTACGCCATGCACTGGATCAAGGCCGAGATCCACGAGTACATCCTCAAGAACTGGCGCATGGTCAAAGTGGCCACCACCAAGGCCCAGCGCAAACTGTTCTTCAACCTGCGCTCGCTCAAACACAGCTTCAAAGGTGAGGCGGCCGACGCCAAAGAGGCGCACCTGGGCCGTGCCGGTCTGTCAGAGGCCGAAATCCACCGCGTGGCCAGTGAACTCGATGTGCGCCCTGAAGACGTCATCGAGATGGAGATGCGCATGGCGGGCGGCGACGTGGCCCTGGAAGCCCCGCTGGACGACGACGGTGACGCCCCCGTGGCGCCGGTGACTTACCTGGCCGATGACGGCCACGAGCCCACCCGCGTGATCGAGAGCCGCGCCCGCGACTGGATGGCCAGCGATGGCATCCGCCACGCCCTCGCCAGCCTGGACGAGCGCAGCCGCCGCATCGTGGAAAGCCGCTGGCTGCAGGTCAATGACGATGGCTCGGGCGGCCTGACGCTGCACGACCTGGCGGCTGAGTACGGCGTCAGCGCCGAGCGCATCCGCCAGATCGAGGCGGCCGCCATGAAGAAAATGCGCAAGGCCCTGGCCGACGCCCAGGTAGTCGATACCGTCGACGTCTGAGCGAGCACATCTCAGCGCTCAGAAGGCCACACCGCCCACAGCCGCTCGGGGCGCCCACCCCAGCCTTGCCAACTCGACCCGACACTGCGTCGCGCTCTGGAACTGAACGGCCCGCCAGCCCAGACCGCGGGCCGTTTGCACGTTGTGGGGGTGATCATCGATGAACACGGTGTGCTCCGGGCGCAAGCCGCAGCGCTGCGCCACCGTGTGAAAGATGTCGGGGTTGGGCTTGACCTGCCCCACCTCGCACGAAAACACGCCGCTGCGAAAGCGCTTCAGAAATGCATGGCGCTCGCACAGGAAGTGCATGTACGGGCGCGGCATGTTTGACAGGAAGTACAGCGGCACGCCCTGGTCATGCAAGGCCTCCAGCCATTGCACGGTGGGCTGAACCGGCTCCAGGTGCGGTGGAATGGCCTCCAGCAGGCGGTGCAGGTCGGCAGCCGGCAAGCCGGTTCGTGCGGCAATCTGTGCACAGACCTCGTCCGGGCTCAAAGCGCCGCGGTCAAACTCCGACCATTCGCTGCCCGGCACGAAGGACCGGAACACGCGCTGGGCCAGATCCAGCGCCTCGGCCTCGTTGCGGGCCAGATGCGGCAGCACCGACTGGATCAGCACCGGGGGCTGCCAGTTGAACAACACCCCACCAAAGTCAAACAGCACGGCCTCGATGTCGGCCGCTTCAACGGCGGCTGGCGCCGTGCCGGGCTGATCGTTCATGCGCAACTCTGACCGCGCACGCGGCGGATCATGGCCGCGGTGGCGGGGTCGAGGTCGCACACCTCGCCGTCTTGCAGCAGGAGCAGCAGTTCCTTGCACATGGCTTTGCCCAACTCCACGCCCCACTGGTCAAACGAATTGATGCCCCACAGGGCCCCGGCCACAAAGGTGCGGTGCTCGTACAGCGCCACCAAGGCCCCCAACGAACGCGGTGTGACCTCGTCCATCAACAGGGTGATGCTGGGGCGGTTGCCCGGGAAGGTGCGGTGCCGGGCAATCACCTCCGGCGGCACCGACGGGCTGGCTGTCGGTGCCGCCTCATCGCGTGCCTGCTCGGTGGATTTGCCCCACATCAGCGCCTGGGCCTGCGCCAGGCCATTGGCCAGCAGTTTGGTGTGCTGCTCGTCCAGCAGGGCCTTGAGAGCCGGCGACAGCCCCTCCGCGTTGCGGTAGGAGGGGCGGCGCACCAGCAAAAACTCCACCGGGATCACGTCCGTGCCCTGGTGCAGCATCTGAAAAAAGGCATGCTGCCCGTTGGTACCTGGCTCGCCCCACACCACATCGCTGGTGGCATACGGCACGGGCTGGCCGGCCATGTCCACCGACTTGCCATTGCTCTCCATCACCAGTTGCTGCAGGTAGGCCGGCAGGCGGCGCAAGCCATGGTGATACGGCGATACGCAGCGGCTGGTGTAGCCCATGCCGTTTCGGTACCACACGTCCAGCAGGCCCAGCAGCATGGGCAGATTGCCCTCCAGCGGCGCGCGGGCAAAGTGCTCGTCCATGGCATGGGCCCCGGCCAGCATGGCGCGGAACTGATCGGCACCCAGGGCCAGCGCAATCGGCAGTCCGATGGACGACCACATCGAGAACCGTCCGCCCACCCAATCCCAGAAACCGAAGGTGGTGGTGATGCCAAATGCGCGCGCACCCTCCACATTGGTGGTGGTGGCCACGAAATGGTGAGCGATGTCGGTGCCCCCCTGCTCCACAAACCACTGCCGCGCCGCGTGGGCATTGGCCATGGTTTCCTGTGTGGTGAAGGTTTTGGACGCGATGATGAACAGCGTGTGCTCGGGCCGCACCTTGCGCAGCACCGCGGCCAGGTCCTGGCCATCCACGTTCGAGACGAAATGGAAGTTCAGGCCCGGGTGCACAAAGGCATCCAGCGCCGGCACCACCATCTGCGGGCCCAGGTCCGAGCCCCCAATGCCGATGTTGACCACGTCGCGGATGTCGCCCGCTCGGGCGCCGCCAGCATGGGCGCGCACGCGCTCGACGTAGGCCAGCATGGCATCCAGCACCTCGTGAACCTGACCGCTGTGGGGCCCCTGCCCCTTCGGTGCCCGCAAGGCGGTGTGCAGCACCTGCCGGCCTTCGGTGCCGTTGATGCACTCGCCGCGCAACATGGCGTCGCGCTGCGCCTCCAGGTCACACTCACGAGCCAGATCCAGCAGGTGGCGACGCGTGGCCACATCCCAGTGCGCGCGCGACAGATCGGCGAAGAGTTCAGGCGCCTCCACCCCCAGGCGCTGCACGCGCTCAGGGTCGTCGGTGAACAGCTCGCGCAGATCCATGGTGGGGCCATGGGCCTGGGCGTGGCCCATCAGGGCCTGCCAGGCCACGGTTTGATCGCAGCGTCGCACACGCCCGGCAGGCGGGGCGGCATCGCAGGGGATTGGCTGTGGCATGACCCCTGGCTCAGCGTTGGGCGTCGATCAGGGCGTCCAGCTTGGCGGCATCCACCGCGAACGCACGGATGCCTTCGGCCAGCTTCTCCGTGGCCATGGCATCGTCGTTGAGCTGGTAGCGGAACTGGGCCTCGGTCAAGGCGGGTTCGGGGGGCTGAACGTTGGCAGGCGGGCTGAGGTGACGCGGCACGGGGCCCTCGGCCGCCTGCAATTGCGCGAGCAACTCGGGGCTGATGGTGAGGAGGTCGCATCCGGCCAAGGCCAGGATCTGGCCCACATTGCGGAAGCTGGCCCCCATCACCTCGGTGCGGATGCCGTGCTGCTTGTAGTAATGGTAAATGCGGCTGACGGACTGGACCCCCGGATCGTTCAGCCCGGCCTGGGCGGCCTCATCCCAGGCAGCACCGGCCGACTTCTTGTACCAGTCGTAGATGCGGCCCACGAAGGGCGAAATCAGCTGGACGCCGGCATCGCCGCAGGCACGCGCCTGGGCTAAGGCAAAGAGCAGCGTGAGGTTGCAGTGGATGCCTTCGGCCTCCAGCACCCGTGCCGCCTGGATGCCTTCCCAGGTGGCCGCGATCTTGATCAAGACGCGGTCGCGGCCGATGCCGGCGGCCTCGTACAAGGCCATCAGTCCACGGGCGCGGGCGATGGTGGCGGCGGTATCGAAGCTCAGGCGGGCATCCACCTCGGTAGAGACGCGACCCGGCACCACCTTCAGGATTTCAAGGCCGAAACGCACCAGCACCTGATCAACGATGGCCTCGCGCGGGGCCGTGCGGTGCGCGGCCACAGTGTCGACCAGCAGGGGCGCGTATTCCGGCTTTTGAACCGCCTTGAGGATCAGTGACGGATTGGTGGTGGCGTCCTGGGGCGTGAACTGGGCGAGTTGCTTGAAATCGCCGGTGTCGGCCACCACGGTGGTGACAGACTTGAGCTGGTCGAGTTGAGAGGACATGGGCACTACCTGAACGCTGAATGCCAAACGACGGTTGGCTTGATCGATGTCACCCTCATTCTGGACCGAATTTGAAGACAAAGTTCCAGCGTCCCCCTCAAAGGGGTTGCAAACCTGCACTCATGCCCCACCCATTTGGAGGGCCGCCCTGGAGGTGATGCTCCCAGGGCCACCGGCGGCTTCAGGCCGATTGCAGCAGGCCGTCGACACCATACAGCCGCGCCAGATCGGTCAGGCGCTGAGGCAGCGACTGCACCGTGAAGGCCCGACCGCGCTGGCGGGCCATGCGCTGGCATTCCAGCAGCACGGCCAGGGCGCTGGAGTCAAAGTGCGTCAACGCCGAACCATCCACCGTCAGCATGACGCCGGCCTGATCCCGGCTGGCGCCGGCCTGCTCCAGGGTCTGGCGAAACAGGTCGAGCACATGCGGTACTTCCGCGTGCGTGATGACCGAGGGCAGCATCAGCATGGTGTCAGCCCGCTTTGCGCGCGGCCAGCTGCTTGTTGCGCTCGGCCAGCTTGGCGATCAGCCCATCAATGCCCGAGGCATTGACCTCTTGGGCAAAGCTGCTCTGGTAGGTTTGCACCAGCCAGGCGCCCAGCACGTTCACGTCGTAGATCTTCCAGCCATCGCTGGCTTTTTCCAGACGGTAGTCGATCTGGATGGGCTCGCCTTGACCGCGCACCAAGGTGCGCACCACGACCTCGGTGTCTTCCGGGCGCGAGCGCACCGGGCGGTACTCGATGGTCTGGTCACGGATCTGGGCGGCGGCCCCCGAGTAGGTGTACAGCAGCAGGTTCTTGAACTCGGCCTGCAGGCGCTGACGCTGCTCGGGCGTGGCCTGGCGCCAGCCACGACCCACGGCCGAGGCCGTCATACGCTGGAAGTTCACGTAGGGCATGATCTTGGTGTCCACCAGCTGATTGAGCTTGGCGAGGTCACCCGCACGAATACCTGCATCGGCCTTGACGGCGGCGAACACATCGGCCGTGATCATCTTGATGAAGGTCTCCGGGGTTTGCATGCGAGCCTGCGCCACGGTGAGGGGCGCCGCCTGCGCATGCACCGGGGTGGGCAGCGCGCCTGCAGCCATCATCGCCGCGCTGAGGGCCACCAGGCCCAACCAGGCTCGAGCAGGGGCGAAGGTCATCGAAGAAGCAACAACACGCATGGTCATCATCCTTTCTGTGCCTGGGTGCTCAACGCGCGACCGCCACCGAAGGCTGACCGTGCGCAAGCGACTTCACAAGGCTTTGCAAATTCAGGGGGCGCTGCTGGGCGCCGACGCGGTGGCCGGAGTGGCGGGTACCGCTGGGGTCACGGTGGCAGTGGCTGGCACCTCCGGCTGCGCAACAGGTGCAGCGGCCGAAGCGGCCGGCTCGGCAGGTGCCGCAGGCGCGGACGCAGGTGCAGGTGCAGGTGCAGTGCCAGATTCAGGCTGAGGCTCGGGGGCGGGCTCAGGCTCGGGCTCGTAAGGCGCGTAGCCCCCGCCGTCGTCCTCCGAATTCACGTCATCGTCCGGCGGCACGTTGCCGTTGTGCACCAGGCTCAGGCGTCGCTGCAGGTACGCCGAGCGCACGAACGCGTACTTGTCCAGGGCCACATCGTCCAGCAGGTTGGTGGCATCCAGCAGGCGCGCGCGAAGGTCGATCACCCGCAAACCGGTCATGCCCCACTGGGTGGCGTGGTCCGAGGTGATCAACGCGCCACTGCTGTAGGCATCCACCGGGATGTCGATCGAATCCCGGAAGGTGGAGGGCCCCAGAATGGGCCACACCACATAGGCACCCGAAGGCACACCCCATGAGCCCAGCGTCTGGCCCAGGTCCTCATTGGGCTTCTCGATCTGCATGGGGGTGGCCAGGTCAATCAGCCCGCCCAGCCCGAGCGTGGTGTTGATGCTGACCCGGATCACGCCCATGGCCCCGTCTTTCAGGCGCCCTTGCAGAAACAGGTTGATGGTGGACCAGATGTCCTTGAGGTTGCCGAAGAAGTTAGCCACCCCGGTGCGCACGGGCTGCGGGGTCACGTGCCGGTAACCACGGGCCACCGGCTGCATGACATGGGTGTCCACCGTTTCATTGAACGAGAAGACCTTGCGGTTCCAACCCTCCAGGGGGTCGGGTTGCTGGCGTGTGGCGCAACCGCCCAGGATGGACAGCACCAGAACCAGCAGGCCAGCGCGCAAAAGAGAACGCGACGACGCCATGAACGGGAAGTTGAGAGCACCGAGGTGAGCCATCACTTGTCTCCGGGGGCCGGGCCGCCTTCGGCCGCCTTGTTGTACAGGAACTGCCCGATGAGATTTTCAAGCACGATGGCCGACTGGGTGGTCTTGATTTGATCGCCCTCAGCCAGGTTTTCTTCGCCGAAGCCGGCCTCCAGACCGATGTACTGCTCACCCAGCAGGCCAGCCGTCAGGATCTTGGCCGAGCTGTCTTTGGGGAACACCACGCCCTGGTTGAGCGTGATGGTGACGGCCGCCTGGTAGGTCTCGCTGTCGAAGGTGATGGACTGCACGCGGCCTACCACCACCCCGGCACTCTTGACCGCCGCGCGGGGCTTGAGGCCGCCGATGTTGTCAAAGCGCGCGGTGACGGTGTAGCCCGGGTCGAACGACAGGGTGAGCAGGTTGCCCGCCTTCAAGGCCAGGAACAGGATGGCGCCCGCGCCGATCAGCACGAACAAACCCACCCAGACATCGTGTTTTGATTTTTGCATCTTGAAGTCCTTGTGATCCTGTGAACGGCTCAGATGGAGAACATCATGGCCGTGAGGATGAAATCCAGCCCCAGCACCGCCAGGGAGGCCATCACCACCGTGCGAGTGGTGGCCAGCGACACGCCCTCGGGCGTGGGTTTGCATTCAAAACCTTGCAGCAGGGCGATGAAAGTGACCGTGAAGCCAAACACCACGCTCTTGATCAACCCGTTGCCCACATCGGCCCAGACGTCCACGCCGCTTTGCATCTGAGACCAGAAGGCGCCGGGGTCGACCCCGATCATCACCACGCCCACCAGCCAGCCACCCATGATGCCCACGGCCGAGAAGACAGCGGCCAGGAGTGGCAAGGCGATCACCCCACCCCAGAAGCGGGGCGCCAGCACGCGGCGCAGCGGGTCCACGCCCATCATCTCCATGGCGGCCAGTTGCTCGCCGGCCTTCATCAGGCCAATGCCGGCCGTCAGCGCGGTACCCGCCCGACCCGCGAACAGCAGGGCCGACACCACCGGGCCCAGCTCACGCACCAGCGACAGGGCCACCATCAGCCCGAGTGCCTCGCTGGAGCCGTAACGCTGCAGGATGTAATAGCCCTGCAAGCTGAGCACAAAACCCACGAACAGGCCCGACACCATGATGATGGCCAGCGAGTAATTGCCCAGGAAGAACACCTGCTCGGACACCAGACGCGGACGCCGGAACGCGGCCGCGAACGACGCCAGCAGCGTGAGGAACAGCCTGGCGGCATAGCCTACATCGGCCAGCTTGCTGCGCACAGCCAGGCCCACGGCAGAAGGTTGTAGCCAGCGCAACATCAGCGCACCCCGAAATCTTGACCAGCGTCAGCCGCTGGATGGTGAAAGCGCACGGGGCCATCGGGCTCGGCGTGCACGAACTGTTTGACCAGTGGGTCCTGGCTGGCGCGCATCTCGTCAGGCGTGCCCTGCGCCACCGCACGACCATTGGCCAACAACACCACGTGGTCGGCAATCAGGAAGGTTTCCGCCACATCGTGGGACACGACCACGCTGGTCAGGCCCATGGTGTCGTTGAGCTCGCGGATGAGCCGCGCCGACACGCCCATGGAAATGGGGTCCAGGCCCGCGAAGGGCTCGTCGTACAGCACCAGCTCAGGGTCCAGCGCGATGGCGCGGGCCAAGGCCACGCGACGCGACATCCCGCCGGAGATCTGGCTGGGCATGAGGTCGCGCGCCCCCCGCAAGCCCACTGCGTTGAGCTTCATCAGCACCAGATCGCGGATGATGGACTCGGGCAGGCGGGTGTGCTCGCGCAGGGGGAACGCCACGTTCTCGAACACCGACAGGTCGGTGAACAAGGCGCCAAACTGGAACAGCATGCCCATGCGGCGACGCGCCGCCATCAAGGCCTCGCCTTCCAGGTTGGCGATATCTTGCCCGTCGAACAGCACCTGGCCGGCCATGGGACGCAATTGCCGACCGATCAGGCGCAACACGGTGGTCTTGCCGCCACCCGAGGTACCCATCAAGGCCACGACCTTGCCGCGCGGCACCTGGATGTCGATGTTCTCCAGGATGACGCGATCGCCATAGCCGCACGTGACCCCGCGCAAGCTGACAAGCGCGTCGACCGGGGGCGGAGCAGGATCAGGGGCCGCCGAGGCAGCCGGATTGGTGTATTCGGACATGAAAAAAGAAGGGCTGGTGCCTTGAACACCAGCCCTGGGGATGATAGGTGATTCGCGTCAACCTTGCCTGTCGCTCCGATGGGTGGGCACCACAGGCCAAGGCTGCTTGTGCGGCACCCGGCTCAGCGCGGCAGCGTGGTCGAGCCCATCAGGAACTCGTCCACCTCGCGGGCGGCCTGGCGACCTTCACGAATGGCCCACACCACCAGCGACTGGCCACGGCGCACGTCGCCTGCAGCAAAGACCTTGTCCACGTTGGTGCGGTAGCCGCCGATGTCGGTCGAGGCCTTGGCGTTGCCACGACCATCCTTCTCGACACCGAATCCATCCAGCAGGGTGCTGACCGGGTTGGTGAAGCCCATGGCCAGCAGCACCAGGTCGGCCTTCCAGGTCTTCTCAGTACCGGCGATCTCGACGAACTTGCCATCCTTGAACTCGACATTCACCGTCTTCAGACCGGTGACCTTGCCGTTTTCGCCAAAGAACTCCTTGGTGGCGATGGCAAACTCACGGGTGCAACCTTCTTCGTGGCTGGACGAGGTGCGCAGCTTGATCGGCCAGTAGGGCCAGGTCAGCTCTTTGTTCTCCTGCTCGGGCGGCTGGGGCATCACTTCGAACTGGGTGACGCTCTTGGCGCCGTGGCGGTTGGAGGTACCCACGCAGTCAGAGCCGGTGTCGCCACCGCCGATGACGATGACGTCCTTGCCCGTGGCCATGATCTGGTCCTTGACCTTGCCGCCGGCATTGACGCGGTTCTGCTGAGGCAGGAACTCCATGGCGAAGTGGATGCCAGCCAGGTCGCGGCCGGGCACGGGCAGGTCACGCGACTGCTCGGCACCACCGGCCAGGATGACCGCGTCGAAGTCCTTCTTGATCTGTTCGGGGCTGATCGATTCCTTGGCCCAGTTGGTAACCTTGGAGCCTGCGGGCATCTCGCCCACCAACACGTTGGTCTTGAAAACCACGCCTTCGGCTTCCATCTGCTTGACGCGACGGTCGATGTGCGACTTATCGAATTTGAAGTCGGGGATGCCGAAACGCAGCAGGCCACCGATGTTGTCGTTCTTCTCGAAGACGGTCACGTCGTGGCCGACACGGGCCAGCTGCTGGGCAGCGGCCATGCCGGCAGGGCCGGAGCCCACAACGGCGACCTTCTTGCCGGTCTTGACCTTGGACGGCTGCGGCAGCACCCAGCCCTCGGCCCAGGCGCGGTCGATGATGGCGTGTTCGATCGACTTGATGCCGATGGGGTCGTTGTTGATGTTCAGCACGCACGCGGCTTCACAGGGCGCCGGACAGACGCGGCCCGTGAAATCGGGGAAGTTGTTCGTGCTGTGCAGCACCTCGATCGCGTTCTTCCAGTCGCCCCGGTACACCAGGTCGTTGAAGTCCGGGATGATGTTGTTGACCGGGCAGCCGTTGTTGCAGAAGGGCGTGCCGCAGTCCATGCAGCGCGCACCTTGTTGCTGGGCCTGCTCGGGCGTCAAGCCGATGACGAACTCTTTGTAGTTCTTGACGCGCTTCTCGACGGGCTCGTAGCCCTCTTCCAGGCGCGCAAATTCCAGAAAGCCAGTGACTTTTCCCATTTCAAACTCCTCAAGCGCCGATCAGGCCTTGGCCTTGGTGGCGGACTTGGCCTTGGCAACCACGGCCGAGGCTTCTTGCTTGGCACCCATCTCGGTCAGGGCGCGGCGGTACTCGTGCGGGAACACCTTGACGAACTTGGTGACGGCGGTCGACCAGTTGTCCAGGATCTCGCGGGCACGCTGCGAACCCGTCCAGCGGTGGTGGTCTTCAACCAGCTTCTTGAGCAGGGCTTCGTCAGCCACGCCCTTGTGCATCGGGATGCCTGCGTCGGCCTGCTCGGCCGCTGGCAGCACCTTCTCCAGGGCCACCTGGGCCAGGTTGACCCGCTTGTTGAACTGACCATCTTCGTCATAGACGTAGGCCACACCACCCGACATGCCCGCCGCGAAGTTGCGGCCGGTCTTGCCCAGAACCACCACGGTGCCGCCGGTCATGTATTCGCAACCGTGGTCGCCCGTGCCTTCGACCACTGCCGTGGCACCCGACAGACGCACGCCGAAGCGCTCGCCGCCCACCCCACGGAAGAAGGCCTCACCGCTGGTGGCGCCGTACAGCACGGTGTTGCCCACGATGATGTTGTCGGTGGCGTTGCCACGGAACTCGATGCTGGGGCGCACGATGATGCGGCCACCGCTCATGCCCTTGCCGGTGTAGTCGTTGGCTTCACCGATCAGATACAGGGTGATGCCCTTGGCCAGGAAGGCGCCGAAGGACTGACCGCCCGTACCTTCCATCTGGATGAAGATGGTGTCATCGGGTAGACCATCGGGATGGTGCTTGATCAGCTCGCCCGACAGCATGGCCCCAACCGAGCGGTTGACGTTCTTGGCCACTTCCATGAACTTGACGGCTTCCGCACGCTGGATGGCAGGCTGGGCCTTCTCGATCAGCCGCACGTCCAGGGCCTTGTCCAGGCCGTGGTCTTGCGTTTCCACGTGCAGACGAGGAATCTCGGCTGGCACGGGCGGCAGCGCGAGGACGCGGCTGAAGTCCAGGCCCTTGGCCTTCCAGTGCTCGATGCCCTTCTTCATGTCCAGCAAGTCGGCACGACCGATCAGGTCGTCGAACTTGCGGATGCCCAGTTGGGCCATGATCTGACGGGCTTCTTCGGCGACGAAGAAGAAGTAGTTCACCACGTGCTCGGGCTTGCCCGAGAACTTCTTGCGCAGCACCGGGTCTTGCGTGGCCACGCCCACCGGGCAGGTGTTCAGGTGGCACTTGCGCATCATGATGCAGCCCTCGACCACCAGCGGTGCAGTGGCGAAGCCGAACTCATCAGCACCCAACAGTGCGCCGATGACGACGTCGCGACCGGTCTTCATCTGACCATCGGCCTGCACACGCACACGGCCGCGCAGGCGGTTGAGCACCAGGGTCTGCTGGGTTTCAGCCAGGCCCAGTTCCCACGGCGTGCCGGCGTGCTTGATCGAAGACCAGGGCGACGCGCCCGTGCCACCGTCGTGACCGGCGATCACGATGTGATCGGCCTTGGCCTTGGCCACACCGGCCGCCACCGTGCCCACCCCCACTTCCGACACCAGCTTGACGGAGATGTCGGCCTTGGGGTTGACGTTCTTCAAATCGTGAATCAGCTGAGCCAGGTCTTCGATCGAGTAGATGTCGTGGTGCGGCGGGGGCGAGATCAGGCCCACACCCGGCACCGAGTGGCGCAGCTTACCGATGTACTCGGAGACCTTGCCACCCGGCAGCTGACCACCTTCACCAGGCTTGGCGCCCTGGGCCATCTTGATCTGGATCTGGTCGGCCGACACCAGGTACTCGGTCGTCACACCAAAGCGACCGGAGGCCACCTGTTTGATCTTCGAGCGCAGGCTGTCGCCTTCCTTCATCTCGTAGTCGGCTTCGATGCGCGAAGCACCCACGATGTCCGACACCTTGGTGCCGGCCTTGATCTTGATGCCCTTGAGCTCATTGCGATAGCGGTTCTCGTCCTCGCCGCCTTCACCCGTGTTGCTCTTGCCGCCAATGCGGTTCATGGCCAGGGCCAGGGTGCTGTGAGCCTCGGTCGAGATCGAACCCAGCGACATGGCGCCGGTGGCAAAGCGCTTGACGATCTCAGCCGCCGGCTCGACCTCCTCGACCGGAATGGCCTTGCTCGGATCGATCTTGAACTCGAACAGGCCGCGCAGGGTCAGGTGACGGCGGCTCTGATCGTTGATGATCTGGGCGTATTCCTTGTAGGTGTCGAACTTGCCGGCGCGGGTGCTGTGCTGCAGCTTGGCGATGGCGTCCGGCGTCCACATGTGCTCTTCACCGCGGGTGCGCCAGGCGTACTCGCCACCAGCATCCAGAGCGTTGGCCAGCACGGGGTCGGCTCCGAAGGCGGCCTTGTGGTTGCGGATGGCTTCTTCAGCCACTTCGAACACACCGATGCCGCCGATTTGCGTGGGCGTGCCACGGAAGTATTTGTCGACCAGTTCCTTGTTCAGACCGATGGCCTCGAAGATCTGGGCGCCGCAGTACGACATGTACGTGCTGATGCCCATCTTGGACATGATCTTCGACAGGCCCTTACCGATGGCCTTGATGTAGTTGTAGATGGCCTTGTCGGCCGACAACTCACCGGGCAGGTCCTTGGCCATGTCGGCCAAGGTTTCCATGGCCAGGTAGGGGTGCACGGCTTCAGCGCCGTAACCGGCCAGCACGGCGAAGTGGTGCACCTCACGGGCGGTGCCGGTTTCCACGACCAGACCGGCCGAGGTGCGCAGGCCCTTGCGAACCAGGTGATGGTGGATGGCCGACAGGGCCAGCAGCGCGGGAATGGCGATGTTGGCGCGGTCCATCTTGCGATCGGTGATGATCAGGATGTTGTGACCGCTCTGGATGGCTTCCACGGCTTCGGCGCACAGCGAGGCCAGGCGTGCTTCCACGCCTTCATGGCCCCAGGCCGCCGGGTAGGTGATGTCCACCTCGTAGGGCTTGAACTTGCCGCCGGTGGTCTTTTCGATGTTGCGCAGACGAGCCATGTCGTCGAAGTCCAGCACGGGCTGGGAAACTTCGAGACGCATCGGCGGGTTCACCGCGTTGATGTCGAGCAGGTTGGGCTTGGGGCCGATGAACGACACCAGCGACATCACCACGTTTTCGCGGATGGGGTCGATGGGTGGGTTCGTGACCTGGGCGAACAACTGCTTGAAGTAGTTGTACAGCGGCTTGTTCTTGTCGGACAGCACGGCCAGGGGCGAGTCGTTGCCCATGGAGCCGGTGGCCTCTTCGCCGGCCGTGGCCATCGGGGCCATCAGGAACTTGATGTCTTCCTGGGTGAAACCGAAGGCCTGCTGGCGATCCAGCAGCGATTCGCTGAAGGTACCGACCGAGCCCTTGCCCTCGAGCGTATCCAGCTTGATGCGGACGTTCTCGATCCACTGACGGTAGGGCTTGGCGGAGGCGTACTGGGCCTTGAGCTCTTCGTCATCGATGATGCGGCCTTGCTCGAAATCGATCAGCAGCATCTTGCCGGGCTGCAGACGCCATTTCTTGACGATCTTGTTCTCGGGGATGGGCAGCACACCGGACTCGGAGGCCAGCACCACGAGGTCGTCGTCGGTGATCAGGAAGCGGGCGGGGCGCAGGCCGTTGCGGTCCAGCGTGGCGCCGATCTGGCGGCCATCGGTGAAGACCATGGCAGCGGGGCCGTCCCACGGCTCCATCATGGCAGCGTGGTACTCGTAGAAGGCGCGGCGGCGCTCGTCCATGGTGGTGTGCTGCTCCCAGGCTTCCGGGATCATCATCATGACGGCGTGGGCCAGCGGGTAGCCAGCCATCACCAGCAGTTCAAGCGCGTTGTCGAAGGTGGCGGTGTCCGACTGGCCGTCCAGGCTGATGGGGTAGAGCTTCTTGAGGTCATCGCCCAGCACGGGCGACTTCATCACGCCTTCACGGGCGCGCATCCAGTTGAAGTTGCCCTTGACGGTGTTGATTTCACCGTTGTGGGCCACCATGCGGTAGGGGTGGGCCAGCGGCCACTCGGGGAAGGTGTTCGTGGAGAAGCGCTGGTGCACGAGGGCCAGGGCCGAGGTGACGCGCTCGTCGCGCAGATCCAGGAAGTACTTGCCCACCTGATCAGCCAGCAGCAAACCTTTGTAGATGATGGTGCGGCACGACATGCTGGGCACGTAGTACTCGCTGCCATGGGTCAGGTTCAGGCTCTGGATCTTGCTGGAGGCCGTCTTGCGGATGACGTAGAGCTTGCGCTCCAGGGCATCGGGCACGAGGATGTCCGGACCACGCCCGATGAAGACCTGACGGATGACGGGCTCTTTTTCGCGCACCAGGGGCGACATGGGCATGTCGGCGTCCACGGGCACATCACGCCAGCCCAGCAGCACCTGACCTTCGGCCTTGATGGCGCGCTCCATCTCCTGCTCGCAGGCCTGGCGCGAGGCGCTTTCCTTGGGCAGGAAGATCATGCCCACGCCGTACTCGCCGGGCGGAGGCAGCTCGACGCCCTGCTTGGCCATCTCGGCGCGGTAGAACTCGTCAGGGATCTGGATCAGCAGGCCGGCACCGTCACCCATCAGCGGGTCGGCGCCCACAGCGCCGCGGTGGTCGATGTTTTCCAGGATCTTCAGGCCCTGCTGCACGATGCTGTGCGCCTTCTGGCCTTTGATGTGGGCGACGAAACCCACGCCGCACGCATCGTGCTCGGCGTTGGCGTACATGCCGGTGTCGGCTGCGGCCTGGATTTCCTGACGGGTGGCCACGGCCGAAGCCGGTGCGGTGCTGACGTCAGACACGGGGATGATGGGGAACGACGTTCCCGAAGTCGCCTGGCTCATGAGGGCGCTCCAGTTGGAAGGTGTGGAAACAACTAGGGGGAGCGTGAGGATAACCCTCACCCGCCCTGATGACAAGAAAATTAATTTAGGGTCAGATTAAAATTACGGAGGCAGCCGGATGATCCCGATCTTAATTGGGGTCAGAGTCATTTTGAGCCGATTTGCGAGGGCGACCGCGCCGTGCGGGCACCAGGCGCCTCCCCGCTTGCGCGGCCAAAGCGGCGGCCTGCTCGGTACTGACCAGCGGCCAACCTGTATGCAAGCCTCGCGCCAGGACCTGCGCCACCGCCGGGGACAGGCCCTGCGCCAGGCGCTGCTGCCAAGCCAGGTGCCGCTCGAAGGGGGTGTTGCCCAAGCCCCAGTAGGCGGCATGGTCCACCACGAGCGGGTCGGTGCGCTGCCCCAGGTGGTGAGCCAGGCTGCTGGCATGAGGGCCCTCGGGGACACCAGCCGGGCCCTCGTCCACCCACTGCATGGCATCCAGCAAAAACCGCGCCTCGTCCAGCACAACACTGCGGTAGCGCCCCGCCCACAAGCCGCCTGATCGCTGGTGATGGCGGTTGAACGCCGCCACATAGCGTCGCCCGAAGGCCTGCATCATGCGCGACACCGCCTCGGGTGCGTCGGGCGTGACCAGCAAGTGAAGTTGCTCAGCCGTCAGGCTGTACGCGTGGATGCGCACCTCGGCGGCGCGGGACACCTCGCGCAAGCCCGCCAGGGCCACCGACAGATCGTGCCCATCGCGCAACCAGTTCGCGCCGTCGTGCGCACGCTGGCAGACGAGTTGCGGCCATCCAGGCAGGTCAGCGCGCGGCAGGCGGGCCATGGGACTCCATTGCTGAGAGAAGGTGGACAGCCGCCATTGTCCACGAGCCCGTTGTTGCAGCAACGCCAGCATAACGACACCCATTTAAGGGGTAACAGACTGAGGTCGGGGGCTAACCCGGTTCCCCCCTTAGAGGGGGCGAACTACCCTCACGCCATGCAACGAGTGTTTGAATCCTTGGCAGTGACGGCCACACGCCGCGTGGCAGGCTGGTTGAGCCCCCTGGGGCTGAGCCCCCTGGCCCTGGACGATGCCCTGGCTTCGGTGACCCCCTTGTGGCGCGTGCACCATCTGCAAGCCCGCCTGGTGTCTCGCCAGGCCGAAACCCCCTCAGCCAGCACCCTGGTGCTGCAGGTGGGTCCGGCCTTTCCCCGGCTGACGCCTGGCCAGTATGTGGTGGTGGGCGTGGAGATCCAGGGCGTATGCCACCGCCGCGCCTATTCGCCCCGCGCGGTGCCCGGTCGACGCGATCAGATCGCCATCACCGTGCAGCGGCAGCCAGGCGGACGGGTGTCTGGCCACCTGGTGGATGAACTGCCTGTGGGCAGCTGGCTGGAGATTGCGCCCCCAGCGGGTGAGTTTGTGCTGCCCACCCCGACGCCGCGACAGGTGCTGCTGATCGCCGGCGGCAGCGGCATCACCCCCTGCATGGCCATGTTGCAGCACCTGCACCAGACCGCTCCGGACACCTTGGTGACCCTGGTTTACTTTGCCCGCAGCGCCGTCGACCGGATTTTTGCCAAAGAGCTGCAAAGGCTGGCTCGCGTTTGGCGTCAGCTGCACTATGTGCCGGTAGACAGCCTGGCCCACACCCCCAGCCAGGGCCACGCCCCGGCGGCTCAGGCTGATCGGGTGCTGAGCTTGGCCCTGCTGGATGCGGCTTGCCGCGACTGGCGCCACACCGAGGCCTACTGCTGCGGCCCTGCGCCCTTGATGGACACCGCCCGCGCACTGTGGCGTGACCATGCGCCTGAGGGCAGGCTTCATCTGGAGGCGTTTGCTGCGCCGCGCGCCAGCGGAGACCCCCATGCGCGGCATCAGATCCGGCTGCACCGTGGCCGCGAAAGCATCGACTTCACGGCCGCTGGGCACCACACCCTGCTGGTGGCGGGCGAGGCCGCCGGGCATCACATCAAGCACGGTTGCCGTCAGGGCATCTGCCATGAGTGCACCTGCCGGCTGCGCCAGGGCAGCGTGAAAGACCTGGTCAGCGGCGAACGCATTGACGGCGAGGGGCAACCCATCCGGCTGTGTGTGAGCAGCGCCATGAGCGATGTCGAACTGGAATCCTTGAACTGAGACGAGATGGCCATGAACTCCAAGACCCTGCAGATCGGACCCCGCTCTGCGGAAGCGCTGGAAGCCTTCCAGCACGAGCTGGACGCCCTGCGCGATGAGACCCGCGCCCGATTGGGCGAGCGCGACGCACGCTACATCCGAGGCATCCTGAAGCTGGTGCGTGGCACCGAAGTGGCTGGCCGGGCACTGCTGTTGTTTGGCTGGTTTCCGCCCACGTTCATCCTGGGTGCCTTGCTCTTGGGCATCAGCAAGATCATCGACAACATGGAGCTGGGCCACAACGTGATGCATGGCCAGTTCAACTGGATGAACGACCCGCGCTTTCATGGCGACACCTTCGAGTGGGACAACACCTGCCCCAGAGAGGAATGGCGCCACTCGCACAACTACGTGCACCACACCTACACCAATGTGATTGGCAAAGACCGGGACTTTGGCTATGGCCTGCTGCGCCTGTCCAACGACCTGCGCTGGAGCTGGCTGCACCCCTTCCAGCTGCTGCTGACCGCCTTGCTGGCCACCTTCTTCGAACTGTTTGTGGCCATCCACGATCTGCAGATGGACAAGGTGGTGATTGGCCGCAAGAAGTGGTCGGAATGCCGCCCGCAGTGGCTGCTGGTGCGCGCCAAGATCTGGCGCCAGGTGCGCAAGGATTACATCGCCTGGCCGCTGGTGGGTGCGGTGGTGGGCGGGCTGTGGTTCCAGAGCACGCAAGGTGCCGTGGATGGCGCCCTGGCGGTGCTGGTGGGCAACCTGATCGGCAATCTGATCCGCAATGTGTGGGCGTGGGCCATCATCTTTTGTGGCCACTTCACCGAGCGGGTCTACACCTTCAAACGCGAGTCGATCGAACGCGAAACCAAGGGCCAGTGGTACCTGCGTCAGATCCTGGGCTCCAGCAACATCAGCGGCGGCAGCCTCCTGCACCTGATGAGCGGCAATCTGTCGCACCAGATTGAACATCACCTGTTCCCGGACATCCCGGCCAACCGCTACGTCGAGATGGCACCCAAGGTTCGGGCCATCTGCCAGAAATACGAGATCCCTTACAACACGGGCTCGTTTGCGGTCCAGTTGTGGACCGTGTTCAAGCGCATCGCGCGCTACAGCCTGCCGGGCGGACCGCACAAGGCGGTGCACATCGAGGTGGAGTCGATCCTGCCTGAGCGCGTCTGAGCACGCCCCATCACCTTGCGCGATACGAAACAAGCCCGGCCCAGCCGGGCTTTTTTGTGCCCGGTGTTCACCATGCTTCTGCGGCCTTCAAATGCCGTTTGTCGGATTTTTTCTGACAGACCGCTCAGCATCTGGCCGACGGGGCTTACAGCGCCCAGCCTATTCAGAAAAACAAGGTCGGTGCTCAGAATTCATTTCATGCCAGCACGACAGATCGGCTGGCCCCCGAAACAAACCGTTGAAACCCGATCTTTCCACCGTTTTCAGGAGCCTGCCATGAACGCCGACCAAATCATGCAAGAGATCCGCGAAGTCAACCTGTCGTACCTGATGCTGGCCCAGAACCTGATCCGCACCGACCGCGAACAGGCCCTGTTCCGCTTGGGCATCTCGGAAGACACGGCCAACACCTTGGCGACCCTGTCGCCAGCCCAGGTGCTAAAGATTGCGTCGGGCAACACCCTGCTGTGCCGCATGCGAGTGGACGACGACCTGGTGTGGAGCCTGCTGACCAACCACAGCAAGGATGGCAATGACAGCGTGTCTCGCCTGCACGCCCAGATCCTGATGGCCGGCCGCCACCAAGAAGCCGCCTGAAGCCGCCTCGATCGACACCTGACACCACTTTCGGAGACACCACCATGCGCACCAAGAGCCTCCTGACCGAAGCCAAGCAAATCGAGCGTGCCGTCACCCTCATCACCCTGGGGGCCCGCCTGCAGGTGCTGGAATCCGAAACCGACATGTCCTACGAGCGCCTGCTGCGCCTGTACAAGGAAGTGGCCGGCAAGTCGCCCTCCAAAGGTCAGCTGCCCTTCTCCACCGACTGGTTCATGACCTGGCAGCCCAACATCCACGCCAGCCTGTTCCTCAACATCCATGAGTACCTGAACAAGGCCGCCGAGATCGACGAGATCGACACCGTCATCAAGGCCTACCAGCTCTACCTGGAACAAACCGAATCCCAAGGCCTGGAGCCCCTGCTGTCGGTGACCCGCGCCTGGCGCCTGGTCAAGTTCATCGACAACGGCATGCTGACCATGACCAAGTGCAACAAGTGCGGTGGCCACTTCGTCACCCACCCGCACGAGATCGCCCGTCACTTCACCTGCGGCCTGTGCAACCCGCCCGCCCGCGCTGGCAAGGGCAAGGCCGCCGGTGCCCTGCAACTGCACTGATCGCGGTGCTGGACACGGCACCCCTGCCGCTGCTCAAGTTTCATCCTCGTCGGTCGATACCGTAGAGGAGCGCATCGAAAGACGCGTTCATGCTTGTCTCCTCCTGGCACGTGTTGCGTGCATTTGGGCGGGCCCCGGCAGGGGTCCGCTTTTTTCTGGCACATCCGGCTTGCGCATGACGGAAAGGCCTCTGGAATAACGCCCCCCGCGTGGTGTTGTTCACGGCTTCAACGACGGCCCAGTCCGGGAAGATGCAGGAACATTGGCCCGTCGCTGAAATACCATGTTTCCCATCATTGGCTACGTTGTTTGCTTCGGCTGCATCTTTGGCGCCTACATCATCCACGGCGGTAACCTGGATGTGATCATCAACGCCTTGCCCACCGAGATGATGGCCATCCTGGGTGGGGCGCTGGGCGCCTTCGTGGTGAACAACCAACCCAAGGTGCTCAAGGCCACGGGTGGGGCACTGGGCGCCTGCTTCAAGGGCTCGAAGTACACCAAGGATCGCTACATGGAACTGATGGCCATGATGTACGAGATCCTGCAGAAGGTGCGTAAGGAAGGCCTCATGTCCATCGAAAAGGACGTGGAAGACCCGCACAACTCGGCCCTGTTCCAGAAGTACCCCAATGTGGGCCATGATCACCATGTGGTCGAGTTCATCACCGACTACCTTCGGATGATGGTCTCGGGCAACCTGAACGCCCACGAGATCGAGACCCTGATGGACAACGAGATCGACACCCACCACCACGAGGGGCATGCACCTTGCGCGGCCGTGGCCCGCCTGGCGGGTGCCCTGCCGGCGTTCGGGATCGTGGCCGCCGTGCTGGGCGTGGTGAACACCATGGGCTCGGTGGGCCAGCCCCCTGCGGTGCTGGGCGGCATGATCGCCTCGGCCCTGGTCGGCACCTTCTTGGGCATTCTGCTGGCCTATGGCGTGGTGGAGCCCCTGGCCGGCCTGATGGAGCAAAAGCTGGATGAAGGCACCAAGGAATTCCAGGCGGTGAAAACCGTGTTGCTGGCCAGCATGCAGGGCTATGCCCCGCAGGTGGCCATCGAGTTCGGACGCAAGGTGCTGTACTCGACCGAGCGCCCCACCTTTGCCGAACTCGAAGCTCACGTGAAGAAGAAGTGAGTGATGCCCCAGGCCTCACACACCCAAGGAAGCAAACATGGCCGGTGATTCGAAGAAGGTCCAGCCGATCATCATCAAGCGCATCAAGAAGGGCGGTCACGCGGCCCATGGTGGCGCTTGGAAGATCGCCTACGCCGACTTCGTGACGGCCATGATGGCCTTCTTCCTCCTGATGTGGCTGCTGGGTTCCACCACCGAGGGCGACAGGAAGGGCATCGCCGACTACTTCAACAGCCCCTTGAAGGTGGCGTTTTTTGGCGGCAGCGGTGCCGGCGATGCTTCATCCATCATCAAAGGCGGCGGCAACTCGCTCACCGAGTCGGTGGGCCAGGTGAAAAAAGGCAGTTCGGAAACCGCCGAAGAACAGTTGCGCAAAAAGGCGATCAAGGTGGAGCAACTGCGCGCTGAAGCTGAACGCCTTCGGGTGCTGATGCGCAAGGTAGAAGAAGTGATCGCCAACGATGAGCGCCTGGCCAAGTTCCAGTCCCAGATTCGACTGGACCTGACCGCTGAAGGCCTGCGCATCCAGATTGTGGACGACCAGTTCCGCCCCATGTTCGACAGCGGCTCGGCCGTGGTGAACCTGTACATGCGAGACATCCTCCAGGCCATCGGGGGGGTGCTGAAAGAAGTGCCCAACCGCCTCACCATCGAAGGCCACACCGATGCCAAACCGTTCTCTCGGGGAGATGCGGGCTACAGCAACTGGGAGTTGTCGTCCGACCGGGCCAATGCCTCCCGACGAGAGCTGATCAGCGGGGGGCTGCCCGGAGAGCGGGTATTGCGGGTGCAGGGGCTGGCGGCCTCCATGCCCTTCGAGAAAAAAGACCCGCTGAGCCCGCTGAACCGACGCATCAGCATCATCGTGATGAACCGGGACGCCGAGGACCGCTTCTACCGGGCGGCGGAGGCCGAAGCCGGCATCCAGGAGGACCTGGGCACGGAGGCCGAGAGCCCAGAGGGGGCCAGCACACCTGCCGCCAAGCCAGGTTTGAGCATGCCGCCCTCAAGACCCGGCATGCCGGGCCGATAACTCAACAGCAAGACAGGCTTCAACGCCGTTCACTGACACAAGGACACGACATGAGCAATCCCGCTGACATGAAGTTTCTCATCGTGGATGACTTTTCCACCATGCGCCGCATTGTGCGAGGGCTGCTCAAGGAAATCGGCTACGTCAATGCCGAAGAAGCCGAAGACGGCGCCGTGGCGCTCAACATGCTGAAAAACGGCAAGTTTGATTTCGTGGTCAGCGACATCAACATGCCCAATATGAACGGTTTTGAGCTGCTGAAGTCCATCAAGGCCGACGACAGCCTGAAGCACCTGCCGGTGTTGATGGTCACGGCCGAAGCCAAGAAAGAAGACATCGTGCTGGCCGCCCAGTCGGGTGCGGCGGGCTACATCGTCAAGCCTTTCACGAAGGCCACGCTGGAAGAGAAAGTCCAGAAGATCATGCAAAAGCTCACGGCTGCGGCGTGACAGACCAACACACAGGGGGCTTCCATGAAAGTCGATCTGCCAGAAAACATGAGCATGCCGGCGGCCTCGCCGGAGATCTTCCAGCAGCTGGGCACGCTCACGCGGCAGTTGCACGACACCATGAACATGCTGGGCGTGCTGCCCGGCCTCAAGCACACGGTGGATGACCTGCCGGATGCACGCAGCCGCCTGAACTACATCGCCACCAAGACGGCCGATGCCGCCGAGAAGGTGCTGAACCTGGTGGACACCGCCAAGGCCGAGCAAGAGCACATCGCCAACGAAACCCGCAAGGTGGCTGCCCTGATCACGGCCGATCCGGTCAAGGCGGTGGCCAGTGGCGCGGTGTACAACTTCGTGCAGGATGTGGAGGCCACCACGCACCGCGTGGATGAGCACCTCACCGACATCATGATGGCGCAGGACTTCCACGATCTGACCGGCCAGGTGGTGGCCAAGGTGGTGCGCCTGGCCACTGATCTGGAAGCGCAGCTGGTGAAGCTGCTGGTGCAAGCCGCCCCGCCCGAGCAGGCGCAGAAAGTGGAAGCCGCGCTCACGGCACACCATCAACCCGGCGGCGACTTGAAAGACGTCAAGCTCGATGGCCCGGTGGTCAACGCCGAAGGCCGCACCGACGTGGTGGCCAACCAGAGCGAGGTCGACGACCTGCTGGCCAGCCTGGGCTTCTGATCAGGGCCGCGAGGCCATGGCCTCGCGCACGGCATTCACCTGACGCCGCGACACCTGCAACCACTCCAGGGTCGAGTCGACCTGAACGGCCCAGCCCTCGGCACCATCGCCCCCCTCTTCCTCATCGTGCCGGCGCTCCAGCGCCCGCATGGCCTTGCGAGCCACCAAGGCGTTGCGGTGCACGCGCACAAACCGCGCCCCCACCCGGGCTTCCAGTTCGGTCAACGATTCGTCGATGGGCCAGAGACGATCGGCCGTGCGCACGCTGACCAGTTTTTGCTCTGCCTTGAAGTACAGGATGCTGCTCAAGGGGATGCGCTCCATCCGGTCGCGCGTGCGCACCACCAGCATGTCGTCATCGGCAGGCTGAGGCTCGAGCACCGTCAATCGGCGAGCCTGGCACCAGGCCCGCGCCTTGGCCAGCGCGGCATCCAGGCGCTCCAGGCGCACGGGCTTGGTCAGGTAGTCCACCGCCGACAGGTCAAAGGCCCTCAGTGCGTGCTCGGCGTGGGCCGTCACGAAGATGACCGCCGGGGGGCGCGTCATGTCCCGCAAGCGGGCCGCCAGCACCATCCCGTCCAGCCCCGGCATCTGGATGTCCAGCAACACCACATCAGCCGCCTCGGACGACAGATCTTGCGCCCGCAAGGCCTCCAGGGCGTTCACCGGCTCGCCAAACTCGCCCAGCACGCGGTTGCTCTGCGCACACTGCGTCAGCAGACCCTTGAGCCGCATGCGGGCCAGGGGCTCATCATCCACCAGCACCACACGCAGGGGCTCGGCCGTGATTGCGGGGCTGCGTTCCGACAGGGTCTCCATTCATCGTCTCCGGGTGATCTTGACAAGCAGCGTTGCGGGCAGCGGGGGGCGTGCGCTGAACTCAGGCAGGTACCGCGGTCTCCGCCTGGTAAGGGAAGGACAAGCGCACCACGTACACCGGGGGCTGGCGGCCTGCCTGGTCGTGCTGCACACCGGCCTCGAACGAGGCCTCGACATCATGCATCAGCACCAGGCGCTGGCGCACGTTGCGCAGCGCCATGCCGTGCCCCGGTCGCCCCTCTGCGTCCGGCTCGGCCGGCAGCGAGTTGCGGATGCTCAACTCCACCTTGTCTCCCTGGCGACGGGAGCGCACCACGATCCAGCCCCCACGAGGGTCGGGCTCCACCCCATGGCGTACGGCGTTCTCCACCAGCGGCTGCAGCAGCAAGGACGGCACGGTGGCCAGATCCACCTCGTGGTCCAGCTCCCAGCGCACGGTCAGGCGTTCACCAAAGCGCAATTGCTCGATGCCCAGGTAACGTCGGGCCAGGTCCACCTCAGCCCCCAGGGTGGTGCGGGCCGAGGGAGACACCAGGGCCTGGCGGAAGAGCTCGGCCAGATCCTCCAGCACCGCCTCGGCCTTGTGCGGGTCGATCTGCACCAGGGCCATCGCGGTGTTCAGGGTGTTGAACAGGAAGTGCGGACGGATGCGGGCCTGCAGCTCGTCCAGCCGGGCGGCCACGTGGGCTGGAAGCTCGCTGTGGGCTCGCGCACGCAACCAGTACAGACCGACGCCGCCCAGCGCTGCGCCGGTCAGGCCTGGTGGCACCATCCACCACAGCGACGCGCTGCCCCCCACCAGGGGCGCCAGCAACCAGTGCAACTGCCAGCGCGCCAGCACGCCACACAAGGCGCCCAGTCCGATGGCCGTGGCCCACTGCAGCCCGGCCCGCTGACGGTCCAGCCAGGGGCGCAGGCTGCACGCCAGCAGCAACCATAACAAGCACGCAGGCAGCGAGACGAGTGAGGCGTTGGCCCACACACCCAGCCAGGCCTCCGGCGCGCTGGCCATGTACAGGCTGCCCACGCCCGTGATGAGCTGCACCCCCAGCACCGCCCGCAGCACCACCCCCACATGGCACACATCAAAGGCCGACGGCTGGCGCACCGATGCCTGTCCGGCCGGACGCACGGTGCCCGCCACGCCGAACTGGGTGGTGGCCCCCCACACCGACAAGTCGGGCTGGGTGGGTGTCGCCGGGCGAACAGTCTCTTTAGAATCCATGGTTTGCACATTTTGCGTGAAGCGCGCGCCAACGGATCGCCCCCATGAGCACCAACCAACTCGACAAGAAGTCCCAGGCCTGGTCGGCCCTGTTCTCTGAGCCCATGAGCGAGCTGGTCAAGCGCTACACGGCCAGTGTGTTTTTCGACAAGCGCCTGTGGGCCGCCGACATCCAGGGCTCGCTGGCCCACGCTGACATGCTGGCCGCGCAAGGTCTGATCTCGGCCAACGATCTGGCCGCCATCCAGAAGGGCATGGCCCAGATTCGTTCGGAGATCGAAGCCGGCACCTTCGAGTGGAAGCTCGACCTGGAAGACGTGCACCTGAACATCGAAGCGCGCCTGACCCAGTTGGTGGGCGACGCTGGCAAGCGCCTGCACACCGGCCGCTCGCGCAACGACCAGGTGGCCACCGATGTGCGCCTGTGGCTGCGCGGCGAAATCGACGAGATCGGCGTGCTGCTGACCGAGTTGCAAAAGGCGCTGGTGGACGTGGCAGAACAAAACGCCGATGTGATCCTGCCCGGCTTCACCCACCTGCAGGTGGCCCAGCCCGTGGCCTTTGGCCACCATCTGCTGGCCTATGTGGAAATGTTCGCCCGCGACGCCGAGCGCATGGTCGACCTGCGCAAGCGCGTGAACCGCCTGCCGCTGGGCTCGGCCGCGCTGGCTGGCACCAGCTACCCGCTGGATCGTGAGCGCGTGGCCCGCACCCTGGGCTTTGAAGCGGTGTGCCAGAACAGCCTGGACGGTGTCTCCGACCGCGACTTCGCCATCGAGTTCACCGCCGCCGCCTCGCTGCTGATGGTGCATGTCTCGCGCCTGTCGGAAGAACTCATCCTGTGGATGAGCCAGAGCTTCGGCTTCATCGACCTGGCCGACCGTTTCTGCACGGGCTCGTCGATCATGCCGCAGAAGAAGAACCCCGACGTGCCCGAACTGGCGCGTGGCAAGACCGGCCGCGTGGTCGGCCACCTGATGGGCCTGATCACCCTGATGAAGGGCCAGCCCCTGGCCTACAACAAGGACAACCAGGAAGACAAGGAACCCTTGTTCGACACGGTGGACACCCTGAAGGACACGCTGCGCATCTTCGCCGAGATGGCTGCGGGCATCACCGTCAAGCCCGAAGCCATGGAGCGTGCGGCCAAGAAAGGCTACGCCACCGCCACCGACCTGGCCGACTACCTGGTGAAGAAGGGCCTGCCCTTCCGCGATGCCCACGAGGTGGTGGCGCACGCCGTGAAGGACGCCATCACTGCGGGCGTGGACTTGTCGGAGTTGCCGCTGGACAAGCTCAAGGCCTACAACCCGGCCATCGAGCAGGATGTGTACGAGGTGCTGAGTCTGCGCGGCTCGCTGAACGCACGCAACATCCTGGGCGGCACGGCGCCTGAGCAGGTGCGCGCCCAAGTGGCTCGCCACCGCGCGCGCTTGGCTTGATCATCGTGGTCAGGGACGGTGGTTTCTGACTGGTTCTGAGCAGTAGTTGTCTCACAACCATCAGCCGTGCGGGCTGCAGTCAATCACTTGCCCGCATCGTTGGCACATCACCATGTGCTCCCACCGCTGCATCAGCTTAGGCCATTCATGGGTGTTGTAGCGTTGAGCTGGCCGAAACAGCACGTACGCCACCGTGCCCAGCACCGCAGCCAACGCCCAGGCTTCGATTTCGCCACTGAACAAACAGAACATTGCCAGTGCCGCCACGGTGGCAGATCGCGCCATGCTTTTCTTCAGCGGTGGATGAATGCGTTCAGCCAACTCCGTGCGTACGTCGCCCTGGGGCCTCACCCATCCACTGCTCAAGCCCGAGATCCAGTCGTGCAGCAACGTTGCTCCCAAGCTGACGTTGGTATCGTGCTGCACTTCTTGGCCGTACATCAACCGAATAGATCGCCAATCGTTGCCCCCACACCGGGGGCATGCTGATGGATGTGCCGCCATGGGCTGGCTTGCTTGCCTGCTACGCGCGTCAGCGTCGGACGCTTGATTCATGCTGCCACCCGTTGCTGGTGAGAATCAGCACTGCATTGGCCACCTCTGGTTGTTTGGAGGCGCCATGAGCCGTCTTGAGCGCGGGCACTGCGTTGAGCATGTCTTCAGATGTGGCCCAAGAAGGAAGTCCGCTGATTTCGTAACGGAAGCGCACGCGTGAAATGCGTGCCCCCATCATGTCGGCAGGCTCGGTGAACTCTTCGATTTCGGTGATGCTGGCCTTGCCAAAACAAAAGCCGCCGAGAGAATCCCCTCGGAGGTTTTTGGTGGCATCCGCCTTGTAGTGCTGACGCCCTTCGTCGGTCAAATCGTATTCGGTGACCGTCTTGTAACGCTTGATGGCCCCGAACGAGGCGGCCTCAATCTTCTTTTCCTGGGTAGATACGAGACCAGCTTTGGCGAGCGCCGCCAGCGTCTGACGTTGCCCGCCAAAGTCAAATTCGATCACTGCAGGGAAATTCTGGGTGATGAAGCAGCGGGGATAAGCCGTGTCCAGGTGACTTTGAATGGCCTTCTCGAAGTTGCTTTTGTTTGCGGCCTTCGGGTCTGTGCATCCCACCGCCAGCATGGCAAGGGTGCAGGTGATCAGGGTCATGCGGTTCATGGACTCTCCTTGGTTTTTGATTGATTGCGGATGCTGGGATGTGATCAGGCCGAGACGGGCGCAGGCATCGCACGAATGCTCAAGCGGTGCTCCGATGTCATTTCGAGCAGCGCACGGCTGCCTGACAGTTCCACCAATTGCCCTGTTTGATTGAATGCAAAGTGGACCAGGCCTCCGTGGATCAAGCGAATGCTGTGCGACACGAGCCCGGCCACGTGCACCACATCATGGGACACCACCTCTGCCAACGACGCCACACCCACCTCACGAACGGCTTCGAGGCTGAAAGTGAAGTGGCCCGCTCCGTCGTGTTCAATGGTGATGCCGCCCATGTTGGTATCGACACGCAATGGACCCTGGATGAGGTGTGGTGGGGACTGCTCTCTCGTCATGATTCTTTGCCCGAAGACTCGCAATACCAGATCGTTTGACCGTAGTCTGACTTCACCTCGGGCATGATTTCGCCTTGCTTGAAATGACGGGAGCCCTGAACACCCGGGGTGAACCAATTACCATCTGCGGGGCATGGCTGACCGGCTTCGCAGCGCAGGCGTTGTGCGGCATGGGCCCTCCAAGGCTCTTCGCCGGGAACACCGCCGCCTTCGTCGGCGATGCGCTCGACCAGAGTCCAGGTGGTGGGCACTTCATCAAACACCTGGCTTGTAGGGTCGTCGGGATGACGCAGCACCGTGCACCCCCACGCCTCATGGCCTTCGATCAACAACTGCGCGCATGAGTTGCTGACATCCGGCAAGTAGATGCCGTTGCGGGGCACCTTGTCGCCGGTTTCGACTCGCACTTGCGGGTTCAGGCGGTATTGGGGCCAGGTGGGGGGGGCGTTCAACAGGCCAAATGCATCTTCTTCGTACTCTGTGGTCAAGTGTGTAGGGCGCCATTCCGCCAGCGCGGTGAGATTGATATTGGATGCCGGTCGGCTGCACGCTCTCCAGGCGTGATTAAACTGGTCATAGAAAGGTTGCGGCATCCAGTCCCAATGGTAATCACGGCAGAAGCCGGCGAAGGTGGTTTTGACATTGGCGGCCTGCCCCAGGGCATTGAGATTGCTGTGCGACAAATGAATGTAGCCATCGTTCAACCCATCGAGTGCCCACTGCATGTTGGGGATGACGCGCTCACCCCACACCGCATCGGGCTGGTGACTGAGATGCTGGCTGCGATAGTCAGGTGGCAGGTGCTGCATGAAGGCAGCCAGCGCATCGTTGGCCGCCTTGACCGTGGACGCGAAGTGATCGCGCATGATGCCGAAGTAATCCAGAGAGCTGTAGCGCTCCAGCAGGTAGATTTCTTGCTCAATCAGCGGTGCGCTCATTTTTTGTCGTGCCAAGAGGCCGCCCTTACTGCGGGTTGCACCACTGCCAGATCGTCACGCCATAGTCGCCGCCCAGGCTGGGCATGACCTCACCCTGCTTGAAGTGCCGCCGGCCCTCACCGGCAGGCGTGAACCACCAGCCTTCGTGGGGGCACGGGTTGCCGGCTTCGCAGCGCAGGCGCTGAGCGGCATGGGCCCTCCAAGGCTCTTCGCCGGGAACACCGCCGCCTTCGTCGGCGATGCGCTCGACCAGGGTCCAGGTGGTGGGCTTGCGGTCAAAGACCTGGCTGGTGGGGTCCTCGGGATGCCGAAGCACTGTGCACCCCCAGGCCTCGTGACCTTCGATCAGCAACTGCGCGCAAGAGTTGCTGACATCCGGCAGGTAGATGCCATTGCGGGTCACCTTGTCGCCGGTTTTGACTCGCACTTGCGGGTTCAGGCGGTATTGGGGCCAGGTGGGGGGGGGGGCTAAAGGGCCGCGGTTGCGCTCCTTATACCGGGCGCTCAAGGATCCAGGGCGCCACTGCGCCAGTGCGGTGAGGTTGATGTTGGATGCAGGTTGGCTGCACGCTATCCAAGAGTGATCAAACTGGTCATAGAAGGGTTGCGGCATCCAGTCCCAATGGTAATCACGGCAGATGCCCGCGAAGGTGGTTTTGACATTGGCGGCCTGCCCCAGGGCATTGAGATTGCCGTGCGACAAATGAATGTAGCCATCGTTCAACCCATCCAGGGCCCACTGCATGTTGGGGATGACGCGCTCACCCCACACCGCATCGGGCTGGTGGCTGAGGTGCTGGCTGCGGTAGTCAGGTGGCAGGTGCTGCATGAAGGCAGCCAGCGCATCATGGGCCGCCTTGACCATGGCCGCGAAGTGATCGCGCATGACGCCGAAGTAATCCAGAGAGCTGTAGCGCTCCAGCAGGTAGATTTCTTGCTCAATCAGCGGTGCGCTCATTTTTTGTCGTACCAGTTGTGTTGCAGGATGGGCACGCCCACCAGGTTGACCTGGATGTCGCCCTCGTCATAGCCCCAGCCAGTGAACTGGCGCTGGCCCAGTTGGGCGCGTTGCAGGTCGGCGGGGTTGACCACGATCTGCTCGGCACCGCCTTGCAGCCAGAATCCGTCGCCCTGTTCGTTGGCCTTGACCATGTTGCCCGCTTTGTCTTTCATCGCTTGTGATGCGGTCGCACCGCGCCACACCTTCAGGCCCTCGCCTGGCGGCACGGTGTAGGTGGCGTACTCACCATTGTGGTTCCAATGTCGCCACACGGCAAAACGATCACGCCACTGGTTCTTGTTGTGCAGCTTGTCGAATTCAGCCTTGGTCATCCAGCAGATGCTGTTGTCGTTGCTCTTTGGGTCGAGCACCCGATACAGCACGGTGCCGGGCGGCAGCACATCGGGGCGCGCATTGTGGAAGGTTTCGAACGCAAAACGAAGTGGTCCCGGTGCGTTTTCGCTGATATCAAAGTGTCCTGGGGGCACGTCTGGCGCGTCTTCCATCGCGCCAAACTTCCCTTCCTTCGCCACCTTCACATGCGCAGGCGGATTCCTGCGCAGCGCTTCCACCTCGGCGTCCAGGCTGTAGCGCTGAAAGCTGTGCGGGTTGATGGTGTTGGTCTGGGCGCGGTTGAGCGTACGCTGCTCCACATCCAGCCGCTGGGCCAAACGATTGAGCCAGTCTTGCGCTGGCTTGCACACTTCGGCCAATTGCCCATTGGCCTGTTTGCGCACATTGCGCACAGTTTGCAGTAGCTGGCCCGCTCGGGTCTGCATCGCTGCGGTGCCCCACTTTTGCACCAGTTCAATCAACTTCTGCAAAGCTGCAATCGCCTCATCAAACACCTTGGTGAGTTGGTTCACGTTCAACCCGCTTGAGAGTTTGCGAAGCTCTTCGGCCAAGTAGCTGTAGGGATTGTCAATGCGCAGCCACGCCAACGCGCGGCGCACCTGGGGACGCGCCAGGTGGTCATTGAGTTTGCGGATGCCCGCCTCGACATAGGGTCTGGAGGCTGTCCAGAGGTTGGCATCCAGCGCCGCACGCCCCGCCCCAAACATGGCCTTGCGGCCATATGCAAAGCAAATCTTGAGGCACCCTTTGAGCAAGCTGCCCAGCGTCGGAAACAGGCCAATCAGCGTCAGCACCAGGGCAAACCAGGCCCAGCGGTTGGAGCTGTCCTCGTTGATCTTCTTGCAGTTGGCCACCACATCACGGATGTCGCAAATCTGATCCACCAACGGGATCATCGAGATCACGGTGCCTGTGGCAATTTGGGCTGTGGTTTGCTCTTCTGCAAAGTCGCCTTGCAACACCACCCACAGCCATTCGGCTGCGGCTTGCATATCTTGTCTGGCGCTTTGCACCCAGCGTGTGGGGGCGGCGGTGAACCAACTCAGGGCGTTTTCAAGTTCTACTTGCATGATGTCATTGCCCCAGCGACTGTTGAGCAGCGTGCAACAACTCGCTCAGTGAAGTCCACTTTTGATCGGCTTGAGGCTGGCGGGGCTCGTAGTCCACCCTCAACGCTTGCTTGGGCACGCTGTCGTGGTGCGCCACCCCTTGCGCGTCGAGGGCACCTTCGATCACGGTGCCGCCTTCAAAGTGAATTTTGTACTTTTGTGCCACCATGGGCAGGCCTTCTGCGTCATAGCGACTGATCTCGATCCAGTTCACGGGTTCGCCGAGACGAGCGTTCGGCAGGGCCATCAAACTCGCCGCCCCGCTCCCTGGCCCCGCCCAGTTGTGCGCACTGGCCTTGGCGATGAAGTTGCCCGGACACGTGAACGTGATGTTGCCGCCCTTGAGCTCGATCTGGCTTTGGCCGGCGGTCAGGGTGATGCTTTGGCTGGCCTGGATGCGGATCTCGCTGGTGGTGCTTTGCACGCTCAGGTCTTGTTCGGACCAGATTTGCTGGGCATCGGTGTGGGCGCGCAGGCTGAGGGCGGCGTTGGCGGTGATGGCCTTGATGCCGCCTGAGTGGGTGTAGAGGCTGGTGGTTTGACCGCTGACGGCGCTCAGGGTGTGGGCGGCCGTGAGGTGGGCGTCGCTTTGGGCGGTCAGGCTGGTGCTTTGGCCGCTGAACAGGCTGATCTGGTCGGGCGTGACGAAGCTGGCGGCCACCGGGGTGTCCAGGTGGATGAGCGGCTGCGCGAAGCGTTCGACCGGCTCGCTGCCCTCGCGGCTGCCGGGCTGGGCCTTGGTGGCAGCCTGGCCGTTGACGGTGCCGTCAAACTTGCCTTGGGCCTGGGGGCTCATGGCGTCGGTGTGGCGCTGCAGGGCCTGTTGTGCATCATGGCTGGGCAGGCCTTGCGCGCCTTGCTGGCGAGCGCTTTGACTCAGGGCGGCGCCCAGTTGCTGCGCGCCTTTGAGCTGCGCCACGGCCTCGGCCGCATCCATCTGGGTGCTGGCCACGCTGGCGCCTTGGGCGGGGCGGGCGCTGGTGCTGAGCAGCAGGCCGCCTGCGGCGCGCACGATGGCCCAGCCGTCGGTGGCGCCGTAAAAGCCGCTGCCCAGCCAGGTGCCGCGCTGGGCATGGCCGGCGCCGCCTAGGGCGCTGTGCTGGATGAGGTGGCCCAGGCTGAGCTCGCTGTGCCCCGTCTGGCTGCCGTGGCTGGCCAGGCGCATGCGCAGCTGGCCGGTGGCGTCGTCGATCAGCCACTGGTTGGCGCCGCTGCCGTCCAGGTGGCTGCTGTGCCAGCCAGAGATCGTGCCGCCGTGGTTGGCGCCGGTGTCCACCCCGGCCGGCCAGGGCAGGTCGTGTTGGCCGTGGTGCAGCTGGCCGATGACGACGGGGCGGTCGATGTCGCCATCGATGAAGTCCACCATCACCTCGCTGCCAGCGCGGGGCGTGAAGACGGTGCCCCAGTTGGGGCCGGCCAGGTGCTGGGCCACGCGCACCCAGGTGCCACTGCGTTCGTCATGGCTGGCGTGGGTGGCGGCTTCGCCTTGCGGGGCGCTGGGGGTGCTCAGCCCGGCACTCAAGGGGGCCGTGCCACGCTGCCACGCAAACTGGATGCGGATGCGACCGTCGCGGTCGGTGTGCAGGGGCTCGCCCGCTGCAGCCACGACGGTGGCAATCTGGGGCCCCGGTGCGGTGGGGGCCACGACGGCCTGCAGGCTGCGCGGTGGCACCAGGCGGGTGCTGGCGGGCACGGCCGTGAAGCGGTTGCGGTAGCTGCCTTGCTCCAGATCGGGCTGCGACAACAGCTGGGCGGCCTGGGCCCCCAGGTTGTTGGCCGCTTCATGGCTGATGTGGATGACGGCGAACTGACGGGCCTCCACGGGCTGGCCCTCGTACAGGTGGTGGCCTGTGATGGCAAAGCGCTGGGCGGGGGCCATCGGGCGCACGGCGCCTTGGGCCTGCACCTGACGGTGGGCCAGTTCATGGGCGGCCAGCACGGTGTCGGCTCGCCGCTCGGCCTGGGCGGGGCTGCCGGGTTGTGCGTCGGCCACCCGGCCGTCGGCATGGCGTCGCTCGCCATGGCCCAGGTAGGTCTCTAGGATGGGGGCGCTGCCATGGGGCAGGGTGCTGTGTCGTTGACTGGCCAGGCCTTGCAGTTGGCGCTCGTCCCACGCACCCAGGGTGACGGCGTTGGGCACCAGGCGTTGGCCCACGCTCCAGGCCGTCAGGGTGTCGCGCACGGCGCCGCCGTCCAGACCCAGAGCCGAGTCCAGGGCGCCCAGGCCAGTGCTCAGGCCGAGGCTGGCCAAGCCGGTTTCACCACTGCGCAAATCTGGGCGGCTGTAGGCCAGTTCACCCAGATCGGGCTGGGTGGCGTGCTGGTCAAAGATGCGCAGGCAGTGCCGCGAGGCGCGGGCGCCGGCCACGGTGGCGGCATCGCTGGTGGGCTCATCGCCATCGGCCAGGTGCTCGACGCACCAGCTCCAGCCTTCCTGGGCCATCAGGCGTTGCGCAAAGTCCCAGTCTGATTCGGCGTACTGGGTGCACAAGGCGCGCATGGGGCCATCATCGGCCACATCAAAGCGAACGTGGGCCTGGGGCCAGGCTTTGAAGACGGCACTCAGGATGTCGCGGGCGGTCTGGTCCTGGAAGATGCGGGTATCGCGGCGGTGTTGCAGCCAGTGGGTCCATGAGGCCAGCGTCAGGCGGTAGCGGGCCAGGCCACCATCGCTGGCCAGCTGGGCGGCGTGCATGGCGTAGCCGTGCCAGTGGCGCCAGCGGCCATCGGCCTGCATCAGGCGCACGGTGAGCTGCTCGCCCGTCAAGGCTTTGAGGGCCAAGTGGGCGTTGGTGCTGAGGCAATCCAGTTCGGCCCACAGGGGCTCGGTGGCGTGCACGCCTTCGTGGATGCGGCAGCGCTCCGGCACCAGGCTGCCTTCGGGCAGGGGTGTGTGCAGTTGCAGCAGGCGGGTGCTTTGCCCGATACCCAGGGCAGCGCTCAGACGAGACAACAGGTCTTGGCCCGGGCGGCTCATGGCACCCGATGCAAATGGCGTGGACGACAAGGCCCCTCCGCTGGTTTTAAGGATCTGGGGCCGTATCCTAGAAGGGCCAGCGGGCCATGCAGGTCCCACCAACAGGGGGAAGTTGCAACGAGGTGTAGCAATGCCGCCCCTCATAGAAGCCGATCATCGTTGAGGCAACTCAAAGCATGGTGCGGGTCGCAAAGCTACCCTGGCGGCCATGCCTGATACCACCGCCCCCACCTCACATCCCCCCACCACGACACCCGCCGCCCCGCCGCTGTACGCTGCCGCCATCGAACCGGAACTGCGCTGGTCTGACGCCCTGGGCCTGTCCATGCCCGTCATGGATCAGACGCACATCGAGTTCGTGGACCTGCTGGCCACCGTGCAGCAGGCCCATGACGACGAGCTGCTGGCGCATTGGCGCGCCCTGGTCGCGCACACCGAAGAGCACTTCGGCCAGGAAGACCGCTGGATGCTGGACACGGGCTTCGCGCCCGGCAGTTGCCACATGACGCAGCACGCCGTGGTGCTGAAGGTGCTCCAGGAGGGGCTGAGCCTGGGCGAACAGGGGCAGTTGCAGCCCATCCGCCAGATGGCGCATGAGCTTACCCTGTGGTTCCCCCACCATGCGCAGACCATGGATGCGGGCCTGGCCTTGCACCTCAAGAGCGTGGGCTACGACCCGGTGAGTGGTGCCCAGCACCAACCCGAGGCCTTGCCCGCGCAAGCCATTCAAGGGTGCGGCGGCGCTTGCAGCCCGGCCTCCGCCGAACAATCCGTCCAGGCAGAAACCGCCTGAGCGGACGCGGCAGGCTCTTTGGTCAGGGAGCGGTTCAGGCGGTCGCCGCCAGCCGCTCCCGAATGGCCTTCTCGATGCCAGCTGCATCCAGCCCGCACAGGCTCAGCAGCTTGGCCGGGTCGCCGTGCTCGATGAACTGATCGGGCAGCCCCAGCATCAGCAATGGCTTGGCCAGACCGGCCGCAGCCAGCGCCTCGGCCACCGCCGATCCGGCGCCCCCCTGCACACAGCCCTCTTCCACCGTCACCAGCAGGTCATTCGACTCGGCCAGTTGCTTGACCAGCGCGACGTCCAGGGGCTTCACAAAGCGCATGTTGGCCACCGTCGCATCCACCGCCTCGGCGGCTTGCAGGGCGGGATACAGCAAGGTGCCAAAGGCCAGGATGGCCACGCGCTGCCCGGCGGGCCGCTCAGCAGCCCCCTGACGGCGCACCTCACCCCGGCCCCAGGGCATGGGAGTCAGATCGGCGGGTACAGCCACACCAGCGCCCGTGCCACGGGGATAGCGCACCGCCACCGGGTGGTTCTGCGCATAGGCAGCACTCAAGGCCTGACGGGTCTCGGCCTCATCGGCCGGCGTCAGCATGCTGACGTTGGGAATGCACCGGCAAAAAGCGATATCGAAGGCGCCCATGTGCGTGGCGCCGTCGGCCCCCACGATACCAGCGCGGTCCAGCGCAAACACCACGGGCAGGTTCTGGATGGCCACGTCGTGGATGAGCTGGTCATAGCCACGCTGCAGGAAGGTGGAGTAAATGGCCACCACGGGCTTGAGGCCCTCGCAGGCCAGGCCGGCCGCGAAGGTCACGGCGTGCTGCTCGGCGATGCCCACATCGAAGTAACGGCCCGGGAACTTCTGATGAAACTCGACCATGCCCGAGCCCTCGCGCATGGCGGGCGTGATGGCCACCAGGCGCGGGTCGGCCGCGGCCATGTCGCACAACCATCGGCCAAACACCTGCGTGAAGGTGGGCTTGGGCGGCGTGTCGGTGGGGGCGGGCTTCTGCAGGCCCACGGCCGGGTCGAACTTGCCCGGCCCGTGGTACGCGATGGGGTCGGCCTCGGCCAGCTTGTAGCCATAGCCCTTCTTGGTGACCACGTGCAGGAATTGCGGGCCGCTGGCCTGCTTGAGGTTCTCCAGTGTGGGGATCAGGCTGTCCAGGTCATGCCCGTCGATCGGGCCCACGTAGTTGAAGCCAAACTCCTCAAAGATGGTACCGGGCACGACCATGCCCTTGGCATGTTCTTCCAGCTTCTTGGCCAGCTCGAACAGCGGCGGCGCATTGCGCAGCATCTGCTTGGCGCTTTCGCGGGCGCTCATGTAAAAGCGGCCCGACATCAAGCGCGCCAGGTAGCGGTTCAGCGCGCCCACGGGCGGCGAAATCGACATGTCGTTGTCGTTGAGCACCACCAGCAGCTCAGGCATCTTGCCCGCATGCGGCACGCCCGCGTTGTTCAGGGCCTCGAAGGCCATGCCCGCCGTCATGGCGCCATCACCAATGATGGCCACGGCCTTGCGGGCCTCGCCGCGCAACTGGGCGCCAATGGCCATGCCCAAGGCCGCCGAGATCGAGGTGGACGAGTGCGCCGTGCCAAAGGTGTCGTACTCGCTTTCGTCACGGCGAGGGAAGCCGCTCATGCCGCCAAACTGACGCAGGGTGGACATGCGATCACGCCGGCCGGTCAGGATTTTGTGCGGGTAGGTCTGGTGGCCCACGTCCCACACCAGGCGATCGTTCGGCGTGTCAAACACATGGTGCAGAGCAATGGTCAGCTCGACCGTGCCGAGGTTGGACGACAGGTGTCCGCCCGTGCGCGAGACGCTGTGCAGCAGGTAGTCGCGCAGCTCAACGGCCAGTTGTTTCAGCTCGGCGCGCGACAGGTGCCGCAGGTCAGCGGGCTGGTTGATGCGTGACAGCAGGGGGTGGCTCATGGGGGACATCCTTGTTTTGTCGGTCACCGTCTGGGGCGGTGTTCAGTGGTCACGGCGCACGATGCGCTCGGCAATGCCTTGCAGGGCCTGCACGCGCTCGGGGCCCACCTGCAGCGTCTGCAAGGCAGTCAGAGCCTGGGTCAGCAGGCGCTCGGCCTCGGCCTGGGCTCCCTCCAGACCCAGCAAGCCCACATAGGTCGGCTTGTTGGCATCGGCGTCTTTGCCGGCCGTTTTGCCCAGCTGGGCCGAATCCTGTGTGGCGTCCAGCACATCATCGACGATCTGGAAAGCCAGGCCCATGGCGTGGCCATAGTCGGTCAGTGCCTGCCAAGCCGCTTGCCCTGGACGCAAGCCGCCACAGGCCGCACCCATTTGTACGCTGGCCCGCAACAGCGCGCCGGTCTTGCGCTCGTGCATGTCGCGCAGGGTGGCTTCGTCCAGCGCGCGCCCCACGCTGGCCAGATCGATGGCCTGACCACCGGCCATGCCCCACTGACCCGCCGCGTGCGCCAACAGACGGCACAGCCGGGCTTGCAACTCAGGCGGCACGGCGGTCTCACCGTCCGCCTCTTCTGGCGTCAGCACCTCAAAGGCCAAGGCCTGCATGGCGTCTCCGGCCAGCATGGCCTGTGCCTCACCAAAGGCCACGTGCACGGTGGGCTTGCCTCGGCGCAGCACATCGTTGTCCATGCAGGGCATGTCATCGTGGATGAGCGAGTACGCGTGGATCAACTCCACCGCGCAGGCCGCACGCAAGGCCGCTTCGGTACCCGCTGGGCTGGCATCCGCGCCTGCAGCTTGCGCCGCGCCCATCACCAGCAGGGCCCGCAGGCGCTTGCCTCCTTCGAGCACGCCGTAGCGCATGGCCAGGCCCAGGCCCGCAGGGGCCTCTTGAGGCACCCAGGCCGACAAGGCAGACTCAACTCGGGCCAGCACACCGGCGGCCCACACGTGGTAGCTGTCGCGGTTCATGCGTCGTTCCAGGGGCGCAACTCGCCCTCTTCCAGCAGCCGCACCTGTTCTTCGATCGCTTGCAGGCGCCCGCGGCAGAAGCTCAGCAAGGCCACACCCCGGCGGTAACGCCCCAGGAGATCGTCCAGCGGCATGGCGCCTGACTCCATCTGGCCCACGATGAGCTCCAGTTCGGCCAGCGCCGCCTCGTAGGTCTCGGGCAAAGGCTGTTCATCCGCCCCTGGCAGGCCGGGCGCGGCAGTGGAGCGTGTGGATGGGGTGCGGGGCATCAGAGAACGGGCCGACCAGGCGGCGTTGCGCGCAAACATGTATTCTATTTCGACCGCTCGCCGCTGCCGCATGGGCCCTCCCTGCTCAGGGGGCAGGAATTCAGCCACGCCCCGTCAGACTTTACCCCCGGGTCACTCCCAGGGGGTACAATCGCGCTCCCCGACCGCCTCTGCACGTCCGCGGCCTGCCGCTTGAGACGCCTCAAGAACAGGCCGTGGTGCCTGACGCGACCGGGTCATCGCCCCCTGCCCACTGTCGGTGGGGATTTTCTGTCCTTGCGGTTCATGCCCTGGAACGATTCGGCTGTCCGCAAGGGGGTTGACATTGGTTTTTGGAGAACCTGGGGATCATGTCCGACCTGAGTCCTGCGCTCAACGCCCTTCATCGCAGCCACACGCAGCTGCCCGTGCACGTCTACTTTGACGAACAACTGTACAAGGAGGAGCAGGAACGCATCTTTCAGTCGGGACCTCGCTACCTTGGCCATGCGCTGAGCGTGCCCGAGGTGGGTGACTACTACGCCCTGCCCCAGGAGCAGGAAGGCCGTGTGCTGGTGCGCACGCCCCAAGGCATCGAGCTGATCTCCAACGTCTGCCGCCACCGGCAGGCCATCATGCTCAAGGGCCGTGGCAATTCGAAGCACAACATCGTCTGCCCGCTGCACCGCTGGACATACTCGCACCAGGGCGAACTGATCGGTGCGCCGCACTTCGACCACGACCCCTGCCTGAACCTGAACAACTACAAGGTTCGCGACTGGAACGGGCTGCTCTTCGAAGACAACGGCCGCGACATCGCCCGCGATCTGGCCGGCATCGACGCGCGCTTCAAACCCGGTGGCGATCTGGACTTCAGCGGCTACGTGCTGGACCACGTCGAGTTGCACGCCTGCGACTACAACTGGAAGACCTTCATCGAGGTCTATCTGGAGGACTACCACGTCGGGCCCTTCCACCCCGGCCTGGGCAACTTCGTGACCTGCTCGGACCTGCGCTGGGACATGGCCGACGAGTACTCGGTGCAGACCGTGGGCGTGGCCTCGACCTTTGGCAAGCCGGGTTCGGACATCTACAAGAAGTGGCACGAGGTGCTACTGCGCTACCGCGGGGGCAAGCTGCCCACGCAAGGCGCCGTGTGGCTGACTTACTACCCCACGATGATGGTGGAGTGGTACCCGCACGTGCTGGTGGTGTCCAACATGTACCCGCAAGGGCCCCAAAAGACGCTCAACGTGGTGGAGTTTTACTACCCCGAAGAGATCGCGGCGTTCGAGCGCGAGTTCATCGAGGCGCAGCGAGCCGCTTACATGGAGACCTGCGTGGAAGACGACGAAATCGCCGAGCGCATGGACGCGGGTCGCCGCGCCCTGCTGACCCGAGGCGACAACGAAGTCGGCCCCTACCAGAGCCCCATGGAAGATGGCATGCAGCACTTCCATGAGTGGTACCGCCGTGTGATGAACTTCAAGGGCTGAGCCCTGACACCCATCACCCGCATCTCAGAGCCGCCCTCGGGCGGCTTTCTTGTGCCCGACACCGAATCCACCCTGCCATGACGCGCCGCCCGCCTTCCCCCGCCTTGCTGATGGTGAGCGCCACCCTGCTGTTCGCAGCCATGGGGGTGTGCGTGAAGCTGGCCTCGCAAGAAGTCTCCACCGCCGAGGTGGTGTTCTTTCGGGGGCTGGTGGGCGTGGTGTTCGTCGCAACCCTGGCCTGGTGGAGGCGCCTGCCCCTGCGCACGGCCGTGCCCATGGTGCATTTCTGGCGGGGCTTTGCCGGCGTGGTGGCCTTGAGCCTCTGGTTCTACGCCATGGCCAAGCTGCCGTTGGGCACGGCCGTCACCTTCAACTACACCTCGTCGGTCTGGCTGGCGGTGTTCTTTGTGCTGCAAACCGCCTGGTGGCGCTGGCAGGGGCAGCAGCCCACCCCGGTGCCCCGCATGCTGCTGGCCGCCATCGGCATCGGCTTCGTGGGGGTGGCGCTGGTGTTGCGCCCCACGCTGGCCGCCGATCAGTGGCTGGAAGGCCTGATGGGCATGGCCTCGGGCATGCTGGCCGCCTGGGCGTATGTGCAGGTGATGCAGCTGGGCCGACTGGGCGAGCCCGAGTACCGCGTGGTGTTTTACTTCTCGCTGTTTGGCACGGTGGCGGGCCTGATCATCAGCCTGGGCATGACTGCCTCGGGCCTCAAGGCCTGGACCTCGCCCAGCGCCTGGGGCTGGGTGTGGTTGATCGGCCTGGGGGTGTTTGCCACCCTGGCCCAGTTGCTGATGACGCGGGCCTACGCCCAGGGCGAGCCCCTGGCCATGGCCAGCCTGCAGTACCTGGGCATTGCCCACGCCTTTGTGCTGGGGGTGCTGCTGTTTGACGATCCGGTGGACCTGGCCTCGGTCGTCGGCACCGGGCTCATCGTGGCCGCGGGTGTGGCGGCCACTCGCCTGCGCTCTGCCCGTCCCAAGGCCTGACCACGTCCATCAGAGCCTGATCACCGATCGGTCGATGCGGCTGGCTGCACGGGCGTGGTCGGTGCCTCATCCACCGGCGCTTCATGCGCGTGCGCGTCGCGGTCGTGGCCAGACCCATGGTGGTGGTCGTGCCCGCCCACCAACAAGGCAATGATGCCCAAACCCGCCGCCAGCCACACCACCTGCAGCGCGGTGTCCCGCGCGCTCAAACGCCGCTGCAACTGCGGGATCAAATCGGCTACCGCCACATACACAAAGCTGCTGGCGGCCACCACCATCAGGTAAGGCAGCAATTCTTGCCACGGCCCCAGAAGGAAGTAGCCCAGCCCCCCGCCCAAGACGGCGGCCAGGCCGGACAAGGCATTGAACAGCAAGGCCTTAGCCTTGGAGAAGCCCGCGTTGATCAGCACGATGTAGTCGCCCACCTCTTGCGGGATCTCGTGCGCGATGATGGCCAGCGCCGTGAACAGCCCCACCCCGGGATCGACCAGAAAGGCCCCGGCGATCAGCACCCCGTCGCAGAAGTTGTGGATGCTGTCACCCACCAGCACGCTCCAGCCACCGCGCCCGGCCTGCTCGGCATCAAAGCCGTGGTGGTGGTCGTGGTGGTCATGCTCATGGTGGTGACCATGTCGGTACAGCTCGACCTTCTCCAGCAGGAAGAAAAAGAGGATGCCGCCCAGCAAAGTCAGGAACAGGGCATGGGGTGCGGCATGGGACTCGAACGCCTGTGGCAGCACATGCAGCAAGGCCGTGCCCAGCAAGACCCCTGTGGACAGACTGACCAGATGACGCACCAGCACAGCCAGGATCGGCGCGGTCAGCGCTGCAGCCAGCAGCACCGATATCAACCCACCCAGCAGGGTGGCGATCAGGATGTAAGACAGGGTCATGCAGGGATCTTATCAATGCTGTCAACACGCGCGCCTTGTCATCGAGAGCTGACGCATTGGAGGGACAATACCCTCATGGACCAAGCGCACACCCCTCTCACAAGCAAGGCTCAGGCCGGGCAGGCCATCACCAGCCGTTTCCCCAGCCAACTGGCCGCCATCGACATGGGCTCCAACAGCTTCCGCCTGGAAATCAGCGAGATCCAGAAAGGTCGCTACAAGCGGGTCGACTACCTGAAAGAAACCGTGCGCCTGGGCGGCGGCCTGGACAGCCACGGCCTGCTGACCGAAGAAGCCACGCAGCGCGGCCTGGCGTGTCTGGCCCGCTTTGCCCATCGCCTCAAGGGCTTTGCGCCCTGGCAAGTGCGCGCCGTGGCCACCCAAACCCTGCGCGAGGCGCGCAACCGCGACGCCTTTCTGGCGCGAGCCAACCGCGTGCTGGGTCACCCCATCGAGGTGATCTCGGGCCGCGAAGAAGCGCGCCTGATTTACCAGGGCGTGTCGCGCCTGCAAGCCAGCGAACTGCCCCGGCTGGTGATCGACATTGGCGGCCGATCGACCGAGATGATCCTGGGCCGAGGACGCCAGGCCCTGCAGGTGGAATCGTTCGGCGTGGGATCGGTCAGCCTCTCGCTGCAGCACTTTCCGGCCGGTCGCTTCACGGCCGAGGCCTTCCGCTCGGCCCAGATCGCGGCCGGCGCCGAGTTTGAAGAGGCCCTCACCTTGTTTCACCGCGACCAGTGGCAAGAGGCCTTGGGCTCGTCGGGCACGGTGGGCGCGGTGTCACAGATCCTGGCGGCCTCGGGCATCACGGATGGCAGCATCACGCCAGAAAGCCTGCGCTGGTGCATTACCCGCTGCATCGAAGCCGGCGACATGGATGGCCTACAGCTACCGGGCCTCAAGCCCGACCGCAAGGCCGTGCTGGGTGGCGGCCTGTCCATCTTGTACACCCTGCTGTCGCACTTTGGTATCGAGGCGCTGCGGCCGGCCAAGGGCGCGCTGCGCCAGGGCGTGATCTACGACCTGGAAGAGCGACTGGAGGCCGCGCGCAACCACCGTCTACCCGACCCTCGCGACCTGTCGGTGCGCGAACTGCAGCAACGCTTCCGCGTGGATACGCAACAGGCTCAACGTGTGCGCCAGCGTGCCTTGCAGTTGTGGCACGGTGTGGGGCCTCGTGTCGCGGCCGCCGAGGGCGAAGAGTGGCGGGAACTGGGCTGGGCCGCCCACCTGCACGAAATCGGCATGATGGTGTCGCACCACGACCACCACCGCCACAGCGCTTACCTGCTGGGGCATGTGGACGCGCCCGGGTTTTCACAATCCCAGCTGCGGCGCCTGGCCACCTTGGTGCTGGGGCAACGCGGCGAGCTGATCAAGCTGGCTGAACACCTGCACGACGATGTGCTGATGACCCAGGTGCTGTGTCTGCGCCTGGCCATCATCCTGCACCATGCGCGCACGGATTTGCCCCCGAAGCTGGCCGAGCTCAAGACCGCCCGTGGACGCACCCAACTGGTGCTGTCCAGGCGTTGGGCCCAGGAACACCCACGCACCTTGCACTTGCTGCACGAGGATTGCCGGCGCTGGCTCAACCAGGCCGACCGTCGTGTCGAGGTGGTGCTGTCCGGGGCCTGAGTCCCGTCGAAGCAGCCTGGCGGCTTACTTCAAGCCCAGGGCCCGGCGGTAGGTTGGGCCCCACATGGGGTGCCCTGCCTCGGCCTTGCTGAGCCTGAACTTGGGATCGGCTCGGCGAGCCGACCGAAACGATTCTGCGCACAGCGCCTGGCGCTGGCTGGTGCAGTAAATGAAGGCCAGGTGCTTGTGGGCGTTGGCTTGGTCGCTGGCCTGACGCAAACCACCGCGCACGGCAATGCGCAGCTGCGCTTCGGCCAGGGTGTACTTGCCCTCGCGGTAGGCCTTGAGGCCCTGGGCCAAGGCCGCATCGGCCAACTCAGCCTCGGATGGCGTGGGCGCGGCTGGTGCTGGGGCGGGCGCAGGCGCGGGCGCCGGGGTGGTCGCTGCGGGTGCGGCGGGTTTCGGCTTGCTCGCGGGCTCTTTCGAGGGGATGCTCAACTGGGCGCAGCCCGACAGCACCAGCAGGCTCAGCGCCAGTGCCCCGGTAACCAGACCATGCGGCCGCGACCGCAGGGTGGACAGGTGGTGGTACAGGCTCATGAGACTTCCCTTCAGAACTGGTGTTGAACGCGCAGCTTGTCACCCGCACGCACAGTGAGACGCACGCGCCGATCGGGCAACTCGCCGTTGCGCACGACGATCTCGTGCTCTCCCGGTGGCAAGCTGAGCTGCGTCAAGGGGGGCGTGACGCCCTGGAACACCCCATTGACCCAGATTTCGCCCCAAGGGCTGATGGCCAAGCGGACCTGCCCCGTCGTCACTGAAGGCGCTGCAGGCACCGCGCCGGCCGACGCGGCATCGGCCGTGGCGACGGCTGTCGTGGTGGAGGCCGTCGCCGGCTCCGACGCCACAGCACCTGGAGGCACATGCGGCTCGATGACCTCAGAGGCAGCCGATGATGCCGCAGCCACCGTGCTGGCGGGGGCCGAAGGCGCCGATGCGGCCGCCACCGCGGGGGGCTGAGCGTCGTCGGCTGGCGACGATTGCAGCCACCAGGCCCAACCGATGCCCATCAAGGCCATGCCCCAACCCACGCCCGCCAGCCAGCCCAGGCTACGACGGGCACGGGCATGCTCAACCGCCGCCACCGGCGCGTCGCCTCGCGACGCGCGTCGAGCCTCGTCCTGCACCACCAGCCAGGCGCGCAACTCTTGCGCCAGACGGCGCGCCGAGCGGGTGCGCTGATCCAGGTCGCGATGCATGGCCCGGGCCACGATGTCGGACAAGGACGGCGGCACCGCGGGGTTGAGCGTGTGGGGCGGCAACACCTCGGCCGAAAGCACCGAATCGGCGATGGACTCCAGGCTGTCGCCCCCGAACGCGCGCCGTCCCGTCAGCAGCTCGTAGAGCAGCACCCCCAGGGCATACACATCCACTCGCGCGTCCACCGGCTGGTGCCGCACCTGCTCGGGCGCCATGTAGTAGGGCGAGCCCCCAACCACCTCCTGCAAGCGGCTTTCGGGGTCATCGCGGTTGCTCAGGCCCTCGGCCTGGCGAATGCGGGCGATGCCGAAATCCAGGATGCAGGGCTGGGTGCGCCCGGTCATGAAAATGTTGGCCGGCTTGATGTCGCGGTGCACCACGCCTTTGTGGTGGGCATAGGCCAGGGCATCGGCCAAGCGTCGCACGATCAGCGCAGCCTGCGCCGGCGTGGGCCGCCAGCCCATCGACAGCAACTGCCGCAGGTCCTTGCCCTTGAGCAAGGCCATGGCGATGTACGCGCCATGTTCGCTGACCCCGGCGTCATGCACCGTGACGATGTGCGGATGGCTGAGCCCCGCCACCGCACGCGCCTCGTTGAGGAACATGGCGTTGAAGGCCGGAATGTCGGCCTGCGGCAGGTCCACGTGCAGGGTCTTGATCGCGATCAGGCGCGACAGCACCGGATCGTAGGCCGCATACACGGTGCCCAGGCCGCCCTCGCCAATCAGGTACTTGAGGTCATACCGGCCGATCTGGCCGATGGTGGGCAGGGATTGGGGCGAGGGCTCGTCCAGCCCGGCCGTCGCGGGCAGGGGTAAGGGACGCGTATCGAGGTTGACGTCCGGGTCATCGGCCGTCGGCGTGGCAGCCAGCGGCATCGGCGCGGTATCTCCGGAATCGCTCACGCCCATCCCTACCCGTGCTTCTCAGCGACGCGCCGGTCGCCCGGCAGCGGCCACCTCTTGCGGACGCAGGCCCGGGGCCAGATGGTCCAGCACGCCGTTGACGTACTTGTGGCCGTCGGTGCCACCGAAGGATTTGGCCAGTTCCACCGCCTCATTGATGGCCACCTTGTAGGGCACATCCAGGCAGTGCTTGAGTTCGTAGGCGCCAATCCACAGCACGGCGTGCTCGATGGGCGACAACTCGTCCACCGGGCGATCCAGGAACTTGATCAGCGCCGCGTCCAGTTCGCCCGCCTGGTCGATGCAGCCGTGCAGCAAGGCGTCGTAATGCCCACGGTCACAACGCGCGAAATCCTCATTCTCACGGATATTGGCATCCACCGCACCGACATCGCCGGGGTTCAGTTGCCATTGGTACAGGCCCTGCAAGGCGAACTCGCGGGCACGACGGCGCGCTGACTTGGCACGGTCCCGTGGCGGGGCGGCCGGCTTGCGCGCAGGGCGCCCTTCAGGGGGCGTCGGCTTGATCGTGTCGCTCACAGCAGGTCTTCCAGCAGGTTGGCCATTTCCACAGCCACCCGGGCCGCATCACGTCCTTTTTCGTCCACACGGGCCCAAGCTTGAGCTTCGGTCTCGACGGTGAGGATGGCGTTGGCCACCGGCACCTCGTGATCCAGGCTCACGCGGGTCACACCGGCGCCACTTTCATTGGCCACCAGCTCGAAGTGGTAGGTCTCACCCCGGATGATGCACCCCAAGGCGATCAGCGCATCGTAACGATCGGTGACAGCCATGGCCTGCAGGGCCACGGACACCTCCAGCGCACCCGGCACGGTCACGTGCTTGATGTGCTTGGGCGACACGCCCATCTTCTGCAACTCGTCGATGCAGTGTTCGGCCAGCTTGCCGGTGATCTCGTCGTTGAAACGGGCCTGCACGATCCCGATGTGCAGGTCTTTGCCGTCCAGACGAACGGCTTGTCCTTTGTCAGCGCCTTGCATGAGCAATCATCCTAAAGAGCGAAGAAGAAAACAAAAAAGAGCAGATCAATGCAATTCGCAACCATCAACCTGTGATGCCCGCCCCTCAATTCACGGTGACGGGGCCAGCGACTGGCCGTCGGCGGTCAGGAAGCCGGTGACTTCCAGCCCGAAGCCCACCATGGAGGGTAGGCGCTGTTGGTTGCCCATCAGGCGCATGCGCTGCACGGCCAGCGAGCGCAGGATCTGCGCGCCGACGCCATAGGTGCGCAAATCGGCGGGCGGCTTGAGCGGCACGGCCTGGCCCGACGGCAGTAGGCGATCGGCCAGGCGCTCGGGTTGGTCGCCCACGTTCAGCAACACGATGACGCCACGGCCGGCCTCGCGCACGGTGGCCAGGGCCTTGGGCAGCGGCCACGAGTGGCTGAGGCTGCCGGCGTCCAGCCAGTCCAGCACCGAGAAGGGCTCGTGCACGCGCACCAGCACCTCGTCGTCGCGGCTCCACTGGCCCAGGCTCAAGGCCAGGTGCAGGGCGCCTGTGCGGTCCTTGAACACGGTGGCGTCAAACTCGCCTTCGGGCGTGACCATGGTGCGGCGGCCCTGGCGCTCGATCAGCGACTCGTTGCGGCTGCGGTACTGGATCAGGTCGGCGATGGTGCCGATCTTCAGACCGTGCTCTTTCGCGAACACTTCCAGATCAGGCAGGCGGGCCATGGTGCCGTCGTCTTTCATGATCTCGCAGATCACGGACGAGGGCGTGAGCCCCGCCATCGCGGCCAGGTCACAACCCGCTTCGGTGTGGCCGGCGCGCATGAGCACGCCGCCGTCTTGCGCCTGCAGGGGGAAGATGTGGCCAGGCTGCACCAGGTCGGTCGGCTTGGCATGACGCGCCACGGCGGCCTGCACGGTGCGGGCACGGTCAGCCGCCGAGATGCCTGTGGTCACGCCTTCAGCGGCCTCGATGGACACGGTGAAGGCCGTGCCATGCTTGGTGCCGTTGCGCACCACCATGGGCGGCAGCTGCAACTGCTCACAGCGGTCACGTGTCAGCGTCAGGCAGATCAGGCCACGGCCGAACTTGGCCATGAAGTTGATGGCCTCGGGCGTGACATGGTCAGAGGCCAGGACAAGATCGCCTTCGTTTTCGCGGTCTTCTTCATCCACCAGGATGACCATGCGACCAGCGGCCAGTTCGGCAATCAGCTCAGGAATGGGAGAGATGGGCATCCCGTCATTGTAGGCTGCCGCCCAGCATCCTCTCCACGTAACGGGCAATCAGGTCCACCTCCAAATTCACGCGGGCACCGGCTTTGAGGTCGCCCAGGGTGGTGTGCTCCAGGGTGTGGGGGATGAGGTTGATGCTGAACTGGGTGCTGCCATCCTGCGCATCGTCCACCTGGTTGACGGTCAGACTGACGCCATTGACGGTGATGGAGCCCTTGTAGGCTAGGAAACGCGCCAGGGCCTGGGGCGCGCGGATGCGCAGCAGCCAGGACTCGCCCACGGGCTCGAACACGGTCACGTCACCCACGCCATCGACGTGGCCAGTGACGATGTGGCCGCCCAGGCGGTCGTGCACCGCCAGGGCCTTTTCCAGGTTGACCCGGCCCAGGCCGTCCAGGCCCACGGTGCGCGCCAGGCTCTCGGCCGACACGTCAAAGGTAAAGCGGCCTGCGGCCTTGTCCAACGTGGTCACGGTCATGCAGGCGCCGTTGATGGCGATGCTGTCGCCCAGGCCTACGTCGGCCAGGTACTCGGGGCCCACCTGAACGGTCAGGCGGCGGCCATGCTGGGGGGCGTCGCCCAGGGATTGCGAATCGGTGATCTGGCCCAGGCCAGTGATGATGCCGGTGAACATGCTTGGTGGTCCGTCAAAAGGCACAAGGTGGTGGAGCGGAAGGGTTGAGCGGCCATGACCGCCCCAGGAATCAAAAGCCGGGCGGGCTCAGTGGGCGCAAACGCAGACGCAGGTCGTCGCCCACTGGGGTGACCTCGTGAAAACGCCAGCGCTGCACGCCCGACAAGGTGCTCAGCTCAGGCAGATCGGCCAGACCCCGACCCGGCCCGATCAAACACGGGGCAAGATACACCAGAACCTCGTCCACCCAGCCGCCCGCCAGGGCGCTGGCGTTCAGGCGGGCGCCGGCTTCCAGATGCACTTCATTGACACCCCGGCGCGCCAGCTCGGTCAAGGCCGCGCCCAGGTCGATACGCTGGCCTGTGGCATCGGCGGGCGTGTCCAGCACCTGCGCGCGGGCCGACAGCGCCAGGCGGGCCCGGGCCGTCCGCTCATCCACGGGCGGCAAGCCCATGATCCAGGCCTCGCCCGGGGCATCCAACAAGCGGGCATCGGGCGGCGTCTGCCAGCGGGCGTCCAGCACCACGCGCACGGGCTGGCGGGCCACCGCCACGCTGCGCACGTCCAGCCGGGGGTTGTCGTCCAGCACCGTGCCGATGCCGGTGAGCACCGCCCCCGCCCGGGCGCGCCACTGCTGCCCATCGGCGCGTGCGGCCTCGCCCGTGATCCACTGGCTGACGCCATTGGGCAAGGCGGTGCGCCCGTCCAATGAACCTGCCACTTTCAGGCGCACCCAGGGCCGCTGACGCACCATGCGCGACAAGAAGCCAATGTTGAGTTCACGCGCGCCCACCGCCACCGGATGATCGGGCGGCAAAACCGACACCTCGATGCCAGCGGCCTGCAAACGCGCCACCCCCTGCCCGCCGACCAACGGGTTGGGATCGAGCAAGGCGATGCACACACGGGCCACCCCAGCACGCACCAGGGCATCGGCACAGGGCGGCGTGCGGCCATGGTGGGAGCAGGGCTCGAGCGTGACGTAGGCCGTGGCGCCCTGGGTGCTGTGGCCTTGTGCCTCGGCCTGACGCAAGGCCATGACTTCGGCATGCGGGCCGCCGGCCTGCTGGGTATGGCCCTGGCCCAGCACACGTCCATCAGGGCCCACAAGCACGCAACCCACGCGGGGATTGGGCTCTGACAGGCCAATGGCCTGGTGGGCCAGGGTCAGGGCCTGTTGCAGGAAAACGGCATCGTCGGGTCGCTCCATCATCCCCGGATTGTCCCTCGATTCAGGGGGGCTGCGACCGCCTGTCAGCGCGGCACGACCGTTCATCGCCGATGACGCAAAGTGTTCCCATTGGCATGTTCACAATGCGCTCCATGCTTTCAAGCGCCCCCCATTCCTGCCCGTCCATCGCCTCGCGCGAGGGGCGCCGCCACACGCCCCCCCTGCCCACGCGCGTGCACGGGGTGACGCTCATCGAGTTGATGGTCACCCTGGTGGTGCTGGCCATCGTGCTGGCCATCGGCGCCCCCGCGCTCAACACCTTCGTAGAGCGCCAGGCCGTGGAAGGCGCCGCCGAGCAGTTCGCAGGCGATATCCGGTACGCCCGCACCGAAGCCATGAAGCGCGGACAGGCGGTGTCGATCTGTATTCGGTCGGAGACGGTGGTGAACGGGGTGACGACCGTGGCCTGTGCCGGTGCCGCTGGCACCCGGGGATACGCAGACGGCTGGCTCGTGTTTTCCGATGTGGATGCCGATGGATCCTTTGAAACCGCCGATGGGGACACCACTTTGCGAGACCAGCAGGCTGTGAGCGGACAAATCAGCAGCATGATTCGCAGCGGCAGCACCCTGGCCTACACCCTTCAAAGCACCGGCGTGATGCTGGGCGGCTCGGGCAACATCACGATCACGCCCAAGAGCGGCACCAGTGGCAAACAGGTGGGGTGCGTGATCATCAACTTCGCTGGTCGCGCCCGCGTTGAAACAGGGAAGGAGAAGTGCAGTGCCTGACCTGATGCGCCGCCAGCAACGCGCACCTCAAAGAGGTGCCACCCTGATCGAATTGCTGGTGTCTTTCTTGATCATCTCCTTCGGAATGCTGGCGCTGCTCGCACTCCAAAACAACGCCATTCAGTACAACAAGACGACCGAGTACCGGAGCTTGGCCACCATGCACGCGACCGACTTGGCAGAGCGGATGCGAGCCAACAAGGCTCAGGCCCTGGCTGGCACTTACAACATCACCGGCAGCGCCACAGCCAGCACCACGCTGCCGACCCGCGTCGCCTGTGGAAAGTCGGCCACGGAGGTCTGTTCACCTGCCACCTTGGCAGCGCAAGAACTGAGCGAATGGCAACGGCTGCTGGCCATGAGCCTGCCCGGAGGCCGGGCACACGTTGAAGTGGTGAACGACGCCACACGTCCAGTAGCGTCTACCGTCAACATCTGGGTGGCCTGGGACGACCCCAGCGGCGGCAACGAGATTGTTGGCGACACCGACGCCAAGACCAAAGAATGCGCCACAGCGCTGATCCCCACAGATTCCAAAGCGGCAACACCACCGCCGGCACCTCGGTGTGCGTTTTTCAACATTGCGCTGTGACGGACATGACTGAACAAAATTCATCCCACAGCCCAGCCCCCTCATCACATCGCGGGGTCAGCCTGGTTGAGCTGATGGTCGCCCTGGCCTTGGGCCTGTTGGTGGTGGGCGTGGTGTTCGCCAACTACCTTGGTTCGCGGCAAGCTCAACGAACCAGCACGGCCTTGGGCCAGATGACGGAGGACGCCAATCTGGCGTTCAACCTGATGCGACGGTACATCAGTCTGGCTGGCTACAGCGATGTCACAGGCATTGATGGCACGGGACTCACGAGAAGCTACACAGGCAAGTCTGTGTTTGGCTGCAACAACGGCTTCACCAGCAACGTCACACGGGGCATCGACCAACTCAGTTGCAGCAACAGCAACACACCCAAGCCGGACGCCATCTCGGTCACGTATCAGGCCAATGCCAGCAATTCGCTGATGGGTGGCCGCAAGGCCTCGCCCAACACACCAGAGCCAAGGGATGCCCTGGGGCAGTTTCTGTACCTCGGTTCAGCAGGGCAACCCCATTACATGGCCGAGGCTCGATTCATGGTGGACGCGAACGGTCAATTCTTGGTGGCAGGCAATGGAGGCGGCAGCGACAGCAGCAATCAGGCGCCCAGCCTAGCCACAGCCATCAGTGCAGGCGAAGCCTTGTTTGCCAATGTCGTGGACATGCGCATCTGGTATGGCCTGAGCGGCACGAACAGCGGCAAACCCGATCAGATCGTCAACCGATACGTGGAAGCTCAAGACATCGGCGCTGTGACACAGTCTGCATGGCACAACGTCACCGCTGTGCGGGTTTGCTTGCTGCTGTCCAGTGCCACGGAAGTACTGGAAGGCAAAACACCGTACTACGGATGTGATGCGCAGGTGGCAGCGCAACCTGCGCTGACGACACCTGCAGATCGCCGCCTCTACAAGGCGTTCACCACCACGATCTACATCCCCAACCGACTGGGAGGCTGATCCATGTCATCCCCTGCCCCTCATCAAGCCGCCAAACAACAAGGCATCGTGCTGGTGGTCGTTCTGGTCATGCTGGTCGTGATCGGGTTGGCCAGTGCGTTCACGATGAAACAAGGCATCAACAGTGACGCCGTGAGCCAGAACGTACGAGCCGAAGCTTTGGCTCAAGAGGCTGCTCAAATTGCGCTGCAGTTCTGCGAGCAACAAGCGGCGGCCGACAAGACCAAGATCAAAGTCGCCCATAACCAGGGGCATTGGAACGACCTGGCCAACTGGCAAAAAGCGTCGGGGGACAGCGTCCCCACCACACTGGATGACAAGTCGTTTGCGAGCGCCAATGCTTCATTTGCACCCAAGGTGATGCCCCAATGCATGGCGGAGTACAGCCCACTCAACGCCAAGGTGGTGCTGGTGACCGCTCGAGGCTTCAGTCCTGACTACGAGCAGGATGCCACCACCCGACAAACGCTGAGAGGCTCGGTCGTCTGGCTTCAGTCCACCATCCGTCTGAACTGAACATCAACGCCCGACATCATCCACAGGGAAACACCATGTTTCAATCATCACCGACTCCGAACGCTCGCGCAGTCTTCACAAGCGCCACAGCCGGCAAGAAATCAGCGGTCAAAAAAACTGTGCTTGTCATGGCGTTGGTGGCCATGGAGTTGAGCGCCATCGCACCGGTATGGGCGGCCATCGATCTGGCTCAGAAACCGCTGATTGCCGTGTCGGGCGGCATGCCCAAGCCCAACTTGATGCTGACGGTTGACACCTCAGGCTCAATGTCGTTCAGGCACATGCCGGAAACAAAAGCCAAGGTTAACGGGGTTGAAATAAACGTCGATGGAGCCACAGGCGTATATCACCATCCAAGAGACACCTATGACAACTACATAGGTGCTGCAAACTCCAATTACCGGACAGCACTCAAGAACTTGCCAGCAGGCAGCGCAGAGCTACGGCAACAGATCTATTTTCGCAGCCCGGACATCAACAGCATTTACTACAACCCACGCGTTCGATATCTACCGTGGGCCACAAAGAATGGCGGACGCTATCCAGACGGCCGATTCAACAAGGCCTTCATCGACCCACTGAAGCAAGGGGATAACGACCTTGCCATTGATCTGAGCCAAACACAACCATGCGTTCAGACCAACTGGTTTGGCACCTGCATGCAGGCTATTACCCACCACAGTGGGCTGTATTACTTGCTGAAGAGCAACACAGTTGACCCCACCCTAACCAGCAGTTATGACGTTTTTGACGTGAACGCGCCGGCCGGCACCTCGTTCAAACGCCATCCCGGCCGCATCGATTGCGATCCAGATAAATGCACAGTTGACCAGGAGAAGAAGAACTTTGCCAATTGGTTTGTGTACTACCGAACGCGGATGCTGACCACCAAGGCCGCGTTGTCGGAGGCGTTCTCAGGCATGGATAACGTGGTGCGGGTGGGTTGGACCACCCTCGACCACGCCCTTAAAAACCGCTGGAAGGATGACAAGAACCCGATTCTGCAAGGGGTGGCCGACCTCACGCCGGCCCACCGTGAACGGCTGATGGACATGGTGCAGGGCGTCACCAAGATCCCTGGCAGCTCACCGGAAAAGGCCTACTTCAGCAGCGACGGCGGCACCCCTTTACGGGTAGCGCTGGATGAGGTTGGCAAGTACTTTCAGCGAGACGCGAACTTCAGCCCGTGGGAGAACACCCCGGCCAACATCCCAGCCACACCCAGCACGGCCAGTGCCTCGAGCAACACTGGCTCCATCTGCCGCCGCTCGTACAACATGCTCACGACAGACGGTTACTACAACGACAACCGGTCCCTCCTCAATAGCAGCAAGACCGACTTCATTCCCCTCATCGGCACTGGGCTGCTGGACGTCGGAGACTTGGACACGGGCGCCGCCACCTACGGCAACTACCAACGCGCCACGCCCTTCCGAGACAAAGCCAAGGACGCCGGTTACAGCAACACGCTGGCCGACTTTGCCCTGAAGTACTGGGCTCTGGATCTGGCCCCCAAGATTCAGGATTTCAAGCCGGATGCCGACTCGCCAGCGGTGTGGCAGCGGCTGACCCAGTTCACGGTCGGCCTGGGTGTGGACGGCACCCTCAACTCCAAGACTGACCTGCCACTGATACAGCAGGGAGCTCTGAATTGGCCTGAGCCCACGGAAAGCAGTAACGCGGAGAAGATCGATGACCTCTGGCACGCGGCGGTGAACACCCGCGGTGCGTTCTACAGTGTCAAAACGGCCTCAGAACTGGAGCGTGCGGTTCGCGACATGGTGGATCGGGCCGTGGGGGAAAGCCTTCGCGAAGCCGGCGTGGCCACAGCCTCAGGCCGGCTGGAGACTGGCAACGTCAAGTACGTGCCCGAGTACCACAGCGCCAAATGGACAGGCGATTTCTACGCCTTTGCACTGAATGCCAACGGCGGGGTCATTCCCAGCAGCAACACCCCATCGGGCGCACTTTGGGAAGCCAACCGTGTTTTACCCTCGGCGGCCAACCGCAACATCCTGATCGCGGGGCCCACCACGCAAACGCTGGTGCCCTTCACCTGGAGCGAGATGGGCGCCAAGAATCAAGGCTTGCTGACAAACGGGTCGGCCAGCTTGGTGAACTACCTGCGCGGAGACCGCAGCCTGGAAGGAAGCACTGAAGGGTTCTTCCGCACACGCGAGGTGCTGCTCGGAGATTTCGTCAACAGCACGCCCGCCCTGGTGTCCACGGCTCCGGTGCCCATGATTCTCGCGGGCAGCAACGATGGCATGTTGCATGGCTTCTCGACGAAAACAGGGGCGGAGGTTTTCGCCTTCGTGCCCAAGGGTGTTCTGCCCACCCTTCACTATCTGGCCAGTCAGCGCTACGGTGCGGGCACCGGCGAGTTCGGCCATCGCTACTTTGTGGATGGTCCGGTTACCGCCCATCAAATCGCTCTTTCGGGGCAACCGGCCAATGTGGTGATCGGCAGCCTGGGTGCCGGTGGTCGAGGGTTGTTTGCCCTTCAACTGCCCAGCGTCACGACCGGCACCGCTGCCATCGACTCAACCCCCTCTTTGCTCTGGGATCACACCGGGCTGGACGCTGGCGGGGTGTTTGACAACGTCGGGCACATCCTGTCCCGGGCCGAGGTGGGGCGCTTGCCCAGCGGCGAGGTCGTCGCCATCGTGGGTAATGGCGTGAACAGCCCCAATGGCCAAGCCGCCCTGCTGGTGATCAATCTCAGCACAGGCGTGATCTCTGCCATTCCTGCCGGCAATCAAGGCAGCAACGGCATGATGGGTGTGGCCGTGGTGCGCAACGCCCAGGGTGAGATCGTGGCCGCCTACGGCACCGACTTGCTCGGACACCTGTGGCGCTACGAGTATCGAAGCAGCGACAGCACGATGGCCCTGGGCTACAACAGCCGACCACTTTTCCAGGCAACAGAAAGTGTTGGCGGAGCTGCACAACCCATCACCACCGCACCAGTGGTCCATCGAAGGAACAGTCGTCAGACCATCGTGTTTGGCACGGGGCAACTGCTGTCGACCGCCGATCGCAGCACTCAACAGCCGCAGACTTTCTATGGAATCAAAGACGATGTCCCTGCGGAAGACAGCTCATCTGGCCTGAGTGCAGGCACTGGCCCAGTGGTCACACGGGCGCAGCTGTCTGTCAAAACGTTGGCGGTGAGCCCCCTGGCCAACTACCTCAATGTTCAAAACGAGCCCGAGGTGCCGAACGCCAAAGGCTGGGCGCTGGAGTTGCGTATCCCGCCGATGCAAGGCCGACCAGCGGACTATCCCCGGGTCATTTATGCGCCCCAGTTGATCCGCGACTTCGTGTACCTGTCTGCCATCTCGCCGGCTCAATCTGCTGCGGAATGCTCGTCCGCCAATGGTTTGGGCTATGAGTTCCTGTTGCCTGCACGCACCGGTACGCAGTTCGACAAGCCCGTGTTCGACACCAATGGCGATGGCAAGGTGGACTCCTCAGACAGCAATGCTGCCGCAGTCTCAGGCACAGCCAAGGGGTCTCCAGCACCACTGGTGGGAGACACATCAAGCGATGGCAAGACGGACATCAGCCTTCAATACGGCAAGGGTGAACGTCGGGGCGCCGTCTATGACGATGAAGATGATGACACGCCCGGCAGCGGCACCATCACCGACCGTGTCTGGCAACGCATCCAACCCCCGCCTGATCGAACTCCAAAATGAAGCTCTCTCCTGAAACCACCGCCCAGCGTGGTCGCGCCACCCAAGGCTTCACCTTGATCGAATTGATGATCGTCGTGGCCATCGTCGCCATCTTGGCGGCGGTGGGTTACCCTGCCTACACTGATCATGTTCAGCGATCACGTCGCGCAGAGGCACAGGCTGTGCTGCTGCAGGCCGCTCAATTCATGCAGCGCTTTTACGCAGCCCACAACCGCTACAACACACAGTTGGACGGCACCACGGCGGTGGCGTTGCCTGGTGCATTACAGCGTTCTCCTGCCACCGGCACACAGGCCTACGCGATTAGTCTGCAGGCCAACACACTGACAGCAGGCGCATTCACCTTGGTGGCAACCCCACAGGGGCCTCAAGCGTCGGACACGTGCGGCAACCTGACACTCACCCACACGGGCACCAAAGGCGTGACAGGCGCCAACGCCACCGTCGCCAACTGCTGGCGCTGAGCCTCAGTCCCCTTCGCGCGCCTTCTTGCCGCTTTCCTTGATGGCGGCCACGAACTCGCTCACGTCGTCAAAGCTGCGGTACACCGACGCAAAGCGCACGTAGGCCACCTTGTCGAGCTTGCGCAGCTCTTTCATCACCCACTCGCCCAGCTGGGTGGAGGGCACTTCCTTGTCGCCCGACTGGCGCAGGCGGGCCTCGATGGCCTCGATGGCCTGCTCGACCGCCTCAGCGGGCACCGGTCGCTTGCGCAAGGCGAGCATCAGCGATGACTTCAGCTTGCTGCGCTCGTAGTCGGTGCGACGCCCGTCGCGCTTGACGATGGCCGGCAACTCGATCTCGGCGCGCTCGTAGGTGGTGAAGCGCTTGTCGCAGCTGCCGCACTTGCGGCGTCGACGGATGCTGTCACCCTCGTCCGAGTCGCGGGTCTCCACCACCTGGGTGTCGGGGTGGCCACAAAAAGGGCAACGCATGGTGGGGGGCTCTCCCTCAAGCAAAAGCCCGGCGAGGACAGGCGTCCAGGCCGGGCTTGTTCGTCAAGCTGCACGCAAGGCGCAGCGCATCAACGGTAGACCGGGAACTGACGGGTCAGGGCCGACACCTGCTCGCGTACGCGGGCGATGGTGGCTTCATCGTGCGGGTTGTCCAGCACGTCGGCGATCAGGTTGCCCACGGCCACGGCCTGCTCTTCCTTGAAGCCACGGGTGGTCATGGCCGGCGAGCCCAGACGGATGCCACTGGTGACCATCGGCTTTTGCGGGTCGTTGGGGATGCCGTTCTTGTTGCAAGTGATGTGCGCCGCGCCCAGGATGGCCTCGGCTTCCTTGCCGGTCAGGTTCTTGGGGCGCAGGTCCACCAGCATCACGTGGCTTTCAGTGCGGCCCGACACGATGCGCAGGCCGCGCTTCGTGAGCGTGTCGGCCAGAGCAGCGGCGTTCTTCACCACCTGTTGTTGGTAGGCCTTGAACTCGGGGCTCAGGGCTTCCTTGAAGGCCACGGCCTTGCCGGCGATGACGTGCATCAGCGGGCCACCCTGGATGCCGGGGAAGATGGCGGAGTTGATCTTCTTGGCGATCTCTTCCGAACGCATCAGGATGATGCCGCCACGCGGCCCGCGCAGGCTCTTGTGGGTGGTCGAGGTGACCACGTCGGCGTGCGGCACGGGGTTGGGGTACACACCGGCGGCGATCAGACCGGCGTAGTGGGCCATGTCCACCATGAAGTAGGCGCCGATTTCCTTGGCGATGCGGCCGAAGCGTTCGAAGTCGATGCGCAGGGCGAAGGCCGACGCGCCGGCGATGATCAGCTTGGGCTTGTGCTCGCGGGCCAGGGCTTCCATCTGGTCATAGTCGATGTCTTCAGCGGCGTTCAGGCCGTAGGACACCACCTTGAACCACTTGCCCGACATGTTCAGCGGCATGCCGTGGGTCAGGTGGCCGCCTTCGGCCAGGCTCAGGCCCATGATGGTGTCGCCGGGCTGCAGCAGGCCGAAGAACACGGCCTGGTTGGCTTGCGAGCCCGAGTTGGGCTGCACGTTGGCAAATTCAGCGCCGAACAGTTGCTTCAGACGGTCAATGGCCAGTTGCTCGACCACGTCCACGTGTTCGCAACCGCCGTAGTAGCGCTTGCCGGGGTAGCCTTCGGCGTACTTGTTGGTCAGCTGGGAGCCCTGGGCTTCCATCACGGCCGGCGAGGTGTAGTTCTCGGAGGCGATCAGCTCGATGTGGTCTTCCTGACGGGTGTTCTCGGCCTGGATGGCGGCGAACAATTCGGGGTCGACGTGAGCAATGGTGTGCGTGGCGCGGTCAAACATGACTTGGCAGTCCTCTTCAACGATTGAAGACCCATGGGCCACCACCGACCAACGGTGATGAGCGTGAGGGCTGCCCAGGCGAACGGCTGATCAGCTGGCGGCCCCTGGTGAGGCCACAGGCTGGTCACGCTCCCCGGTGGTTCACCACCTGGGGCTGCTTGGCAGTGCCAACAGCAGCCCGTTATCGCCAGTCGCGTGACGGGGCGGATTGTAGCGGCTTACGCCTCGTCTGTCAGGCCGCCGCCACCCGTTCGGGGCGGTCGGGCGAAGCCGGCAGCGGCGAAGGCGGCAGTGCCTCCGGGGTCACCGGCTGAGCCGGGGCCGATGGGCCCGAGGCGGCGGGTGGCACCACGGTATCGTCGGCGCCCGCGGGCACCGCCGTCTCACCGGCCGGCGCCGTGGTGTACATCAACACCCCACGGGGCAACGGCGCATTCAGGGCCACCCTCACGCCTTGCGCCACCTGGCGCAGGTACGCCTGCTCAGCCAACACCTTGGCCACGTAACCCTGGTCATGCGGCAAATTGGCGGCACCCACGTAATGCTTCAGGCCACCTTCCACGCTGCCCGCGCGGCGGATGCAATCGCGCAGCACCTGAACACCCACCCGCAGGTTGGTCACCGGGTCAAAGGCGGCGTGCTGCCCACCAAACACCTGGTACTTGTCCTGGTGCACCCGCGTCATCACCTGCATCAGGCCTTGAGCGCCCACCTGGCTCTGCGCAAAGGGGTTGAACCCCGACTCCACGGCCATCACGGCCAGCACCAACGTGGGCTCCACGCCCATGCGTTGGCCCACGTGCCAGGCTTCCTGCACCAGACGCGCCACCGGCTCGGGGGCCACGCTGTAACGGCGAGAAATCCATTGCGCCATCTGCGCCTGTTGACGTGTCAAGGCCGACACAGGCGCGGCCGTGGCCCGCTGGATGGCCTCGGGTTCGGCCATGGCCGCCAGCAGCTCCGCGGAGCTGACCTCGTCGGTGGCCACGCGCTTGCTGGCCCGGTCCATCAGCCAGGTCAGTGCCCGCTCTTCCATCTGGTGTCGCCACTGGGGTTGCCCCAGCAGCATGGCCATCACCAGCACCGCACCCAGCCCCAGCAGGGCCAGTGAGTTGTGGCTCACCACACGAACACCTTCCAACACATCGCTCAGGGCGGTCGTCAGGCGCGAGGCGCCTTGTCGTCCATGCTCTGCCATGTTGCTCCTTTCCTCACCCAGGCCGGCAGGGACACGGGCTTGTCGCCATCGTGGCCACCGACGCGCGGTGATAATGGGCCGCCCCTCAGGGGTCTCAGCCTTCGCGCTCCACAGAAGCGGGCGCCCGGTTCCCGACATCGGAACCCAAACGACCTGGGGTTAACACCATCCAGGACGGAACGGGGCGGATTCTAGGCAGGGCAATAATAACCAGTCAAGCATAAAGAATTCATTCTTTATATAGAGAAATGCAATACAAAGACCTGCGTGACTTCGTCCACGGCCTGGAGCGCCAAGGTGAACTGACCCGCGTGGCCGCCCCGGTCTCCACCCATCTGGAGATGACGGCGCTGAGCGACCGCGTGCTGCGCGCGGGTGGCCCGGCCCTGTGGTTCGAACAACCGGTCAACGCCCAAGGCCAGGCCCATCGGGTGCCGGTGCTGGCCAACCTGTTCGGCACGCCCCGGCGCGTGGCGATGGGCATGGGGGCAGACGATGTCAGCGAGCTGCGAGACATCGGCCGGGTGCTGGCCAGCCTGAAGGAGCCTGAACCCCCTCGCGGCCTGAAAGACGCGGGCAAGCTGCTGCAAATGGCCAAGGCCTTGTGGGACATGAAGCCCAGCACCAGCCGCAGCGCCGCCTGCCAGCAGGTCAAGCTGCAAGGCAGCGAGGTGGACCTGACGCAACTGCCCATCCAGCACTGCTGGCCGGATGACGCCGCGCCCCTGCTGACCTGGGGCCTGGTCGTCACCCGGGGCCCCCAAGGTGTGCCCAATCCGCGCCGACGCCAGAACCTGGGCATCTACCGCCAACAACTCATCGGCAAGAAGCAGCTCATCATGCGCTGGCTGGCCCACCGGGGCGGCGCGCTGGATTTCCGTGAGTTTGCGCTGGCCAACCCGGGCCAGCCTTTTCCCATTGCCGTGGCCCTGGGCGCTGACCCGGCCACCATCCTGGGCGCCGTCACACCCGTGCCAGACTCGTTGAGTGAATACCAGTTTGCCGGCCTGCTGCGTGGCAGCCGCACCGAGGTGGTGGACACGGGTGTGGGCGAAGGCGATGCCCGCCTGCAAGTGCCAGCCAGTGCCGAATTCGTGCTGGAGGGCCACATTCCCACCGCGCCGGCGGGATACCGGGGCGAGAGCGAACACGGCGTGCCCCTGATGGAGCGCGGCGGCTACCTGCACGCGCTGGAAGGCCCCTTTGGCGACCACACTGGCTATTACAACGAGCAGGACTGGTTCCCGGTGTTTGAGGTGAACCGCATCACCCACCGCCACAACCCGGTCTACCACTCCACCTACACCGGCAAACCGCCCGATGAGCCGGCCGTGCTGGGTGTGGCGCTCAATGAAGTTTTCGTGCCCATCCTGCAAAAGCAGTTTCCGGAGATCGTCGACTTCTACCTGCCGCCCGAGGGCTGCAGCTACCGCATGGCCATCATCAGCATGAAGAAGGCCTACCCGGGGCACAGCAAGCGGCTGATGTTCGGACTGTGGAGCTTCCTGCGGCAGTTTATGTACACCAAGTTCATCGTGGTCGTGGACGACGACGTGAACATCCGCGACTGGCAGGAAGTGATCTGGGCCATCACCACCCGCATGGACCCGGTGCGCGACACCACCCTGGTGGACAACACACCCATCGACTACCTGGACTTTGCCTCGCCCGTGAGCGGGCTCGGCGGCAAGATGGGGCTGGACGCCACCAACAAATGGCCCGGAGAAACCAGCCGCGAATGGGGGCGCACCATCACCATGCCGGCGGCGGTGCAGTCCAGGGTGGATGCGCTGGTGACGCAGGTGCTGTCCCCTGCCCCATCTCTGCGGTGACCCGCGCAGAAAACACTTGCAATGGGATCAGAACTGGCTTAATCTGAACCCACCTGCACGAGTCAGGTAACCACAAAGACCGCAGTCACTGCGGTCGGGAAGCAGGCAGACCCGACTCTCTGCTGCTTCCTCGGGCGGTCGCACCGCCCAACCCCCGGCTTAGCCCGGGGGTTTCTGTTTTAGGGCTAGCATGTGGCCATGACCACCGCACAAGCCCCCAACCCCTCTGCTGACACACCCACGACGGCCATGCACATGGCCACCCTGGCCGGCGGGTGCTTTTGGTGTCTGGAAGCCGTGTTCCTGCGCACCCGGGGGGTGCTGCATGTCGAGCCTGGCTACAGCAATGGCCACCACCCCCACCCCAGCTACCCCCTGGTCTGCCAGGGGGACACCGGGCACGCTGAAGTGGTGCGCATTCACTTCGACCCGGCGGTCCTGAGCTTTGAAGAGCTGCTGGCGGTGTTCTTCCGTATCCACGACCCCACCACCTTGAACCGCCAGGGCCACGATGTGGGCACCCAGTACCGTTCGGGCATCTACACCCATGATGACGAGCAGGCCCGACAAGCTCAGGCCATCATCCAGGCCCTGGGCGAGGCTGGCGCCTGGTCAGCCCCCATCGTGACCGAGGTAGCCCCCGTGCAGAACTACCACGTGGCCGAGGCCGAGCACCACCGCTACTTCGAGCGTCACCCCTACCAAGGCTACTGCGCCATGGTGGTGGCCCCCAAGGTGGAGGCCTTCATGAAGGCCTTCCCGCAACTGGTGCGGACGCACTGAGCGCCCGCGATCTCAAGGCGCCAGCCGGCGCAACTGCCAGGCGCCGCCAGCCCCATCGCGGGCAAACACCAGCCGATCATGCAGGCGCGATGCGCGGCCCTGCCAGAACTCCCAGTACTGGGGCTGCAAGCGGTAGCCACCCCAGTTGGCGGGACGCACAGGGTCTTCGCCCTGCCGGACCTGCTCTTGAGCCCAGGTCGCCTCCAGGAACTCACGAGATGGAATGACCTGGCTTTGCGGGGAAGCCCAGGCACCGATGCGCGAGCCCAGGGGGCGCGTGCGGTAGTACTCATCGGACTCGGCGGGAGCCAGCTTGCTGACCTCGCCCTCGATGCGCACCACACGTTCCAGCTCAGGCCAGTAAAACTGCAGCGCCGCCCAGGGGTGGACCGCCAACTCCTGGCCTTTGCGGCTGTCGTAGTTGGTGTACCAGACCAGCCCCCGCTCATCCAGCCCCTTGAGCAGCACCACCCGTGTGGACGGCCGCCCTTGCGCTGACACCGTGGCCAGGGTCATGGCATTGGGCTCGTGCGCCTTGGCCTTGACCGCTTCATCGAACCAGCGCTGGAACTGTTGCAGCGGATCGGCCGCCACATGGGTTTCATCCAGCTCAGCCAATTCGTACTGACGGCGCATCTGCGCCAGATCATGAGGTGTTTTGTCCATGATCGAAGTATCCGACAGAACCATTCCCACCCAAACTGAGCGGGATCAAGGATGGAGGCGGGTAAGCCCGTAAGTGAAGCTGCGGTGGTGCAGTGCACCAGACAGGCGCAGACTCGTTCACCTCTGGACACCACATGCAGGATCAACCCACCCTCATCATTGTGGCCACATCGGCCGCACGCCCCGTGGATCGCCCTTGGGCCGACTCGGTGCATCACTGGCGCCACCTGCAGGCCCTGGCCGAGGCGGGCACGCACAGCGGCTTGCCCACCTTGTGCGTGCTGCCCCCCCATCGGGGATCCATGCCCATCGAGCTGCCCGCCTCATGTCTGGTGATGGATGCGCCACAGGGGTTGGCTGCTGATGGCCTGGGGCTGGCCCATGCGGTTCAGGCCACGGCCCAAAGCATGGGTTGGCTCGTGCTGCCCACCCAGGGCATGGTCCCCACGCCACACACCATCCAGGCGGTGGCTCAGGCCCTGCTGCACCACCCCCTGGCAGCCCCCAGCCATGGCGGTGCCCGCGGCCTGCCGTGGGGCTTTGGGGCCGAGCTGTACTCCGAGTTGGTTCGCGTTCGCCAGTTTCATGATCTGGAAAAGCTGATGCTTCGTTACCCCTACGCCGACGTGACGGCCGATCACCCTGGCATCCGACCTGCGTCAGCGGCGCCGCCACCCCCACTGAACTGAGCAGGCATGAAAAAAAAGGAGCCCGAAGGCTCCTGGCGTGCAAACGCTATCGAAACCTGATCAGGGAGCAGGCGTGTACAGCTTGGTCGACACGGGCTTGCTGCGGAACTTGACTTCGATCTTCTGCTGCAGCGCGCCGAAGCTGATCTGGGGGATCACGGCATTCGACAGGAATTCGTTGACCTCCAGCGCAGCGTTGAAGCGCTTGAGCATCTCGGAATCCAGCTTCAGGTTGTTCAGCGACTCATCCAGCGAGATGGACAGCGGGAAGCGGTACTTGATGGTCAGCGGCTTCTCGACGGTGTAGTTGTACACCACGGCCTGACGCGCCGTGACACCACCCTTGGCAGTGGCATCGGCCAGCACTTGGCCCTTCTCGTAGTTGATGGTGAAGTTGGCCAGGGTGAGGGCCTTCTTCACACCCTTGACTTCACGGACAAACTCCAGGGCAGAGCCCTTGGCATCGCCACTGAGGATCTGCAAGCCCGAACCGATGGTGATCGTGGTGATGGGCAGACGGAAGGTGTTGGTGGTGCCGGCCACGGCGGTGGCGTTGCCCAGGGCCGAGACCTTGATGTTGAACAGTTCAAAAGCCGACATGGCGTCTTCAGAGAAGACCTGGTTGGAATCGGCCACCAGAGCGTTCACGGGCAGGGTAAGAGCCTGCGCTGATGCCGCAGCCAAAGCGGTCAAAGCGATGATCGAGGTGCGGCGGATGGAGGCGAATGTCATGTAAAGAACTCCTATGACGTTTGGGTTAGGCCCGCACCAGCGCTGAGCCCATGTCTGTATCGTCTCAAACGCCACCGGTGGCCATCCCCCCTCGCCTGAGGGGAGTTGTCGCCCAAAACACCTACCCATCAGGGTTAGTCGCAGGGCAACTATTCACGACTAACCCATGGTTAACCCTTAAATTCATCATCCAGGCAAGAAAAAGCCCGCCATGGGCGGGCTTCAATCCAGTCAAGACAGCACGCCGCCCCTCAGTGCGGCATGGCCTGTCTAAAACAGGGCTCAGGGAGCGGGAACGTAGGCCTTGGTGGACACGGCCTTGCGGAAGCCCACATTCACCTTGATGTCGATCAGACCGAAGTCGATCTCGGGCAGGGTGGCCTGGGCCAGGAAGCGGGGCAGTTGCAGCGAGGTGATCTGGGTTTCGATGGCCTCAGGGGTCAGGCGCAGATTGCCCAGTTGCTCGTCAGCGGTGATGGTGAAGGGGAACTTGTACTTGACGGCCAGATCCTTGATCTTCACGAAGCTGTAGACCGGAGCCATGGGAGCGGTCACGCCACCGATGGGGGTGGTGTCAGCCAAAACCACCGACTTCTCAAAGTCGATCTTGAAGTTGGCCAAGGTCAGACCACGCTTGGCACCATTGACCGTACGGGAGATTTCCAGGGCCGAACCCTTGGCTTCACCGCTGGCGATCTTCAGGCCGGAGCCAATGGTGATGGACGTGACGGGCAGCACATAAGAGTTGGCGGCACCAGCAGCGTAGGCGTTGCCCAGGGGCTTGACGCTCACACCGAACAGATCGAACGAGGCCACAGCGTCTTCAGAAAACGTTTGGATGGAGTTGACATCCAGCGAAGCCGTGGGGATGGTCAGGGCCTGGGCCGACGTGGCCACGAAAACGGCGGCAGTGGCCAGAGAGACAGCGCGAAGGGTGGCAGCGAAGGTCATGTGGAACTCCTGTTGGATGCTGAGGTGGTTGCTTTCGACACGGACCGCGTTAACCGCGTGCCCATGGATGTATCGTGCGCCACCAGGTCCGTTTCCCACCCCCCCGCGAACGAGGGGAGGCCCTCAGGAGTTCCCCTGAAATTTCAGGGTTAGCACGCCCTGCCCGTGGATGGAATGTCTCAGGGTTAGCGATATTTTTGACATTAAGCGACAAGCGGGGCATGAAAAAAGGGCCCGAAGGCCCTGTGTGTCTGGATGAGCAGCGGTCAGAATGACACGCTGGCACCCAAGCCCAATTGCGTGGCAGAGCCAGAGCGGCCATCCACGGCGTAACGTGTCCAGTCAGCCGTACCCATCACACGGATACCGGCAGGCAGCCCGACCTCAACACCCAGACCGGCGTAGGGCCGGATGCTGTTCTGCGACTTGGCGCCAATGCCTTGATTGTCTCTCGTGAACTTCACCGTCGACGTGACATAAGCAACACCCAGCTTGGCCACCAGACTGAACTGGTCCAGCACCGGGAACTCGGCCACGGCAGCCACGGTCAAGGCTTCAGCCTTGACTTTGTCCGTGACATCAACCTCGCGGTTGATGGGGTTGAAGTCCTCGTCGAGATCAGGAACCGTGGTCGTGCTGCGCGAATTGACCCGACCAAAGCGCATGGCCCCAACTTCCACCCGGTTGACCTGACCAATAACCAGATCCAAGCCCTGGCCTTTAGGCAGATACGTGCCAGCAAACACCTTGAAACCCTTGGCTTGCGTACCACTGCAGCGATAGGTGTCTGTGCACGCATCCGACAGACGCGTCAGGGCGGCCACCGCACCCACATAGCCCTGAGCCGACGCCCAGCTACAGGCTGCCACCAACGAAGCGAACAAAACAATTTTTTTCATACCAGATCCTTGATTGCGATGAGTCGCTGGTGTCAGAAACGGCGGCCGACGCTGAACATGAACAGCGTGTTGTCGAGCTTGGTTTTCTGCTTGCGCACAAAGGTGCCGTGGTTACACGAGGTGTTGCCGTACTTGGCCAAGGCCAGATCGCACATCAAAGCCGTCAAGGGCTGGACAGACTGCCCAACCGTTGAATCCGCCAGTTGCGGCATGCTGCCTGATGCGGGTGCCACGGTACCAGGGCGTCCGCCGGTCACGTTCACAGCCACGGTGTTGGCCACCGTGGTTTGAGGACCGTAATCAAAAATCACTTGAGAGTCCGCCGTGATGGTGGTGTTGCGGGTAATCAGCGTCGCCTCGGTCGAATAGCGGAGCTTGCCGACGTTCAGGCTCAGATGCCAGTCGTCATCCAACTGAGCCTTCACACCGAAGAATGGACCAAAACCCAAGGTGTTCTTGACAGACACGGTGGTGTCGTCTGCCCCACCACCACCTTGGTAGGTGTTGAGTGCGCTGGTGGCGCGCACGTCAAAGAAGATCGCGTAAGACGCCCCCATGCCGACGAATGGACGGATGCGAGCATTGCTCTCACCGAAGTAACGCCCCAGCACCGCGGTGGGCGGCAAGATCTTGAGGTCGATGATGTGTTGACCGTTCAACTGGTTATTGCCTTCACCGTAGACCTTGGCCTTAAGCGGCGCGGCCAGCAGGAAGGCCTCCAGCATCCAGTTCATGCCTTCGTCCAGGTAATAGCCCACGCTGATCGCTGGCGTGCCCAAGCTGGCACTGGACTTGGCCCGAATACCGCACGGGGTACCCAGACCCGCTTGCAGATTCTGACACCCGGCGGTGGCGATATCAGAATCAATAGCACCCTCCAAAGAGGTGTTGATGATGTTGTAGTAGCCAGAGCTTGTGCGCAAAGTAGAGCTGCCCACACGATAGAACATCGAGCTGGCACCGTACTGCGCGGTCAAGGACAGCGGGTTGGTGGTGTTGCCCAGGTAGGTGCCGATGTCGCCGCGAGCCACCACCGGCCCCGTCACGTCATACGCCTCGCCCGAGGTGGTCTTGACGTTGGCATGGATGTAATTCAAACGCATGAACGCCCGGTCGCGCAGCGAGGGCTCGATGCGGGAAAAAATGCTGTCGCCCCGCTGGTCGTACGCCATGGCGGGGGCGGCCACACAGGCCGTCAGTGCCAGCAACGCCATGCTGTGTAATGCGCCCGACCGTTTGACTTTGTTCATGCTGTCTCCTCAAGCAAGACCACCAGCGCGTGATGCGCTACTGCAGATCGATCTGTGAACCAGTTCACACTGGTGCCGAAAATCAAAAAAAAACCGCTCAGATGATACTGAGCGGTCGTGTGGGAACAGAGTGGGGCAAACCCCCTCTGTTCCAATCACGCCTCAGGCGTGAAAGCTCACTTGGCGGCGCGACGGCGGGCCAGGGCCAGGCCCACCAGGCCCAGACCCATCAGGGCGTAGGTCGAGGGCTCAGGCACGGCCACAGTGATCGTCGAGTTGATCACGCCGAAGTCTTCAGCAGCAGCTTGCAGAGCAGCGGTACCCAGCAGCTTCAGATCCAGGGCCTTCTTGATCTCGTTGAAACCGGCGGTGGTCAGGGCCAGGCCGGTCAGCTGGGTCAGAGCAGTGCCGGGTTGATAGGTGGTGTCACCAGTGATCGACGCGATGTCGAACAGCTTGCCCGAGAAGTTCACGGACACACCCGACAGGCTCTGGCCAACCACGGTGCCGAAGATTTCCTTCGTCACCAGGTTCACGTCCAGGTTACCCACTTCCACCCAACCGCCGCCGGACACACCAGCCACGTTGCCAGCCACTTGGCGAGCGCCACCAGCGGTGACCACGCGGGTCACTTGGTTGGTCACGTCGTCATAGGTGACGGACACGACGGGGGCACCCACGGTGATGTCGCTGTACGAACCAGCCGAACCCACGATGCTGGAGGTGGCGCCACCGAAGGCCGACACAGCCACGCTGCCGACGTTCAGAGCGTCACGCAGGTTTTCGCTGAACGTCAGGGCGCCGCTACCCGACAGGGTGGGGCCGGCATTGACGGTCACCAGAGCGGCGCTGGCAACACCAGCAGCCACGAAGGCGGTAGCAGCGACGATGCTCTTGATCGCAAATTTCATGTCTTTTCTCCACTTGAAAGCGGCCCTTTGATTGTCTGCTGACTCAGGCATCCGCGTCTTCCTGTGTCAGCCCGGCTGCACTTTGGCAACCGTTGAGACAAGCATAGGCCCCGCACCGCATTAAACACAACCGCTGATTCCCCCTAAGTCTGTGCGAAATGCATCAGGAAATCACCAAGGCCACCGCCTAACCCCCGCGTTCAAGCGTGGGGGTAACCCCTTAGTTCCGGGTTCATCCTCCTAGGAGAGTGACCCGCGCAAATTTGCGCTTGCCCACCTGCACGACAAAAACGCCGGCAGGCAATTTGAGACTTTTGTCACACACGGTTTCACCGTCAATGCGCACGCCACCCTGGTCGATCAGACGGTTGGCTTCGCTGGCCGACGGGGCCAGGCCAGCCTGGCGCAACAAGGCGGCCACACCGAGGCCCTCGCCGCCCTCTGGCAGCGTCAAGCTGACCTCCGGGATCACGTCGGGCACCCCCCCGCGCGCGCGGTTGGTGAAGTCTTCCAGTGCACGCTCGGCCGCCTGACGGTCGTGGAAGCGGGCCACGATTTCCTGGGCCAGCATGACCTTGGCGTCGCGGGGATTGCGCCCGCTGCTGCAGTCAGCCTTCAGGGCCTCGATCTCGGTCATAGGGCGGAAGCTGAGCAGGGTGAAGTACTGCCACATCAGCTCATCGCTGATGCTCATGAGCTTGCCGAACATCTCGTTGGGCGCCTCGCTGATGCCCACGTAGTTATTCTTGGACTTGCTCATCTTGTCCACGCCATCCAGGCCCACCAGCAGGGGCATGGTCAGGATGCACTGCGGTTCTTGCCCGTACTCGGCCTGCAGGTGGCGCCCCATGAGCAGGTTGAACTTCTGGTCGGTGCCACCCAACTCCAGATCAGACTTCAAAGCCACCGAGTCGTAGCCCTGCATCAGGGGGTACAGAAACTCATGGACAGCAATCGAGTTGCCGCCATGGAAGCGCTCATGGAAGTCGTTGCGCTCCATCATGCGCGCCACGGTGTAGCGGCTGGCCAACTGGATCATGCCGCGCGCGCCCAGGGCGTCGCACCACTCGCTGTTGTAGCGAATCTCGGTGCGGGCCGGGTCCAGTACCAGGCTCGCCTGTTTGTAATAGGTCTCGGCGTTGGCCTTGACCTGCTCCGGGGTCAAGGGCGGCCGGGTGGAGTTGCGCCCAGAAGGGTCGCCAATCAGCGAGGTGAAATCACCAATCAGGAAGATCACCGTGTGGCCGATATCCTGGAGTTGGCGCAGTTTGTTCAGCACCACGGTGTGCCCCAGGTGGATGTCTGGCGCGGTGGGATCCAGGCCCAGCTTGATGCGCAGCGGAGTGCCGGTGGCTTCTGAGCGGGCCAGCTTGCGCAGCCATTCGGCCTCAGGCAGGAGCTCTTCGACGCCTCGGCGGGTGACCGCCAGGGCCTCCAGCACCCGGTCGGTGATGGGATGGTCTGGCTGGGCTTCGGGGGCTTTTTCGGATGGCAACATGGATGACCTGTTGGTGACAATCAGGCACTCCCCTGTGGGGGTGGCCGAGATATACTCGTTCGATTACGCGCGCGCGGGCACAGTCTTTGCGTTTGCGTGGGATGCCGATTTTAAGGGCCGGACTTCTGCGGACCAACCGCTGACGCCGCCCACCGATTGATGAGGTGCTCGTTTTGACCGTTCACAAGCCGTTTCGCACGCAGGCCGACCACGTCGGCAGCAAGGCCCCGTCGCAGAGCACCCTGACCAGCCGACTGATGAACTCCCTGGCCGATTGGCAGGCGGCCGCCCACCGTCACCCGCGCCGGGTCAGTGCCGCTGTGCTGATGGTGCTGGGCGGCTCGGCCGTGACCGCCTTTGGTGTGGCCCCGCTGGCGGGCTTGCCCGACGACACCCGCCCCACCATCTCCCAGTTGAGCGAAACCGTGGCCTCGCCCCTGCTGCCGCAGCAGTTGACGGTGCTGGATCAGGCGCCCCTGGTGCTGCACCGCACGGACGTGACCCGCCACAGCGACACGGTTGACAAGCTGCTGCAACGCCTGGGCGTGGACGACCTGGCAGCCGCTCAGTTCATCCGCAACGACCCGGTGGGCAGCGTGCTGATGCAAGGCCGCGCTGGCAAATCGGTGACGGCCGAAGCGCAAGATGGCCTGCTGCAGCGCCTGATCGTGCGCGGCCCGGCCGACACGACGAGTGACCTCGACACCCACTTCGTGCGCATCACCATCGACCGCGTGACGGATGCGCAAGGCACCCGCTTCGAGTCGCGCCGCGAATTGGTGCCCCTGCAGACGATGGAGCGCATCGCGTCGGGCACCATCAGCTCGTCCCTGTTTGCAGCGGCCGACGCGGCCAATGTGCCGGATGGCGTCACCAACCAGCTGGCTGAAATTTTCGGTACCGACATCGACTTCCGCCGAGAGCTGCGCGTGGGCGATGCCTTCAGCGTGCTGTATGAAGCCCACCTGGCCGATGGTGAGCCCGTGACGTGGTCCGGCTCGGCCGGGCGCGTGCTGGCAGCGCGCTTCATCAACCAGGGCAAGGTGCATGATGCCGTGTGGTTCCAGGAGGGCGGCCGCAAGGGCGCCTACTTTGATCTGCAAGGTCGCAGCAAAACCCGCGCGTTCCTGGCCTCGCCCTTGGCGTTCTCGCGCGTGACCTCGGGCTTTGCCATGCGCTTCCACCCCATCCACCAAACCTGGCGTGCCCACCTGGGGGTGGACTACGGCGCTCCCACGGGCACCCCGGTGCGCTCGGTGGGTGCAGGCACGGTCAGCTTTGCGGGCTGGCAAAACGGCTACGGCAACGTGGTGCATGTGCAGCACTCGGGCAACCGCACCACGGTCTATGCGCACTTGAGCCGCATCGATGTGCGTCGCGGTCAGTCGATCGATCAGGGTGTGCGTATTGGCGCGGTGGGTGCCACCGGCTGGGCCACGGGCCCGCACCTGCACTTTGAATTCAAGGTGGGTGGCAAGCACGTTGACCCCATGACGATCGCTCGCGCTGCAGAAAGCCTGCAGTTGTCGCCACAGCAGCTGGCGCAGTTCCGCCGCACGGCCGAGGTGGTGGCCCAGCGCCTGGATGCCGCCAACGACTGGCAGGCTGCCGGCATCACCAGCGGGCCACGCTTCGAATGAGTCAGGACCGAACAGCCCACGAGCATGGGCTGTTCATCGGGCTGATGTCGGGCACCTCACTGGATGGGGTGGACGGCGTGCTGCTGGAAGGCCGAGGCCAGCAGTGGATGACCCGCGCACATGCGCACCGCCCCTTCCCCCCTGCACTGAAACAAACCCTGCTGGAACTCAACACCGCCGGCGACGACGAACTGCACCGCAGCGCCCTGGCCGCACAAGGCTTGGCCGGCGTGTATGCCGAGGTGGTGAGCGCCGTGCTGCAACAGGCCAACGTGGCCCCCCAGTCGGTGCGAGCCATTGGCGCGCATGGACAGACGGTTCGCCACCGGCCCGACCAGGGCTACACCTGGCAGGTGAATGCGCCAGCCTTGCTGGCCGAGACCACCGGCATCGACGTGGTGGCCGACTTCCGCAGCCGTGACATCGCGGCGGGCGGGCAAGGCGCCCCGCTGGTGCCCGCGTTTCACCAGGCCATCTTTGGCCAGGCCCAGCACACCGTGGTGGTGCTGAACGTGGGCGGCATGGCCAACCTGAGCATCTTGCGGCCAGGCCATGCGCCCCTGGGCTTCGATTGTGGCCCGGGCAACTGCCTGCTGGACATGTGGTGCGAATGGCAAACCGGACACGCCTTCGATGCCAATGGCGAATGGGGCGCGGGTGGCGATGTGCGCGAAGACTGGCTGGCCGATGCGCTGCAAGAGCCCTACTTTCACGCCCCGCCCCCGAAGAGCACTGGCCGCGACCTGTTCAATGCCGACTGGCTGAACCGCTGGCTGGCGCCGCACGGCCTGACCGATGGCCCCATGAGCGACGCGCAACAGGCGCGCGATGTGCAGGCCACCTTGTGCGAGCTGACCGCGCGCACAGCCGCCATGGCCATCAAGGAGCATGCCCCTGATGCGGCCGAGGTGGTGGTGTGTGGCGGGGGCGCCCTGAATGGCGATCTGCTGCGACGCCTCAGCGAGCAACTGCAAGGGGTGCGCGTGGGCCGCTCAGACGAGCACGGCTTGGACGTGATGCAGGTGGAGGCGGCAGCTTTTGCGTGGCTGGCCTGGTGTCATGTGCACCGCCACGCTGGCAATGTGGCCGGCGTGACCGGTGCACGCGGGGCGCGGATCCTCGGCGCCCTGTATCCTGCCTGATCAGGCTCGGTCAGCGTTCAGGCGGGCTGTCAGCCCGCCTTCCAAGCTGCGTCAGACCGAGAAGCTCGAACCACAACCGCAGGTGGTGGTGGCGTTCGGGTTGCGGATGACGAACTGTGCGCCCTCCAGATCGTCCTTGTAGTCGATCTCGGCACCCACCAGGTATTGCAGGCTCATGGCGTCGATCAGCAGCGTCACGCCGTTCTTGACCATGGCCGTGTCGTCTTCGTTCTGGATTTCATCAAAAGTGAACCCGTACTGGAAGCCCGAGCAGCCGCCGCCTTGCACGAACACACGCAGCTTCAGATCGGGGTTGCCTTCTTCGGCCACCAGTTCAGCCACCTTGCCGGCTGCGGCGTCGGTGAAGACGATGGGGGCCGGCATCGACTCGTCGAACGAGGGGGATGCGGTTTCGGCGACTGCGCTCATGGGGACTCTCCAAAGAAACAAAATTCAGATCAGGAGGCTGCTCGGTCGCTGCCGCCTGAGTGGGGTGTGGCTGGGCCAGTGCCTGAAGAAGCAGCCAGCTTCAAGGCGGGCTTGTCGTCTGCCTTCAGGGGGCGCAACTCGCCGTCGATCGTGGCGCCCTGGTGCATTTCCAGGGCTTCGTAATGCACATCGCCCACGATCCGGGCCTTGGGCTGCAGCTCAAGAAGGTCTTCGGCACGCACGGGGCCTTCCACCACACCGTTGATGATGACATGCCCGGCCCTGACCTTGCCATGGATGCGGGCTTTTTCGCTGATCACGAGTTGTGTGCGGCCATCACCCACGGCCGTCACGTTGCCGTGCACCTCGCCGTCGATCCGCAGGCCATCGGTGAAGCGCACTTCACCGGTCAGCACGGTCCCCTCGCCGATCAAGGTTCGAAGCGGGGGATTCTTTTTCCAGCCAAACATACAACTCTCCTTGATGGCATGCAGTGGGTCAGCCCGACATTGTGCCCAAAGGGGCCGCAACTGCGTTCCCTTGTCATGCAGGGAAAGGGATATTCCGTCACAAGCGGGCGTTCTGAGTGGCCCGCATCACGCCCGACTTGTCATTCACGCGCACCTGCACCTGGCGCACCTGCACATCCGCCGGGTAGCTGAGCACCCCCTCCAGGCGACGGTACTGCCGGAATTTCAAGGGCTGGGTCAGCACCTGATCCCCTTCGGCCGACCACGGCTGGCCGTCGCGGGTGCCTTGCACTTGCAGGCGCAACTGCCCCACGAATTCCGGGGCGGCGCGGCCGCCTGGCAGCATCAACAAGACTTGGAAACGCAGCTGGCCCTCGGTCAGGCGCTCCAGCTGCACGGCCCGTATGGCCACGCTGCCGGTGCCGGCCGTGGGCAGCAGGCGCTCAAAAAAGCCCAGATCATCCTTGAGGGCCTGGTTCTCGGCCTCCAGCGCCTTGACCTGCTCGATCAGGTGCGCCTGCGTGGCACGTTCGGTCTTGAGCAGGCTGTCGGCCGTGTTGGCAATCGACTGAGCCCGATCCCGATCCAGGCGGGCGGTTTCCAACTGGGCCTGGGTGGCCTGCAACTGCTCGGCCAAAGACTGAGCCCCACCGCCCAGGCCGGCCAAGCCCCGGCCCACCTCGAACGCCCACAAGGCCAGGGCGCCCGAAAAGCCCAGCACCACGGCCACCGCCGCCCACCGCACCGGCCAGGGCAAGTGACTGCGAACCACCATGCGCGGCGAGCTGATGGACAGCCGCCGCCGCAGCAAACGCCAGCGCATCAGGGCAGCACGGGCACGCCGGTCAGGCCGAGGTGCTCATCGAGGCCACACATCAGGTTCATGCACTGCACGGCCTGGCCGGAGGCACCCTTGGTGAGGTTGTCTTCCACCACCAGCACCATGACGGTGTCGGGCAGCGGGCGGTGCACGGCGATGCGCACCGTGTTGGAGGCACGCACGCTGCGGGTTTCCGGCGCACTGCCAGCCGGCAGCACGTCCACAAAGCGTTCGCCACGGTAGGCGTCTTCAAAGACCTTCTGCAGGTCGGCCGCCTGGCCAGCGCTGTTCAGGCGCGCGTACAGCGTGGAGTGGATGCCACGGATGATGGGCAGCAGGTGGGGCACGAACAGGCAGTGCACGCTGGCATCGCCCGCGATGGCGCGCAACTGCTGGTTGATCTCGGGGCCGTGACGGTGGCCCTTGACGCCGTAGGCCTTGAAGTTGTCCGAGGCCTCGGCGTGCAGGGTGTGCACCTCGGCCTTGCGGCCCGCGCCCGAGATGCCCGAGGCACAGTTGGCGATCAGGCCGGTGGGCTCGATCAGCTTGTTCTTGAGCAGAGGCGCAAAGCCCAGTTGCACCGAGGTGGGGTAGCAGCCTGGGTTGCCGATGACGCGTGCGCGGCGGATCGCGTCGCGGTTCAGCTCAGGCAGGCCGTAAACAGCCTCGTCGAGGATGTCCGGGCAGGTGTGGGCCATGCCGTACCACTGCTCGAACTCGGCCGTGTTCTTGAGGCGGAAATCCGCCGCCAGGTCGATCACCTTCACGCCTGCGTCCAGCAGCTCACGGGCCTGGGCCATGGCCACGCCATGCGGGGTGGCAAAGAAGACCACATCGCAGTCGGTCAGCTTGGCGTCATCCGGCGTGACGAAGGCCAGGTTCACATGACCACGCAGGCTGGGGTACATGTCGGCCACCGGCAGGCCAGCCTCTTTGCGCGAGGTGATGGCCTTGAGCTCGACTTCGGGGTGCTGCGACAGCAGGCGCAACAATTCCACCCCGGTGTAACCGGTGCCGCCAACGATGCCGACCTTGATCATTCAACGATCCTTTCAAGCTGCAGACGGGGCATTGTAGGAAAACAATGCCCTCCAGAATGACAAACCCGCCCAGGGCTTTGACCAGGGGCGGGTGGGGCAGGCCAGCACAGAGGCCAACCTGGGGGGTGTCGATCAGCGCTTGCTGAACTGCTTACGACGACGAGCGCCGTGCAGACCGACCTTCTTACGCTCGACTTCGCGGGCGTCGCGGGTCACGTAACCAGCGCGGCTCAGTTCGGGCTTCAGGTTGGCGTCGAAATCGATCAGGGCGCGGGTCAGGCCGTGGCGCACAGCACCAGCTTGGCCGGACTCACCACCGCCGTGCACATTGACCTTGATGTCAAAGGCTTCGCCGTTGTTGGTCAGCACCAGCGGCTGCTTGACGATCATGATCGAGGTCTGACGACCGAAATACTGATCGACGGGCTTGCCGTTGACGATGATCTGGCCAGTGCCCTTCTTGATGAAGACGCGGGCCACGGAGGACTTGCGACGGCCGGTGCCGTAGTTCCAGTTACCGATCATGTGACGGCTCCTCAGATTTCCAGGGCCTTGGGCTGCTGAGCTGCGTGCGGATGCTCGCTGCCTGCATAGACCTTCAGCTTCTTGATCATGGCGTAACCCAGGGGGCCCTTGGGCAGCATGCCCTTGACGGCTTTTTCAATGGCGCGGCCGGGGTGCTTGGCCTGCATGTCCTTGAAACGGGTTGCGTAGATACCGCCGGGGAAGCCCGAGTGACGGTAGTAGATCTTGTCATTGGCCTTGGTGCCAGTGACGCGAATCTTGTCGGCGTTGACGATGACGATGAAATCGCCGGTGTCCACGTGAGGCGTGTAAATGGCCTTGTGCTTGCCGCGCAGACGGAGAGCGACTTCGCTGGCCACTCGTCCGAGCACCTTATCGGTGGCGTCGATCACAAACCACTCGTGCTTCACTTCGGCCGGCTTGGCGCTGAAGGTCTTCATGAGATTTCCTAAGTGGTGAACTGGTTGACTGCTGTTCTTGGCACCGCTTCTGATTCGCTGCCCCCTGGGTTTGGTGACAAACCCCTGGCGCGACGCTGGCGGCCTCGCAAACGGCGCGGCTTGGCACGTGCATCAAGACGAACATCCGAATGCCCATGCCACTTTTCCCGGCAACCATTTCGGGAAAGCCTACCAATATACCACAGCCAGCGTCGGCAGCGCAAATGCGGCGTGCGGCGCAGGGCCCAGGCGGGCCCGCCGCACCGCTGTCACACCAGGTGCGTCAAAAAGCGCAAAACCGGGCTGATTCAGGCCGCTTCAGGCCCCCCCCCGCCTTGCCAGCACAGAATGGATCGCGTACATTAGTATAAACCCTAGGCTATTTTCGCGACATGCGCGCATGCCGCCTGGAACATCATCGTGAGCAACGTGAAGCCCCCTCTCCTGGATCGATTTGGACTGCAGCCGGCACCAGACGCGCAGAACGCGACGCAGCCTGGCTCGCCCAACGCTGCCGATCATTGGGTGCCGATCCGCGACCTGCACGCGCGGCACCGCCGCCGCATCCTGGATCACCTCATGCAGCTGGACGAGCATGACCGCTTTTTGCGCTTTGGCTCGCCGGTGAGCAGCGAACAAATGGCCAAGTATGTGGCCTCGATCGACTTCAAGCGCGATGAGGTGTTCGGTATCTTCAACCGCAAGCTGCAACTGGTGGCGGTGGCGCATCTGGCGGCCATGCCGGGCAAGGGCCCACATGGTGACTCATCGCGCGGACGCGCCATGGAATTCGGCGTGTCGGTGCTGCCATCGGGGCGCGGCAAAGGGCTGGGCATGCGCTTGTTCAACCACGCCATCATGCACGCGCGCAATCAGCACGCCAGCCACCTGATGATCCACGCGCTGACCGAGAACGGCCCCATGCTGCGGATTGCCGCGAAGGCGGGCGCCGTGATCGAGCGCGATGGCCCGGATGCCGAAGCCTGGCTGAAGCTGCCGCCCGACACGGTGGGCACCCACCTGGACAGCTCGCTGCAATCCCTGGCGGCCGAGTTGATCTACCGCGTGAAGTACCGGGTGATGCACATCAGCGACTGGGTGCGGCTGCTGGCGGCCTCGGCCTGATTTCGCATGACAGCAACCACGCACCCCTGATGGAGGGATGCGGTCATGTCCCCTCTGTCCGAAGAAGGCGAAGTTCTGTAACATCTTCTGTCATCACAGGGAAGAAGTTACGTAAATGAACCCAGAGGCCTACTGGTGGTGGATGCCGCCCGTCACGGCACTGGCCGGCATGTTGCTGGGCTGGTGGTGGCGGGGACGACGCGACCGCGCCGCGCGCCGCAGTTGGCCGGCCCGCTGGAACCTGCAGGCACGCCCCCTGTTCAATGCGCATGAGCGCGCCCTGCACCGCGATTTGAAAGCCGCCCTGCCCCACCACCTGGTGTTGGCCAAGGTCAGCCTGCTGCGCTTCTGTCAGCCCCACTACCCCGAAGAAGCCCGGATCTGGTACGACCGGCTGATGGGCCTGCATGTGTCGATGGTGGTGTGCCACCCCAACGGATCGGTGGTGTCGGTGATCGACTTTGAGCCGCCACCCGGGCAGCGCGACAGCAGCGGCCAGAAGTTCAAAGAGGCCGTGCTGGAGGCCTGCCGCATTCGATATCTGCGCTGCCGGCCTGGGCAGTGGCCCCACCAGGCTTTGCTGGCCAGCTGGGCCCTGGGGCCCGCTGGCGACCTGTCGGCCGCGGCCTCCAGCGCTGGCCACAAAGCCGGCGCGGCGGGCGCCTCCACCGGGCAAGAGCGCCTGCACGATGCAGGCGATCAACTGGCGCGCAAGCTGCGCGAGCGACGGGCCGAACGGGCAGCACGCTGGGCCGAGTCGGGCTTCGCACCCGATTCGTTCTTTGCGTTTGACGGCCGGGGCGATTCCGGCCCGGCCCCGTTGACCGATCTGGGGGATCTGGACGAGTATGGCCACCCGCGATCGCAGCAGCAGCAGCAGCAGCGGGCCTGAACCCGCTGTCACCGCGTCAAGGGGCCTGGACAGTCCGGCCCCGCACTTCACTCAGACTGCTGCGGTGATCAACAGCGCATTGACACGGCGCACGTAAGCCGCCGGGTCATCCAGCTGCCCGCCTTCGGCCAGCAGGGCCTGGTCGAACAGGATGTGGGCCAGGTCGTCGAAGTGCTCGCTGGCTTCCAGCTTCTTGACCAGGGCGTGCTCGGGGTTCACCTCCAGGATGGGCTTGACCTCGGGGGCCGATTGGCCGGCCTGTTTGAGCAGGCGCGCCAGGTGGGCGCTCATGTCGCCCGACTCGGTCACCAGGCAGGCGGGTGAATCGACCAGACGGGTGGTCACGCGCACATCTTTAGCGCGCTCGCCCAGGGCGTTCTTCAGGCGCTCCAGCACCGGCTTGAAGGTGGCTGCGGCTTCTTCGGCCTTCTTCTTTTCTTCTTCGTCCTGCAGCTGACCCAGGTCCACCGCGCCCTTGGTGACGTTTTGCAGGGGCTTGCCGTCGAAGTCGTACAGGTGCGAGAGCAGCCACTCGTCCACGCGGTCGGTCAGCAGCAGCACCTCGATGCCCTTCTTCTTGAAGAGCTCCAACTGCGGGCTGTTCTTCGCGGCGGCCAGGCTGTCGGCCGTGATCACGTAGATGGCCTCCTGGCCCTCTTTCATGCGGGCCACGTAATCGGCCAGCGACACGCTGGGCGCACCTGATTCATCGTGCGTGGATGCAAAACGCAGCAGCTTGCTCAGGCGCTCGCGATTGGCAAAGTCTTCGCCCACACCCTCTTTCAGCACGGCGCCGAATTCTTTCCAGAAGGCGGCGTACTGATCCCGCTTGGCCTGGTCTTCGTGGTTGGCCAGCTCTTCCAGCATGGACAAGACGCGCTTGGTGCAGCCCTCGCGGATGGCCTTCACGTCGCGGCTTTCCTGCAAGATTTCGCGGCTGACGTTGAGCGGCAAGTCGGCCGAATCGACCACGCCCTTGACGAACCGCAGGTAGTTGGGCAGCAGGGCCTCGGCGTCGTCCATGATGAAGACGCGCTTCACGTACAACTTCAGGCCGCCCTTCTTGTCGCGGTTCCAGAGGTCGTAAGGCGCCTTCTTGGGGATGTAGAGCAGCTGGGTGTATTCGCTGCGGCCTTCGACCCGGTTGTGCGTGTAGGCCAGGGGCGCCTCGTGATCGTGGCTGATCTGCTTGTAGAACTCGTGGTACTGCTCTTCGGTGATGTCGCTCTTGCTGCGCGTCCACAGGGCGGCGGCCTGGTTGACGGTTTCCCACTCGTCTTTGAGCTCGTACTCGCCCTTCTCTTTGTTCCACTCTTCCTTCTGCATGAGGATGGGCAGGGAGATGTGGTCGGAGTACTTGGCGATGATGCTGCGCAGCTTCCAGCGGGCCAGGAAGTCGTCTTCGCCTTCGCGCAGGTGCAGGATGATGTCGGTGCCCCGGGTGGGCTTGCTGATGGTCTCAACCTCGAAGTCGCCAGTGCCTTCGCTGGTCCAGCGCACGCCTTCGTCGGCGCCCAGGCCGGCGCGGCGGGATTCGACCGTGATCTTGTCAGCCACGATGTAGCCGCTGTAGAAGCCCACACCGAACTGGCCGATGAGCTGGGCGTCACGCGCCTGGTCGCCCGAGAGACGGCCCATGAACTCCTTGGTGCCCGACTTGGCGATGGTGCCCAGGTGGTCGATGGCCTCTTGCGCGCTCATGCCGATGCCGTTGTCGCGGATGGTGAGCGTGCGGGCGGCCTTGTCGATGAGGATGCGCACTTCCAGGTTGGGCGCGTCTTCATACAGGCTGCTGTTGTCCAGCGCCTCGAAGCGCAGCTTGTCGCAGGCGTCTGAGGCGTTGGAGATCAGCTCGCGCAGGAAGATCTCTTTGTTGGAGTACAGCGAGTGGGTGACCAAGTGCAGCAGCTGCTTGACCTCGGCCTGGAAGGAATGGGTGGTCTTGTCCATGGCTGTTCTTGTGGGTGATTCGTGGATGAACTGTCAGGCGCGACACCACCGGCGCCACGCGTGGGGCGGAGATGGGGTGCCGGCGGCGGAATTCAAGAGGCGGATGCGAGGCGGGCACCTGGTGTGCGTCGGCGCTACGGCACTTGCCATCCCCCCCAAAATCGTTGTATAGTCTTGGTTTCGATGGCGCTTTAGCTCAGCCGGTTAGAGCGACGGAATCATAATCCGCAGGTCCGGGGTTCGAATCCCTGAAGCGCCACCAGCATTCCAAACCCCGCCCACCGACACGGTTGGCGGGGTTTTTCTTTGCGCTGGCATCTTGCTCGCAAACTTGCCAGGGCTGCTCATGGATGGGCTCAGGATGCCAAGGCTTGGCGTCTTCGGTCATTGAAGCGGCCGCGTCTGCCGCGTACAGTGCGTGATCCCCGTCACCTGACACGCCACAGGAACACCGCACATGCAGCACAAGACAGCCTTGGTCACCGGCGGCAGCGCCGGCATTGGCAAAGAAACCGTCAAGGCCCTGGTGGCGCAAGGCTACGAGGTGCTGATCGCGGCGCGTGATGCGCGCAAGGGGCAGGCCCTGGTGGCCCAGCTGCAACGCGACACGCCCGGCGCCCGGGTGGATTTCATCGCCTGCGATTTGTCAGAGTTTGGGCAGGTGGTGAGCCTGGCGCAGACCGTGCTGGCCCGCTGGACCCGGCTGGACGCCCTGGTGCTGAACGCCGGACTGTTCACGCCCCAGCTGCGCAACAACTCGGCTGGGTATGAGTTCATGTTCGCCACCACGCACCTGGGGCACTTCCTGCTGACGCACCACCTGCTGCCGCTGGTGTTGACCACGCCTGATGCGCGCATTGTGGTGACCAGCTCGGTGGCGCACTGGTTTGGCGGTGGCTTTGACTTCGACAGCCTGCGCAGCCCTTCGACACGGTCGCTGTTGATGCTGGTGCCGTTCCGGGCGTATGGCCGATCCAAGCTGGCCAACCTGCTGTTTGTGCGCGAACTGGCGCAGCGGGTGGCGGGCAGCTCGGTCAAGGTCAATGCCTTCCACCCCGGCGCGGTGCAAACCGAGATCTGGCGTGACACGCCGGGCCTGTTCAACGCGCTGATCCGGCCGGGCTTGATCTCGGAGGCGCAAGGCGCGCGCACCCAGATCCAGCTGGCCACCTCACCGGCCATCAAGGAGTCAGGCCAGTACTGGGTGGGCGGCAAAGTGGCCTTCAGCAGCCCGGCCAGCCGCAACGCGGCGCTGGCACGGCGCCTGTGGCAGTACAGCGAGCAGGCGCTGGGCATCCGGACCTTCGGCCGCCCGGAGGCGGACGAGGGCCAGGCGCGACGACAAGCCTGAGGTGTGGCCGGGCAGTCGGCATGCCCGCACGGCTTGGGGCATGATGACGGGCTTGGCTTGTTGAACCCGTTCCCATGTCGTCCATGCCCCGCTATTCGTCGCTCTGGCCGAGCCTGACCCAGGCCACCCGCTGGCTGCTGGAGGTGCTGTTCTTCGTGGGGGTGTGGGCCGCCGCCGATGGGGTGGTGCGCCACTTGGATTGGCCCGTGCCCAGCGGTGTGGTGGGCCTGCTGGCCTTGACCACCGTGCTGTTGCTGGGTTGGTTGCCCACCCGGTACATCGAGCGCGGCGCACGCTGGCTGCTGGGCGACATGCTGCTGTTTTTCATCCCGCCGCTGATGGCGCTGATCCGTCATCAAGAGCTGTTTGGCTGGCTGGGGTTCAAACTGGCCGTGGCGGTGGTGCTGGGCACCTTGTTCGTGATGGGCGGCGTAGGCTGGGTGGTGGAGCGCGTCAGGCGCTGGGAGGATGGTCTGTCAGGCCGCCCAGCCACGGCACCCGGGAGCCGCTCATGAGCGCCCGCCACGATGCCGCCCTGCTGGATCTGGCCTCGCCCTGGGTGCAGGCGCAGGCCCTGGGCTGGCTGGTGCTGACCTTGCTGCTGTTTTATGGTGCGCGCCGCCTGCATCAACGGGTGCCGCGCTTGTGGCTATCGCCCATCATCCTGACGCCCACGGTGCTGATCGCCGCCTTGCTGCTCAGTGCCACGCCGTACGAGGTGTATGCACTGCACACGCGCTGGCTGACCTGGATGCTGGGCCCGGCCACGGTGGCGTTTGCCTTCCCGATCTACCAGCAGCGCGGGCTGATCCGGCGCTACCCCATCACCTTGGGGGCGGGCGTGCTGGTGGGGGTGATCCTGGGCGTGGGCAGTTCCTGGGGGCTGGCCTGGGCCTTGAGCCTGCCCGATGAGGTGATGCGCAGCATCTTGCCCCGCTCGGTGTCATCACCATTTGCCATGCCGGTGGCCACCACGCTGGGGGTGGAGCCCGAGTTGGCGGTGATGTGCGTGCTGGTGACCGGGGTGTTCGGCATGCTGGTGGGACAAGGCTGGCTGATATGGCTGAACGTGCGACACAGCGTGGCGGTGGGCTCGGCCTTCGGGGCTGCCACCCATGGCGTGGGCACGGCCAAGGCCTGGCAGATCGGGGCGCAAGAAGGCGCCGTCTCGAGTTTGACCATGATTTTTTCAGGGATTGCGCTGGTCTTGCTGGCACCTTGGCTGGCCGCGTGGTTGGGCTGAAGGTGGCCATCGACGACGTCGGCACCGGCTTCTCTTCGCTGAGCATGCTGCGGCACCTGCAGGCCGACCGCCTGAAGATCGATCGCTGCTTCATCCAGGGGCTGGAACACGATCAGCGCATCGCACAGATGGTGGTCCAGCAGGGCAAGCGGCTGAGCGTGCTGGGCCCTGTGACGGCGCAGCCTCGACCTCACTTGATCTTGAACACGCTGATGGCCTCGACCAGCGTCTCTGCCTGGTGACGCAGGCTCGCCGCCGCCGCAGCGCTTTGTTCCACCAGAGCTGCGTTCTGCTGGGTCACCTGATCCATTTGCGATACGGCATCACCCACTTGTGAGACAGCGTTACTCTGCTCGGCACTGGACGTGGCGATTTCACCCATGATGTCGGTGACACGACGAATGGCGGCCACCACATCGTTCATGGTGCTGCCGGCCCGATCCGCCAGGGCAGTTCCCGCCTCGACTCGCTGCACGCTGGCCGTGATCAAGCCTTTGATCTCTTTGGCTGCTTCGGCACTGCGCTGAGCTAGGGTGCGCACCTCGCCCGCCACGACGGCAAAGCCGCGGCCTTGCTCGCCAGCGCGAGCGGCCTCCACCGCAGCGTTCAAGGCCAGGATGTTGGTTTGGAAGGCAATGCCATCGATGACAGAGATGATGTCGGCAATCTTGCGGCTGGAGTCATGGATGTCTTTCATGGTGCCCACCACCTGCGACACCACATCACCACCCTGTCCGGCGACGGCAGAGGCATCTCTGGCCAATTGATCGGCGTGTTGAGCGCTGTCGGCGTTGAGTCGAACGGTCGAACCCAGCTCCTCCATCGTCGAGGCAGTTTGCTGCAACGCGGATGCCTGCTCCTCTGTTCTTTGGCTGAGATCAGCATTGCCGCTGGCGATTTGAGAGGCGGCCGTGGCGATCGAGTCGGTGCTGCTTCTGACGCGCCCCACCAACTCGGACAGGCTGACGGTCATGCGCCCCATGGCCCGCAACAGATCACCGAACTCGTCACCGCGGCGCACATCGGCTCGTGAGGTCAAATCGCCAGCAGCCACGCGCTCGGCCAGTGCCACGGCCTCGGCCAAAGGGGCTGTGATCGATCGGGTGAGCGTGATCGACAAGACCACGGCCACCACCACCGCCACCAGACCCACGGCCGCCATGGTCCAGCGAGCAGAGTCATAAGCCGCAGAGGCATCGCTGCCGGCACGATCACCGCCTTCGTGATTCAAATTGACCAGCTCCAGCAAGGTGGCCGATGCGGCCCGGAAGGCCCGGCGGGACTCCCCGCCAAGCATGTTGCGAGCCTCCTCGTTCAGGTTTTGTCTGGAGAGGTTGATCAGTTTGTCGTGAACGGCTTTGTATTGCTTCCATTCATTGTTGAACTTGTCGTACAGGGCCCGTTCTTGGTCGGTGGTGATGAGCTTGACATACATGGCCTCATACTTGTCCAGTTGCTGCCGGATGTCTGCCATCTCCTTTTCGGCCTCAGCCATGTCTTCAGGGGCCAGGCTGGCCACGTGGCGATACTCCTGAATGCGGAAGTCGCTGATCTGGGTGTTCATCTTGTTGACCAGCTCGACACTGGGCAGCCAGTTGTCAGCCAGCGCCACAGAGGCCGATTGCATGACAGCCATGCGCTGCAAGGCCACACCCATCACCAAGGCCAGCAGAAGACCCAACGCAAAAAAGCTCAGCGACAGACGACGCGCCACTTTCAACGATGACATGATGACTCCATGTGGATGAATCGACACCCTCTTCGGGCCCCGGTGTTGCAGAACTATTGGGTTATCGGCCATTGCGCAGACAATCTGTAGCCTGATGTACGACCGTGCACCTTGAACCGCATGCCACCGCCTGATCTGCGCCTGAAAATCCCAGCCACCTATGGCCTGTCCCTGCTCAAGCTCATGCAGGAGCGCGGCCACGCCACGAGCACGCTGCTGGAGGGCAGCCCGCTGACGCTGGAGCAACTGCAGGACACCCGGGGCCTGATCGAGGCCTGGCACTACGCCCTGCTGCTGAACCGGGCCATGGGCCTGGACAGTGACCATGGGCTGGCCTACGAGCTGGGGCTGCGCAGCCAGGTCACCAAGCATGGCTTTGTGGGCTTTGGTCTGATCAGCTGCGGCACCCTGCGCGAGGCCATCGCCTTTGCCGAGCGCTACTTCCAGGCCCGGGTACCGGCCTTTCGCAGCACCCTGTCGGTGGAGGGGGCGCAAGTCATCGTCGCGCTGCACGAAACCATCCCCCTGGGCCCACGGCGCGACTTCATCATGGACCTGGTGGCGGTGGAGCTGTGCAGCCTGTTTGCCAAGGTGCTGGACATCGAGCCCGCACGCCAAGGCTGGATGAGCGAGATCTGGGTGCCCCACGCCGAGCCGTCCGCCTACGCCCGTTACCGCGACCGCATGCCGCCCTTCCACTTCGACCACGGCCCGGCGGGTGGCCCCGTGCAGATCCGCTTTCCGGTGCACATGCTGGACGAGCCCATCTCCACGGCCGACCCGGTCAGCGTGCAACTGGCCATCGAGCGGCTGGAGCAGGAGCTTGCGCGACAGGCGCAAGACCACAGCACCACCACCCAGGTGCTGGCGTTGCTGGTGTGCCGCGATCAACGCTACCCGGAGGTGGCCGACATGGCGCAGCAGCTGCACCTGTCGGAGCGCACCCTCAAGCGGCGGCTGCACACCGAGGGCACGTCGTACCAACAACTGCTGGACCAGGTGCGACAACGGGATGCCATGAAGCTGCTGGGCAACCCGGCCCTGCCCATCGCGCAGGTGGCCGAGGCCGTGGGCTATGCCGACCCGGCCAACTTTGCCCGCGCCTTTGCCAAATGGACAGGCCTGTCGCCACGCGACTGGCGCACCCGCCACCTGGGCCGGGGCTGACCTGTCTTTGTCGCAGCCCTGCAAAGCCTTGGCCCGAAATGACAAGTTTTAGGCCCAATTGCCCCTCACGCCTGATGAACGGACCTCGGTAATCTCCCGCACATCGTTGATGGATATCAGATCCGAGGAGCGCATGAGCAAGAACACCCCGCAGCATCCTGCCAGCATGACCGACAGCCAGAAGGCCGAGCACATCCGCAAGGTGGTGCTGGACGCCGGCGTGGCCCTTCGCGCCCGCCACCCCTGGCTGCGCCACCAGAACACCATCGGCGTCACCATCCTGGTGGTGTCGTTGCTGGGCATGATCACCAGCGGCTGGCTGTACATCGAAGGCGCGATACCCTGGTGGGTATGCATGCCGGTCACGGCCATCTTCGCGTCGTTCATCCACGAGTTGGAGCACGACCTGATCCACCACATGTACTTCCGGGATCGCCCCTGGGCCAACAACCTGATGCTGCTGCTGGGCTGGCTGGCCCGCGCCAGCACCGTCAGCCCCTTCGTGCGCCGCAACCTGCACCTGCACCACCACAAGGTGTCGGGCACCAAGTCGGACCTGGAAGAGCGCGGCATCACCAACGGCGTGCCCTGGGGCCTGCGCCGACTGCTGATGACCGGTGACAACATGCTGGCGGTGTTCCTGCGCCCGCTGGAGATGCGCCGCGCCACGGCCGCCTACATCCAGGCCCAGAAGCCCCAAAGCCGCGCCGAAGCACGCCGCATGGCGCTGGAGCAGTTCACGGCCTACATGCCGATTGGCCAGCTGTACTACATCGCCTTCCACAGTTGGGTGGTGCTGCACGCGGTGATGTTCGCCGCCCCGCTGCTGGGGGTCGAGATCGCCTGGCCGCAATGGATGCCGCAATTGATGGCTGGTCTGGACATCTTTGGTGTGGTGTACGCCCTGCCCTGCCTGCTGCGCACCTTCTGCCTGCATTTCATCAGCTCGAACATGCACTACTACGGCGACGTGGAAGCCCGCAATGTGATGCAACAGTGCCAGGTGCTCAACCCCTGGTGGCTGATGCCCATGCAGCTGTTCTGCTTCAACTTTGGCAGCACGCACGCCATCCACCACTTTGCGGTGAAAGAGCCCTTCTACATCCGTCAGTGGAACGCGGGCATTGCCCACCAGGTGATGCGGGAGATGGGCGTGCGCTTCAACGACTTCGGCACCTTCCGCCGCGCCAACCGCTTCCACCTGAGCGAGCAGCCTCAGGGCTCATCGCTGAGCACCCGCGGCGCCTGACGAGCCGTCATCACTGAAAAAGCCCTGACCCACATCAAGGTCAACAAGAATCGTTCTTGTTATCGTGTACTCTTGCGTTCCGTCGCGCAGCCCCGGCCCCTGGTGGCCCACCCTGAGTGCTCCGGGCTGCGCGACGCACCAGTTTCACCCGACCTACAAGGACGACCCATGGCTCGCACGCTGCCCCGCTGGACTTCTCTGACCCTGATCGCCGTCGCCGCCCAGAGCGCCCTGCTCGGCGGCGCCCAGGCCCAGGACCAGGTGCTGAACATCTACTCGGCCCGCCACTACCAGACCGACGAGGCCCTGTACGACAACTTCACCAAGCAGACCGGTATCAAGATCAACCGCCTGGACGGCAAGGAAGACGAGCTGCTGGAGCGCATCAAGAACGAAGGGGCCCGCTCGCCGGCCGACATCCTGATCACCGTGGATGCGGCTCGTCTGGAGATCGCTGACCAGGCCGGCATCTTCCAGCCGCTGAAATCCAAGGTGCTGGAGCAGCGCATCCCGGCCAATCTGCGCACGCCGAACTGGGTGGCGTTTTCCACCCGCGCTCGCGTCATCGTCTACAACAAGCGCGACGTGAAGGCCGAGTGGGTGCAAACCTATGGCGACCTGGCCAACCCCCGACTGAAAAACCAGGTGTGCGTGCGCTCCGGCGCCCACCCCTACAACCTGTCGCTGGGTGCTGCCGTCATCGCGCACGAAGGCCCGCAGCAGGCCGAAGCCTGGGCCCGTGGCCTGGTGCAGAACTTTGCCCGCGCGCCCAAGGGTGGCGACACCGACCAGATCCGCGCCGTGGCCGCGGGCGAGTGCGGCGTGGCGATTTCCAACAGCTACTACCTGGCCCGCCTGATGCGCTCCAACAAGCCTGAAGACCGCAAGGTGATGGAGTCGGTGGCGATCGCCTGGCCCAACCAGGCCACCTGGGGCACGCACATCAACGTGTCGGGCGCAGGCATCATCAAGACCGCCCCCAACCGCGAAGCCGCCATCAAGTTCATGGAGTACCTGGCCAGCGACCAGGCCCAGGCCTACTTTGCCAACGGCAACAACGAGTGGCCCGCTGTGCCCACCGTGAAAGTGGACAACCCCGCGCTGAAGGCCATGGGCAACTTCAAGCCCGACAGCCTGAACGTGGGTGAACTGGCGAAGAATGCCGCCCAGGCCCAGCGCCTGTTCGACCGCGCCGGTTGGCGTTGAGTCAAGGGGCCTGAGTCGGCAGTTCGATTCAGGCCTGGCCCGAGCCGGCCGATGAGCGCCGGCTCTGGGCGATCTGCCGGCTGATCACCACCAGCGGCAGCAATCCCACCACCACAATCGCCAGCGCGGCCGTCGAGGCCTCGGTCAGGCGCTCATCCGAGGCCAGTACATAGGCCTGGGTGGCCAGGGTGTCGAAGTTGAAGGGCCGCATCACCAAGGTGGCGGGCAATTCCTTCATGGTATCGATGAACACCAGCAGCGCGGCCGTGAGCACGCTGCCACGCAACAAAGGCACATGCACCCGACGCAAGGTTTGGCCGGCATTCAGGCCCAGGCTGCGCGCCGCGTTGTCCATGTTGGGCGTGACCTTGGCCAGCCCGGCATCGATGGACTGCACGGCCGGCGTCAGGAAGCGCACCACGCAAGCGTACACCAGGCCGGCGATACCGCCCGTCAACACCAGCCCTCCCTGCCAGCCCACGGCGGCTTCCAGCCAGCCAGTGAGCACATGGTCCACCTGGGTCACCGGGATGAGCACGCCCACCGCGATCACCGTGCCCGGCAAGGCGTAGCCCAGCCCCCCCACCCGGTGCATGAGACGCACCAGCCAGCCGGGGTGCAAGCGTGCAGCATACGCCAGCAGCACAGCCAGCAGCACCGCAAAGAAGGCCGTGAGGCCCGAGACCATCACGCTGTTGCGGGCCAACTCGATGAAGCGCGAACCGAACTGCGCATCGCCCTCGGTGAGGGCCATGTGCAGCAACACGCCGGCCGGCAGCAAAAAGCCCAGGGCCAGCGGAATGAGGCAAGCCACCAAGGCCAATGCCCCACGCCAGCCCGACAAGCGGCGGCCCATGAAGGCCGAACGGCGCGAGGTGGTGTCATGGAAGCGCGCCCGCCCGCGCGACAGGCGCTCGAACATCAGCACCAGCACCACAAAGCCCAGCAGGGCGGACGCCAACTGCGCCGCCGCCACCCGGTCGCCCAGCGAAAACCACGCCCGGTAGATGCCGGTGGTGAAGGTTTGCACCCCGAAGTACGACACGGCACCGAAGTCGGCCAGCGTTTCCATCAAGGCCAGGGCCACACCGCCTGCAATGGCCGGCCGCGCCAGGGGCAAGGACACCCGCCAGAAGCTGCCCCAGGGGCCCAGGCCCAGCGAGCGGCCCACCTCCAGCATGCCGCCCGCACGCTCCAGAAACGCCGTGCGCGCCAGCATGTACACATAGGGGTACAGCACGAACGAGAACAGCAGCACCGCCCCGCCCAGCGAGCGCACATCCGGGAACCAGTAATCACCCCGGCGCCAGTCAAACGCCTCGCGCAGCGCGGTTTGCACCGGGCCCACAAACTGCAGCAGGTCGGTGTAGGTGTAGGCCATCACATAGGCCGGCACCGCCAGGGGCAGCACCAGGCCCCACTCCATGGCGCCCCGGCCCACAAAGTCATAGCGCGTGACCAGCCAGGCCGCCCCCACGCCCATGCTGGCCGTGCCCAGGGCGACCCCCAGGCACAGCCACAGGGTGGACCACAGGTATTCGGGCAGCACCGTGGAGGCCAGGTGTGCCCAAGTGTCGCCGGTGCCGGCCTGGAACAACTGCCCCACCACCGCCAGGATGGGCAAGAGCACGACCGAGCCCACGAGCAGGGCCAGGCCCACCATCCATGACGGGCGGCGAGCGCCCACAGGGGCGGCAAAAAAACGGGGCAAGGCAATCACCATGATGATTGCGAATTATGATCGTTTGTTCTGCAGATTCCTGATCACCATGCGCACCGTCACCGATCACGCCCACGCACCGGCCCCGCCCCAAGGCAAGCCCTGGCTGGCCGTGGAGCACCTCTCCGTGCGTTACGGCAGCCGCGATGTGGTGACCGACCTGTCCTTCGCCCTGCCCCAAGGGGCCATCGCCTGCCTGCTGGGCCCCTCGGGCTGCGGCAAAACCACCGTGCTGCGGGCTCTGGCGGGTTTCGAGCCCGTCACCGCCGGCCGCATCTCGCTGGACGGCCTCACCCTCAGCGCCCCCGGCAAGCAAGTGCCCCCTGAAAAACGCCGCATCGGCATGGTGTTTCAGGATTACGCGCTCTTTCCGCACCTGACGGTGGCGCAAAACGTGGGCTTTGGCCTGCGCGACAAAACCGCGTCGGCCGACCGCGTTCAAGAAATGCTGGGCATGGTGGGCCTGGGCCGCTCGGGCCACCGCTACCCGCATGAACTGTCGGGCGGGCAGCAGCAACGCGTGGCCCTGGCCCGCGCCCTGGCACCGCAGCCCAGCGTGCTGCTGCTGGACGAGCCATTTTCGAACCTGGACGTGGCACTGCGCGAACGCCTGGCCACCGAGGTGCGCGACATCCTCAAGGCCACGCACACCACCGCCGTGATGGTGACCCACGACCAGACCGAGGCCTTTGCCATGGCCGATGTGGTGGGCGTGCTGGCCGACGGCCACCTGCAGCAATGGGACACGGCCTACGCCCTGTACCACCGCCCCGCCAACCGCCGGGTGGCCAACTTTGTGGGCCAAGGTGCTTTCGTGCCCGCCCGCGTGGTGGGCCCTCAACTCTTGCGGCTGGAACTGGACGGCGTCAGCGACGCGGACTGCACCTTCCCCACCGACACGGCCCTGCCCTTCGCCCCCGGCACGCCGGTGGACGTGCTGCTTCGGCCCGACGACATCGTGCACGACGACCTCAGCCACCTGCAGGCCACCGTGGTGCACAAAGCCTTCCGGGGTGCTGACTTTCTCTACACCCTGGCCCTGCCGGATGGCACCGAGGTGCTGTCCATCGTGCCCTCGCACCACAACCACGCCCTGGGCGAGTCGGTGGGCATCCAGCTCGACCTCAGCCACATCGTGGCCTTCGAGCGCCCGCTGGACACCGCCCAGGCGGCATGAGTTGACCCTCCGCTCCGTGACCTGATGGCTGCCGTGACCACGCCCCCCATCAACCTGCCCGCCCTGATCCTGGCCGCAGGCCGGGGCGAACGCATGCGTCCGCTGACCGACACCTGCCCCAAGCCCTTGCTGCAAGTGCAGGGCCAGCCGCTGATCGTGTGGCACCTGCAGGCCCTGGCCCGCGATGGCGTGCGCGACGTGGTCATCAACACCGCCTACCTGGAAGAACAGTTCGAGCCCGCCCTGGGCGACGGCAGCCGCTGGGGCTTGCGCATCCGTTACTCGCACGAGCGGGCCGACCATGGGGGTGCGCTGGAAACCGCCGGCGGCATCGCGAAAGCCCTGCCGCTGCTGGCAGAGGCCCCCGGCGGCGACCGCGCCTTCTGGGTGCTGGCCGGTGATGTGTTTGTGCCCGGCTTCCGGTTCGAGGCCGACGTGGCACAGGCGTTTGCCACGGGTCAGACCGCAGGCACGGCGCATGACCTCGCCCACCTGTGGCTGGTGCCCAACCCGGCCCACGTGCCCCAGGGCGACTTTGCGCTCGACGCTGCCGGCCGCATCCACCACCGGGCCCAGGCGCCTGCCGGCACCCCCACCTACACCTACTCCACCATCGGCCTGTACCGGCCGGGCATGGTGCAGGGCGTGACCGTGGGCGACAAAGCCGCGCTCAAGCCCTTCCTGGACCGCGCCATCGACCAAGGCCGCCTCAGTGGCCGTGTGTGGCGCGGCGACTGGACGGATGTGGGCACGCCCGAGCGCCTGCGCGCCCTGGGCTGAGCCGCCTCTGGCGCGTTCCGTCCCACCCTCCGCGGGCAGCAGGTAAAATCGGCATCCCCTCCACAGCCCCTGGATCTACACCATGCCCCGCTGTTCCTGGACGGCCTGGACTGCGCTGTCGCGCACTCTGGGCCTGATGGCCGCCGTGCCCTGGTGGCTGCCGCTGACGCTGACCAGCGTTCCGGCCACCGCCCAAGACGTGCTGATCGCGCCCACGGCGCCATCGTCCACCACCAGCTCCACCACGAGCACCGAGGGCCCCCTCTCGGTGACCGACACCCGCACCGAGGTGCCCACCGACTTCCGGCCCACGCGCCAGATCTCGCTGCAGTCGCTGCGCGGTCGTGCCAGCTTTGGCAAGCCGCCTGAAGTGAGCATCGATGGTCAAGCCCTGCGCCTGGCCCCGGGCGCCCGCATCCGTGACGAGCAGAACCTGCTGGTGCTGTCGGGCCAGCTGGCCGGCCGTCGCCTGGCCGTGAACTACACCCTGGACACCTACGGCCTGGTGAAGGACGTGTGGCTGCTGCGCCCCGATGAGCTTCAGCGCCCCTGGCCCCGTACCCGCGAAGAATCGACCACCTGGCGCTTCGACCCCCTGCAGCAGACCTGGATCAAACCATGAGCACCGACACCGCACCCAAAAAGGTCTACATCAAGACCTATGGCTGCCAGATGAACGAATACGACTCGGACAAGATGTCCGACGTCATGAACGCGGCCAAGGGCTATGTGCCCACCAACGACCCCGAAGAGGCCGACCTCATCCTCTTCAACACCTGCTCCATCCGTGAGAAGGCGCAAGAGAAGGTGTTCTCTGACCTGGGGCGCGTCAAGCACCTGAAAGACAAGGGCGTGATGATCGGTGTGGGCGGCTGCGTGGCCAGCCAGGAAGGCGCGGCCATCATCGAGCGCGCACCCTATGTGGACGTGGTCTTCGGCCCGCAAACCCTGCACCGCCTGCCTGCCTTGCTCGAGAAGCGCCAGCAGCAAAAGCGCCCGCAGGTGGACATCAGCTTCCCCGAAATCGAGAAGTTCGACCACCTGCCGCCGCCGCGCAAGGAAGGCGCCTCGGCCTTCGTGTCCATCATGGAAGGCTGCTCGAAGTACTGCAGCTACTGTGTGGTGCCCTACACCCGCGGCGAAGAGGTCTCGCGCCCGTTTGACGATGTGCTGACCGAAGTGGCCGACCTGGCCGACCAAGGCGTGAAAGAAGTGACCCTGCTGGGCCAGAACGTGAATGGCTACCGCGGCAAGATGGGTGACACCGCCGAGATCGCCGACTTCGCCATGCTGCTGGAGTACGTGGCCGAGATCCCCGGTATCGAGCGCATCCGCTTCACCACCAGCCACCCCAACGAGTTCAGCCAGCGCCTGATCGACGTCTACGGCAAGACGAACAAGCTGGTCAACCACGTGCACCTGCCCGTGCAGCACGGCTCGGACCGCATCCTGATGGCCATGAAGCGCGGCTACACCGCGCTCGAGTACAAGAGCACCATCCGCAAGCTGCGCGCCGTGCGGCCCGACATCCGCCTGTCCACCGACTTCATCGTGGGCTTTCCCGGCGAGACGGATGAGGACTTCGACAAGCTGATGAAGCTGGCCATGGACATCGAGTTCGACGCCTCCTTCAGCTTCATCTTCAGCGCCCGCCCGGGCACCCCGGCCGCGTCGCTGGCCGATGACACGCCGCACGAGGTGAAGCTGAAGCGCTTGCAAACGCTGCAGGCCTACCTGGAAAGCAATGTGCAGCGCTACAGCCAGATGCTGGTGGGCACGACGCAGAAGATCCTGGTGGAAGGCCCCAGCCGCAAGGACCCGTCCGAGCTGATGGGCCGCACCGAGTGCAACCGCATCGTCAACTTCGCGGCTGGCCCCACCCAGGCCCTGCGCGAGCGCCTGGTGGGCCAGTTGATCGACGTGAACATCACCCAGGCCTACCCGCACTCGCTGCGGGCCGAGCTGTCGCTGCGTGATGCCGCTTGATAAGGCAGATTAACCAGGCAGCTTAACCAGACGGCCTGATCAGGCCGCCCGAAGCGCCTCGCACAGGCGCTGAACCTGCTCGGTGGTGTGCGCCGCCGACAGCGAGATGCGCAGGCGTGCCGTGCCTGCCGGCACGGTGGGTGGCCGAATCGCGGGCACCCAGATGCCCTGCGCATCCAGCGCGGCCATGACGGCCAGCGCATCTTCATTGCGGCCGATCACCAGGGGCTGGATGGCCGTGTCCGAGGGCATCAGGCGCCAGGCGCTGCCGGCCTCCAGGCAGCGCCCCACCCCTGCCTGAAGCTCACGGCACAAGGCCTTCAGGTGGGCGCGACGTTGGGGCTCATCACGGATCACGCGCACCCCCGCCCGCAAAGCCGCCGCGATGTGCGCGGGCGCAGCCGTGGCGAACATGTAGGTGCGGGCCTTCTGCATGATCCATTCGATGACCGCGGATGAGCCGGCCACAAAAGCCCCGGCCACACCCGCCGCCTTGCCCAGCGTGGCCATGTAGACCAGGCGGTCCAGCCGCCCTTGCCAGGCCGGGGCCACGCCCTCCGCGCCCGCGATGCCATGGTGGGCCAGCGTGCCTTCGCCCTGCGGGCCCAGCACGCCAAAGCCATGAGCATCGTCGATCATCAGCAGGGCGTCGAAGCGCTCGCACAGGGCCAGCAGGGCCGGCACATCGGCCACGTTGCCGTCCATGCTGAACACCGCATCAGTCACCACCAGCTTGCGCCGGGCGGTGCTGGTGCGCAAGGCCGCCTCCAGTGCGGCCAGATCACCATGGGGCACGATGTGCGCCTCAGCGCGCGACAGGCGCACGCCGTCGATGATGCAGGCGTGGTTCAGGGCATCCGAGAACACGGCATCACCCTTGCCCACCAGGGCGGGAATGGCGCCCACATTGGCCGCATAGCCCGCATAAAAGTACAGCGCCCGGGGCAGCCCCACCAGCGCGGCCAGTTCGGCCTCCAGGGCTTCGTGCTCGGGGCTGTGGCCGCACACCAGGGGCGAGGCTGTGGCCCCCACGCCGTAGCGATCGATGGCGGCGTGCGCAGCGGCCATCAAGGCCGGATGCTGTGACAGCCCCAGGTAATCATTGCTGCCAAAGGACAGGCGCTGCTGCCCGTCCACGTTGTAGGTGGTGGCGCGCCAGGCCTCGTCGTGCGGGGCCAGATCGCCCGGGGCCTGCCAGGGGGCCACCTGGCGGCGGCGGCGCAGCAGGTGCTGATCGGCCAGCGCCTGCAGTTCGTCATCAAACCATGTCGTCATCGTGCGAGGGTACCAGCGAGCATCGACTCATCGCCGCCAGTCGGCGAACAGGCCTTCGCGAGCGGCCTCGGTGATGGCCGCCACGCCAGGGTGGGTGATGCGGCGCTCCACGGTGATGACGTGGAACTCTTCGATCAGATCGCTGGCCTCGCCCAGCAGCACCGAGTCGTACTGCCGCCGCACCGAGGCATCCAGCACCTTGGGCGCGATGTACACACCCAGACCCTGCATGCCCAGCGACTTCACCATGGCGCTGTCATCGAACTCGCCCACCACCCGGGGGCGCAGCTTGTGCTTGCCCAGCCACTGGTTCAGACGCAAGCCCATGGCCGACTCGCTGCCCGGCGACAGCAGAGGGGCGCCATCCAGCAGGGCCGGAAACTCGGAGCCCAGCGTGGCGGCCAGGGTGGACGAGGCATAGAAGCCCACCTGCGAACCACCCAGACGGTGGGTGTAAGCGTTCACGCTGAGCGCAGGGGGCAAGGGCCGATCGGACAGCACCAGGTCCAGCCGGTGCACCGACAGATCGGCCAGCAGGCTTTCGATCTTGCCCTCGCGGCAGATGACACGGAAGGGCTGCGCGCCCACCATGGCCGGCGCCATCAAGCGCCCGGCCACCAGCTTGGGCACGGCATCCACAATGCCCACCCGCAGATCGACCGGGCGCTGCACGCCCCGGGGCTGGCGCAGCAGTTCCTCCAGCTCGGAGCCCAGGTGGAAGATGTCGCGGGCGTAGCTGTAGACCAGCTCGCCCGTGTCGGTCAGCTCCAGCTTGCGGCCCTTTTTGCGAAACAGCGGCCGCCCGACGGCATCTTCCAGCAGCTGGATCTGGCCGCTGACCGTCTGTGGCGTGACGTGCAGGTGCTCGCTGGCCTTGACCACCCCGCCCATGCGAGCGACCGCCCAGAAGTACTGCAGGTGCTTGTAATTCACTTCGATTTTTCCTTCATATCAAGGAATGAAATTCGAATTTACATGACTTGTGCACTTCCGTAAATTGCAAGGCATGTTCAATCGGTCCCCAGGAGCGTCTCATGAACGTATTCATCCACACCCAAGGCCTCAAGCTGTCCCGCGAAGACCACGAGCACATCCGCAGCCGCCTGCGGCAGGCGCTGGCCCGCTTCGGTCGACGCGCCATGGGCGCGACGCTGCACCTCAGTGATGTGAATGGCCCGAAGGGCGGCGTCGACAAGGACTGCCACCTGGTGGTCGAGCTGGAAGACACCACCGCCGTGGTGCGCGACCGGGGCGACCAGCTGCGGGCCTTGGTGGACCGCTCCCTGCATCGTGCTGTGCAGACCATCACCCGCCAGATCGGCAAGGCCCGCGACCGAGCCGTGCGGGCACCCCAGTTGGGGCGCCACCGGGCCGGATCGCGCAGCCGTCAGGGCTGGTCGTCGATGGACGATGCCGCTGGCGCCACGTGAACCCACTCTGTTTGATTTTTTGACCCAAGGACTGACACCATGTCATACGACCCGAACACCCAAGCCCGCGCGATGTCGCTGGGCACCGCCAGCTCGCAGGGCAACGCCCTGTCGGCCAGCAGCCAGCGCGTGCTGCGCAACACCTATGCCCTGCTCGGCCTGACCCTGGCCTTCAGCGCGGGCGTGGCCGGCGTGTCGATGAGCCTGGGGCTGCCGCACCCGGGCCTGATCCTGACGCTGATCGGCTTCTTCGGCCTGAGCTTCCTGATCAGCAAAACGGCCAACAGCGGCCTGGGCGTGCTGGCGGTGTTCGCGCTGACCGGCTTCATGGGCTACACCCTCGGGCCCATCCTGAGCTCGGTGCTGTCGCTGCCCAATGGCAGCGCCATCGTCACCAACGCCCTGGGCACCACAGCCGTGGCCTTCCTGGGCCTGTCGGCCATCGCGCTGACCACGAAGCGTGATTTCAGTTTCATGGGCAAGTTCCTGTTCATCGGCGTGCTGGTGGCCTTTGCCTTGGGCCTGGGCGCCATCTTCTTCGAGATGCCGGCCCTGAGCCTGGCCGTCTCGGGCATGTTCGTGCTGCTGATGAGCGGCATGATCCTGTACGAGACCAGCCGCATCGTGAACGGTGGTGAGACGAACTACATCCTGGCCACCACCAGCCTGTTCGTCTCGATCTACAACATGTTCGTCAGCCTGCTCGCCATCTTCGGCCTGGGCGGCAACAGCGAATAAGTCCGGGCTGCACACGCAGACCCCCATAAAGCCCGAGCCGGTCGCCGGCCGGGCTTTTTTCATGGGCTTACAGGCTTTGCAACTGCGCCCGCACCTCATCGGCCTCGGCCAGCACGCGCTGCACGATCTGCTCGACGCTGACCACATCGTGCACCAGGCCTTGTGACTGGCCGATCAGCTGCACGCCCTCGTCCAGGTTGCCTTCGTGGATGGCCTTGCGCATGGCCAGGGTGGCCGCGCCAAAGTAGGCCACCTTCATGGCCTCCAGCGGGCCCAGGCGCAGCACATCACGGCCCAGGGCACCCAAGGGGCGCTGCATCTCTCGTGCGGCCTTCAAGGCGCGGGTGATGGCCACGGGCGGGCTCAGGCGGCGGCGCGTGTAGCGGCGGCCACCGGGGGTGTGCATCACCCGGCACGGATAGCTGTCGAAATTGGGCGAGTAAATCGTCTCTTCGGCCTGCTTGCTGACGATCATCTGCTTGGTGCGCTCGTGCACCGGGCTCTCGATGGACGAGGCGAAGCGCGTGCCCATGGCCACGGCGTCGGCGCCCAGGGCCAGCGCGGCCACCAAACCCCGGCCATCGGCGAAACCACCCGCCGCGATGATCGGCAGGTCACGTCCCTGCTGGGCGCACATCTGGCGCACGATGGGCACCAGCACCATCGACGACACGGCGCCCCCGTGGGCGGCGGCCTCGTGCCCGGTCACGATCAGGCCATCCACACCGGCGCCGATGGCCGAGCGCGCGTGGGCCTCGTTCGAGATGGTGGCGATCACCCGCCCGCCGTACTGGCGAGCGCCTTCGATCACCCACTCGCCCTTGCCCATGGACACATTGATCACAGGCACCTGTTCTTCCAGGGCCACACGCGCGCACTCGGCCGCGCCGGGCAGCAGCAGGCTGCAACCCACGCCGAAGGGGCGGTCGGTCAGGCGGCGCACCTCGCGGATGGCCTCGCGGCAGGCCTGGGGCGTGAGCCCGCCCGAGGCCAGGATGCCCATGCCACCGGCGTTGCACACCGCAGCCACCAGGCGGGGCACGGCGATGTAGGTCATGCCGGGCAAAACAATGGGGTGCTGGATGCCCAGCAGGCGGGTGAGGCGGGTGTGCATGGGTCAGTGAGGGCGGGCGCCGCGCTGGCTCAACCAGTGGTGCACGGCTTGGAACAACTGCTGCGTATCGATGGGTTTAGCCAGGTGGGCGTCCATGCCCGCATCCAGACAGGCTTGGCGCTCATCCTGCAGCACGCTGGCCGTCATCGCCAAGATGGGCAAGCCTTGACCATGAGGCAGTGCGCGGATGGCGCGCGTGGCTTGCAAGCCATCCATGTCGGGCATGTGCACGTCCATGAGGACCAGATCATACGGCTGGGCCCGAAGCCGCTCGACCGCAGCAACGCCAGAGTCCACACTGTCAGGCTTCAACCCTGCCATGGCCAACAGCTCTTCGACCAACAAACGGTTGACCGGATTGTCATCCACGATCAGAACCCGGGCGTGTGTGTGCTGGGCCCGCAGATCGGCCAGCGCGTCCGGCTGAGGCACGTTCGGCTCTGCGGGCGCGCCCAGAGACGCACTGCTGCACTGCAGCGTGAAGGTGCACCAGAAGGTGCTACCCCGGCCAGGGGTACTCTGCACACCAATCTGCCCGCCCATCAATTCGACCAGGCTGCGGGTAATGGCCAGTCCCAGGCCGGTGCCACCATGGCGACGTGCCGCTGTGTCGTCCGCTTGAACGAAAGCATTGAACAGTCGAGCGGCATCTTCGGGTGACACGCCCAGGCCCGTGTCCTCGACTTCGAGCCGAACGGTGACATGCATGTCCGTCTGTGCGTCCACACACAAACGCAGGAGCACACAGCCCTGGTCGGTGAACTTGACCGCATTACCCAGCAGATTCAGCACGATCTGCTGCACCCGTACGGCATCGCCATGCACCTGAGTCGGCGCGCGCTGCAGATCCACACTCAAACGCAAACCCTTGTCTTGCGCTCTGGGCCGCACCAGGGACACAGCCCGCTGGACCACTTCGTGCAAGTTGAACTCGCGGCGCTCCAGTGTGAACATGCCTGCCTCGATCTTGGACAAGTCCAGCACGTTGTTGATGATGTCCAGCAAATGCTCGGCCGCCTGGTGCACCACCTGAAGCCGTTCGGCCTGCTCGGGGGTGGGTTGGGCATGCTGCATCAAGAAAGTCATTCCCATGATGGCATTCATGGGGGTTCGGATCTCATGACTCATGTTGGCCACGAAGGCACTTTTGGCCCGGTTGGCGGCCTCTGCTCGATCTTTGGCATGTTGAAGTTCAAGCGTGCGTTCAGCGATGCGTGATTCGAGTTGATCCCGGTGTGCCGCCAGTTCGGCGACACGGTCCTGCAAGCTCTGGTGCATGCTGGCCAACGTGGCGGCCAGGACCGCGATTTCGTCTCGGCCCGTGCTCGGCACTTGAAATTGCGCGGCTTCGCCGCGCTGCAGCGCCCGAGCCGTGTCTGACAGGGCTTGCAAGGGGCGCACCAGCCGTCCGGTCAATTGCCACATGAGTGCCGCAAACACCAACGTGCCAACCAATCCACCCATCCACAGACGCCAAGTCAGGGTTTGAAGGGGTGCAAACACAGACGCCGGGTCATGAAGCAGGATCAATTGCCAGGGGCGTCCCTCATCACGGGTGGTCCAGGACATGGGCGACGCCGCCGTGAGTTGCGCCCCAAGGCCTGGCCAGTGCATCACTTCAGAGACGCCCTGGGCGCTGATCATCTCATCCAGGCGCTCCGGCAGGGGTTGCCCGATCAGCTCGGGCGGCCCCATGGACACATGGCCGTCTGGCGCGAGCAACACGACACGTCGACCCAGGTCTTCGTCCTGCACTGCCTGCTGGTGACGCTCACCCAAACGCGACCAGTTCACAAAAGCCAGCACCACCCCGGTCGTTTGACCTTCGTTGTCAATGACTGGTGCAGCCAGGTTCACCAACTGCGGCACCTGCCCACGAGCATCCAGCGCCAAAAACCTGGACAGGGCAGCCACATTCCGTGGTTGCCCAACCTGCGGGCCCGTGGTCGCACCGGCCCACCACACCTGGGCTGACACGTCTTCACCCTCCAGGAGAGCCCCCGTGGCCGACACGATACGGCCTTGGGTGTCTGCGAGCGCCAGCCACTCCAGATCTGGCACATGGGCCCTGGCCTGCTCCAGGCGAGCCCTCACCCGGCCCAGATCGGGCAGACCACTGGCCAGATCCGGGCTGGCGGCAAGTTGTTTCACCAACGCCAGCCGCTCCGACAACTCCACCGCCAGGCCGTCGCCCATGGTGCGGGCCTCGCGCTTCACCAACTGGTCCACAGCCTGAAGCGCCCGCTCACGCTGGTCGTTGACCACCCAAGCCGCCAGCACCGTCGCAAAGACGATGCCCCCCAGGGCGGCCACCAGCGCGAACCGCATGCGCACACTGTGGCGAGGCGCCCACCATGAGCCACGATGATTGCTGACAAGGCTGTCCATGAGGAACTCTCTGAATGTGGTTATGGTGGTCCGAGTGGCATGGATCAGCTAGCATGGCCCCATGTTCTGAGTACGTATCCATCCACATTCTTATTCTGGCAAAGGCGATTATCCGTGGCCTCACGATTTGCCCTTGGTCTGCTGTTTGTCACGCAGTTGGCGTGGGGTACGGCCGTGGCACAGCCGTCACGTCCACCACCTGAACTGGTGATCGCCACAGTCAACAACGACCACATGCTGACGCTGCAACGCATGGGTCGTCATTTCGAGCAGCAAGTACCAGGGCTGCGCTTGCGATGGGTCACGATGGACGAAGATCAGCTTCGACAAGCGGTGACGCGCGAAGCGGCCACCAGCAGCGGACGGTTTGATGTGGTGACCGTCGGCAGCTACGAGGCCCAGGCTTGGGGTGACAAGGGGTGGCTGCGGGCCTTGACGCCATCCGCCAGCTACGACATGGCGGATGTACTGCCTCGCGTGCGGGAGGCACTGACGCAAAACGGGCGCTTGCACGCGCTGCCCTTTTATGGTGAAAGCACCATGACGATGGCGCGAAGCGATCTGCTGCAAGCCGCGAACATCAAGCTCTCGTCACCGCCCACCTGGGCGCAGATCGCAGAGGCTGCCCGGCGATTGCACCGGCCTGCGCGGGGGCAGTACGGCATATGCCTGCGCGGCAAACCGGGGTGGGGACAGAACATGGCCTTGTTGAGCATCATGGCCAACACCCATGGTGGTCAGTGGTTTGACATGCAATGGCGCCCACAACTGCAATCAAGTGCCTGGCGTCAGGCCTTGACACTGCACACTGAACTTCTGACGAGGTATGGACCTCCCGGCGCTGCCGCCAATGGCTACAACGAGAACCTGGCCCTGTTTGCAGCTGGTCGCTGTGCCCTGTGGGTGGACGCCACCGTGGCGGGTAATTTCCTGAACCAGGCCGACAGCAGCAAGGTGGCTGGCCAAGTAAGCTACCTTCCCGCTCCCGTGGCCAGCACCACCAAAGGTGCTCAGTGGCTGTGGGTTTGGGCCATGGCCGTGCCCACAGCGTCTCGCCAGCCTGCGCTGGCGCAGCGCTTCATTGAGTGGGCCACTTCCAAGGAGTATGCGCGCTTGGTGGCCACCGAACGTGGCTGGCACGCCGTGCCTGGCGGCACCCGCTTGTCCACCTACCGGCAAGCAGGCTACAGAGCGGCCAACCCCCATGCAGACACCGAATTGCAAGCCATAGAGGCCGCCGACCAGACCCGCCCCACGGCACTACCCTCGCCGTACATCGGCATCCAGTGGGTGGGCATTCCTGAGTTCCAGGCCATCGGCACGGCCGTGGGACAGTTGGCGGCACAGTTGCTGCCCCCCGACTCACTGCCCGTAGAGGTAGTACAGTCGCGGGCTCAGGCCCTTGTCGAAACCAAGATGCGCCGCAGCGGCTACCTGACAGACTGAGGCGGCCATGCGAGCTCGGCGGCCAGTTCGTCTGCCGTGGCATTGGGCGCCCACGCCAGGCGGCCCAGCATCGGGGCCTGCAGGCGTCGCTGCAGCGTGGCCACATTGGCATCTTGCTCGGGCATGTGGGGATCGACCAGGTTGGCCACCCAGCCTGCCAGCGTCAGCCCGCGCGAGAGGATGGCCTCTTGCGTCAGCAGCGCGTGGTTGAGGCAACCCAGCCGCAGGCCCACCACCAGGATCACCGGCAGCCGCAGGCGCACGGCCAGGTCGGCACTGGTCACCCAGGCAGGCTCGCCATGATCGGCGCCGGCCTCATCGTCACGGTCGTGCAGAGGCACGATGAAGCCCCCTGCGCCCTCCACCACCACGGCATCGGCGTGCTGCCGCAGGGCATGGAAGGTGGATTCGAGGTGATCCAGGTCGATGCGCTCGCCCGCCCGGCGGGCCGCGATGTGGGGCGACACCGGATCAGGCAAGGCATAGGGGTTGTCGAACTGGGGCGGCACCGCCAGGGTGCCTGCGGCACGCAAGGCCGCCACGTCCTCGTTGAGCCAGTGGCCAGAGCGGCCGTCCTCGGCCTCCACCCACTCGCAGCCCGCCGCCACGGGCTTCATGCCCACCACGCGTGCATGACCCGCGCGATGCAGGGCACGCAGCAGGGCCGCGCTGACGCGGGTCTTGCCCACCCCGGTGTCGGTGCCGGTGACGAAACAGGCCAGGCTCATGGACGGGATCTCCTCGTGAGGTGCGGTGTGGTAGGCCACTGCGCGGCGGTCACGCCATGCGCAAGCCATCGGCCGATGATTCGCTGGATGACGAGGTGGGCGGCAGGGTGTCGTCAGCCAGCACCCGGTTCAACACGGTCACCAGGCCCTCGGCCAAGTGGCGCTGATCAGCCTCGGTGAGCACATAGGGCGGCATCACGTACAGCGTGTGACCAATGGGGCGCAGCAGCAAGCCAGCCTGCAGCGCGGCGCGGTGGTAGCGGGCGGCAAAGCCGGGGTCGGTGGTGTCGATGTCCCAGGCCCAGATCATGCCAATGTGGCGATGGGCGCGCACGCGCGGGTGTTGATTCAGGGGCTGGATCAGTGCATTAAACCGATGGGCGGCCTCGCGGTTGCGCGCCAGCACATCTCGGCCCTGCGCATCCCGCGCAGCAAAGGTGTCCAGCACGGCCAGCGCAGCACGGCAGGCCAGCGGGTTGCCGGTGTACGAGTGCGAATGCAAAAAGCCATGGGCCACCCGGTCATCCCAGAAGGCCTGGTACACGACATCGGTGGTCAGCACGGCCGACAGGGGCAGCACCCCACCCGTCAGGCCCTTGCTCAGGCAGATGAAGTCCGGGCGCACAGCCTGGCCATCGGGGCCCACGGCTTGCTGATGGGCGAACAGCGTGCCGGTGCGGCCAAAGCCCACGGCGATTTCGTCGGCGATCCAGTGCACCTCGTACTGATCGCACAGGCGGCGCACGGCCACCAGGTAGGCCGGGTCGTGCATGGCCATGCCGGCTGCGCCCTGCACCAGGGGCTCCAGGATGATGGCGGCCGTCTCGGCGTGGTGCTGGGCCAGCCAGGCCTCCAGCGCGTCGATGCAGTGCTGCAGGTGCTGCTCGGCGCCGACGCCGGGCGCGGCCTGGCGTGGGTCTGGCGAGGGCAGCGTGGCGCTCAGGCGCAGCAGCGGCGCATACGATTCACGAAACAGCGGGATGTCGGTCACCGACAGCGCGCCCACGGTTTCGCCGTGGTAACCGCCTTGCAGGCCGATGAAGCGGTGCTTGCCCGGCCGCCCCCGGTTGCGCCAGCTGTGGGCGCTCATCTTCAGCGCGATCTCGGTGGCGCTGGCCCCATCGCTGGCGTAAAACGCATGCCCCAGGCCCGTGAGTGCAGCCAGGCGCTCGGACAGCTCGACCACCGGCGGGTGCGTCAGGCCTGCCAGCATGATGTGATCCACGCGCTGCAACTGATCGGTGATGGCCTCGCGGATGGGCGCGAAGTTGTGGCCAAACAGGTTGACCCACCACGAGCTGACCGCGTCCAGGATGCGGTGGCCCTGGTCGTCGATCAACCAGGGGCCATCGGCGGCCACGATGGCGCGGGGCGGGGCCTGCTCATGCCCCTTCATCTGGGTGCAGGGATGCCAGACGGCGTGGCGGCTGCGCTCGGCCCAGCTCATGGTGCTCAGGCGCGGGGGCGGTATACACAGCGGTCGCCGGCCGCACGCGACACGGCCACGGCACTCACCTGGGGCAGGTGCTGGTGCACCTGGGCGTAGATGAACACGCAGAGGTTTTCCAGCGTGGGCGCGCCCAGGCCGGCCACTTCGTCCAGGAAGTGGTGATCGAGCTGGCTGCGCACATCGGCAATGACGGCGCGCAGCACGGCCAGGTCCACCACCATGCCCGAGTCGGCCTGGCGCTCACCCGCCACGATGACCTCGGCCGTGTAGGTGTGGCCGTGGATGCGACGGCTACCCGCCGCTTCCTCGGGCGATACGTGCCGCTTCAGCGTGTGCGCCGCATCGAAGGAAAAGGTCTGGCTCAGCTCGAACATCTTGCAATCCTCAGCGACGGTGGGCCGTCATCGGTGTCATCAGAAACAGGGTGGCAGCCGCCCTCAGCGGATACCCAGACTCTTGTGGGTCTGCACACTCAGCAGCCAGCGCGGGTGGTCCAGGCACCACTGCACGGCCCATTCCATGGCCTGACGGCGGGCGATGGGGTCGGCACTGTCCATGGCCTGCACGCGCCACTGCTGAAAATCCAGTTGCTCGAAGGCCCGCAGATCATCATCTGAAAACCCGGCCTGGGGCACCACCACCTTCAACTCGTGCCCGCTGCGCTGCACCAGCGGCGCACCGGCCTTGGGGCTGACGCAAATCCAGTCCAGGCCGGGTGGCGCCACCACCGTGCCATTGGTTTCCACCGCGATATCGAAGCCCTGCGCGTGCAGCGCGGCGATCAGGGCCTCGTCCACCTGCAGCAGGGGCTCACCGCCGGTCAGCACCACAAAGCGCTGGCCTTGAGCGCCCGCCGCCGTGGCGGGCCAGAAGCTGGCGATGTGCGCGGCCAGGGCCGTGGCATCGGCAAACTTGCCGCCGCCCAGGCCATCGGTGCCCACGAAATCGGTGTCGCAAAAGCGGCAAACGGCCGTGGCGCGGTCGGCCTCGCGGCCTGTCCACAAATTGCATCCGGCCAGGCGGCAAAACACCGCTGGGCGGCCGGCATGCGTGCCCTCGCCTTGCAGGGTGTAAAAGGTTTCCTTGACGCTGTAGGTCATCACGCTCAGATCATGGCAGAGAGTTCGGGTCGGGCTCATGCCCGCCCACGCAGGCCGGTCCACCACACCGTGAGGGCAGACGCCAGCACCAGCGCCGCGTACGAGGCCATGGCACCGTCGCGGCCCAGCACCAGCAACCCGGCCAGCCACACCACCACGTTGACGCCGGCCACCGTCCCCACCTGGCGCCACCAGGCCACCGGCTTGAGCAGCCGCCACCACACCAGGCGCGCCAAGGCAGGCACCAGCAGGGCCATGGCCAGGGCGGGCACGAAAAAATTCACCAGGTGGTTGAAGAAATCCAGAAAACCCACAGCGGCGCTCGGCGAAGGGAAAACCCTGGATTTTATAATCGGGGGCTATGAGCGTCTTGACCCTGGGGCTGAACCACACCACCGCCACCGTGGACCTGCGCGGACGCTTTGCGTTCGCGGTGGATCAGCTCGCCCCGGCGCTGCAGGGTCTGCACCAGAATTTGCACCAGCGCCTGAGGCTGTCAGGACACAGTGGTCACGGTGCCGAAGTGGCCTTGCTGTCCACCTGCAACCGCACCGAGCTGTACTGTGCGCTGGGTGGTTTGGGGGGGCCGGTGCGTGATCTGCATCAGGCGGCCGTGCACTGGCTGAGCCAGGTGGGCCAGGTCTCGCACGATGAATTGCTGCGCCACACCTATGTGCACGAAGGCGGCCACGCCGCGCGCCATGCCTTCCGCGTGGCCAGCGGGCTGGATTCGATGGTGCTGGGCGAGCCGCAGATTTTGGGGCAGATGAAGCAGGCCGTGCGCGAGGCCGACATCGCCGGCACCCTGGGCACCACGCTGCACCAGCTCTTCCAGCGCAGCTTTGCCGTGGCCAAAGAGGTGCGCACCTCCACCGAGATCGGCGCGCACTCCATCAGCATGGCCGCCGCCTCGGTGCGCCTGGCCTCGCAGCTGTTTGAAGACCTGCAGCGCACCAAGGTGCTGTTCGTGGGCGCGGGCGAGATGATCGAGCTCTCGGCCACCCACTTTGCTGCGCGCACGCCCAAGGCCATGGCCGTGGCCAACCGCACCCTGGAGCGCGGCGAAAAGCTCGCCACCCACCTGGGCGCCCAGGCCTTGCGCCTGGCCGAGCTGCCCGATCGCCTGCACGAGTTCGACATCGTCGTGTCCTGCACGGCCTCCAGCCTGCCCATCATTGGCCTGGGCGCGGTCGAGCGCGCGCTGAAGGCGCGCCGGCGGCGCCCCATGTTCATGGTCGACCTGGCCGTGCCGCGCGACATCGAACCCGAGGTGGCCGAGCTGGACGACGTCTACCTGTACACCGTGGACGACCTCTCGGCCATGGTGCAAACCGCCGGCGAACGCCGCCAGGCCGCCGTGCAACAGGCCGAAGCCATCATCGAAACCGGCGTGCAGGGCTTTGTGCACTGGCTGGACCAGCGCACCACCGTGCCCCTGATCCAGGCCCTGCACCAGCAGGCCGATGCCTGGCGCGCCCACGAGCTGGCCCGGGCGCGCAAGATGCTGGCCAAGGGCGACAACATCGAGGCCGTGATGGAAGCGCTGTCGCGCGGCCTGACCCAGAAAATGCTGCACGGCGCGCTGGCCGAGTTACACAGCGCCGATGCCCGTCACCGTCCGGAGGTGGCCGCCTCGCTGGCCAGGCTGTTCTTGCGCGGCGACGTGGTGCCGGGCCGCGCGTCCCGAAGCGCGGCACCGACCGATGGCGTCATACCCCGCCCCCCCGAAGCGCCCCACACGGAGGACGAGGCGTGAGCGTCGGCCTGGCGCCCTCGCTCGCCGCCTCGCTGGAACGACTGGGACACCGACTCAGAGAGCTGGAAGAGGCCCTGGCCGACCCGGCGGTGGCCGCCGACAACAAGCGCTTTCGGGCCCTGTCGCGCGAGCACGCCGAGGTGAGCGCCGTGTGCGCCCTGGCTCGCCGCCACACCCAGCGCCAGCACGACCTGGCCACCGCACAAGAGATGCTGCGTGACGCTGGCAGTGATGCCGACCTGCGCGCCATGGCCGCCGACGAAGTGACCGAGGCCGAGGCCGAACTGCTGCGCCTGGAAGCCGAGCTGCAAACCGCCCTGCTGCCCCGCGACCCGGACGACGACCGCCCGGCGTTTCTGGAGATCCGCGCCGGCACCGGCGGCGATGAATCGGCCCTGTTCGCAGGCGACCTGGCCCGCATGTACACGCGCTATGCCGAGCGCCAGGGATGGCGCACCGAGGTGCTGTCGGCCAACGAGTCCGACCTGGGCGGCTACAAAGAGGTGGTGCTGCGCATCGACCACCAGGGCAGCGGCCCGGGCGTCTATGGCCTGCTCAAGTTCGAATCGGGCGGCCACCGCGTGCAGCGCGTGCCGGCCACCGAGTCGCAAGGCCGCATCCACACCAGCGCCTGCACCGTGGCCGTGCTGCCCGAGCCCGACGAAGCCGAAGAGGTGCAGATCAACCCGGCCGACCTGCGCATCGACACCTTCCGTGCCAGCGGCGCCGGCGGCCAGCACATCAACAAGACGGATTCGGCTGTGCGCGTCACCCACCTGCCCACGGGCATCGTGGCCGAATGCCAGGACGACCGCAGCCAGCACCGCAACAAGGCCCGCGCCTTGGCCGTGCTGGCCGCCCGCATCCGCGACCAGGAGCGCATGGCGCGTCAGGCCAAAGAGGCCGCCCACCGCAAGAGCCTGGTAGGCACAGGCGACCGCTCCGACCGCATCCGCACCTACAACTTCCCCCAGGGCCGCCTGACCGACCACCGCATCAACTTGACGCTGTACAAGCTGGGCCTGATCATGGACGGCGACCTGGGCGATGTGGTAGCGGCCTTGCTCAGTGCCCAGGCCGCCGAGCAACTGGCCGAGCTGGAGGCCAACACCGGTGTCTAAGCTGCCCACCTCGATTGAGGACGCCCTACAACGGGCCCGCCGCCTGGGCGTGGACCGCCTGGACGCCCAGCTACTGGTGGGCGCCGTGTTGCAGCAGCCACGCAGCTGGCTGCTGGCCCACGACCGCGACCCGCTGCCGACTGGGGCCGCCGCACGCATCCATGCCCTGTTGCAACGCCGGGCCGCTGGCGAGCCCACCGCCTACCTGTTGGGCCACAAAGAGTTTTTCGGGCTGACGCTGGCCGTGAACCCCGACGTGCTGGTGCCCCGGCCGGACACCGAAACCCTGGTGCACTGGGCCCTGGATGTGCTGGCCCAGCTGTCGAGCCACACGGCTGCCCCGCGCGTGCTGGACCTGGGCACCGGCAGCGGCGCCATCGCCCTGGCCGTGGCCCACACGCACCCCCAGGCGCAGGTCACGGCCGTGGACGCCAGCGAGGGCGCTCTGCGCACCGCCCGCCTCAACGGCGAACGCCTGGGCCTGACGGTGGCATGGCGCCTGGGCTCGTGGTTCGAACCCGTGGCCGGCGAGCGCTTCAACCTGATCCTGAGCAACCCCCCTTACATCGCCGAGCACGACCCCCACCTGCCCGACCTGCGCTTCGAGCCACGCAGCGCCCTGACCGCCGGCGCCGATGGCTTGGATGACCTGCGCGCCATCATCCAGCAGGCGCCTGCGCACCTGAACCCAGGCGGCTGGCTGCTGCTCGAGCACGGCTGGGATCAGGCTGACGCCGTGGCTCAGTTGCTGCGCGACAGGGGTTTTCTCGGGGTGGATCACCGGCATGACCTGGGTGGACACGTGCGCTGCACTGGGGCACAGTGGCAAGGCGCCGGCGGGATTGTCGTCGGCGCAGGCCAACCGAGTGGGAACCCTTGAACAGCGGTTACGAACCCTGACAACTTCGGTCCACAAGCGGGGCCGAACTCTCTACGATCGCATCAGGTTTGTATCCGTGAGGAGCCTGCCATGCACGCTACCCGCTTCCTGAACGCCCGCTCGACGCCTGGCACCCTGGTGCCACGCTCGCCCCTGGGCGCACGCCACTGGGGGCTGGGTGCGCTGCTGTGCGCCTTCGCGGGCATCGCACAGGCGCAGTGGGTGCCGCACAGCGGCCATGTGTGGCGCCAAGCCCAGGCCCAAACCACCAATCTCACCACCGCCACCGTTCACCTGCACGCCCACCATAGTCAGCAAAACACCAGCCTGGCTGCGCAGCCTGCGGCCGGCACCGGTCTCAGCCTGGGCCGCTGGGCAGGTCGCGCGGGTGTGGCGCTCGACCGCGATGTCAACCCCGTCAAAGACAGCTACGTGCTGGCCCAGCCCGCCCAACACGGCCTGAAGCTGCGCAGCCTCCACATCCTGTCGGATCTGGAGCTGGGCTCAGGCTTCCGGGCCAGCGCCGGCGTGGTCAAGGGTGATGTCACCCAGGCCTGGTGGGGCGAAGGCGATGCCGACGGCGGTCTGCAACTCAACGTGCAGCAACTGGACCGCCTGGTGCTGCCGACACCGCAAGAGCGCGCGGGCCGTGATGGCGGACTGCGCGCCTACGTGGGCGCGGGCTACCGCGTCAGCCAGGAACAGGGCGCCGACCAGACCGCCTGGCACTTCAGCGCCGACCTGGGCGTGATGCGCAACGCGAGCGATAACCGCAACAACCGCAGCGGCGATGGCCTGCAGCTCAGCCCCGTGCTGAAGCTGTCGATGCGCTACAGCTTCTGACCATCTGGGGCTTCTGCCCCTCGCGCGCCGAAAGCCTCAGCCCGCTGGGGCCTTGGCGCCTGCGTTAAGCTTGAGGGTGAAACATGCCCCCAACAATGGGCCATGCACCTGAGCCGCCCGTCCCGAAGCGGCCGCGCCACATCAACCCCTCTCCATATTCCTCCCCATGAGCGACGTTCAACAACGCATCGACGACCTGGTCAAGAACAACCGCGTGGTGCTCTTCATGAAGGGCACTGCCCAGTTCCCCATGTGCGGCTTCTCGGGCCGCGCCGTGCAGATCCTGAAGGCCTGCGGCGTCAACGACTTGGTCACCTTCAACGTGCTGGAAGACGAAGCCGTGCGCCAGGGCATCAAGGAATACGCCAACTGGCCCACCATCCCTCAGCTCTACATCAACGGCGAGTTCGTGGGTGGCTCCGACATCATGATGGAGATGTACCAGTCGGGCGAGCTGCAACAGGCCCTGGGCGCCTGAGCGCCGCCACCGGCCGCCCAGCACGCATGAACGCCCCCACCCGCCGTCTCATCATTGGCCTGACCGGGGCCAGTGGTGCCCTCTATGGCGTGCGCCTGCTGGAGCGTGCGCGTGCCTTGGGCATCGAAACCCACCTGGTGGCCACCTCGGCCGGCATCCTGAACGTGCACCACGAGCTGGGCCTGGACCGCAGCGGCCTAGAGGCCCTGGCCACCCAGGCCCATGCGCCCGGCGACGTGGGCGCCTGCATCGCCAGCGGCAGCTTTGCCACCGATGCCATGGTCATCGCCCCCTGCTCCATGAAGACCCTGGCGGCCGTGGCGCATGGCCTGGGCGACAACCTGCTCACCCGGGCGGCCGACGTCACCCTCAAAGAGCGGCGCCGCCTGGTGCTGATGGTGCGCGAAACGCCCTTCAACCTGGCCCACCTGCGCAACATGACCGCCGTCACCGAGATGGGCGGCATCATCTTCCCGCCGCTGCCAGCCTTCTACCACCGCCCCAAGACCATCGACGAGCTGGTCAACGACACCGTGGAGCGCGTGCTGGACCTGGTCGGCATCAGCCAGGCGGCACCCCAACGCTGGCAAGGCCTGTAAGGCGGCCCGCTGAACCGTGATGTGGATCACGATGACGCCGATGGTGACGTGGTCCACCCTCTGTGGAGCCGAATCGGTGCCTCTGAACGAGGGGCAAAAGACGTACAACCGAGCGGTGTATCGCGCTGTTGTCGCTGGATGCTGTGCTCATGACCCTGGCTTGGCCCTTTTTCAAATTTCTGCCGCCGCGTGACGGCCCCCACCCTGCGAACGCCGCCTGGGGCCGCGCCGTGACGATGGCGTTGCTGTGGTCGGCAGTGGCCAGCCTGACGGGCCCGGTCTTCGCTCAAACACCCATGATCGTGCCTGAGGGCAGCACGCGCGCGCCCAGCATTGCGCGCGGCCAGGCCCTGCACCAGGCCTGGTGCCTGCGCTGCCACGCACTGGATCAACACGGCATTGGCCCGGCCCACCGGGGGGTGTACAACCGCCTGGCGGGTACCCAGTCGGGCTACGAGTACTCCACGGGTTTGAAACGTGCGCGCGTCCGCTGGAACGCCCAGACGCTGGACCGGTGGCTGGCCGACCCGGATGCCTTCGTGACCTGGCAGCAAATGGATTTCAAGGTTCCCGCCCCTCAGGACCGGGCCGATCTGATCGCGTATCTGCGCACGCTGCGCTGAGAGGCTGGGCGCACCGCGGGCGGTTGCCCACCGGCGGCCCCACGACGCCTCACTGGCTTTGCGCCACCACCTGTGAGCGCTCCAGCGCCTGCCACTGCCGCCAGGCGGCGTTGACCATGTTGGGGTACTTGGCCTGGCCGCGGCTGCCGTTGTAGCGGCCCAGGGCCATGAAGAGGTTGCCGCGCTCGCGGTCCAGGTAATGGCGCAGGATGACGCAGCCAAAGCGCAGGTTGGTCTGCAGGTGGAACAGGCTGCTGGGGTCGCCATTGCCAATCAGGCGCGACCAGAAGGGCATGACCTGCATATAGCCCCGCGCGCCCACCGACGAGATGGCGTACTTGCGAAAGCCGCTTTCCACCTGGATCAGGCCCATGACCAGGCTGGGCTCCAGGCCCGCCCGCTTGGCCTCGTAACACACGGTGTGCAAAAACTCGCGGCGCACCAGTTCGTCGGGCTTGCGTTTGAGCAGCTTGTGCTCCAGCGCCAAGGCCCAGCTTTCGCAACGCTGGCGCTGGCTGGTATCGGCAAACACCAGTTGGGGTTGGGCCGAGCCAATGGCAGCCGACAGCGCGGTGCGCACCGAATCGGCCAGGGGCTCTTCCAGCTGACGGCCCGCCCAGGCCTGCAAGGGCAGGGTCCAGAGCCACGCCCCCACCAAAGCAGCGGCCACCCAGGCGCACGCCCACCGCTGGCGTGCGGCGTGCGTGGTGTGGGGCAGAGACTGGGGCGTGCGCGGCACCAGGGCTGCGCGCCCCATCAGTGCAGGGCCTTGCATAGGCTCTACCTTAGACGATCCGCGCCGGCTGCGGTCACGCCAATTGCAGGCGCGCACGCAGCTGATTCAAGAGCTCAGCCACCGGCACCTTGGTGGCTTCAGCCTCCTGGCGGCCTTGCAGCTCGGCCAAGCCCTCTTTCAGGCCCTTGTCGCCCAAGACCACGCGGTGCGGCACGCCAATCAGCTCCCAGTCGGCGAACATGGCACCCGGGCGCTCGCCCCGGTCGTCCAGGATCACGTCCACACCCAGGGCCAGCAACTGCGCGTGCAGTTCGTCGGCAGCGGCCTTGACGGCCTCGGAACGGTCATAGCCCACGGGACAGATCACCACGGTGAAGGGGGCGATGCTGTCGGGCCAGATGATGCCGCGCTCGTCGTGCTTTTGCTCGATGGCAGCGCCCAGAATGCGCGTGACGCCAATGCCGTAGCAGCCCATCTCGAAGTGCTTGGGCTTGCCATCCACATCCAGGAAGGTGGCGTTCATGGCCTTGGAATACTTGGTGCCCAGGTAGAACACATGGCCCACCTCAATGCCACGCTGAATGGCCAGCACACCCTGACCGTCGGGCGAGGGATCGCCTTCGACCACGTTGCGGATGTCGGCCACCAGGTCGGGCTCGGGCAGGTCACGGCCCCAGTTCACACCCCGGAGGTGGAAGCCTTCTTCATTCGCGCCGCACACCCAGTCGGCCATGTGGGCCACGGTGCGGTCAGCCACCACCTTGACGGGCTTCTTCACGTTGAGCGGCCCCAGGTAGCCCGGCTTGCAGCCAAAGTGCTCGACGATTTCCTTCTCGGTGGCGAAACGGAAGCCCGCCTTCAGGCCCGTGCCATCAGGCAGCTGAATCTTGCCCGCCTTGACCTCGTTGAGCTCGTGGTCGCCGCGCACCAGCAGCAGCCACACCGTGCTCTTGACGATCTCGCCAGCCTCGTTGGTCTCGTCGGTGGCCAGCACCAGCGACTTGACGGTCTGCGACAGGGGCAGACCCAGCAGCTCGGCCACATCGGGGCAGGTGCTCTTGCCCGGGGTGGGCACTTTCTCCAGCGCCTGTGTTGCCGCGCCACGGGCCGCGATCAACGACACCGCTTCGGCCAGCTCGATGTTGGCCGCGTAGGTGCTGGTGGGGCAGTACACGATGGCGTCTTCGCCGGTGTCGGCGATCACCTGGAACTCGTGCGAGCGGTCGCCCCCGATGGCGCCGGTGTCGGCCGCCACGGCGCGGAACTGCAGGCCCAGGCGCTCGAAGATGCGCGTGTAGGCCGCGTACATGGCGTCGTAGGTCTTGCCGGCGCTTTCCACATCACGGTCGAAGGAGTAGGCGTCCTTCATGGTGAACTCGCGGCCGCGCATGATGCCGAAGCGCGGACGGCGCTCGTCACGGAACTTGGTCTGGATCTGATAGAAGTTCTTCGGCAGCGCACGGTAGCTGCGCAGCTCCTGACGGGCGATGTCGGTGATCACCTCTTCGGCCGTGGGCTGGATGACGAAGTCGCGATCGTGGCGGTCTTTGAAGCGCAGCAGCTCGTCGCCCATCTTGTCAAAGCGACCGGTTTCCTGCCACAGCTCGGCCGGCTGCACCACGGGCATCACCAGCTCGACGGCGCCGGCACGGTTCATCTCTTCGCGGATGATGGCCTCGACCTTGCGAATCGTGCGCAAGCCCATGGGCATGTAGGTGTACAGGCCCGCACCCAGCTTCTTGATGAGCCCGGCGCGCATCATGAGCTTGTGGCTGACGATCTCGGCGTCGGAGGGGGCTTCCTTGAGGGTGGAGATGAAGAACTGAGAGGCTTTCATGGCGCAAAAAAAGCGCACCACCTGAATGAGGCCTTGACACCGCCACTAGGCGATTCGGCTCAGGGGTGCAATAATGAAATCAGTTGAAAGATTCGGAGTTGATTATGCTCGACCGTGAAGGCTTTCGCCCCAACGTCGGCATCATCCTGCTCAACCAGCGGAACCAGGTGTTCTGGGGCAAGCGCATACGCACCCACTCCTGGCAGTTTCCCCAAGGCGGCATCAAGCATGGTGAGTCGCCCGAGCAGGCGATGTACCGCGAGCTCCACGAAGAAGTGGGGCTGTTGCCCGAGCACGTGCGCATCATTGCCCGCACGCGGGACTGGCTGCGCTACGAGGTGCCCCAGCACTTCATCCGCAAGGATGCCCGTGGTCATTACCGGGGGCAGAAACAGATCTGGTTCTTGCTGCAACTCATGGGCCGCGACAGCGACATGAACCTGCGTGCCAGCAGCCACCCCGAGTTCGACGCCTGGCGCTGGCACGAGTACTGGGTGCCGCTGGAAACGGTGATCGAATTCAAGCGCGAGGTCTACCAGATGGCGCTGTCCGAGCTGGCCCGGCACCTGCCCCGGCCCGCGCAAGGCGGCACACGCTACCTGCGCTCGCACCTGAGACCGGGGGCGCGTGATCAAGACACGCACGCACCGCTGGATCACCCGGAACACAGCGAAGAAAACTGAACAGGGCCCCGAGGGGCCCTGTTGCCTGGCTCACCTGATCTGCTCAGGTCATTCGATCTCGCGCGGGGTGGCGCACTCGGCATCACCCGGGTTCACGCTGCAACGAGCACGCTTCATGATGTTCATGGTCGTCTTGTCGTACAGACCTTGCTTGGCGATCGAGATGCGGGCCTCGCGCAGCATCACGACGTACTTGGGCAGCACTTCAGACGGCAGGTCTTGCCACATGTTGGCCGGGATGGCCCGCTCCGCGTTGCGCACCAGCCCCAGGGCGCGGTCATACTGGCTCAGCCAGAACTGGCGCGAGCGCTCGCCAAAGCCGTCCGGGAACTTGGTGCGGTCGATGACCATCTGCACCGTGGGCACCATGATGGGCAGGCGGCCGATGCCACCCTTGGTGCCCATGCCCTTGTGCAATTCCAGCGGCTGGTAGGCCACCGCCGGCAGCGTGATCATGTCGACCATGCCGTTGTTGAAGCGCGGGCCAATGTTGGTCACGTCCACCGACACGGGCTGCGCACCAATGCGCTGAATCATCAGGGCCTGGGCCTTGTCGTAGTCGAAGGCGGCGATCTTCTTGCCGGCCAGGGCCTCGACCGAGTTGATGTTGCGGTCGCGAACCATGGGGTAGGCCGCACCCAGCGGGAAGATGCCAGCCACTTCATGGTTGCCATTGACCATCAGCTTGGCGGCCTGGGGCGAGGCGAACACCTGGATCACGCGGCGCAGCACTTCGTAGCTGGCCTCGGTGTCGGGCTTGCCGTTGCGCACGATGGTGGTCGAGCCAATGCTGTCGATCGAGCCAGCCACTTCGTTGAAAGGACGGGTGCGGAAAGACGTGGCGATCACGCCCTGGCACTGACCGGCGCGGTAGTCTTCCACCGCCACACGCTCGTCCACATGCACCTTGAGTTGCATGTCCACACCCTGCTTCTGCATGGCCAGGGCGTAGTCCTGGGCGGTGGCGAAAACATCACCCGTTTTGCCGGCCACATCCCAGACGCAGATGGTGGTCTTGGCCTGCGCCGACACCGACAGGGTCACGGCACCCAGGGCCAGGGCCAGGGTTTTCAAAGCAGCACGGGGAGCAGCGTTCAGTGGCATGTGGCAATCCTTCCAATCGACCCGTCGACGCGACGGCTTGCCTTTTTAACTTAGAACGCCACCACCACGCGGACAGGGTTGACCCTAGGCCCCCCAGCATGGGGGTGGGGCCTGGCCAGAATGGGGTCAGGCCGTGGAGCCCCCCCGATCGGCCAACACAAGGTTGTCGCGGTGGATCATTTCAGGCTCGTTGGCGAAGCCCAGGATGGCCTCGATCTCGCTGGACGGCTTGCGCGCCAGGAGGCGGGCCTCGCTGCTGGCGTAGTTGGCCAGCCCCCGCGCGATGTCGCGGCCGCGCAGGTCTTGCACGGCGATCACATCGCCGCGATGGAACTCGCCGATGACCTCGACCATGCCGATCGGCAACAAACTTTTACCTTCGTCGCGCAGCTTGCCGACCGCGCCATCGTCCACCACCACGGCACCGCGCAGCTGAAGATGGTCGGCCATCCACTGTTTGCGCGCAGCCAGTTTGGCGGTGGCCGCCACGAACAGCGTGCCGATCGATTCGCCCTGGCTGAGCCGCACCAGCACCTCGGGCTCACGGCCCCAGGCGATCACGGTGGACGCGCCGCTGCGCGCCGCGCGTTTGGCCGCCAGCACCTTGGTGATCATGCCGCCCGTGCCCACGCGCGAGCCCGCACCGCCGGCCATCTGCTCCAGCGCGGGGTCACCCGCCGTGCACACATCGATGAAACGAGCCGAGGGGTCTTTGCGCGGGTCGGCGCTGTACAGACCCTTCTGGTCAGTCAGGATGACCAGCAGGTCGGCCTCAACCAGGTTGGCCACCAGGGCACCCAGGGTGTCGTTGTCGCCGAACTTGATCTCGTCGGTGACCACGGTGTCGTTCTCGTTGATGACGGGCACCACGCGGTGTGACAGCAAGGTCAGCAGCGTGGAGCGGGCATTGAGGTAGCGCTCGCGGTCAGCCAGATCGGCGTGCGTGAGCAGCACCTGGGCGCTGCCCATGCCGTGCTCGCGCAACTTGCTTTCGTACATCTGGGCCAGGCCCATCTGCCCGACCGCGGCGGCGGCCTGCAGTTCGTGGATCTCTTTGGGGCGGGTGGCCCAGCCCAGGCGCTTCATGCCCTCGGCAATGGCGCCACTGGAAACCATGATGACCTCGCGCCCATCGGCGGCCAGGACGGCCATCTGACGGCACCAGGTGCCGATGGCCTCGGCATCCACGCCCTTGCCTTCGTTGGTGACCAGACTGGAGCCCACCTTCACGACAATGCGGCGGGCGTTCTTCAACACATCGTTCATGGGCGCAGGCTCAGTCTAAGCAAACGGTGGCAAGGGCTCAGCGAGCGGCCTTCTTGGCCGGGGCTTTCTTGGCGGGGGCCTTCTTGGCAGAGGCCGTCTTCACGTCCGACTGGCTGGTGGCCTTGGTGGCGGCAACCTTCTTGACCACCACTTTCTTGGCGGCCGCCTTCTTCACCGCTGCCTTCTTCGCCGCCACCGTGGGCACGACCGCTTTCTTGGCAGCCGGCGCCTTGGGGGCCGAGGCTTTCTTCGCCGCCGGCGTCTTCACGGCCGCTGCCTTCGCGGCCTGCTTGGTTGCCGCCGGTGTCTTGGACGCGGCTTTCTTGGCGGGGGCCTTCTTCGCTGCCACCTTCTTGGCGACAGCCTTCTTCGCAGCGGCGGCGGTCTTCGTCGGCTTGGCCAGTTGCTTGGGCTTGACCAGGCTGGTCAGATCGTCGTCGTAGGCCAGGCCGGCCTGGGCCAGCAGATCAGCCCCGGTCGGCAGGGGTGCACCGTCAAAGCGCACATCGGCCTCCTCGTGGCGTTCCTGCATGGCGGCCACGTGCTGGTAGATGGTCTGCACGAGGTGCTCACACCCTTGGCGGGTCAGCGCGGAGATCTGGAACACCGGGCCCTTCCAGCCATAGCGACGCACAAAGTCCAGCACCCGGCCCACACGCTCTTCGTCCGGGATCATGTCCAGCTTGTTGAGCACCAGCCAGCGAGGCTTGTTGTAGAGCTCTTCGTCGTAAATCTTGAGCTCGTTGACGATGGCGCGCGCCTGATGGACCGGATCAACCCCGTCATCAAAGGGCGCCAGATCCACCACATGCAGCAGCAAGCGGGTGCGTTGCAGGTGGCGCAGGAACAGGTGCCCCAGACCGGCGCCTTCCGAGGCGCCTTCGATCAGGCCGGGGATGTCGGCCACCACAAAGCTCTTCTCGGGACCCACGCGCACCACCCCCAGGTTGGGGTGCAGGGTGGTGAAGGGGTAGTCAGCGATCTTGGGGCGGGCGTTCGAGATGGCCGCGATCAGCGTGGACTTGCCGGCATTGGGCATGCCCAGCAGGCCCACATCGGCCAGCACGCGCAGTTCCAACTTGAGCTTGAAGGCCTCACCCGGCCAGCCCAGCGTTTTCTTGCGGGGCGCGCGGTTGGTGCTGGTCTTGAAGTGCAGGTTGCCGAAGCCGCCATCACCGCCCTTGGCCAGCAGGCGCTTCTCGCCGTGCTCCAGCAACTCCATCATCACCTCGTCAGTCTCGCCGTTACGGATGATGGTGCCCACGGGCACGCGCAGGGTGATGTCGTCACCGGCGGCACCGAACTGGTCCGAACCCCGGCCTTGCTCGCCGTTGCGCGCTTCGAAGCGGCGCTTGTAGCGGTAGTCGATCAGGGTATTGATGTTGCGGTCGGCTTCCACGTAGACATGACCACCCCGCCCACCGTCGCCACCGTTGGGGCCGCCGAAGGGGATGAACTTCTCGCGACGGAAGCTGATGCAACCGCTGCCGCCATTGCCTGCCACCACATCAATGGTGGCTTCGTCGACGAATTTCATGGGGCTGGAGTCCTCGTGGAAAAAAACACAAAAGCCCCGGCGAGCCAGGGCTTGAAAGTTGGAGGCATGACGCCTCCAGGTCGAACCCGAAGGCTCAGACGGGGGTGACGACGACCGTCTTGCGGTTCAGCGGACCCTTGACGGCGAACGACACGGTGCCGTCCACCAGAGCGAACAGCGAGTGGTCGCGGCCGGTGCCCACGTTGGGACCAGCATGGAAGCGGGTACCACGTTGACGAACGATGATCGAGCCTGCGGGAACCACTTGGCCGCCGTAGACCTTCACACCCAGCATCTTTGGTTGGGAGTCGCGGCCGTTCCGTGTGGAACCGCCGCCTTTTTTCTGTGCCATGGACTTTCTCCTGAGGACTGGCTAAGACTGAAGGGGGATCAGGCGTTCACGGCGCTGATTTGCAGCTCGGTGAAGTTCTGACGGTGACCTTGGCGCTTCTGGTAGTGCTTGCGACGGCGCATCTTGAAGATGCGAACCTTGTCGTGACGGCCGTGGGAGACCACGGTTGCCTTCACGGTTGCGCCAGCCACCAGGGGCGTGCCCACCTTCAGTTCAGCGCCGTTGCCGACAGCCAGAACCTGGTCGATCACGATCTCTTGGCCAACGTCCGCAGCAATCTGTTCTACTTTGATCTTTTCGCCAGCAGCAACTTTGTATTGCTTACCACCGGTTTTTATGACCGCGTACATGTTGAGACCTTCCAATAAAGGAGTAATGGAAACACCTCGCCCTTTCAGGCGAAGCTCTCGACTGTAGCACGGCCGCTGGGGCTTGTCAAAACCTGAGGGGTGCCGCTGGTCGGCTCGGCAGGCGCGGCCGGGTCGCTGGAGCCCCAGCCAAAGAACCGCAGCACCTCCTCGCGCTTGGCCAGGGTGTCGCTGTAGCCCAGGTGGATGAGCTCGCGGGTGAACGACTGCTCGAACAGCAGGTAGCTGGCCAGGGCCGTGCCCTGGGCTGCTCCTCGCGAGCCTTGCACGCCCAGCGCCCGCAGCATGGTGCGCACGGCTGGGGGCATGGCCCACAGGTGTCGCGAAGCGATGTCATCGATGCGCTGGCTGGGCGCAATCACCAGGATGTCCACCGGGCGCAAATCGGTTTGCGCCCGCTGCTCGGGGGTCAGCAAGGCCAGGGTGCGGTTGACGCGCTGCATGCGCTCGATGTCCACCGCCAGCGCATCCAGAAAGATGCTGGACATGGCGTGGCCGGCGATCTGGGCCAGAGGGGGGTACGCCAGCGGGCCTGTGGGGGCCACCAGGTTGGGCTCTTGCAAGCGCCCTGCCCCCACCACCAGGATGCGGTCGGCCCCCAGGTGGATGGCTGGCGAGATGGGCGCGGCCTGGCGCATCGAGCCATCACCGAAGTAATGCTGCTGGCCGTTGGCCATGGGCACATGCACGGCCGGAAAGACAAACGGGATGGCCGAGGACGCCATCAGGTGCTCGAACGTCATCTTGTCGCGCACGCTGATGCGCTGCGAACGCGCCCAGGGCTCGATGGGGCGCGCGCTGTCATAGAAGGTGACGTGCTGGCCGGTGGTGTAGCTCGAGGCCGTCACAGCCACAGCGTCCACATGACCCTGCGCCATCACCTCGTCCAGCCGCTCCATTTGAAAGAGTTGCGGCAGCAGCTCACGCAAGGGGTCGTTGTCCAGCAGGGAGCGCGGACGGGCGCGACGCCAGCGGGCCAGGACCCAGCCCACCGAGAAAAGGGTCAGCCATTTGGCCCCGCTGCGGATGACGCCCAGCGAATCGGCGCGGTAGACCTGCTCGGTGCGCAGGTTGCGCCAGACCTCGACCATGCTGCGCAAGGCCAGTTCGTAATGATCGGCCTGGCAGGCCAGGGCCATCGCGTTGATGGCGCCAGCCGAGGTGCCGCAGATGATGGGAAACGGGTTGCCCCGACGGCGCTCGCCACTGTCCCGGCGGATGGACTGCAGGGCCTGCAGCACACCCACCTGGTAGGCCGCACGGGCGCCGCCGCCCGTGAGGACCAATGCGGTTCGAGGGTTGGTCGTCATGACGGTTTATCGACAGCATCGACCAGGGGTTGAGGGGAAGCAGCCCGCGATGGTCAGTCGCGGGGCCTCATGAGGGTGGATTTGCCGAACAAACTGGACACCAACTCGACCACGCACTCGGCGCTGCGGTTGCGCACATCCTGCGCGGGGTTGAGCTCGACGATGTCCAGCGAGCCGACCCGACCGGTGTCAGCCAGCATCTCCATGCACAGCTGCGCTTCGCGCCAGGTGGGGCCACCGCGCACCGGCGTGCCCACGCCGGGCGCCACATCGGGGTCGAGAAAATCAACATCGAAGCTGACGTGCACGTGGGTTTGCTCGTCCACGCCCATCAGGGCTTGCTGCAGGGTGTCGCGCATGCCCGCCTCGTCGATGAAACGCATGTCGAACACCTCCAGCTGGCAGGCGTGCACGAACTCGCGTTCGGCCGCATCCACGCTGCGCACGCCCACGTGGCGCAACTGGTCAGGCTGCAGGGCCGGCTGCGCCGTGCCGGCCTGGGCCACCCGCAGCAAGGCCTCGGGCCCATGGCCGCACAAGATGGCGGCCGGCATGCCGTGCACATTGCCGCTGGGGGTGATGTGGCTGGTGTTGAAGTCGGCATGGGCGTCCAGCCAAATGACGCGCAGGCGCTGCCCACGGGCACGGCAGTGGGCCGCCACCGCCCCGATGGAGCCAATGGCCAGGCTGTGGTCGCCGCCCATGAGTATGGGCAACTGCCCCGCCCCCAAGGCCTGGCTCACGGCCTGAAACACGCCTTCGTTCCAGGCCACGCATTCCGGCAGGTGACGGTAGCCCTGATCGGGTGGCTGCTGTGGGTTGGCGGGGCCTGCCACATTGCCCGCATCCGCCACCTCGTGGCCCAACGCCACCAGGGCGTCGGGCAGCTGCGCCACCCGCAGGGCCTCTGGCCCCATGCTGGCCCCACGCATGCTGGCACCAATGTCGGTGGGCGCGCCAATCAGGGTGATGCGGGCCATGGCGGTGCGTCCTTCACGGTTACCAGCCGCAGGCGTGGTCGGGATCAGGCTGCCCCAGGCCATACACCCGCTGCAGCACCGACCAGGCCTCGTCGGCCGTTTCGACGTAGTGGAACAGGTTGACGTCCTCGGGGCTGATCATGCCGGTGTCGACCAGGTGGTCGAAATTGACCACCTTGCTCCAGAAATCGCGACCGAACAGCAGCACCGGGCGCTTGCGGCACTTGCCGGTCTGGATCAGGGTCAGGGTTTCGAACAGCTCATCGAGCGTGCCAAAGCCGCCGGGGAAGCACACCAGCGCCACCGAGCGCATCAGAAAGTGCATCTTGCGCAGCGCGAAGTAGTGAAACTGGAAGCACAGTCGCGGCGTGATGTAGGGGTTGGGCTCTTGCTCGTGCGGCAGCACGATGTTGAGGCCAATGCTTTTGCCCCCCACCTCGTGGGCACCACGGTTGCCCGCCTCCATCACCCCCGGCCCACCGCCGGTGACGACGTAGATCGGGTTGTCCAGCCTGGCCGAATGCTCGGTGACCAGTCCGGCAAAAGCACGGGCCTCTTCGTAAAACCGGGACATCTCGACCTGCTTTTCAGCGCGGCGCACGGCCAGATCGCGCTCAGGGCCGGCCGGCAGGGCCTGGGCCTGGGCCAGGCGCTGGCGAGAGTCATCGGCCGACAGGATGCGGGCACTGCCGAAGACCACGATGGTGGATTCGATGCCTTCTTCGCGCTGCACCATCTCGGGCTTGAGCAGCTCCAGCTGCATGCGCACGGGACGCAGGTCGGGGTGCAGCAGGAAGTCGGTGTCGGTGAAGGCCAGCTTGTAGCTGCTGTCGGCGCCGTCGTACAGGGACGATTTGGCCACCAGCCGGGCATCCTGGCCCGCCGTGGGGAAGTTGCGCTCCAGCAGTTCCTTGGGATTGTTCATGGTCAGACAGTGTGATGACCCGGGACTGGGCCTGTGTCCCAGTATGCGATAAGGCACCCCACGTGAACGCGTAAACAGGGGCCTGCAAGCCCGGGAGTTGTACTGTGGCGTCAGTTGGTGGGACGTTGGGCACACACCGGGCAATCGGCACGGCGTTGCGCACGCAGCTCGGTCCAGCCCCAATGGCGCCCATCCAGCATCAGCAGGCGGCCGGCCAGGCTGTCATGGGCGGGATGGTGGTCCAGGCCGGCCAGCAACTTGAGGGCCTCGCCCGCCTGCATCACCCCCAGGGTGGCCACCACCGGCGCAAAGATGCCCAGCAGCGCGCACCGGGTCTCGGCGGGTGGAGCATCGGGCGGGAACAGGCAGGCGTAACAGGGACTGTCAGCCTGCCGGGGGTCGTACACGGTCAGCTGACCATCCCAGCGCACGGCCGAAGCGCTGACCAGGGGCACACCGGCCCGCATCGCGGCGGCGTTCACGGCCTGACGGGTGTCGAACCGGTCGGTGCAATCCAGCACCACCTGACAACCCGGCACCTGGGCAGCCAGCCAAGCCGCATCAGCGGCCTGGGCCACCGCCTGCACCTGAACCTCGGGGTTCAGCCGGGCCAGACCCAGTCGGGCCGATTGCACCTTGGCCTGACCGATGGTGTCGGTGCCATGGAGCACCTGCCGCTGCAGGTTGCTGAGTTCGACCTCGTCCGGGTCGATGACGGTGATGCGCCCCACGCCGGCGGCGGCCAGGTACATCAGCGCGGGTGAGCCCAGGCCTCCCGCGCCCACCACGAGGGCATGGGCTGCGTTCAGTCTTGCCTGGACGGCCTCATCCCATTCATCGAGCAGCAGGTGGCGGCTGTAGCGCAGCTGCTGCTCGTCGCTCAAACCGCACGCACTCACTCGGCGGACGCCTCGTCGGGCTTGCGCTCGGTCATGGTCTTGGAGACCTGCACCGGCTTGCCCTGCAGGTGGTTCAGCGCCTGGCGCAGTTGGAAGTCGTCCGCGCTGCCGAACTCGGGCAGGGGCTTGGGCGGCTCGTCCTTGCGGGCCGAGGCCTCTTCCAGGCGCTTGAGGGCTTCCTCGCGGGCCTTCTCGCGGGCGGGGTCTTTCTCTTCCGCCTGCTGGCCGTTGGAGATGTGCTTCTGCAGATCGGCCTCGCGCACGCGCAGGGCAGCAAACAGGTTGCCCTCGGCCGTTTCGTCCAGCATCACGTCAGGCACGATGCCACGCGCCTGGATGGACTGCCCACTGGGGGTGTAGTAGCGGGCCGTGGTGATCTTCAGGGCCGTGTCGGCCGTGAGCTGGCGCACGGTCTGCACCGAGCCCTTGCCGAAGGTCTGGGCGCCCATGATGGTGGCACGTTTGTGGTCTTGCAAGGCACCCGAGACGATCTCGGAGGCCGACGCCGAGCCTTCATTGACCAGCACCACCAGGGGCACGGTCTTGATGGCCTCGGGCAAGCGGGCCAGCGGATCGCGCCCGGGACGACGCATGTAGTCATCCGGGTTGGCCTTGAACACCTGCCGCGACTCGGGCAACTGGCCGTTGGTGCTCACCACCACCACGTCTTTGGGCAAGAAGGCGGCCGACAGGGCCACGGCGCCCTCCAGCAGGCCACCTGGGTCGTTGCGCAAATCGAGCACCAGGCCCTTGAGCTTGGGATCTTCCTTGTAGAGCGCCTCAACCTTGGTGACGAAGTCTTCCACCGTGCGATCCTGGAACTGCGACACGCGCACCCAGCCGTAGCCCGGCTCAATCATGCGGGCCCGCACCGATTGCACACGGATCTCTTCACGCACGATGGTGACGGGGAAGGTGCGGCTCTCGGCTTTACGGAAAATGGTGAGCACGACCTTGGTGTTGGGCTCGCCGCGCATGCGCTTGACGGCCTGGTCTATGGTCAGGCCCTTGACGAAGGTGTCGTCGATCTTGGTGATGAGGTCGCCACTCTTGAGCCCGGCACGAAAGGCCGGCGAGCCCTCGATGGGCGACACGATCTTGACCAAGCCGTCTTCCATGCCGATCTCGATGCCCACGCCCACGAACTTGCCCGTGGTGCCTTCGCGGAATTCCTTGAAGCTCTTCTTGTCGAAATAGACGGAGTGCGGATCCAGGCCAGCCACCATGCCGCCGATGGCATCGCTGATGAGCTTTTTCTCATCCACGGGCTCGACGTAATCGGACTTGATCATGCCGAAGACCGCCGCCAGCTGCTGCATTTCTTCCAGCGGCAGGGGCGCGACCGAGCTGCGCGCCGTGGCGCCGAACTGCAGCGTGGTCAGGGCTCCGGCCAGCGCACCCAGCGCCACCCAGCCCGCAATCTTGATTCTGGAAGTCATGGCCATGTCTTGCGTTTGTGTCAGTTGGAGGCATGCCCGAAAGGCAAGTTCCCCGCATGTTGTTGATCAGTATAGGCGTGCGCCAGGGCCGTCAAGCCCCAAGATGGCGGCCTGAACACAGGCTGTAGGGTGTTTCCCGCAACAAAGGGGGCGGCGCTTGGGCACCGCATAGGCTGCTGATATCGTGCAGGGTGCACCGTTGACGCACCATGGACCTCGTTCGCGCCTTTTTTCGACACCCACGCTGGCAGCCCTGGGGGCTGGGCGGCCTGACCTGGCTGGCCTACACCCTCAGCGGCATGCTGTCCGTCTGGGTGACCAGTTCGATCGACCAGGTGGCCCCGTTTTACCTGGCCGCCGGCGTGGGGCTGGCCTGTGTGCTGGCGTGGGGCCGCTGCATGCTGCCGGCCCTGGGCCTGGGCAGCGCCGCCGTGGCCGTGTGGTCTCGGTGGCTGATGGGGGCGGACATCGCCAGCGTGGAGGCGGTGTCGACCACCGCCATGACGGGTCTGGGTGCCCTGCTGCAAGGCGCCTTGGCCGTGGTCCTGGTTCGGCGCCTGTCCCCCGAGCCGCTCACCCTAGAGCACCCCCGCGAGATCGGCTTGTTCCTGCTGCTGGCCGGCCCCATGGCCTGCCTGGTGAACGCCACGATGTCGGTGGTGAGCATGGTGATGGCGGGCGAGCTGCCTGACACGCTGGCCCTGGACACTTTTCTGAGCTGGTGGATGGGCGACACCATGGGCGTGCTGGTGGGCACCCCTCTGGCCCTGACCTTGATCGGTCAGCCCGCCGAGTTGTGGCGTCGCCGACGCCGCACGGTGGGCATCCCGCTGCTGATCACGGCGGTGGTGGTGCTGGGGGTGGTGCGCCAGGTGCAGGAATGGAAGGACGAGCGGACCGAGCACCTCTTTCAGCGGGACGTGGACACAACCCGACATGCGGTGCAGCTGACGCTGTCAGGCTATGTGAACGCCCTGGAGGCGATGCGTGGGCTGTATGCGGCCTCGACGCTGGTCGAGCGTCAGGAGTTCGAGGCCGCCAGCCGCTACTGGCTGAGCACGGTGCCCGGCATCCAGGGCATCGGGTGGGACCAGCGCCTGCGCGCCGACGAACTGCCGGCGTTCGAGGCCCGGCAGCGCGCCGCTGGGTTCGAGGGCTACCAGGTGTTCGACACGCGCGACCGCCTGCCCCCCAAGGGCGAAGAACTGGTGGCCGTGAGCCTCTTCGAGCCGGTGGACCGCAATGCCAAGGCCCTGGGCTACAACGTGCTGTCGGTGCCGGTGACGCGGGACGCCTTCGAGCAGGCACGCCGTGAAGACAAGATGGTGGCCACGGCACCCCTCACACTGAACCAGGAAACCGGGCAGCAACGCGGGGTGGTGATCTACCGCGCGGTGTACGCCGGGGCACCGCACACCCCCTTGCAGCGCGTTCAGGCCACGCGGGGGGCTGTGTTCATCGCACTGCGGATGGATGACACGCTGCAGGCCATGCTGAGCGACATGCCCCGCTACCTGCAGGCCTGCCTGCTCGACCTCACACCGGGGGCCACGCGGGCCTTTCTGGCGGGCGCCCCTGCCTGCCAGGAGGCCAGCACCCAGCCTTGGGCCAGCCAGCCACGCCATCACCTGTTGCCACTGAGCTTTGGCGGGCGCCAGTGGTCGCTGGCCCTGTGGGTGGAGGGCGAACACCCCGCCGTGGCCCGGGACCAACTGTCACGCCTGATGGGTTTGGCGGGCATGGCCCTGACCGCCGCGCTGGGCGCGCTGCTGCTGGTGATGACCGGCCACGCCCGCCGCATTGAGGCGGCCATGCAGGAGGCCCGAGCCCAGAAGCTGGCCGCCGATGCGGCCAACCAGGCCAAGAGCGAGTTCCTCTCGCGCATGAGCCATGAGTTGCGCACGCCGCTGAACGCCGTGCTGGGCTTTGCGCAGGTGATGGAGATCGACGAACAATCACCGCTGCCGGCCGCACAGAAGCAGCGGGTGCGCCAGATCCAGCAGGCGGGCTGGCACCTGCTGGCCATGATCGATGACGTGCTGGACATCTCGCGGGTGGACAGCGGCAACCTGCAGCTGGATCTGCGGCCGGTGGCCGTGGCGGGCTCGGTGCAGGCCGCGCTGGACATGGTGACCCCCTTGGCCCAACAGCACCAGGTGCGGCTGGTACCCACGCCCATGCCGCCCTCGGATTGGTGGGTCTCGGCCGACCCGACCCGCTTGCAGCAGGTGCTGGTCAACCTGCTGAGCAATGCCATCAAGTACAACCGCCCTGGCGGCGAGGTGCGGCTGAGCGTGACCCTGTTGCCGGCTCAAGGTCGGGTGGGCGAGCGCTTCGCCCTGTCGGTGGAGGACCAGGGTCTAGGCATGAGTGAGGCGCAGCAGGCCCAGCTCTTCCAGCCCTTCAACCGCCTGGGCCGCGAGCGCAGCGGCACCGACGGCACCGGCATCGGCCTGGTCATCACCCGCCACCTGGTGCAGGCCATGCAGGGGGTCCTGCAGGTGCGCAGCCAGGTGGGCCAGGGCAGCGTGTTCAGCGTGGTGCTGCCGCGTCTGATCACCGGGGCCACCGAAGCCCGCCAGGCGCCGCCGTCCGGGGCCGAGCCCGCGCACCCGGCATATCCGGCACCCGGAGCCCGGTCCCCCCAAACGAACGACCTGGGGCCCTCATCCCCGCCATCTGCACCACCTCACCCGCCATTGCGCCCCACCCGGCACGTGCTCTATGTGGAAGACAACCCCACCAACAGCGCAGTGGTGCAGTCGGCCCTGGCATCGAGGGCCTGGCTGCGTTTGACCGTGGCACCCACCATCGAGGAGGGCCTGGCCGTGCTGCACGACCGGGTGCGCGCCCGCCGGCCTGACCTCATCCTGCTGGACCTGCAGCTGCCCGATGCCTCGGGCCTGGAGTTGCTGCACCTGCTGAAGGCCAACCCCGACACGGCCGACATCCCGGTGATCGTGATCTCGGCCGATGCCATGCCCGAGCAGATTGACGCCGCACTGGCGGCCGGTGCGGCCTGTTACCTGACCAAGCCGGTGCAGATCCCGGCGCTGCTGGTGCAGGTGGACGACCTGCTACTGGGGGTCGACCGACCCACGGCGCGCTGATTGGATCAACGGATCAGCCGATCATTGGGTAAGGGGCTCAGCGGGGCTGGTACTCCGGCACCAGCCCGTGCAGTCGGCTGCGCAACTCGGCAGGCACGGCGGCAGCCTCATCCTGCACCAGGGCCTGCAGCCGCTCCAGCCAGTCCTCGGGCAGCTCGGAGCGCAACTGGGCCAGCCGCAGTCGCGGATGCGGCGTGGGCAGGGTGGTGTCGGCATCGGCCAGCAGCTCTTCATAGAGCTTCTCGCCCGGGCGCAGACCGCAGAACACGATGGGGATCTCGGCCTCGGTGTGGCCACTGAGGTGGATGAGCTTGCGCGCCAGGTCGACGATCTTCACCGACTCGCCCATGTCCATGACGAACACCTGCCCGGTTTCGGCCAGGGCTGCAGACTGCAGCACCAACTGGGCCGCCTCGGGGATGGTCATGAAGTAGCGGGTGATCTCGGGGTGGGTGACCGTGACCGGTCCACCCTTGGCGATCTGCTCTTTGAACTTGGGGATGACGCTGCCGCTCGAGCCCAGCACATTGCCAAAGCGCACGGCCGTGAAGCGCGTGCCCGGAGCGCGCGCCGCCCAGTGCGACAGCACCATTTCGGCCGCGCGCTTGGTGGCGCCCATGACGTTGGTGGGGTTCACGGCCTTGTCGGTCGAGATCAGCACGAAGCGCTGCACGCCATGGGCTGCTGCCGCCTGTGCCGCCAGGTAGGTGCCCCAGGTGTTGTTACGCAAGGCCAGCCAGGCGTTGTCGTCTTCCATCAGCGGCACATGCTTGTAGGCGGCCGCATGGAACACCAGGTTGGGCCGGTGCGCCGCCATGGCGCGGTTCAAGGCGCCGGCGTCCTTCACATCACCGACCAGGCGCACCAGCGGCAGGTGGGGGAACAGCTCGCCCAGCTCCTGCTCGATCTGATACAGCGCGAACTCGCTGAGCTCGAACAACACCAGGCGCGTGGGCCCGAAGCGCGCGATCTGGCGACACAACTCCGAGCCGATCGAGCCCCCGGCCCCGGTCACGAACACGGTCTGGCCGCTGACCAGGTGCGACACGGCCTGCTCGTCCAGCCGCACGGGCGGGCGGCCCAGCACGTCTTCGGGGCCGATGTCACGCAAGCGATCAACCCGAGAGCGGCCCTGGCGCAGTTCGTCGGCCGAGGGCACGGTGGCCACGGGCAGGCCGGTGCCCGCCGCCAATTCGAGGATGCGGCGACGCTGCTCGACCGAGGCCGAAGGCATGGCCACGATGAGCTGCGACACGCCATCAAAGAGCTCGGGCTGCTGCAACAGCTCCAGACCGCCCCAGACAGTGACACCAGACACGGTGCTGCCTTGCTTGCGCCGGTCGTCGTCCAGCAGGCCCACCACCTCCCAGCCGCGGTGCTGGATGCCCGCGATCAGCAGCTTGGCCGCAGCGCCCGCCCCCAGCACCACCGCCCGCTGCCGCCCGGCCGGACCGGCCGATCGGCGTGCCCGCGAGGTCTCGCTCAGCATGCGCACCAGCATGCGCGCCAGCGACAGGGTCACCAGGGCCATGACGGGGTGCAGCGCCAGCACGGCCCGGGGCACCTGCACCAGCTGGGCCATGAGCACCACCACGGCACTGGCCAGCCCCGCCCCCAGGCACACCCAGCCCAGGCGGCTGATGTCGGAGAAGCTGGTATAGCGCCAGGCCGCCCGGGGCACGCCCAGAGCCCACGACACGACGGTGTAGACCGTGATCACCCCGAGGATGACGCCCAGATCGTAGGAGGGGCGTTCATGCAGCCAGCGCTCGAAGCCCAGGCGGAACAGGTAGGTGGCGTGCCAGGCCAGAAACACCAGCACAGCATCGACCAGCAACACCACAGGTTGGCGTTGGCGTCGCAAGGGGTCGAGGGTGGCGTTCAGTCGTGACCAGAGCATGGGGCATCCCGTGAGAGCAGCCGAGATTGTGCCAAGCTCCAGGGCATCATTCGGCCATCCCGTCCACCGTCCCCTCAAATCCTGTCCCGAGATGAGCACTGACCTGCCCGCCCTGCCCACCATTCCCCTGGGTCGCTACCGCCATTACAAGGGGCTCGACTATGAAGCCCTGGGCGTGGTGCGCCACAGCGAAACGCTGGAGCCCCTGGTGCTGTACCGCCCCCTGTATGGTGACGATGCCCATCAGCAGGGCTTATGGGTGCGTCCCTGGGCGATGTTCACGGGCACGGTCAGCCTGCAGGGGCAAGAGGTGCCGCGCTTCCGGTGGCTGGGTTGATGAGCTCGATCACCAGGTCGGTGTCGGGCTCGGCCACGCAGGGCAGGATCCAGCCCTCGTCGTGCTCGTCAAAGCTCAGGCCCGGCCAGGCGATGCGGTAATGCACCCGCCCCTCGACCAGTCGGGCCATGCAGGTGCGGCAGGTGCCGTTGCGGCATGAGCGCGGCAGGTTCACCCCGGCGGCCAGCGCCGCCTCGATGAGGCTGTGGCCTGGCGGCACCTCGAACTGCTGCCCACCGGGGTGCACGACCACGCGGTGGGTGCACGGCGGGGGCGTGGGGACGTCGTTGCTCATGGTCAGGGGTGGTGCCGCAGGGCTCAGTCAAACAAGGGCAAGGTGGCCTCGCGGGCCAGAACCACCGTGGCCGCTTCATCCGGCGTGCTCAAGGCCGACATCTTCACTCCCAGCAGGCGCAGGCGCTGGTCCAGCGGCACGGTTTTCAGGCAGCGCCCCGCCCACAGACGGATGGTGGCCGCATCGCGGGTGGGCTCGGGCAGGGTCAGGCTGCGCGTGACGATGTGAAAGTCGTCATAACGCAGCTTCACGCCCACGTTGCGGCCCACATAACCCTTGCGCAGCAGGTCGGCGGCCAGTTGCTCGCACAGGCGGGTGAAGTGCGCGCCCAGGGCCTCGCGGTCGCGCCGGGGGTGCAGGTCGCGCTCGAAGGTGGTTTCGCGGCTGATGGACTTGGGCTCGCGCCAGACCACCACCGGGCGCTCGTCGATGCCGTGGGCCGCCTGGTGCAGCCACAGGCCGTAGGTGCGGCCAAAGGCCTCGCACAGAGTCTCGACCGGGGTGGCGGCCAGTTCGCCAACGGTGTGGATGCCCATGTCGGCCAGGCGCGCGCTGGCCTTGGGGCCGATGCCATTGATGCGCGACGCGGGCAAGGGCCAGATGCGGGTGGGGATGTCGTCGGCTGTGAGCAGGGTCAGGCCGTCGGGCTTGTCCAGATCGGAGCCGATCTTGGACAGCAGCTTGTTGGGGCTGACGGCCACCGAGCAACTCAAGCCGGTGGCCGCGCGCACAGCGTCTTTCAGGCGCTGGGCCACGCTGCGCACACCCGCCAGGGGGTCATGGGGGGAGGCCTCATGCACCCCCGGCAGATCACTCAGGTCGATGTAGATCTCGTCGATGCCCCGGTCTTCGATCACGGGGGCCACCTCGGCCACGGCGGCCTTGAAGGCACGCGAGTGGCGGCGGTACTCGTCAAAGTCCACCGGCAGCAAGATGGCCTCAGGTGCCAGGGCCGCCGCCTTCATCAAGCCCATGCCCGAGTGCACACCCAGGGCACGCGCCGGGTAGGTGGCGGTGGTGATGACGCCGCGCCCGGCGTAATCGCGCAGGCGGGCAAAGCCGTCCAGCCCGGGCTGCGTCACATCAGGCGCCATGCGCCGTCCACCCCCGATCACCACCGGCAGGCCCGCCAGCGCCGGGTAACGCAGCAGCTCGACCGACGCATAAAACGCGTCCATATCGAGGTGCGCGATCCAGCGTCGCGGCAAGGCAGTCAGGGGCATCTCGGGATTCACGCCCCGGATTCTGGCGGCAAACACCGCATGGCCAGCGCCCGCCCTGCCCCATCTGGGCCTGGAACAGGACGCGGCAGGGTCAGGCTTTGAGATCCAGCAGGCTGCCCGTGGTTTGCTGGTCGGCCTGGATCATGCGCAAATTGGCACGGTAGGCGGCGGCTGCGTCCATCTGCTCCACCAGGTCGGCGGCCAGCGCCGCGCCAATCTCTTCAGCCTTGCCGATGGTGGTGAGCACGCCCGCGCTCTCCTGGGTCTGCATCGTCACCACCTGCCGCTGAAAGTTGGGCGTATGGGCGTTGGCGATGTTGTGCGCTGCCGACTCCATCCGCAAAGACGCGGCCTGGACACCCGTGAGCGCTGTGGTCGATGTGATGTTCATACAACCTCCTGTGTTCGGGTGATCGACGAAACAGAGGGTGAACTTGAGGGCTGTTGCCGCGATCGGCCCTCCTGGTGTGAACAAGTTGACAAATCCGGCCAGCCCCACGACGATGGCATCACGATCTGACAAGTTTTTGTCGCAGATCAGGCACCTTCGTCCTCATGGCCGATGCCCGATAAGCTCCATGGTGAATCAGAATCTAATGATTGTCCTCGTTTACCGCTTCACCCCATGAGCACTCTGACCACTTATGACGCCGTTGTCGTCGGCGCCCGCTGCGGCGGCGCTGCCACCGCCATGCTGCTGGCCCGCCAAGGGCACCGCGTGCTGATGGTGGACCACGCCAAGTTCCCGAGTGATGTGCGCCTGTCCACCCACCTGTTGTGGCACAGCGGGGTGGATCTGCTGCACAAGTGGGGCGTGCTGGACGCCCTGAAGGCCACAGGCTGCCCCGAGTTGACCGGCTTCAAGCTGGACATGGGGGAGCTGGTGCTGCGCGGGGCACCGCCGGACAGCGTGGCGGGCGCGGCCATGGCCCCCCGCCGCATCGTGATGGATCAGGTGCTGATCGACGCGGCACGCGCCGCTGGCGCCGAGTTGCGCGAAGGCGTGACGGTGGAGGGGGTGATCGAAAAAGACGGCTGGGTGCAAGGCATCCGGGGTCGACTGCACGATGGCGCGCCCTTCGAGGCCCGCGCACGGGTGGTGGTGGGTGCCGATGGGGCCCAATCACGCATCGCCCGCGCGGTGAATGCCGAGACTTACCACGCCTTCCCACGGGAGGCAGGCGCCTACAACACCTTCTCGTACTTCAGCGGCATCGAGCTGGACGGTGTCGAGTTCTACTCTCGGCCCGAGCGCATGATCTACGCCTGGTCCACCCACGACGGCCAATGCTTGGTGGGCATCATCCAGCCTGGACACGCCCCCCGGGCTGAGCGTGCTGACATCGAATCGGCCTTCATGGCCGAGCTGGACACCCTCGCCCCCGATCTGGCCCGCCGCGTACGCGGTGCCCGCCGAGACGACGACTGGGTGACCGTGGGCGTGAACACCTTCTGCCGCCAGGCCTCAGGCCCCGGCTGGGCCCTGGTGGGCGATGCCGGCGTGACGGTGGACCCGATCACGGCAGCGGGCATGAGCAACGCCTTGCGTGATGCGGACCTGCTGGCTTCGGTGCTGCATGAGGGTCTGTCAGGCGCTCGGCCGCTGGACGAGGCCCTGGCCGACTACGGTCCTCGCCGCGATGCGGTGGCGGTGCCCTTGCACCTCTTTGCCCAGGACATGGCCAAGCTCAGTCCTCCCACCGACGAGGTGATCCAGCTGTTCGTGGCGCTGGCGGGCAACCAGCCTCAGATCGACCGCTACTTCGGCGTCTTCGGTCAAACGGTCAGCCCGGCCGAGTTCTTCTCGCCCGAGAACATGCAGGCCATCATGCAGGCTGCGGCGGCGCCAGCCACTCAGACCACCGCGCCCGTCACGGCAGCGGCCACGCACTGAACTGACGCTGCCAGTCGGCTTCGGCGCGCGCCAGCCAGCGGCCCGCCCCTTGAGCGCGGGCCCGCACCACCGCCTGTTGCAGGGCTTGGCGAGCAGCGTCGGGGTCCAGCGCCTGCAGGCTCAACACGCGGGCCAGCTGTCGCCAGGTTTCAGGCTCGTACCAGCGTTCGCCGTGGGCCTCCACCTGGGTCAAGGCCGACTGGAGCAGCGCCAAAGCCTCGCCCAGCTCACCCTGATCGGCCAGCACCTCGGCGAGCAAGGTCTGGAAGAACGGCACCACGATGCCCGCCCCGGTGGCTTGAAACGCCTGCAGTCCAGCGCGCATGGCCTCGATGCCGGATGAGGGTGCGAAGCCATCCCCCGGCTGGCACTGACACCAGCCCAGGGCAAAACGGGTCATGCCTTGCACGTAGGCATAGCCGTGCTCATCTGCCAGGGCCAAGGCCTGTTGCAGGCGGGGGCGCAGGGCATCCACCTGCCGATCGTGCAAGAGCACCATGGCGCCCCAACTCCAGACCCAGGCCATGGAGTACGGGTGGTTCAACGCGGCAGCTCGGGCCTCCTGGGCCTGGCAGGCCTGCTCCAGGTCGATCGTCTCACCCAGCATCCAACGGGCGTGCAGCCCGTGCACCTGCGCCACCAGCAGCAGATCAGTCGAGTACAGGGCCATGAGGGCCCGATCAGCCGGGTCGCTGTAGCGGTGCTGAACCTGCTCCACATGCGCCGGCACCTCGGCTGGTTGGCCGCTGTACAGGCACAACTGGGTGTGCATCATGTTGGTCACCAGCCAGGCCAGGCGACTGTGCGACTGACGGGCCACCGTCAGCAGCCGCCGTCCGGTGGCCACGGCCTCGTCCAGCTCACCGCGCACCTGGTGGAAGACACAGATGCCCCACAGGGGCCACAGGGCCTCTTCCACCCCATCGGCCGCCTGGGCCAGGGCATGCGCCCGGCCATAGGCCTCGGCCACTTCGGGCGCGGCCCAGCCTTTGGCCAGCATGTGCACGGTGCCCAGCATGGCATGCAGCTGCAGCAGGTGGCGGTTGCGCAAGGCGGACTCAGGCAGCGCCTCGGCCGACGGCAAACCCGCTCGCAGGTGGTTCAGCGCATCACTCAGGCTGAGTTGCTGCAGCGCCTGCTCGCTGGCTTGCAACCACCACGGCACGGCACGGGCCCGCTGAAGAGCGGCATCGGCATGGCGCGCCAACAGCGCGGGGTCGGATTGCACCACGGCGGCATCCCGCAGCAGCACCTCGAGCAAGGCGCCATGCCAGGCCACGCGCTGGGCATGGACCATCGACTCGTAGGCTACATCCTGCACCAGGGCATGCTTGAAAGCCACATGGTGGGCCTCGCCTCGCAAGCCCCGAGGCACCAGCAATCCGGCGGCCACCAATTCGGCCACGGCATCGTCGGCATCGGCCTGTTCCAGCTCATCGCCCCAGGCGTGGCGCACCAGGCTTTGCAAGAGCGCCCGGGGGCTGTCACGCCCGATGACGGCTGCCGCCTGCGCCACCTGACGAGCCCGAGGGCCCACCCGGTCCAGCCGGGCCCTCAACAGGCCTTGCAAGGTCTGGGGCACCGTGTTCAGCCAGCTTTCGTCGGCCGTCGCGGGTGCCGCGCTGTCCGCCAGGGCGCGCGCCAACTCTTCCACGAACAAGGGCACCCCATCGGTGCGCTGGGCGATCAGTTCGCGCCAGGCAGGGCTCAAGGCGTGGTGACGCAGCGTGTGGTCCACCAGGCCCTGCACCTCATCCTGACTCAGACGCGACAGGGTCAGACGCTGGAGGTGCCCGGCCGCCGCAGGTCGCCAGGCCAGTTCCGGGCGGGTCGTGATGACCAGCAGCACGGGCCAGCCTGCCACGTGCGACACCATGGCATCCAGCCACTGCAAGGTGCTGGCGTCTGCCCAGTGCAGGTCTTCAATCAGCCACAAGAACGGTGCGCGCACCGACATGCCTTGCAACAGGGCCTGCAGGGCTCGGCCCATGGCTTGTTGACGCTCATCAGCGCTGGTGGGCAGGTCGGGCGCGTCGGGCGCCACCGGCACCCCCAGCAAGCGGCTGAGCAAGGCCTCGTTCAAGGGGCTGACGCCCCCATGAGCCCCCAGCCAGTCACGCCATTGCTGGCCACGTGCCTCGGCCCCCTCCACCCGAGTGAGCCCCGACCGGACGGCCAAGGCCTGCGCCGCCACCTGGAAAGATCGCGTGGCCCAGGGGGCCGAGGTCTGCCACACCCAGGCCTGGCTGTCGTTCAAGCCGGCCTGCTCGCGCAGCGCACCCACCAGCCGCGACTTGCCCATGCCAGGATCGGCCTCGATCCACACCACGCGTCCACGGCCATCAGCCGCATCGTGCCAGGCCTGCACCAGCGTCTGCAGTTCGGCCTGTCGCCCCACCAGGGGCGTCCAGTCGGCGCGCTGTTGGGCATCAAAGCGGTGTGACAGGTGACGACTACGCTGCACCTGCCAGACCTCGGTGGCCTGGCGCCGCCCCTTGAGGGCATGCCAACCGCGCGAATGCCCCTCCACATGGGCTTGCACCAGGGGCCAGGTCGCATCGCTGATCAACACCTCACCCGGTGCGGCCAGCGACTGCAAACGTGCCGCCACATTGGGCGCATCGCCCAGGGCCAGCCGCTCTCGGCGGTTGCCATCGCCCATGTCACCCACCACCACCAGCCCGGTATCAATGCCCACGCGCACGCGCAGGCTGACCGGCCGGCCCGAGGCCAGGCAAGGCTGATCGGCCAAGGCCTGGACGATGCCCAGCCCCGCGTGCACCGCTTGCACCGGCGCATCTTCCTGCGCGATCGGAAAGCCGAAGTACACGAGCAAGCCATCGCCCAGGTACTGCGCCACCGTGCCACCATGCGCAGCCAGCACCTCGCCGGCTACGCGCTGGTAGTGCAGCACGGTGTCACGCCACACCTCGGGTGCGAGGGCCTGGCACAAGGCGGTGGAGTCCACCAGATCACAAAAGAGGATGGTGAGCTGTCGACGCTCGGCATCCTCGCCATCCGTGCGGGGGGGCGAGGATGGATGGACGGCATCCGGGGCAGGCAAGCCGGAGGACGTCCAATCCGCCAGGGCGCGCATGAAACGCTTGCGATCGCCCAGGTTCACACCCAGATCAGCCAGATCGGCTTCGGTGAGCTGATCGATGACATCGTCACGCACGCCCTCTTCGGCCAAGCGGGTCTGCAGGTGCGACAGGCCATGACGGACCAGCCAATCGGGCCAGCGGGATGGCTCGGTGTCGCTCATGCGATGGGTCATTCGGTGTGCAAGGGGGCGGCCAAGGCCCAGGCCACCACGGTTTCAGGCATGAGGCTGGCGCCCTGGCTCATCAGGCGGCTCATCACCGGCGCTGGCAGTGCTGCAAACACCAGGTCGTGGGCAATCTGGTCCACGCGCTGCACCACCGGATCCAGCGGGCCAAGTTGAACACGGCTGCGTTGGGCATGCCCCAGCAAACGGGCGGCGTCTTCATACCGCCCTTCAGCAGCAGCCAACCAGGCCAGCACCCCGCCGTACAAGTTCATCCACTCCCAACCGCGAGACTTGGACAGGATCAGGAAGTCCTGCAGGAGCCCTCGGGCGGCGCGCCATTCGCGGGCCCGCAAGCGGATGATGGCCTGCAACGCCAGGGCGTGCAGCACGAAGTTATCTCGGCGCTGACGGCCGTGATCGATGATGCGTTGGCAGGCGTGGCAGGCCGCCTGCTCGTCGTGCAGGGACAGGCAGATCAAGGCCAGATCGTGCAAGGCGGCCGAGCGCATGCCGTCCAGCCCATGGGCCTCGCACACCATGATGAGGTCTTCACTGGCATGTCGCGCGGCCAGCTCCTGCCCGGTCTGCCGATACACGGTGACTTGCGCCATGAGCCGCTGCGCACGCATGCGCGCGGGCCAATCGGCCTGCTCCAGCGCGCACATTTCCGACAAGGCGGCTTCAGCGTGATGCGCACTGAGCACCCCGGAGCCTATCAGGCAGCGCAAAGCGAGGAACAGGCCCTGAGGATGGGGCTCCTGGCGATAGGCCGACGCAGCACGGAAGGCATGATCATGCATCTGCTGGTTGGCCACACCCCAGTGGAGCCGGCTGCGCTCCAGCCAGAATCGCGCGACACCGTTGGCGTGCTCGTGGCTCAGGGCATGCGCCTCGACGGCCTGGCTTCGCCAGCGCCACTCGGGCGCCAAGCCCATCAGCATGAACAACGGGGCCGAAGCCCCCAACACGCGAAGCCCCAGGCCCAGGTTGTGTTGCACGCACCAGTCCAGCGCCAGGCGCACGTTGTCCAGATCGGCGGCATGCGCCGCCAGCCAGTCAGCGTCCGGCTGACGCCAATAAGCCAGGTACGCGGCATCCATCTGCTCGCTCATCAACACCGCGTGGCGCTCACGCAGGCCCTCGGCCTCGTTCGCCAGGGTCAGGCGCTGCCAGGCATAGGCCCGCATGGTGTCCAGCAAGCGGTAGCGCGGGGGCTCGCCATCGTCCACCATCACCAGCGAGCGCTCGACCAGGTTGGCCAGCGCATCCAGCGCCGCCCACTCGTCGTGTCCATCGGCCTGGGTGATCCGACGCACCATGTCCATCGAGAAACTGCCCACGAACACCGACAGGCGCCTGAACACCTGCTGCTCCAGCTCGCTGAGCAGGTCATGGCTCCAGTCCAGCGCAGCGGCCAGGGCCTGTTGCCGCACCGGCACGCTGTGGCCAGGTGCCGCCAACAGACGGAAGCGCTCATCCAGACGGGCACTGACACCCTGCACGCCCAGCAAGGGCACGCGGGCGGCCGCCAGCTTGATGGCCAGCGGCAAGCCGTCCAGGCGCTGACACAGGTCAGCGATCAAGGCCACCTGAGCATCACCCACCTGGAAGTGGCGATCCATGGCCCGCACCTGCTCCACGAACAGGGCAAAGGCCCCATGGCGCATGGCCTCGTCAAAGCGGGCGCCCATGTCGGGAATGGACAGCGGGCTGAGCGCGAACACCCGTTCGCCATCCACCTTCAAGGGGCATTGGCTGGTCACGAGCACTCGCAGGCCTGGGGCCGCCAGCAGCAGCGTCTTCACGGCGTGAGCCACCTCGGCCACGAGGTGCTCGGCGTTGTCCAGCACGATGAGCAACTGCAGACTGCGCACGGCCACGGCCAGCCCTTGCAGGGGATCCGTCTCGGCGACGGGCACCCCGATGGCCTGGGCCATGGAGCGCGCCACCCAGTCGGCTTCGGTCACTGCCGCCAGATCCACCCAGACTGCCCCATCGCGCGAGGACGATGCCCACTGACGAGACAGTCGCACCGCGAAGGCCGTCTTGCCCACCCCCGCCGGGCCGGTGATGGTGACCAGCGGCCCTTGGTGCAAGGCCTCCACGGCCATCAGATCGGTGTCACGCCCCCACAAAGGCAGACCGCTGAGCGGCAGACGAACCACCGCCGCACGCTCTGGCGAGGCCGATGTCGGCGCTGGCGTTGTTGGGGCCTCAGACGCTGGCGACGCCCCTGGGGCCTCGGCCTGGCTGACGGGCACCATGAAGCGATAACCTCGCCCCGGAACCGTGGCAATCGCATCGGCCCCCAAGAGCTTGCGCAAGGTCGAGATCTGCACCTGCAGGTTGTTTTCTTCCACCACGAGGCCAGGCCACGCCTCTTCCAGCAACTCCGTCTTGCTGACCAGGCGGCCGCCACGCTTGAGCAGTGACAGCAACACATCCACGGCGCGGTTGCCGACGGGCACGATCTGGCCATCGGCGTAGAGGAGGCGCTCGGTGGCGCTGAGCTCGAATCGACCGAAACGGTAAGGTGAGGACAAGGTGAACAGCCAGGCGCCCTGCGGCGCAATTCAGAACAATTTCAGGTGGGTTTCAGGACGTCGGCCAATCGATTGGCCACAATGTAACCATTCTAAGTAAAAGCCAACTTCGAGAGATCGAAAGGCAAATGCAAGCCACTTGAACGCTGTCATCTTCCGGTTTTGACCGGGCCCTCGAAGGGCGACTCCGCAAGGGGTCGCCCTTTGTTTTGGGCATGATGCACCAAGACAGGGGCCAAGAGACGACCCCACCCGGATGAATGGGCGCCAAATTGGTCACATTCGCTTACAGTTCCAGCGGTGTCCTATCCCGTGGTCTGCTACCCGTGAAAAGCCTTCGCCCCGCCCCAGCCCGCCGGCGCCTGGCCCTGTGCGCCGCCTTGCTGATGCTGCCGCTCAGCGGCGCGATGGCCCAGCCTCTGGCCCCGTCGCCGGTGCCCGCGCCTCCGGCAGCCCCGATGGCCAGCGCCAACAGCGGTGACCTGCCCGCCTTGCCCACCGGCCGCGCCACACGCCCTGGCATCTTGTTGACCGGAGAAGGCAGTGGCGCCTTCGCGGCCGTGCAGTTCCAGATGGCCTGGCCGCGCCTGACGCGCGGCGTGGGGGTGCAAGGTGGGGGGGCGTACAACTGCGCCGGCGGCAGCCTGCACAGCGCGGCGCTGACCTGCACCTGTCCCACCAGCGCACAGCCCTCGTCGGCCCCCTTGGGCCTGATGCCTGCCACCCAGCCTCATCACTGTCTGGTGATGCCGCCCCAGATCATGGCCCGGCGCGGTACGGACAGCGTACGCGCCCAAAAGCGCGAGAGCCACACGCGGCAGTCGCTGCGCCATCACCGCCTGTGGTGGCACGCCGCCCCTGGCAGCACCGGCAGCGCGCCTGCCGTGACCGAGGCCCTGGGCCCCTTCTATGCCCATTGGGGCGTGCGTCCGGCACAACGGCGCCAGTGGCCGTCAGATCAAGGCTTCAGCTCGGCCGCGCTGGATGACATGATGCGCTGGCTGAGCCGTTCGCCCCAGGCTAAGCCCGCTGGCTCCACCCACCCCGACCGGCTCCAGGCCTTTGACCAGACACCGTACCGCCAGGCCGGTCGTTTTGACGGACTGGGCGAGCAGGGCTGGGTGTACGTGCCGCCACGCTGTGACCGGCAACCCGGTGCGTGCCGCGTGCAGGTGGTGTTTCATGCCTGTGAGGCCCGCCCGCCCTTGGCTGGCGATGGCCTGACCGAGCGCCAGATGGCCTGGGCCGAGACCCTGGGGCTGGTGCTGCTGTATCCACGTGTGGAGGCCTCGGTGGGCACCGCTGGGCAGCGCCCCCGACACAACCCCATGGCCTGCTGGGATTTTTGGGGCTACACGCAAGAGGAACAGGACGCGGGCCGTCTGGAGCAGGCCCCTGCGCACTTGCGCCGCGATGCGCCGCAACTGGCGGCCGTGCACCGGATGGTGCAGGCCTTGCACGCCCACAAGGCGCGGTCTGCCCCGTGACCGGGGCGCGGCGTCCGGCTCATTGCAGCGACAACAGCACCCCGGGCAGCCCACTGGGGGCGGCGGCCTCGGCGGCTGGCAACACCTTGGAAGCCGCCAGGCGAACACGGTCAGCGGGTAAGCGCTCGATGAGGTAGGCCTTGACGGCATCGGCACGTCGGTCGGCCAAGGACTTCAGCGCGGCCGCATCGGCGGGCGCCGCCGCCGCCAGCAAGGCCCGCTGCTCGGCAGGTGGCACGGTTTTGGGCAGGCCCACCAGGTTGCGCGGCTTCTTGATGTCGGCCGCACTGTAAGCCGCCGCCAACCAGCGTTCGGTTTCGCTGGGCGCCACCTGCACGCTCTCCAGCGGCATGTTCAGGGCCTTGGCCTTGGCCTGCCGCATCAGGGCCTGCACATGAGCCTCACGCAGGCCGGCGATGTCCACGGTCGACTGGGCCTGACCCACCGCATCGAGCTTGAGGCTGGGGCGATCCAGCAGCTTGGCACCCAGAGCGTCCAGCTGCTGACGGGCTGCCTCGCTCAGCTCGGCGCGCCCAGGCTCGAACATCACCTGCCCGGCATCGTTGCTGTCGCCGCCCATCAGCAGCGCAAAGGGGGCCGTCACGGCCTTGGTCACCAGGTTGACCACCACGCGCCACAAGATGCCGCCCACCGAGAACTGCGGGTCGTCCAGCGACCCCGAGATGGGCAGGTTGATGTCGATCTCGCCTCGGCTGTTTTTCAGCAAGGCCACCGCCAGACGCACCGGCAGGCGGGTGGCCTCGGGATGGCCTGAAGGATCACCAAAGGTGAGCTGGTCGAGAAAGACGCGGTTGCTGGCCTGCAGTTGGCCGCCCTCCACCTTGTAGCGCACATCCACCGACAAGGTGCCTCGCTCGATCGCATAGCCGGCATAACGCGCGGCATAGGGCGTCAGTCGGGTCAGCTCCACCCCTTTGGCCGATCCGGCCAGGTCGGTGTACAGCTGCGGCCCCAGGGGATGCAGCCGGCCCTGGATGATCAGGGGGGCGGCATCGTCGACCTTGCCCGCCAGCTGGACATCGGCGGGCTCGGGCTGACGCGCGGCCACCGCCGATACCGTACCGGCCAGCTGCGTCAGGCGCGCGGAGTAATTGGGCCGGATGAACAGGTCGGTGAAATCAACCTGGCCACCCGCCACCGTGATGCTGCGCCAGCGCAGATCGGGACCAGGCTGAGGCGGCTGTGCAGGGGCGCTGGTGGCGGAAGGCGGAGGCGTCGCTGCTGCGGCAGCGGTCCCGTCTTGTGGCGTGGTCAGCGACGCGGAGGCGTCGGCCTCTCCCGCACGGCGCACCAGCTGCGCCAGGTTCAGGCGCCCATCGGGCTGCACGATGACGCGACCGTAAAAATCCTGCAGGGCGATGCGCCCCAGATCGGCTTGCACGGCGCCATTCATCCACCGCAGATCGGTGTCACGCAAGGCCAGGCGCTTCCAGCGCAGCACATCGGCCTGGTTGACCTGGTCGATCAAGTGCAGGCGGTCCAGCCCCAACTGGCCCTGGTAACGCACCGTCCAGGCTTGGGCGGGATCGGCCAGGCCGGGACGTGGCCGCCATGACAGGTTCAGGCGCCCCTGGGCCTGCGCCAGGGCCGACTCCAGGGTCACGTTCAGGTGGGGGGCCAGGTAGGGCTGCAACACCCGCAAGGCCAGGGACTGCACACCCACCAGCCCCTGCACCTGCAGGGGCTGAGGCCGCACGCGCCCCTCGTAGCTCAGGCGCCCGGCGCCTTGGGCTCGGGTCTGCAGGTTCACGGCAAGCTCTTGCCCCAGATCCTGCGACAAGCCCTGCACGCGCACCTGGGCCTCATCAAACTGCCATCGCGCAGCGGGACGTTGCTGCGTGTCTTGCCAGCGGCCTCGGGCCTGTGCCAGGCTGAGTTCAGCCACGGCCCACTGCACACCACCGGTGGCCGAGGTGTCCGATCGGGCCTCGATGCCCGTCAGTCGCAAGGTCTGCCAGGCCAGCTCATCGCCTGGGCCGGCGGGCAGTTGGGGCTGCAACGCCACCCGCCCCCCCTCCAGCGCCGCCTGGCCGTCGGTGAGTCGCCAGGCCAGCGTGGGTTGGGTGCTCAAGGCCAAGGTGCCTTGGGTGGACAGCCGCCCCTCTTGGGGCACGACCGGCACCATGCTCGTCAGGGCCAGGGCTTGCCACCAGGCGGGCACCGCCCCCTCACTCACATCCCAGCGCAACTCGCCCTGGCCCTGAGCCAGTTGCCAGCGCCCCTGGGCCTGCACGCGGCTGCCGGCCTCGTCGGCCAGGCTCAGTTGCCAGGTCGCGGGTGCGGCGTCAGGCTGGCTGCTCAGCGCTTGGGCCTGCCCCTGAATGGCTTGCAGGCGCGGCCAGGCTACGGGCGCGGCATCACCGCCGCCACGGGCGCCACGACCACTGCGAGCGCTCAAGGCCAGCCGGCCGCCCTCCAGGCGAACCCGCGCCAGGCTGAACTGCTGCTGCAAGGGCTGCCATTGCAGGCCCTCCAGCCTCAGGGTCTGCCAACCCAGGCCCACCGGGCCCAAGGTCTGCCCGGCCACGGGCACCACGGGCAAGCCCGTCACGTCCAGGTCCAGCCCGCTCAGCACCGCCCCACCCTGGACCAGCAGACGCGGTTGCTCGGCCTCGGGCAGCTGCTCGAACACCACCGTCAACTCGGTGGCCAGGCTACCGGCCCGGGGACTGATGGACCAGGGTGCCGGCAACAAGGGCTGAGCATGGCGCAGCCACTGGGCCACATCCACCTCACGCCAGTTCAGGGTGATCTCGGAGCGGTGCCCACTCTGGAACGGCAAGGTGGTGCCGCTGATCTCCAGAGGGCTGCCATTGATGCGGGCCTTCAGCAGCGGCTGCACCGCCACATCGATCTGGCTGGGCAGGCTGGACACAAAAGGCACGCCCAGCGTCAGGCCATCCACCACATGCTGCTGCTTCAGCACCTGATCGTCATAGCGCAACACGCCGCCTGTCAGGCGGATGTTGAACACCGCAAAACGCGCAGGCTCGGCGCCCTCCTCCGCCGGGACGGCGGCGGCGCGCGCACGCCAATGCGCCAAAAGCGGGCTGATGTTGAAGCGCTGGGCATCCAGGCGCACCAGCGAAACCTCGGGCTGATCAATCTCCAGCCGGCTCAGCACGGGTGCGCGGCGCCACAGCGAGGCCAGCGAGACCTGCGCCTCGGCCTGGCGCACCTTCAGCAGGGGCTGATCCGCCGGGCCCACCCGCAGGCCCTGCACCCGGGCGATCAGGCGCCAGGGCTGGATCTCCAGACCACTCAGCTGAACCGGCGCCCCCAGGGCCTCGGTGGCCGCCGCCTCGATGCGAGGCTTCAGCCACGACGGCAGGGCCTGCCCCACGCCCCAGGTCCAGGCGGCAGCCAAGGCCGCCGCCAGCGCCACCGGCACGCGCCAGCGGCGCCAATCGGTGAAGCCGCCACGCCCGCGCGACAGCCCCCCAGGGCTGGACACGTCGGCGGATGACGCAGGGGAGTGATCAGGAGGAACAGACGGCATGACAACACCTGGGGCAGCCGCGCACCGTGCGCGCCTGGCATCGAATACGCGATCTTAGGGCGGAACACCGCCAGCAAGGACGCTACAGTGTCGTCATGTCCTACCCCAAGAAAATCGACCACCAGGCGGTGATGGAGGCGGCCCTGGCCCTGATCGAGGCCCAGGGCGAAGACGGGCTGTCCATGCGCACCCTGGCCGCCGAGCTGGGTGTGAGCGCCAACGCCCTGTACCGCTATTACCCCACCAAGGCCGATCTGAGCTACGCCCTGGCCGACGAGGCCGGGCGCCTGTTGCTGGAGCAGATTCAGACCGACACCGCTGGCCGCACCGGGATGGACACCATTGTGGGCAGTTGCCTGGCCTACCTGAGGTTTGCGCGCAGCCGCCCGCACCTGTACGCCATCAAGATGCGACACAGCCGCCGCGATGGTCACGAACCCGCCAGCCACCAGGCCTTGTGGGCCTATGTGCTGGGGCTGGTGCAAGGCCTGCCCACCCCGTGGCCGGTCGATGAACTGGCGCAGAGCCTGTGGGCCTACCTGCATGGCCTGGTCGAGCTGGACCGGGCCGACCTGCTGGAAGGACGCGACCCCGAACACACCCTACAGATCGGCTTGAGTCTGTTTTTGGCCGGCCTGGGTCAGCCCCTGGCGGTGCCGCCCGCACACAGCGACAGCACGGCGCGCCAGGTGCGCCGCTGACGCCAGTGCGCCAAAGGCCGGGTGGTGTCGGCCACCCAGGTATGGCGCAGCTCGTCGGGCTGCAGCGGCTCCTGATGGGCCAGCTGGCCCTCCAGCACCGCCTCGTCCGCCTCGGAGGCATCGCCCTGGCGGTGGCGCACCCGCTCGCGCAGCCCCTGCCAACGCTGGGCCTCGTCGGGCAACCCGCCCAGCACACCCAACGCATCCAGCCCTTGAGCCCCCAGCACTGGTGCGTGCCGGTGCATGTCGGCCACCGCATCGGCCAAGGCCTGCATATCGGTGTCGCTCAGCGTGCCTGCGGCCAGTCGGGCATCCAGTCGGTCGCACTCGTCGAAGCGGCGCATCTGCAGCACCCACTCCACCGCCTGTTCGGGCTCGCAGGGCTGGGCCTGCTCATCCAGGGGCGACAGCGCCAGGTACAGCGCCGGGGCCAGCCGGCGATTGAGCCGCCACTCGGCCTCGCAGGCCACACGGCGCGCCGCCACGGTCGAGAAATCCAGAAAACCAGGCGACACCGCCTTCTTGACCTTGTAGGCATGCGTCGGCGTCAGCAGCACCCAACTGATGTGCGTTTGCACCAGCCTCACCGGCCCCTCGGTGGCCTGCAAGTGCGCCTGAAAACGCTGCAACCAGGGCGTCGGTTCGTCAGCCACGATCGCCCCCAGCCGGCCTGATCAAAACGAGCCCCATGCCGTGCCCAGCACAATGACCAGCGACAAGGCCAGCAAGGGGATGACCACGGCCACCATGGCGATGTCGCCATACGACTGCCGGTGGTTCAGGCGGCAGATCTCCAGCAGCGTGATCACCGCGCCGTTGTGCGGCAAAGCATCCAGCCCGCCCGTGGCAATGGACGTGACCCGGTGCAGCAACTCGGGCGACACACCCTGTGCCTGCCCCATGGCCAGGTAATCATCGCCCAGGGCCTGCAGAGCGATGCTCATGCCGCCCGAGGCCGATCCGGTGATGCCGGCCAGCACATTGACCACGATGGCCAGGGACACCAGCACGTTATCTCCCCCCAGGCCCGTGACCACCTCACGGATCATGCCGAAGCCCGACAGCGAGGCCACCACCGCGCCAAAGCCCACCAGCGAGGCGGTGTTGAACATGGGCATGACCGAGGCGCCCACCCCATCGTTGAACACCTGAATGCCCCGGGGCAGCCGGCGCCAGGCCAGCACCACCAGCAAGGCGATGGCCGCACACAAGGCCACGATGATGGCCCACACGCCGCGCACGGCGTCCAGCCGGGTGGGGCCATAAAGCGCTTCGGCCAGGTAAGCGGTGTTGAGCCGGGGCAGCCACCATTCGCCCACCACCAGGTTGAGCAGCAACACCGCCACGATGGGCGACAAGGCCACCCACAGCGGCAAGGGAGCCCCAGGGGTGGCGTTGACTGCCGTGGATGCTGCGGATGAGGCCGCGCCCTCGTCGTGCACCCCGTAGCCCTCGCCTTGCCCACGCGCCTGCGCAAAGCGCCAGGCCAGCCAGGCCCAGCCCCCCACCCCCATCACCAGCGAGGCCAGCACGCCCAGCCCCGGTGCGGCAAACGGCGTGGTGCCAAAGTAGGGCATGGGGATGGCGTTCTGGATGGCCGGCGTGCCCGGCATGGCCGTCATGGTGAACGTGAAGGCCCCCAGCGCAATGGTGGCCGGCACCAGCCGCTTGGGCACCTGCGCCTGGCGAAACAGCTCGGCCGCGATGGGGTACACCGCGAAGGCCACCACGAAGAGTGAGACCCCGCCGTACGTGAGCAAGGCGCAGGCGCTGGCCACGGCCAAAATGGCCTGGCCGGCCCCCAGTCGCCGGACGATGGCCTGCGCAATGGCCAAGGCCGCCCCAGACACCTCCATCAACTTGCCAAACAGGGCGCCCAGCATGAACAGCGGGAAGTACAGCACCACAAAGCCGCCCAAGGCCTTCATGAACACCTGCGTGTAGCTGGCCAGCACCGGCGCATCGGGCGTGAGCCACACCGCCACCGTGGCCGCCACCGGCGCCAGCAACACCACCGACACGCCCCGGTACGCCAGCGCAATCAGCAGGCCCAAACCCAACACGATGCCCAACATGCTCAGCATGCGTCGCACTCCGTCATAAACACTCCGTCAGATCCAGGGTGGACTTGCGCCCGATGTGCGCGCCATGCTGCTTCAACCAAGCGTCTGCCGTGTCGCGCCCGATGGCATGCAGGCGCTGGATCATGGGCCAGGCGGCGTTGAGCTTGCTGGCAGCCCCCAGTTGGGCCATGTCCTCCGTGGCATCGATGCGGTGCAGGCGCAGGCGAGCCACCTGCTGAAACAAGGAGCCCGGCCCCACGCCGGCAGGCAGGCCCTCGGCCGCCAGCAACTGCTGCAGCAAGGCAATGGACCGCAACTCCTTGAGCAAGCTGCTGTTGAACGTGATCTCGTTGAGCCGATCCAGGATGTCGCGCAGCGGGTTCAAGTCCAGCGGATTGAGCTGATACGGCGACCAGGTGCGGGTCATCCACTCCATGGTCCAGGCCAGGGGGGATCCAGGCAAGGCCCAATCCCAGAACAGACCAGCCAGCCCTTGAGACCAGGCCGAGGCCTGACTGACCTGCGTCCAGAACCGCAACAGCGCCTGCTTGGCTTCGTGCCGTCCGCCCTGGGCCAGACCATGGGCCAGCAACACCGCATTCATGGCCCCGGCACTGGTGCCGCTGATGGCGGTGATCTCCAGCCGCTCCTCGTCCAGCAGGCGGTCCAGCACACCCCAGGTGAAGGCGCCATGCGCGCCGCCGCCCTGCAGGCCAGATCGATCGGGCGATGACGGTGTGCACTCATGAGCGAGGACCTTGCTGAAGGAGTGCGGTGATCCTGCCACAAGATGCCCCCCGTCCGGGTTGCCGCACGTCAGCCCCGGGCTGATCCCCAGCCCATGCCACAGGCAACGCGCTATCCTCAAGGATTGCCCCGGGCCCGTCGGTGCCTCACCGCACCTGTGCCCCTGCCTGCTTCAAGGAAGACGGATTGACCGAAGCCCACAGCCTGCCCTTTCTGCGCGAATCACTGCTGTTTCTCGTGTTCGCTGGCGTGCTCATTCCCTTGCTGCAGCGCTTTCGGATCAACCAGATCCTGGGCTTCCTGGCGGTGGGCGTGCTGGTCGGCCCGTTCGGGCTGGCGCGCCTGACTGACACGTGGCCCTGGCTGGCGCACTTCACCTTCGTGGAGGTGCGCGAAGTCGGTTCGCTGGCCGAGCTGGGTGTCATCTTTCTGATGTTCATGATCGGGCTGGAGTTGTCCACCGAGCGACTCTGGGCGCTGCGACGCTGGGTGTTTGGTGCGGGCGGCGCCCAGGTGCTCTTGACGGGCGTGGCCATCGGCATGGTTGCTCATGCGTTCGGCAACCACTGGAAAGCCGCCCTGGTGTTGGGGCTGGTACTGGCCTTGTCGTCCACCGCCGTGGTGGTGCAGCTGCTGACCCAGAAGCAGGCGCTGGCCTCGCCACTGGGTCAGGGTGTGTTTTCGGTGCTCATGTTCCAGGATCTGGCCGTGGTGCCCCTGTTGATCCTCGTGGGGCTGCTGGCCCCCGGTGGCGCAGACGACCCCGTCAGCACCATCCTGGGCACCACGGCCTTGAAGTCCGTGATCGCCATTGGTCTCATCTTCATCGTGGGCCGCCGCTTGATCCGTCCGGTGTTCAAGGCCTTTGCCCGTCAGCACCAGCCCGAGGTGTTCATGGCGCTGACCTTGCTCACCACCATGGGCATGGCGGCCCTGACGGCATACGCTGGCCTGTCGATGGCGCTGGGGGCCTTCCTGGCCGGCTTGCTGCTGGCCGAGACCGAGTATCGCCACGAGGTGGAGGTCACCATCGAGCCCTTCAAAGGACTGCTGATGGGGCTGTTCTTCATGTCGGTGGGCGCCAGCGTGGACCCGCTGGCCATCGTGCGCAACCCGGTGTGGATCCCGCTGTCCGCCGTGGGCTTGCTGGCCCTGAAAGCCGTGATCGTCACGCTCATCTTCAGAACAGGCGGCCTGGGCTGGGGCCGCGCCATCGAGGGCGGGCTGCTGCTGAGCCAAGGCGGTGAGTTCGCCTTTGTCGTGGTGGGGGGGGCCACCGCCTCGGGCCTGATGTCCGGGGCCGTGGGGCAGTTCATGCTGCTGGTGGTGGGCCTGAGCCTGTTTGTGACGCCCGCCCTGGCCCGGCTGGGCGAGCACATCCGTGAGCGGCTGGAGCGACACGCCACACCGCTGGCCCAAGATGAAAAGGTGCCCGATGATCTTTTCAACCAGGTGATCATTGCCGGCTTCGGTCGGGTGGGCCAGCTCACCTCCGAGGTGCTGCGCCGCCAGGGTGTGGCCTTTGTGGCTGTGGAGCAAGACGCGAACCGGGTGGCCCATTTCCGCAACCTGGGCCAGCCGGTGTACTACGGCAACGCCGCCCGCACGGAGTTGCTGCACCGTCTGCACGCCGAGCGTGCATCGCTGCTGATCGTGACCATGGACAACCCGGCCTCGGCCCTGCACACGGTGAAGGCCGTGCGGCAAAGCTTTCCGCACCTGCCCATCGTCGCCCGATCCAGAGACGAGCGTCACGCCCAGGAACTGCTGCAGGCCGGTGCGGTGCAAGTGATTCCCGAGACCCTGGAAGCGGGGCTGCAACTGTCGGCCGCCGCCCTGCTGCACCTCAAGCTGCCCGAAGGCGTGGTGACCCACGCGATCGAAGACGAACGCGCTCAGCGGGTGGCACGACTCAAGCTCTGAGCCGTCCAAGCCTCAAGGCACAATCCCGACCTACCTCGACACTCAGCACGCCATGTCCCTCAAGAAAACCGACCTCGCCCTGCGCATGGGCCAGAAGATCGAAGGCCAGATGAAACACCGGGGCATTCCCCAGCGCTTTGCGCAAGCCTCCACCCAGCTGAGCACCCGCGAGCGCCCGGCCAAGGAGGCCGCGCTCAGCCTGGTGCCGATCAGCTGCAAGCTGCCGGCGCCCTTGGTGCGGCAGTTGCGCGAGGCGGCCTTGCAGCATCCGGGCAAGCTCAATGGGCTGATGGCCGAGCTGCTGGAGCGCGCACTGGCCCCACAAACCGTGGCCACACCCCGCCAGGCCAGCACGCCCACCGCCGCACCAGCCAAGAAAGCGACGGCCAAAGCCCCCGCCCAGAACGCGCCGGTGAAAAAGCCTGCAGCCAAAAAAGCAGCGGCCAAGGCCGAACCCAAGGCACCCGCCAAGCCAGCCCCCAAGGCTGCGCCCCAAGCCACCGTCAAGGCGGCGGCCAAGAAAGCCAGTAGCAAGGCCCCCAAGGCCTGATCAGGACACCAGCGCCACGGGCCCAGGCTCTTGCACATGCAGGTCATGCCGGCCTGCCATCTTGGCGCGGTACAAGGCCTGGTCGGCGCGAGACAGCAGGGCCTCCAGGCCCTCGTGGCCCAGCACGCGCGCGCTGCTGACCCCCACGCTCACGGTCACGTGAGGCGCCACGGGCGATGCCTGGTGAGGTAAACCCAAGGCATCCACGCCGTCGATGACGCGCCGCGCCAGCTCGACCGCCCCCGCCCCGCCGGTGTCGGGCAACAGCACCACAAATTCATCACCCCCATACCGGGCCACGACATCCGTCGGTCGGTGCGCTGCCAAAGCGATGACCTCAGCCACCCGGGCGAGGCTGCGGTCGCCGGCCGGATGCCCATGGTGGTCGTTGTAGGCTTTGAAGTGGTCCACATCGATCATCAGCACGGCCACTTCGCTGCGCTGGCGTCGGGCACGCTCCCACTCGCGCGCGCAGGCCTCTTCGAACAAGCGTCGATTGGCCAGTCCCGTCAGGGGGTCGCGCCGAGCCAGCTGCTCCAGCTCGTCGTTGAGGCGCTGCACCTGACGGCGCTCCAACTCCAGCAGCTGCCCCTGCAGAAACGCAGCGCGCTCTTTGTCCTCGCGGATCACCGACACGAACAAACACACGGCCGAGGTCAGCAGGTAGTGCGCCAGGAACACCCAGGCATAGCGCGGCGAGTCGACCAACCAGGGGGCCAGCGCAAACGGTGTCAGCCCGATCAGGCACCCCACCACCGCCGAGCGTAGCGACAACTGCAGCGCCAGCGTGCCAATGATGACCACCACCAAAGTGATGTAGATCTGGTTGACCTGCAACTCGAACGCGCTGAGCTGAAACCCTGCCGCCACCTTGACCACGATGATCAAGCCGTAAAACAGCGGGATCCAGTGGTCGGCCGTGGTTTGCCAGCGGGGGCCGTGCGCCAGCATGACGCCGGCGGTGCCCAGGCCGATGGCCACCGCTTCAGACCAGGCAAACACGCGCAGATCCGCCCCCTGCAACTGGGGCCAGTGCAGCCCCACGGTCAGCAGCAGGCACCCCAGAAAGGCCAGGCCCAGCATGGGTGACCACTGATCCACCAGCTTGGCAAACCCCTCGTGCCGCCGCTGCTCGTACGCCGACTGCAGCGAGGGGGGGATGGAGAGCAGCCAAGCCCGACGGGCCAGCACCTGCTCGATGTCATGCTTGTCTGCCTGCAAGGGCATCGTCAACTCCGGGCCAGCACCTGCAAGACGGGAAAGGGGTGTCCTGCGGTCGTCCATGGGGCGGATGCTAGTGCCAGGAAGGCGGCTTGGCCACGGTGTTAATCCCGACAGTACCACACGTTAAACAGACATCGAACACGCTTCAAGCACGCAGTTCGCCCCCCTGGCCACCACCTGCGATCGAGCCCGATAAACTCCGGGTTTTGGCTTTTCTTGCCACCCACACCATGAGCTCCACCGAACGCCCCGAACTGCCCGACCACCTGTCCATCGACCCGAAGAGCCCGCACTACAACGCGGCTGTCTTCCAGCACGACATCGGCATCCTTTTCAATGGCAAGGAACGCCAGGACGTGGAGGAATACTGCGTCAGCGAGGGCTGGATCAAGGTGGCCGCGAGCCGCACGCTGGACCGTAAAGGTCGCCCAATGATGATCAAGCTCAAGGGCCAGGTCGAAGCGTTCTACCGCTGAGCCTTGTCCTTGCTGCCGTCTGCCCGCACCATGACCCTGACCCACCCCCGCCTGGACGCCGAGCGTCAACGCCTGTACGGTGACACGTCGCCCCACGACGGCGCATCCGCGCGCTGGCGTGCCTTGGTGATCACCGCCCCGGCCGCGCACTGGCGAGACCTGGCGCGCTTGTGGCAGGCCGTGCAAGACGACCTGGGCTGGCCGGCCCCGGCCATCGCGGTCTCGGGCGACACCCGCCTGGCCCTGTGGTTCTCTTTGGCACAAGCGCGACCTGCCGACGACCTTCAGCGCCTGGGGCAGGCCTTGCTGCAGCCGCTGGGCGATGTGGCCACCTCGGCCAACCCCAGCCTGGTCTGGCAGGTCTGGCCCCAAGCCGCTGCCCAGGCGGCACCGACCCTGCCGCCATGTCCGCCACACGCCCTGGCGCCCGATCGCTGGTCAGCGTTCGTGGCCCCCGACCTGGCACCCGTGTTTGCCGACACGCCCTGGCTGGACATCCCGCCCAGCCTGGACGGGCAGGCCGAGCTGCTGGCGTCCCTGCGCAGCGTGAGCGAAGACCAGTTGAAGATGCTGGCCTTGACCCAAGCAGACGAGGTGACGGCGCCCGCGCCCCTGCCGCCCGCCGCGCCCCCGTCCGAATCGGCCACGCCAGGCCCCCGTCGCTTCCTGCAGCAGGTGATGAACGACCCCGAGGTGCCGCTGCGCTGGCGCATCGAGGCGGCCAAGGCCCTGCTGCCCCACCAACCCGATTGACCACCCCCACTCCACCATGACCCTCGACTTCCAAGGCCGCGTGGCCCTCATCACCGGCGCCGGCGGCGGCCTCGGCCGTCAACATGCCCTGGCCCTGGCCGCCCGCGGCGCACAGGTGGTCGTCAACGACCTGAGCGAGGCGGCCGTGCAGGCCGTGGTGGCCGAGATTCAGGCCGCAGGCGGTCAGGCCCTGGGCATCGCCTGCTCGGTCACCGATGCGCAGGCCGTGCAGGCCATGGTGGAACAGGTGCAAGCGCACTGGGGCCGCGTGGACATCCTGGTCAACAACGCGGGCATCCTGCGGGACAAGTCATTTGCCAAGCTGCCGCTGGACGACTTCCGCCTGGTGATGGACGTGCACCTGATGGGCGCCGTGCACTGCACCCAGGCCGTCTGGCCGCTGATGGTGGCGCAAAAGTACGGCCGCATCGTGATGACCACCTCGTCATCGGGCCTGTTTGGCAACTTCGGGCAGGCCAACTACGGCGCGGCCAAGATGGCGCTGGTGGGCCTGATGCAAACCTTGTCCATCGAAGGCGCCAAGAACGACATCCGTGTCAACTGCCTGGCGCCCACGGCGGCCACGCAGATGACCGAAGGCCTGCTGCCCCCCGAGATGCTGGCCCTGCTGACGCCCGAGTCGGTGGTACCCGCCCTGCTGGTGCTGGCGCACGAAAGCGCCCCCACCCGCACCATCCTCAATGCTGGCGCCGGCACGTTCGCGGCCAGCCACATCAGCCTGACACCCGGCCTGCACCTGGGCACCGGCCCGGATGTGGCCGAGCGCCTGGCGGCAGCCCTGCCCCAAGTGCTGGACCGCACCCAGGCCACCGTGCCGCAAAGCGGCGCCGAACAAGGCATGAACGAAGTGCAGCAGGCCTTGCGCGCCCGGCAAACCGGCTGAGGTAGGCTGAAGCAGGCTCAGGGCCGCGCCCCGCGCGGCTCAAAACACGCCCAGCAGCAGACCCGCGGCCATCGACTCGCCCAGCGCACGACAGATCTGCAGGTCGTCGTCAGACAACTGCTTGGGCGCCAGGATGGCCTCGGGCGTCTGGGCATGGGTGCAGATGATCACCGGCTCGGACACCGGCTTGAGCCGCCACCCCATGGCGATGCGCGCCACCTGCCGCGCGGCATTGTGCCCATCACTACCCGCACACACCATCGTGGCGTAGGGCCGGCCCTGCAGGGCCTCCAGCACGGGGTAGTAACTGCGGTCAAAAAAATCCTTCATCACGCCACTGATGGCCGCCAGGTTCTCGGGCGTGACAAACAGGTAGCCATCGGCCGCTCGCAGGTCATCGGGCCCGGCCTCAGCGGCGTGCCGCAACACCACCTGCCCCTCCAGGGGCTCAGCCTCAGCGCGTGCGCCCTCGGCCGCGGCTTCGGCCATCTGCCGCGCGCCGCCGGTCATCGAGTGGTAGACGATCAACAGGGTCTTGCTCATGGCTCAATCATGCGCCCCGGCGCGGCGCAGCAACTGTTTGCAACGCTCCGAGAGATGAATGACCCGCAGGTGCTTGCCCGCCCGCTGGTAGCGCCGGCGCAGCGTGTGCAGGGCCTCGATGGCCGAGTAGTCCACAAAACTCAGGTGCCGGCAGTCCAGCGTCACCTGGGATGGATCGCTCGCCGCATCGAACAACTTCAGGAAGTCGGTGGTCGAGGCAAAGAACAAGGTGCCGTGCACGCGGTACAGCTTGCTGCCATCGGCCTCGTGGTGCGCATCGGCGTACAACTCGCGGGCATGCTGCCAGGCAAAGTTCAGCGCGGCGATGATCACGCCGCACAGCACGGCCAGGGCCAGATCGGTCAGCACCGTGATCACCGTGACCAACACAATCACGATGGCATCGTGGCGCGGCACCTTGTTGAACACCCGCAGCGAGCCCCAGGCGAAGGTTTGCTGGGCCACCACGAACATCACGCCCACCAGGGCCGCCAGCGGGATCTGCTCGATCAGCGGCGACAGCACCAGCACAAACAACAGCACCATCACCCCGGCCACCACACCCGAGACACGCCCACGGCCACCCGAGTTCAGGTTGATCATGGTCTGCCCGATCATGGCGCAGCCCCCCATGCCACCGGCCAGCCCTGAGCTGACATTGGCCACACCCAGGGCCAGGCATTCGCGGTTGGTGCGCCCCCGGGTCTGCGTGATCTCGTCGGTCAGGTTCAGCGTCAGCAAGGTTTCCAGCAGGCCCACCATGGCCATCAGCACCGCATACGGCGCGATGATCTGCAGCGTCTCCAGCGTCAAGGGCACCTCGGGCCAGGCCAGCGTGGGCCAGCCCCCGGCGATGTGGGCCATGTCGCCCAGGGTGCGCGTGGGCAACTGTAAGCCCCAGGTCAGCAGCCCCACACCCAGGATGGCCACCAGCGCCGGCGGCACGGCCTTGGTCAAGCGCGGCAGGCCGTAGACCACCACCATGGTCAAGGCCACCAGGCCCGTCATCCACAGCAGCGGCTCACCCTGCAGCCAGCCGCCATCGGCCTTGAAGTGCTCCAGCTGCGACATCGCGATCACGATGGCCAGGCCATTCACAAAGCCCAGCATCACCGGGTGCGGCACCATGCGCACCAGCTTGCCCAGACGCAGCGTGGCAAACAACATCATCAACAAGCCACTGAGCACCACGGTGGCCAGCAGGTACTGGGCACCATGCTGCACCACCAGGGCCACGATGACCACGGCCATCGAACCCGCGGCGCCCGACACCATGCCGGGCCGCCCACCCATCAGGGCCGTGATGGTGCAAATGATGAAGGCCCCATACAGACCCATCAGCGGGTTGAGTTGCGCCACCAGGGCAAAGGCGATGCACTCGGGCACCAGGGCAAAGGACGTGGTGATGCCGGCCAGAACATCGGCCCGCAGGGAAACAGCTTTCATGGGCGGGGAGTGTCACACATTCCATGCAGACGCTGACAACAACACCTGCCCCTTGATGCCGGGCGCTTGGCCGGCGCTGGCAAAGTCCACCTTCAGTTCGAACAGGCCTTGGCCCAGCGCGCGGTAGTCGGTGGCCTCGGTGGCCTGCCCCACACCTTTCGAGGCCCAGCCATGGGCCACCGACCACACGCCCCCCGGCTGCGCAGGTGGCACCATCTTCACCACCAGCTGGTCGCGAAACAGGTAGGCGCCCTCGAAGTGGCTGTTGGGCCAGAAGCGGCGGTTGACCTCATAGTCAGGCACGCGCACGCCCAAGTCCATGTGATACGCCAAGGACGGATCCTGGTCATTCACCCGCGCCCGGTTGGCCAGGAACACGGTGGAGAGGTACACCAGGCGCGCGCCCTTGGTCTTGGGGTCGGTCAGGTGCCGGTGCGTGCGGCAGGCGGGTGAATCTTCTTCGGCCAGCCGCCGGGTCAGCTGCCAGCGCTTGCCACGGGGCGCGGCGGCCAGTTCGAACTGGTACAGGGCGTCGACATCTTGACCTTGCAGCGCTTTGGGCAGGGTCACCTCATCGATCTTCAGCCAGATGTCCACCCGTACATCGCCAAACAGAAAGCGCACCAGGTTCTGATAGGCCTCCTCGCTGTTGACCAGGCCAAACACCCCGGAGTGCGCGCGGTAGGTGTAGCCGGTGGCGGCCGATTGTGTCACCTGTAGCCGGTCGTCCAGGCCCCACAGCGAGGCGTTCTCGATCTTCACCAGGCCATCGCTGCCATGGCCCACGAAGGCCCGCGACAACCCAGCCCCCGCCTCGTAATCATGGCGGTTGGTGCCCACCATGCAAAACACGTTCTGAATGGGCAGGGCCGACGCCGGCATGAAGTCCACGCGGCCGTACTTCTTGTAGATCGCCTTCATGTCGAGGAACTCGGCCATGCGCTCGCGGTTGAAGGTGTTGATCTCGTTGAGCCCCAACCAGCTGGGCACATTGATGCCCGCCACGTCGATGCCGTTGTGGGGTGTGCCATAGGTGAAGAGCTTGGCCACCGCCTGGCGCGCAGCGGCGCTGCCCAGCTTGCGGTTTTGCAGCAGGCCACGGCACACCAGCCCACCCATGGAATGGGCCACCAGGTAGCACTTGAAGTCTTCAGGCTTGATGCCCTCTTGCGCCACCACCAGATCGCGCACGCGCAAGATCAGCGCACTCAGCTCGCGCGAGTAGTCTTCGATCTCTTTTGGCTGGCCATCGCCCAGCAGGCGCGAGCCCTCGTCGTAGTAGCGGTGGATGATGACCGAGCGCGCACTGATGCCCTGCTGGCCCTCGCGCGGCCGCCACTCGGGCGCCAGGATGTCATCCCCGTTTTCGTAGACCTCTTGATAGCCGAAGTCGCTGATCAGGCGCAGCAAGGGTGATTCAAAGATGAACTTGCGCGGCGGCGCCTTGCGGTCGACGGTGGCCCGGTACACGGTCGAGCCCAGGTTGAAGCCACAGAACGGGTCGGCGGCGGTTTCATCACGCTCGCCTGCCGTCATGGCGTAACCGCGCACGTAGATGATGGGGTGGAAGGGTGCGGTCATGGCGTGTCTCCTGAGGCTGCTTTTCATGGGGCGAACAATCACTGTAAAAGCCCCATGGGACCATGGCCATCCCTAGTCGCAAAACAGCTCCACGAACGCATATGCCGCCACGGCGCCACAGCCTGTAACATTCGTGGTGAACACTGTCCGGTATTGCCTGGAGCCGTGATGAATGATGTCCGCGCACCTTTGATGGCCGCCCTGCCCGCCCTGGATTCGGAAGAGGACGTGGCCGTCGTCGTGTCTGACGCCCTGAGCCGGGGCGACAGCGCCTTGCTGCTGGAGGCCCTGAAGGCCCTGGCATGGACGCGTTTCATCACGCAACTGTCTACCACCATGGGTCTGTCGCGGGCGCAACTGGCGCCCATGCTGCAAGGCCAAACCCCGCTGACCCTGGACGTGGCCATGCGCCTGTTGGGTGAGCTCAAGCTCACGGTGTCGGTCAGTCCGTCGGCCCGCAAGCCAGCCGTGGTGCCCATGACCCCGGATCGCCCCATTGATGCCAGCGGCGCCGCTTATGTGCGGCGCTTCTGAGCGGATCACTCAACGCATCGCGGCGGCGATGAAAGCATCCACCGCCCGGGTGTAGTCACCGGGCTGGCCCAGGCGCTCATTGATCTCATCGTGCGCCAGATCCAGGGGCAACATCGTTGCCGACACCCCCAGCGTCTGGCTCTTGCTCACGTAGGCACGCGCCTGCCCACAGGGGTCGTCACGCCGCTGGGTCGAGCACACGCCCAACCAGGGTGATGCCGTGGCATCCAGTTGATGGAACGGTGATGCGGCCACCCATTGCGCCTCGCTGGTCCCAAAGGCTTCGGCATAGCGCGCCTTCAAGAAGCGATACACCTGCGGCATTTGCCGCACCACATCGATGGCGCCAGCGTCCAGCGACACCACGCCCAGCACCGGCTTCATGCCGTGTACGGCCTTGAGTGGCCCGCTGGCGTTGACCAGCGACACCAGGTGCCCGCCCGCTGAGTGGCCCACCAGCACGACGCGGGTCGATGCCACACCCCAACCCGGCGCCTGCTGCTGTACCCAGGCCACGGCCTTGGCGACGAACCCGGCTTGGGCCAGGGCATCGTGGCCTTGACCCACCATGGGGTAGTTGATGGACACGAACACATGCCCCTGCCCCACCCAATGCGTCTGCTTGTGACGCACCACGGCATCCATGCGCTTGTCGCCCACACACCAGCCGCCGCCATGCACCATCACCACCACCATGGGTGCGGCCGACAGGCGAGTCGGGCGGTACACGTCCAGGACTTCACGCGGCGTGGGGCCATAGGCCACATTCGCCATGGTGGCCGGCGGCAGCGTTGAGCGGCGCTCGGCGCGACGCTCCAACCGCTCCACCTTGCGCGACCAATCAGCACAAGATTGCCCAGAGGCGGCATCCAGCCCGAACCACCCACGCACGCCCTCCGATGCTGACGCACTCAAGGTGGCCAGGCCCAGCACGCATGCCAGGCTGGTGACAGAGGCCCATCGAGCCCACGAGTACGCAGCGATCATGTCGACACCCCAAAAGTTACCACCGCACTTTGCCACGATCGGCCTTGACGGACGAGCGTTGCCCCTTGGCCTCAAGCCGCCGCTGACGCGACGCACGGGTGGGCTTGGTGGGCACGCGGGTGGGGCTGACGTGCGAGGCCTCGGCGATCAGCTCTTCCAGGCGTGCCAGGGCCTCGGCCTTGTTGTGCTCTCGGCTGCGCGAGGTTTGCGCCTTGATCACGACCACGCCCTCTTTGGTGATGCGCTGGTCCGACGACTGCAGCAAGCGCTCTTTCACCGACTCCGGCAGCGAGGACTGCCGGATGTCAAAGCGCAGGTGCACTGCGCTGGACACCTTGTTGACGTTCTGCCCACCCGGCCCCTGCGCCCGCACGGCGGTGAATTCGACGTCACGCAGATGGATGGCAAACGACATGGCGGCATCATGCCTCAACAGCTCAGATGTTCCACACAACGGCTGTCTGAACTGAGCCGCACGTGCAAACCCTGACCCTGTACCACCAGCTCGGCGCCTTGGGTGAATCGCAGGGCCAAGTGCACCGCTTCATCCGTGTGCCAAGGTACCGGGATGGACGGCATCGGCTGGCCGGCCACCTTCAAGGTGGCCTCGGACACGGCGCCCCATGCATCAGGGCCCCCAGGCATGCCCACCGCTTGGTTGATCATCAATTCCAACCCCGTGAGAAACCAGCGCGGACGGCCCACACCGCTGACAGGCGCCACGGCCAGGCGCAGGCGCCAGGCAACGCCAGGCTGCATTTCCATGATCGACACTTCAGCCCCCGCCAGGCTGATGTGGAAGGGCTCCTCTGGAGCGGGGGATGATGTCATCAAGCTGCACCCGGCAAAGTCAGGGTCACGCGCAGGCCTCCATGAGGGCTCTGGCTCAGTGTCAGTGCCCCACCATACAACTGGGCCAGTTCCTGGACGATGGCCAGCCCCAGTCCGCTGCCGGGCGTCTGCTCGTCAAGGCGGCCTCCACGGCTGAGCGCCGCCGACCACTGGGCCTTCGGAATTCCTGGACCATCGTCGTCGATCTCAATATGGACTCCTCGATCCGCGACATGGGCGGACACCCACACGGCCGTTCGGGTCGCCTTGCAGGCGTTGTCCAGCAGGTTACCCAGCATTTCCTGCAGATCTTGCGACTCGACATGACACGTCACGGTCGGCTCCACCGCACTGCTCAGTTGCACCCCTCGTGCTTGGTGAAGCTTTTGCATGACGCGCACCAAACCATCCACGGCCGGCCGCAGGGCGGTGCTCACCCCCGGAGAGGCCTGCGCCGCTGCCGCCCGTGCCCGAGCCAGGTGCCAGTCCACATGGCGGCGTGCCACCTGCACTTGTTCGGTGACCACCTGGGCCAGCTCTGTGCCCGTCCCTTGGGCGCTCTCGGCCTGGGCAGCGCTGTTGGCCAGGATGGTCAAAGGTGTCTTCAGAGCATGCGCCAGGTTGCCGGCCTGCGCTCTGGCGCGTTGCAAGCCCTCGGCCTGGCGGTTCAAGAGCCCGTTGAGGTCATCCACCAGCGGCTGCACCTCGTCGGGATAGCGGCCCTCCAGGCGCTGGGTGCGCCCCTCACGAAGATCGATCAGGGCTTGCCGCAAACGGGACAAGGGCGACAGGCCCAGGTACACCTGCAGCCAGGCCGCGCCCAACAACAACCCCAGCAAGCCCAGCAGCGACCATCCAAGCACTGCGTTGAACTGACGGGATGCCTGGACCATGGGCGCCAGATCGGCGGCCACCATGACGCGCCAGGCCGTGCCCGCGCCCTCCAGGCGCACAGTGCGCTCCATCAACCGCACCGAACCGTCGGCCCCCATCGGCACTTCATGCACGTGCAACTCACCGTCGGCGGGCATGTCTCGGGGCGGCTGCAACAACTCATCCCACAAAGAGCGCGATCGCAGCAAGCCGGGCGTTCCATCAGGCCCCGCGCCATCCACTTGCCAGTACAGACCTGATCGAGGGCGCGTCCAGCGGGGGTCTGACAACCGGGCCTCGTCCAGCACTGGCTGGCCGTCGCGGCCCACCTCCAGTCGGGCCACCACCTGATCCAGATCGGCTTGCAAACGATCCTGAAACTGCTGGCCCGCATGCTCGCGAAACAAGGTGGACAAGAGCACACCCGCCGCCAGCAAGGCCACACCGGCTGTGCCCAGTGTCAGCCACAGCAACCGCTGTTTGAGCGACGACAGATAGCGCATGGTCAATTCAGGCCGGGGCGGTGGTCAGGGCGTGGAGCCCAAACGATAGCCCATCCCGCGAACGGTTTCGATGAACTCGGCACCCAGCTTGCGACGCAAGCGCGCCACGAACACCTCAACGGTGTTCGAGTCCCGATCAAAGTCCTGGGCATACAAGTGCTCGACCAGCTCGGTGCGGGTGACCACCTCGCCTGCACGGTGCATCAGGTAGGCCAGCAGACGGTGCTCATGAGCCGTCAAGGGCACGGGCACCCCAGCGCGCGTGACCGCGCCTGTTCGGGTGTCCAGGGTGATGTCGCCCTGTTGCAAGAGGGGCGAGGCCAATCCATGAGCGCGGCGCACCAGCGCCCGCAAGCGCGCCAGCAACTCGGCCGTGTGAAACGGCTTGGTGAGGTAGTCATCGGCCCCTGCATCAATCCCGGCCACCTTCTCGTGCCAGCTGTCGCGGGCCGTCAGGATCAACACAGGCATGGTGTGGCCTTGCACACGCCAGCGCTGCAACACGGTCAGTCCGTCGATGACCGGCAAGCCCAGGTCCAGCACCACGGCATCGTAAGGCTCGGTGCTGCCCAGGTGAGCGGCCTCCTGACCATCAGCGGCCTCATCCACGGCATACCCGGCCTGGACCAGCGTGGCCTTGAGTTGGGCCCGCAGGACGCCATCGTCTTCGACGAGCAAAAGCCTCATGGCGCAGGTCTGGCCACCGGGGCAGCCGGGTTGGAAGACTGATCAGAACCACCCCGCGTGCGTGATCGAAGAACGTCGCCCGTGCGACCGTCCACGTCCAGACGCAACACCTGCCCACCGCGTTGCAAGAGTTTGAGCTCATAGACCCAACGGCCCTCTTTTCGCTCCAGTTCCACCTCCAGCACATCGCCGGGATGCTGGCGCTGCACCCGCTCCAGCAGCTTTTGCAACGGCATCACCTCGCCCGCCTGCAAGGCCGCACGGGCGCGCTCATGGTCTCGGGCGCTGTCAGCCCCTGCAGGGCTGGCCAGCACCAGGCACAGGCACAGGCTCCACCACACGCGCCACGAGGGTGCAGCGGCGGCGGAGGGGGGGAATGATCGATCCGTCATGCCTTCAGTGTGAGCCTGCAAACCTGAACGGCAGATGAACAGCTGGTTCAGCCTGGGTTCAAGCCTGATTGTCCAACATGAGCTCATCGTTTCTTGAAAGTTGAACCATGTTGCTCCGTCATCTCCTGATTGCCTGGCCATGGGTCTGGGCTGGGCAGGCCGCCCTGGCACAAACCACCACACCCGCAGCCCTGCAGCGGGGTTATGAAGCCGTGGCCGGCACGCCGGCCCAGGCTGATCGCGGGCAACGCTTCTTTCTGCAGCGCCATGGCGGTGAATGGTCATGCGCCAGCTGCCACGGGCAGCACCCCGTTCAAGCCGGACGGCACGCCGTCACCCACAAGGTGCTGGAGCCGCTGGCACCAGCAGGCAACCCGCGGGCCTTCACCGACGAAAAGCGCGTCGAGAAGTGGTTCCGACGCAATTGCAAAGACGTGCTGCAGCGCGAGTGCACCCCCGGTGAAAAGGCTGATGTACTGGCCTGGTTGCAGACCCTGCGCTCAAAAGGAGAGCGACCATGACCCCCATCCAACGCTGGATGTCGTCCACCGTCTTGAGCTTGCTGTGTGGCGTCGCCGCTGGGTGGGCCCAGGCGGATGACCGGGGCACACGCACGCCCCAGCCCTGGCCCAAGGTGTACATGCAGGAATGCACCGCCTGTCATGTGGCGTATCCGGCAGGCATGCTGCCTGCGGCCTCCTGGAACCGGCTGATGACGGGGCTGGAGCAGCACTTCGGCACCGATGCCTCCATCGATCCACAGGATGTGGCTCGCATCAGCCACTGGCTCAACAGCTATGCCGACACCAGCCGCCATGCCAGCCAGCCCGTGCCTGAAGACCGCATCACCCGCACCAAGTGGTTTCAGCGTGAGCATCGCCACATCGAGCCCGCCGTCTGGCGCCTGCCCAGCGTGCGCTCCGCCTCCAACTGCGTGGCCTGCCACAGCGCTGCCGACCAAGGCCGCTTCAACGAACACGACCTGCGCTTTCCAGCAGGACTGACGCCCCAACAGCGGACCGCCTGGGACGACTGAGCCCGATCACCCCCATTTCTGGAGCCCTTGATGACCACCGTTGCCCCTCACACCGCCGATGGCGGTGACTTCACCCCACCAGCTCGAGTTGGACGACGACTGGTCGATGCCCCGGTTCGCGCCTTCCACTGGCTGTTTGCGCTGAGCTTTCTGATCGCCTGGCTGACGGCCGAATCCGAACACTGGCGCGCCGTCCACATCACCATGGGCTATGCCTTCGGGGGATTGTTGGTGCTGCGCGTGCTGTATGGCCTGATCGGTCCGAAGCAAGCCCGCCTGTCGTCATGGACACGCCGCCTTGGGGCATGGCCCGCCTGGTGGCGCAGCGCACGCACAGGGAGTATCGACATCCAGCGTCTGGCCACACTGGGCATGGGTACCAGCGTGGTGCTGATGCTGCTGCTGACCTGGCCCTTGGTGCTCTCAGGTTATGGCAACCACATGGACTGGCTGAACGACAGCGATCTGCTGGAAGAACTGCATGAACTGCTGGCCAATGGCACCCTGGCGCTGATCTTGGGACACATCGCCTTGGTGGCCCTGTTGTCGGTGCTGCGCGGCAAGAACATGGCGCAACCCATGCTGACGGGGCGCGCCCCTGAGCCGGGCCCCGACCTGGCTCGCGCCAACCGAGGCTGGATGGCACTGTTGCTGGTGCTGCTGTATGCGGGCTTTGTCGGATGGCTGCTGAGCCGCGACGGTGACATCGGGTTGAACGGGACGACCTCCGCCAGCTCAATGCAAGCGGATGAGCACGGTCTGGGAGATGATCATGACGATGACGACGACCATTGGTGAGTCTCCCGGTGTGCATCGACTTGCCATCGCCCACAATCACCCGATGCGCGTTCCTGCTTCTGACCACTGGTGGCTGACCCTGCTCACTGCCGGCACCATGCTGGCTTTTGCGGCCAACTCGGTGCTGGCGCGCCTGGCACTGCAAACCACCGCCATCGATCCGGCCACCTTCACCGCCACCCGGCTCATCACCGGCGCGCTGACCTTGGCCCTGATCGTGTGGTGGCAGCGCCAGCGCCTGGACACCTCGCTCACCGGCTGGCTTTCAGCCAGCTTGCTGTTCATTTACGCCGCCGGCTTTTCTTACGCTTACCGTGGGCTGGACACCGGCACCGGCGCGCTGCTGTTGTTTGCCTCAGCCCAAGTGTTGATGATGGGCTATGGCCTGGTGCGTGGCGAACGCCTGCCCCCGTGGGGCCTGCTGCTGGCGCTGGGTGGGCTGGTGGTGTTTCTGTCGCCAGGCACGGCCGCCACGCCACCACCGCCGGGCGCCGTGCAGTTGTCGGTGCCGGTGCTCAGCGCCCTGATGGGCGTGGCGCTGCTGGCTGAAACCATGAGCCTGCGCAGCGCCTTGTCGGGCGCCGCCGTCTTGCTGGGCGTGGCCTGGACGGTGCGGGCCGCCCAACAGCGCGCCAAGCCCTGACGGGGCCTGAGCCCCTGACTCAGAAGCTGTGGCGCACACCGACGCCCAGCAGGCGCGTGGTGGCGTTCATGTTGGCCCCGGCGCCCGAGAAATACGGGATCTCCAAGGCGCCCAGGGGCACCAGCAACACGGCGGGCCCGCCGGCCAGCGGGACTGGCGTCAAAGGCGCCACCACGATGTCCCCGCGACGGTCCTTCAGCTGCCCCACCCGGGCGTACACCGCAGTGCGGCGTGAGAGCTTGTAGTCAAGGCCGAGCATGTAGGCGCGGTTCTGGCCTTCGGTGAAGTTGGTGAAGCGCGAATCAACCGCCTGCGCGATCAGGTCCAGGGCCCCCCATGACTGCTTCACGGCCAACCCGAAGGTGCGCACCGCCGGGTCAGCACCCGACTCATCGGTGAACCGACCATGGTGCACGTTCAGGGCCACTTCGGTGCCTGAGGCTTCCCAGCGGTACTTGCCGCCCATCATCCAGGCGCTGTAGTCCTTCAAGGCGAACAAGGGCACGAAAGCGCCCGACGTGCGCGCCAAGCCCACCTGGGCGTCGAACTCGTTGTGCAGCACGCTGCTCACCCAGGTCCAGTGGCCCGCGCGATAGGCCAGGAAGGCGGCCGAGGTGCGACCACGCTGGCTGTCAGACTCGGTGCCTGCCGAGGCACCGCCCACGATCTGCCCCGTGGTCTCATTGGCCACCGGCGTGCTGCTGGTGGCGCTGGCACGCGCCGCGCTGATGCGCGAGGCCACGCCGGCATTGGGCGAATACGACACCTGGCCCACCCAGTTGCCCGAACGCACCAGGTAACTGATCAGGTTGTCCTGATAGCCCTGCAGGTTGTTGGCGGTGACCCCTGCAGCCAACAGGTCGGTGGAGCCCAGGCGCTCGAGCGTGTTCAGGTAGAACGCCGCCAGCATGGGCGACGCCTGGCGGCCCAGTCGAACCTCCCCCACCGGCGTGGTCAGTCCCACCCAGGCTGTGCGACCAAACATGCGGCCATCAGAGCCGATGCCGCCGTTGTCGGGCACCAAGGCACCTTCCAACTGGAACTTGGCTTGCCAGCCACCGCCCAGGTCCTCTGTGCCGCGAAAGCCCAGGTGCGACTGGCCCGTCAGGCTGTTGGCCAGACGGGTGATTTTTTGTTCAGGCGAGGCCACCGAATTGGGCACCGGTGTCAGACCATTGAGGCCGAACACCGTGCCCTGCACATCGCCTTGCGACTTGCGCACACTGTCCACGCTGAGGTCAATCAGCCCGTAGAGGGTGAGGCTGGACTGTGCGATCGCGGGCGAGGCGCCCATGGCGGCGACGGCCAGAGCGACCGACGAAAGCCAATACTTCATGCTGAATCTCCTGAGATGCGGTGGGCCGATGAGGTCGGCGCGCTACTGTAGTGGCGTCCCACGATGAAAAATTCCCTCTTTTGGGGGTGTCGCATCGGCCATGACGGGGGATCACCCGCCATCCAGGTGCGCTCGTGGCCCACCGCGCAGAGCCCCGGTGCAGCACCCGCTGGCACGCTTGATGCATAGCCACCGGTATTACCCGTTGTTCAATCCGTAATAACCGTGGATGGGCTGATCATGAGCATGGACTCTGTGTGGACTGGATCTGTGGGCCGGCGTTTGCTGGGGGGACTCAAAGGGCTGGTGGCCGTGGCGGCCTTGGCCGGTGCGCAGCTCAGTTGGGCAGCGCAACCGCTGAAGGTAGGTTACAGCGACTGGCCGGGCTGGGTGGCCTGGCAGGTGGCGATTGACAAGGGCTGGTTCAAGCAGGCCGGCGTGGATGTGAAGTTCGAGTGGTTCGACTACTCGGCCTCGCTGGAAGCCTTTGCCGCCGGCAAGATCGACGCCGTCACCATGACCAACGGCGACACCCTGGTCACTGGCGCCACCGGCGTCAAGGGCGTGATGGTCATGCTGACCGACTACTCCAACGGCAACGACATGATCATCGGCCGTCCGGGCGTCCGCACGATCAAGGACCTCAAGGGCAAGAAGGTGGCGGTGGAGTTCGGCCTGGTCGAACACCTGCTGCTGCTCAACGGCCTGAAGAAGGCGGGCATGAAGGAGTCGGACGTCACCCTGGTGAACGCCAAGACCAACGAGATGCCGCAGGTGCTGGCCTCGGGTGACGTGGCCGCCGTGGGCGCGTGGCAGCCCATCGCAGGGCAGGCGCTGCGCGCCCTGCCTGGCTCGCGCCCCATCTACACCTCGGCCAACGAACCTGGCCTGATCTACGACGTGCTGGCCGTGAACCCCACCAGCCTGGCGGCGCGCCGTGCTGACTGGCAGAAGGTGGTGGGCGTGTGGGACAAGGTGGTGAGCTTCATCAACGATCCCAAGACCCAGCCCGAGGCCCTCAGAATCATGGCCGCTCGCGTGGGCGTCAAGCCTGAGGCCTACGCCCAGTTCCTCAAGGGCACCCGTCTGCTGTCGCTGAAAGAAGGCCAAGCCATCATGGTCAAGGGCGAGGGCTTCAAGTCGCTGTATGGCTCGACCAAGATCGCTGACGAGTTCAACGTGGCCAACGACGTCTACAAGACACCGCAAGCCATCGACAGCTACATCGATCCGTCGCTGACCAACGCGGCCGTGAAGTGATCGCTGAACGAGCCCACCATGAGCACCTCCACCTGGTTTGCCGTGCGCGCGCCGCTCTCGCCTCGCAGCAAGTGGATGCTGGGCGTGGGCTCGTTCCTGCTGCCGCTGCTCTTGTGGGCGGCCGTGAGCTACGTACCTTGGTTGTGGCACCCGCAGGTGCTGGTGACCAACGTGGGCGATGTGAGCTACCTCGAGGTGGGCATGCGCATGGAGCGCGAGGCCTTTGCCGACGAGGTGGCCGCCATGCAGGAGGCCGGGCAGCAAGCACCTCAAGGCACGCCCGCCAACCCGGTGTACCTGCCCGCCCCTCATGAGGTGGCCCAGGCCTTCTACACAGCCTTCACCACGCCGCCCCAGCAAAAAGATGGTCTGTGGCTGCATGAAAGCCTCTGGCAGAGCATGTAGATCATCTTCTGGGGCTTCCTGATCTCGTCCCTGGTGGGGGTGCCACTGGGCATCCTGTGCGGCGTCTACACGCCCATCTCGCGGCTCCATGAGCCCTTCATTAAATTCTTCCGCTACCTGCCTGCGCCCGCCTTTGGGGCCCTGGCGGTGGCCATCCTGGGCATCCACGAGGGCCCCAAGATCGCCATCATCGTCATCGGCACCTTCTTCCAGCAGGAGCTGGTCATCGCCAACACCACCCGCAAGCTGGACTTCGGTCTGCTCGAAGCCGCGCTGACCCTGGGCACCAGCCGCTGGCGCCTGCTGACCCGCGTGGTGCTGGGCTGGGCGTGGACGTACCTGATCGTGGCCGAGCTCATCGGCGCCAGCTCAGGCATCACCTTCTTCATCACCCAGCAGGCCCATTATCAGAACTTTGACAACGTGTATGCCGCCATCGCCATGATCGGCATCATCGGCCTGAGCATCGACCTGATGCTGGCGTGGTTGGGCCGCAGGTTGTTCCCGTGGGACACGGCAAAGGGCAGAACATGAGCGAGCACATGACCCCTCCCGTGAGCTACCTCGATCAATCCGAGGCCGTGAAGGCCCGCTTTGACCGTCTCAAAGCCCGTGATGTGGTGCTGGAGGTGAAGGACCTGGGCAAGGTGTATGACTCGCACCAGGGCCCGGTCACGGCGCTCAAGGGCGTGAACTTTCAGGTGCACCGTCACGAGCTGGTGTGCGTGTTGGGCCCGTCGGACTGCGGCAAGTCCACGCTGATCCGCATCCTGGCGGGGCTGGAGTCCTACAGCAGCGGCCAGGTGCTGCTCGATGGTCAACCGGTGCAAGGCCCGGGCAAAGAGCGGGGCATGGTGTTCCAGGGCTACACGCTGTTCCCGTGGCTGACGGTCAAGAAGAACGTGATGTTCGGCCTGGAAGTGAATGGTGCTGGGCACAACGACGCCGAAGCCCAGGACCGGCAGTGGCTGGAGCTGGTGGACCTGACCAAGTTTGCCGATGCCTACCCGCACCAGCTGTCGGGCGGCATGAAGCAGTGCGTGGCGATTGCGCGGGCGCTGGCCAAGCAGCTGCGCATCCTGCTGATGGACGAGCCCTTCGGTGCGCTGGATGCGCAGACGCGCGCCAAGATGCAGGCCCACCTGCTGGAGATCTGGCGCAACATCGACATCACCATCCTGTTCATCACGCACAATCTGGACGAGGCCGTGTACCTGGCCGACCGCATCCTGGTGCTCAAGGCCCACCCCGGCGAGGTGCAAGAGCTGATCGAGGTGCCCGTGCCGCACCCGCGCAGCCCGGCACAGTTCAACAGCCCCGAATTCCGCACCACCAAGGCGCACATCGAGGCGCTGATTCACCTACCCCATGAAGCGAGCGAAGACGACCCAGAGCCCGATGTGGTGCCGCAGGTCATCCGCCTGACGGACGTGGGCGACGACGTCGAATAAGACGGGATGAGGCACCCACGATGTTCTGGTCTCACCTCACCTGGGCCGAGTTGCCCGATGCCTTGAAGGCGGTGGCCCACGCCGCCATCCTGCCGGCGGGCGCCACCGAACAGCACGGCCCGCACATGGGTTGCGGCATGGACACCGAGATCGCCGACACGCTGTGCCGCGCCGTATCGCAGGCCACAGGCGTGCCCATGCTGCCGCCCCTGCCCTATGGCTGCTCGCTGGGCCACAGTCGGCGCTGGCCGGGCACCATCCCCGTGCAGCCCATCACCCTGATCGAGCTGGTCAAGCAGATTGGCGAGGGGGCGTATCACAGCAGCGTGCGCCACCTGTTCATCGTCAACACTCACGTGACCAACGCCACGCCCTTGCGCTGCGCGCTGGAGATGCTGCGAGCCGAGCACGACGACATGATGGTGGCCGTCATCAACTCGCCGGACATCAGCCCTCGCGTGCGGGACTTTCATTTTGCCGACGCCACCGACTGGCACGCCAACGACGCCGAAACCTCGCTGATGCTGGCCGTGTCGCCCGAGATGGTGCAGCCCGACAAGCTGGACCAAGGCGATGACCCCGACCGCACCGCAGGGCATGTATTTGCCCACCCCATCAACCGCACCAGCGCCAATGGCGTGACGGGCTTCCCCAGCCAGGCCACCGCCGCCAAGGGACAAGAGACCTTTGGCTGGATGGTGGACGACCTGAGCGCGCTCATCCGCCGGGGGCTCACGCAAGAGCCGCCCTTGCCGCATTCGTACTTCTCATCGGTTTGTTGAACCCTCGCGCCATGAGCGCGGGGCCCTTGTTGTGCCTGTTCTCTACCCGGAGTCCGTCCATGCCCTCCCCGCAGTTGTCCCCAGAGTTGTTCCCCGTCAAGTCGCCTGAAGAGATCGCCGCCATCCAGCAATCGCTCAAAGCCAGGGCGTGAAGTACTGCATTGGCGCGTATGTCGAGATCCATGGCGTGCAGAAGGCCAAGGTCGTGCCCATCGACCACCTGCCACAGATGGCGGCGGGTTCGGAGCGCTACACTGGCTATGCACTCGATGGCCTGGGCCAGGCGCCCAACGACGACGAGCTGACCTCGGTGCCTGATCTGAACCACATCGTGCAACTGCCCTGGCAGCCCAAGGTGGCCTGGATGCCGGCCGACAACCACTTTCAAGGCCAGCCCTACCCCTTGAGCCCCGCGTGGCCCTGCAGAACGTGCTGGCACAAGCGGCCGAGATGGGTTACAGCATGAACCTAGGCATCGAGTGCGAGATCTACCTGCTCAAGCAAGAAGCCGATGGCTCTTTGAGCGTGCCCCACCCCAACGAGAAGCTGGTCAAGACCTGCTACGACGTGCAGGACTTCATGGACAACTTCAGCTGGCTGGACAAGGTGGCCACCTGCATCAACGACCTGGGCGGGGATTTGTACTCGTTCGACCACGAAGACGCCAACGGGCAGTTCGAGTTCGACTTCAACTACGCCGATGCGCTGACCACCTGCGACCGCCTCACCTTTTTCCGCATGATGGCCAAACACTATGCTGAAGAAGAAGGCCTGATCGCCACGATGATGCCCAAGCCCTTTGCCAACAAAACCGGCAACGGCGCGCATTTCAACATGTCGCTGTACGACCTGAAGACGGGCAAGAACCTGTTTGCCTGCGACCCGAAAGAAGACCCGCATGGCATCGGCCTCACACCACTGGGTTACCAGTTCGTGGCCGGCATCCTCAAGCACGGGCGGGCCCTGTGCGCGGCCTTTGCGCCCACGGTTAACAGCTACAAGCGCCTGGTGCGCCGTGGCGCCATGAGCTACTTCTCGTGGGCGCCGGTGTTCAACTCGTATGGCTCGAACAACCGGACCAACTCGGTGCGCATCCCGGCCGGTGGTGGCCGCTGCGAATCACGCAACGCCGATGGCGCCGTGAACCCCTACCTGGCTGCCGCGCTGGCCCTGGCCGCAGGCCTGGAAGGCGTCCGCGAGGGCCTGGACCCAGGCCTGCCCAACGAAGACAACCTGTACGAGCTGAGCGAAGCCCAGCGCCGAGAGCGCGGCATCTAGTTCTTGCCCCAAACCCTGCAAGAAGCCGTGCAGGCCTTCGCCGCCAGCCCACTGGTCGAGCGCACACTGGGCAAGGAGCTGCGCGACGAGTTCATCACCTACAAGACGCAGGAATGGGAGGCTTACCACCTGTCTGTCAGCCAGTGGGAGATCGAGCGCTACAGTCACCAGTTCTGAGCGCGATCACCCCATGGCCACCGACCCGTCCAACACCGACCAACGCAACGCCCCCCGTGGCGCGCATCAGCGTGTCCATGCCAGAAGACCTGCTGACCGAACTGGACGACATGGTGACTGCGCGCGGCTTCGACAGCCGCTCGCAAGCCATCTCGGAGATGATCAACCTGCAACTGCTGGAGCACAAACGCCAGCTGGGTGATGAGGTGATGGTCGGCACCATCACCCTGCTGTATGACCGCTCGGTGCGCGGCCTGCAAAAAGAGCTGGCCGACCTGCAATGCGATCACATCGACGAGGTGATCAGCTCACTGCGCGTGCACCTGATGGGGCAGCAGATGATGGAAGTGATCCTGGTACAAGGCCCCGCCGCCAAGCTGCAGGCCATTGCCAACCGCATGATCACCCTGCGCGGTGTGGTGACGGGCCGACTGCAACTGATGGCGGCCACGATGCCGCCGCTGCATCCGTTGTCGCCTGGGCGGGGGTGAGGTCGGAAGGACCGGTCAAGAGGGATCGAAATCGTCGCCCAGCTCGAAGGCCCCGTCCTTGAAGGCTTTGAGCACCGCCTTTGCCTCGACCAGTTGACCCTCAGGCACACGCACCTTGGCCCCGCCCAGCGCGATGGCCCACAGGTCATTGGCCTGCACGGTGTTGGTGTCGCCGGTGCGGGCGTGAATGCCCCCGGCCACCAGGCATGAGCACAGGATGTGCGCCTCGGTGGGCGTGAGGCTGTCCACCAGCACCACCATGTCGCCCAGGTAGGGCTCGTCGTCGTGTTGATCCATCATGGCTGATCCAGGTTGAAAACCGCAGACCTGCGGCGATTAACGTGGCGGATACCGCCACCAGGCCCAGGCCACCAGGGCGCCAAACACCGAATAGAGACAGGCAAACACCCACAGCGGTGCGTCAAAGTACAGCACACGTTGCACCCAGTGTTCAATGAAACTGACCTCGTAGCCGGTTTGACCCGCCTTGATTCGCAGGCTGGACTCCCAGTGCGTGAGGAAGCAGTACTGCCCCAGCCAGGCCTGTGTGCGACCACCACGGCGATGGCGGCCAGATGCAGGTATCGCCACCCGGGGCGGTGGGTCCACCGCCATCCCAGTCGGTGGCCGATCAAAATAGCCGGCAAACCGAGCACCACAAACAACACGACGGCGAAATGCGTCAGCAGCACGACATCGGCCAGCAGTTGATACGGCATGGGTGATGCAGCGGTGGCGCCGTCTCATCGAGTAACGGCAGGATGACAATGAGTCGTCGACTACTTGTTCGTCAACTTGCCCTCAGGCACCGCCGACGACGATTCTTATCGAAGTGATGAAGCTCAACCCGCCAGAGCGGCCTCTTGCGCCGCTGGAGCGCTGTGGTCTTCAGTCGCCTGCGGGGCTTGCACCTTGCGCTGAGCCTTCTCGGCTTTCTTTAGCTTCTTTTGTTGCTCGCGCTGACGCTTCTCGAACTGGTAGTTGGGCTTGGCCATGAGGCTTCCTTTCAGGCTGATGGAAGCCCACCTTAACACCAGTGGCGCGATTCAGGGGCATTGGCTGACTGAGCTGACGGGCCTGCACCTCAAAAGGGTTGTGCCAGTACGCACTGCGCCCCCGACACCACTGCCATAAGCCCGACAAGGGATACGCCAGAAAGAAGACCAGGCCCCAGCGCTCGTATTGGCGCACATGGACGTGCTCGTGGGCGCGCCAGTGCGCCAAGGTGGACGGGCTTAAGCCCAGCACCACGTGGCCGAACGTGATGGCGGCAATGGGAAAGACCGGTGCTGGCCCACGACGGCGCCAGGCAAACTCCAGCACGCCGTCCACCCGCTGCACCGAACCACCGAACAGCAGCAGCACCAAGCCCAGCAGCAGCCCCAGCAAAGAACATGGGGCTGCCCACACATACGACAAGAGCTTGCGCATGGATATCAGCTTACCTCGGCGAGGCGAAGACCTCACGATGACAACAAGGATCTCGCCACCCGCGTCAACGCTGAGGCGCCATACCCCAGCAGGTGCTGCTGCAGTTCAGGGCTGGCCAGCACCACAAAGCCCACCACGTTCAAGACGACCGTGCCCCAGAAGACAGCGCGAAACGCCTGCTTGGATGACTTGTGACGGAGAACCTGTTGGGCGATCAGCGCCCCTGGCCAGCCGCCCAGCAGCGCCAGGCCATGCAGCGTTTGCTCAGACGTGCGCCACGCGCCCTTCTGCGCAGCAGCCTTGTCCATGGCGTAGACCAGGAACGTGAGCAAGCTGAGGCCCAGGTATGCCCACGGCAGCCATGGTGGCGGGGCACCCCACACATGGCCCAGCAGCAAGACCACGCCAAACGCGGGGATGACTACCAAAGTGGCAGCGCCCGGCTGGGTGGAGCCATGACGGCGCGGGGGTGTCGCCACAGGCCGCTTGGTGTGCACCAACTCAGCGTTGACGGCTCGCTTCTTGCCCTGGGGGCCCAGTTGCACCTGAAAGCTCACGCGCTGGTTGATCTGAGGCCGCTCACGCAGGCCCGTGAAGGCCTTGATGTGCACGAAGATTTCTTGGCCACCCTGGTCGGGCTCGATGAAGCCGAAGCCTCGTTCGTCGTTCCAGGATTTGATGACGCCGTCAAAACGCATGGTCATGGATGGATTGAGCTCAGGGTGATGGCTAGCACGCGAACGCCATGATGCACATCAAGTACACCGTCAGGCGCGATCGCTGGCCGGCAGGCTCAAGGGCGTCTGGCGACGATCGTTCGGTTCTCGACCCGAATGGACAAGCCATGATTCTTGGCGATGTCTTGAAGGATCACATTCCATGGCACGCAGTCGTAGTGGAACGCACCTGTGCCGCTGATGGACGGGTCCAGCACCAACGAGTGGCCAGCGTAGTCTGCAATGACTTGCAGGGTGCTCTTCACCGGCATGTTGGGAAAGCTGATTCGGATTTCCTGGCCAACGCATGGGCGCTTGGTGGCCGACGCGTTGTCGCCAGGCTGGGCTCCGGGCGCAGCAGGGATGGTGGTCGACGCACCGCTGGGCCTGATGGCCGCCTGACTGCCGGTTTGACACGGCGTGGCCTGATATTGAACGCGGCCGTCGGCTTGAACGCATTTGTAAACGGCAGCAAAACACCACTGAGGCGCGGCAGCCAAGGCAAGCAAGAAGAGAAGTCTGTTCATGGTGATGACGGCTCGTAACGATGAAATCACGTGAAGCAAGGCAACAAACCTCAGGTCACATCATCGCCTGAACCGCGACAGAGAACCGGCCGTGGTCAGCGGATGCCCCTGCGGCGCCAAGCGTTTGACCACCTCTTTGAACTGTGCCTCTTTCAGTAAGGCCGATGGAATGAGTATCTCTCCGCTGGCTGGGGACTCAATCACGGTCATCTCCCAGACGGCGGTTGAGGCGTCAGATCTGCGGATGGACACCTCATCTGTCCAGGAAATCCAGGCGGGATCGCCAGATTCGTTCTGCCCACGCATGCCCGACGTTGACAGATGAAGCCATGGATGCGCGCTGCTCACCCGGATCACCAGGGCGCTACATGCGACGATGGCTACCACCATCCCAAGCGTTGCCAAGGGGGACAAATCAGCGATCCATACCCCGGCGATCAAACCCACACCCACCCCGATGCTCGCCCGGCGGATGGTCTGAAAAGAGACGCTGGGGCTGAGCGTGATCGATGTTTCATCGACAGCCCAGCGTGAAGGTCGAGGTCTGTCGGGATCACCGCCTTTGTACTTGAGATACAGGCTGGTGCCAAACCAGTAGGTGCCCAAGCCCGATACGCCGAGACCCGCGATGGCGGACATCGGATTGGCTGACAGTATCAACAAATGGAGAAGGAAGATCACCAAGAAGACCACCAGCCCTGGCACCAGCACGAAGGCTGACCACTTGGAGGCACGCTTTGCGAACGAATTCTGAACTTTCATAGGGTAAGACTCACGGTCGTGCGCGCATTCGGTGGTTCACAAATCCTCGGACCGCGACAACAGAGTACGCCGCCAGATTAGCGATGCCACAGGTCAGCACACCACTTGAAATGGTGACCGTCAATTCATTGATGAAAAGCAGGTTCTCCCATCTGTCACTGGTTCCAGTGTTTGAAGGGTCCGGAGGGAAAAAGAGTATGAGTGCCATGGTGACGGTGATGAGTCCCACCACCCGAAAGGGAGAGTGGCCGTCTTTTTCGAGGAGGCGGCGAAAGGCACTCGAGTAAAACGCGATCACAAAGAACAACGGGGCGAGAGCAAGCCATGCGACATAGCAATACACCACATGGCTCGTGGCCCCGTACCTCAGGCTGAGCTCTGCAACGATGGGGTAGCCCACAGCGATCACCGAGACCCACTGAGAAAAACCGTCTCCTCGCTGAAACGTACTGCAGAGAAGGATCACGACGAAGCCGATGGCCATGAATGGCATGGCCAGCCATTCATGCGCGGCAACTTCATTGCTTTTCAACGGCGTCATTGAATTAGAAGCCTATCTGAACATGTTGGCCCGCTGCCCCGCCACCATCTCCGCCATGCGCACACTGCCCTCCGTGCCCTGCCCTTGCAGGCCAGCGACGACCGAGCGCTGGTTGGCTTCGGGCTGGTTCTGGCTGACCTTCCATTTGCCTTGGAGGCGATGGATGGTGAGTTCGATGCCGACGATGTGCTGCAGCAGTTGGGCGGTGTAGTCGGCGGGGGCGTCGCTGACCTGCCAGGGGCGGGGCTGCTGGGCCTCGTGGTGGCTTGTCATCTCTGACACCAGGGCCACAACTTGGGCGGGGTCGCGCGTGGCCTGGAGGGTGCAGTAGGCATGCACCACCGCGTAGTTCCAGGTGGGCACCACCTTGCCTGCCACGGCCTTGGTGGCGTACCAGTTGGGCGAGATGTAGGCCGAGCCACCCTGAAAAACCACCAGCAGCTCTTGATCAGGCGGCACCTGCCACAAGGGGTTGCTGGCTGCCACGTGGCCCACCAGCTTGCCGGTGGTGCCGGCCTCGGCCTTGAACAGCAAGGGGATGTGATCAGCCACCAGGCCCGTCGGGGTGTGGCACACCACGGTGCCGAGCGGATGCGCCTGGATCAGACCGATCAGGGCCTCGGGCGAGTCTTCTTTGAAGTGGGCGGGGCAGTACATGGGGGTTGATCTGTGAGGCTGAGAACAGGCCGATAGCCAGCATAAGCCCAACGGGGGATGACGATCAGCAGCCGGTCAAGCCGACGCGTTCATGCGCGCCATGGCGGCCATCGCGCGGGCCTGACGCTCTTCAAACAGAGCCACCTCTTGCGCACACACCTCGTCCATCACATCCACCAGGGCGCACAGGTCATCCAGCAGTGCACCGCGGGCGCACACCAGTTCGTCGCCCTCCATCCAGAACGCGCCAGGGTTGGCCTCGACCAAGTCCAGCGCCTGGGTGACCGCCGCAATCCACCGCTCACGCCCGAGTTCGACACCAAACGCTGTAAGTGCTTGATTTGACTAGGGTGAGGTAGCCAGCGTGCCACTACAGGAGGGGTAACTGGGGTTCGTTGCTGAGCTTTTTGAGTTTCAAGGCGGC
>JBKBMV010000003.1:0-225891 GCA_046295615.1 Aquabacterium sp.
CTCAAACCCGCCCGGTGGACATGTGCACAGGCCGACCAGCGGCCTGCACACATGCCCACCGGGCTCGACGACCAGGAGTCATTGTGACTGTTGGGTTCCACACGAAATGACGAAGGACCGGCACTAGAGGCTAGTTACGAAGCGGTTCGGCTCACCAACGGGCAACCTACAGGAACCTCGAATGAGTACGTATTCGACGTGCTTCCTGGGTCCACCGAAGCCAAGCTCGACGACAACGAAGGCTATCTGGCTCTCGGCAAGGAAGGTCATCCTGGGCTTCCTTTGCAGCGTGGAAGGGATCTGATCGCCGGTGGCGCGCCGCTTTACCCAGGGCAGAACGACACGCTGCTCGCACCGCTGTGGTCCGTACTTTCCGTAACGCTCGTGTCCTTTGACAGAGGCATGCAAAAGGCTGTCCTGAAGCTAACCAACTGGCGTGAACCGGCTTTCGTACCTTATCTGCTGGCCAACTCGACTGTTGATCTGCTGAACGACATCTTTATCACCAAAGGCCAGGGCTCCTTCAAGTGGTACGAGACGGTCAAGCGGATTCTCACTGCAGTAGGAAACCCGTCGATAGCGGTGGCAGATAGCAATGCGGCCACTGCGATGGGGGCGAGGACTCCGCGCCCCGGCTCAGACCCGGTTACTCCTCTTGCCCGCGTGCTCTGGGAGGCCGACGCTCTTCACGCGACATCCGTCGTCGCTGCGACGCAGGCCTCTTCGGTTGCAGCCTACGCCAAGGCCAAGCACAACCTGAACAAGAGTCAGACAGATGCTGTCACCCAGGCGGCAGAAAAAGGGCTGACTATCATCTGGGGGCCGCCAGGCACCGGGAAAACCCAGACACTAGCTGGATGTATTCACGGCCTTGTGCATGATGCCGTGCGGCGGGGGCAACCATTGAAATTGCTGGTCGCCGGACCGACGTACAAGGCTGTTGAGGAGATTATTGGTCGTGTTGTTGAGGCGTTAGACAACGATGCAACCTGTCCTGCTGAGGTCTTTGTTGGATATTCCTCTTCGCAGACCCCAAAGGTGTTCTCGGCAAGTAAGTCACATCTGCTCGTTGAGTCGTTTAATCTGAACCAGGGCAATCAGGAAACACAGGACTGTCTTGCTAGTCTGGCTAAAACCGATGTTGTCACGATTGTCGCCACGGCGACGATGCAGGCGTACAAGCTCGCCGAGTGGACCTATGGTCGCCATGTTGCGCCGATTTTTGACGTCGTGATTGTCGATGAAAGCTCTCAGGTTCAGGTCACACATGCAATCTCGCCACTGGCCACCTTGAAAGACGATGCGAGAGTGATCATTGCTGGCGATCATCTTCAGATGCCGCCAATCATGGCGCTTGAACCACCCAAGGGCGCCGAATACCTGGTGGGCAGCATCCAGAAATACCTGCTCGACCGTCCGTTTGGCAGCCAAATCGTTCCATGTCCGCTGGAAGAGAACTACCGCTCGGCGGAGGACATTGTTGCCTATGCCCGCACGATCGGCTACCGATCGACGTTGAAGGCGTCAAACGCCGCGACGGCACTTCATCTCTTGGCGGCGGTGCCAACTCCCGCATCAGGTTTTCCAGGGGCCTTCCCTTGGTCATCTCTGTGGCCGGATATTCTTGACCCCACGAAGAAGGTGCTGACCTTGCTCCATGACGATGATCTGTCGTCCCAAAGCAATTCCTTCGAAGCCAAGATCGTCGCCGCCTTGACCTGGTGCTTGAGGCAGACAGTGAGCGCGGAACTTGATGGGCGAGGTGCCGTGACGCATGCGTCACCTACGCCCGATCAGTTCTGGGGGCAGTGCATCGGAATCGTGACGCCGCATCGCGCTCAACGTGCCCTGGTGGTTCGCGAACTTCGGTCAATATTCCCGGCTGATCCGCCGAACTTGATCGACTCGGCCGTTGATACTGTGGAAAAGTTCCAGGGTGGTCAGCGGCACACAATCGTCGTGACTTTTGGTGTCGGGGACGCGGACGTGATCATGGGAGAGGAAGCGTTCCTGATGCAGCTAGAGAGGACAAACGTGGCCATCTCACGCGCGATGGCCAAGTGCCTGGTAGTCATGCCAATGACCCTCGCAGGGCACGTCCCTCAAGACAAGAAGGCGATCGAAACGGCACACGCGATCAAAGACTACGTTGACGAATTCTGTAATCAGGAACTTGTTGATCAAGTCTCGTTTGGATCAACGTCGAGACAAGCGAAGCTGCGTTATCACCAATAGCAGCTGCAGTATTCAAACTCTTTCGACGTGAAAATCGAACTCGACGGCGGCAGCAGACTCGGCTTTCATTTGATCTGCTTGCCGCTTGCCAACATCAGCTGACTTTGCTGAGCGCGTAGAAACCAAGCGCCAATTGATTCCAGATTCCTCCAAAGAGTCCCTGAAGAGTTTTTTTGCATCAACCAACGCTGACGGAATTATTCCGAATCGTATGTACATATGGAGCGATTCGGAGGGCGAGGCGGTATTGGCAATATTGCGCCAAACCTTTCCAAGCGAAACTGCGAATGCCTGTTGCCCACCGTGATCCAGTTGCGGGCCGGCTGAATAGTCAATGGAATCGGGGCCACCCAGAAACCAATTTCTCAACCATTGGTCCTGAACATATGTCCGCATTCCGTAGTATGGAGGAGAAGTGATTACAACCGAGGGCGCTTTGCTAATCGACTGAAACAACTCTTCCGACTGAGCATCTCCATGTAGGACATGAGATATTGGACAAGGCGATGCTTCATCAAGTCCAGCCAACCGCTCGATCTTTCGACGCAGCACTCGGAGTACATCGATCTTTGGCGCTTTGAGGTCGCGTTCCTTCCAGAATCGCACCGCGTAGTCCGGTTTTGACGCGTAAGTCCTCGGCATTTGATTTGAAAAGTAGCCCGCGTTCTCAACATGCTTGGGAAGTGGGCCATGCAAACATCCGAGTGCAGCAGCACGCAATATGGACGATGCATCCGTTTCATTTTCGAGTCCGAGCAATCCTTCGCGCAGGGCGCAAATATCACGGAGCGTCGACCGGTGATACGCGGAACGAAAGAATGGAGTGTCTGGCAAGTCGGCTGGCTCGACGTCTGAAATTAGTTCAGCAGCAAGCTCTAGAGGAGCCTCGATGTCGCAGCTCGCAAGTTTGGCTCTCGCAATAGCAACAGCAACTGGTGATGAATCAATGCCCCAGGCAGAAAACCCAAACTTTCGCGCAGAGAATAGAGTGGTGCCTCGACCACAAAATGGGTCGAGCACAACTGGCTTTTCCTTTAGATGCCTTTTGAGGACCCTGTTCGGATACTCAAGCGGAAACATCGTAAAGTAAGGGCAAATTGCGTTCAGCGCATTTTCTTTATTATAGGCAAGGGCCACGTTCTGGGTACTTGTGCTTGGCTTGAATTTTGGATATAAGGAGCAGTTTACACGGCTATGAGCGTGTAGGGAACGTTTCGCACTCATAGATCAGATCTCCCACGCAACAACAAGCATTCGGCTTGCCTACGTGCAATCAGCCCTGGCAAGACTCTTCCACCCCCGTGGACCCATCGCTTTAGTTCCTGTTCGGCAATGCCCCAGTCTCTCTGGTTAACCCGGCGTCGCAGCGTCGATGTCTGCAGCCGCCCCGCGCCGAGGTTGAACGTGAAGTCAACGATGGCAGCGAGCCGCTCCTCCGGTTCGGTGGCCAGCACCGGGCAGTAACGCAACGTGGCGGCGAGTGCCGATTGGAGATCGCGCGCCAGATAGACCTCGGCTTCTGCCTCCGTGATCGGCGGGTGCTGGGGGTCGCAGACATGGCCGTACCCAATCGTCCAGAACCCTGCTGGGCACTTCTCGAAACCCAGCTTTCTGCCCATTCGGGGTCATGTAGATCAATGACTTGCCGCTCGACGAGGCCGGGAAACCGGGGTTTCTAGAAGTGCCCTGCTGGGCAGATATAGGGAACGGCAGTGATCTCGATTCCGCGCTTCACCTTGCGCTCGAATCCCTCGAAGCGCTTGGCCAGCTCGATAGCCGCTTTGGGTACCTCAATCACGGCCGCACCCGGTCAAACACCCGACCGAGGAACCAGAAGTTCAGCACTCCTGCCCAGAGCGCCTGATCGGCCTCCGTCCAAGCATGCAGAATGGCCGTTCCCCAGCCAGCTCCTGCAGTCACGACCGCTGCGAATGCCGCTGTCTTGGCGGCGCAGTACAGGGCCATGAACCAGTAGGTGATGACGGGGCGCACGCTGATCGACAAGGCATCGGCCCAGCGCACCCCAGTTTTCTCGCCCTGAGTGCGAACAGCTTCCCGCAGGGTCTCAATGGCTCCGACGTTCCACGCGGCATCGGCACCCGCGCCGATTTCCGACATCCGTTGTGCGCCGCGAATCTTCTCGAACTCCAGCGCCTTGTCCTGCATCGCCAGTTCGTGGCCACGCTCGCCTTTACGGTCGAGCAATTTGAGGATTTCAGGTGCGAGACGGAAGGCCCCTCCGAGGAGACCACCGAGCAAGGTCTCGATCATTGCGGGCCTCCCATCAGCTTGAGCTTGATGGCAGCACCAACCAGCAGTGCGGCCAGGATGCCGGTGGTGATGACCTTGACGGTGGTCTGCCACGCGGTACGCCGGGCGTCACGCCAGGCTTCCAACAGGTCGCGTAGTTGGCGGATGTCGCGTGCGGCGTGGCCGTTTTCCAGGCCAAGGTGGGTCAGGACACGCTCGGCTCCGCGTTCAGCGGCGCGGTCCAGCAGTTCGTCGAAGTCCTCGCGGCGCAAGAGGAGCATGTTCTCGACGAGAGCAGGCTGTTGTTGTTCGGGTTCGGTCATTGCGGTCTCCAGAAATGCGAAACCCGCCTCGTGGGCGGGTTTCTGGTGGGTACGAAGATGGGAAATCAGATGGCGATGCCTGCGCTCCAGCCGGTGGACTTGTAGGCCGAGAGCTTGGCCTCGTCCTCGATGTAGCAAAGCCAGCCGATCTTGGGCGAGTGGTACTCCCAGGCATCGGCAATGCGCACCGCGATCTGGTTGGTTTTGCCTGCCCACACGCCCGTGGCAGCGGCAGGAATGAGGTAGCGGTCGCCGTTGGCGGGGCTGGCCGGTGGCGTGGTCAGGTCGCGGTCTTTCACGGATAGGCCGACCACAGCGCCGAGGCGCTTGAGGTTGGCGTCCATGCCGGTGTCCCAGCCGCTCTCGCCGAGCGTCCAGCCGTAGTTGAGCCCAAGGTTCGGGTCGGTCGATGACATGGTCTATCTCCAGAGGTTCGATGCTTGGCGAATGTGCCGGACTGCTTCCGGGTCGCCGGTGCGGTGGCTTTGCTGCGGATGCTGCCGCCAGTGACGCCCGACGATGGGCAGATACAGCACGCCGCCGCGTTTGGCCACCAGCAGGGTCAGCAGCCAGTCGGCAAAGTTGTTGAGGTCGGTGGTTTCTTTGAGCACGGCTTCCACGGCAGATCGGCGCATCACGATCAGGCCGTGAACGTGGCTGGCGCTGTTGGCGTGCTGCCAACGGCTGTAGGCCAGACGCCGCACGGCGATGTCCTGGCCGTTTTCGTCGGTCAATGCTTCGTCGGTGTAGGCCATCACCGCCTGCGGGCAGGCATCCAGCGCATCGGCCAGTTGTGTGAAGGCACTGGCTTCGTACAAATCGTCGGGATCGACAAAGGACACCAGCGGCAGCCTGCCTTGTGCGTAGCCTGCCGCGCGTGCCTCACCAATACGGCCCGGAATGCCGGGCAAAACGTGCAAACTGATCGGTGCTTCCTCGAGGCTGGCGATGCAGGCCTCACGCCATTCGGCAGGCTCGTTCAGGGTGAGCAGATGAACATCGATGCGCGGCTCCATCACACACCTCCCCAATACTGTCCCCAGCGCAGGCCAAAGCCCGCGCGATCCATGACCCGCACCTGCGGCTGCCAGCTACTCAAACCATCGCGCTCGGCACTGATCTCCACCGTGATGCGGTCGCCCAGCGCAGCGGCATCCAGCGCGGCCACTGCTGCCGTCCAGATAAAGGTTGTGCCGAGCAGTCCCGTTTCGGTGTGCGCCAGCACGCCATTGCGATTGCGGATGCGTAGCGTGTAGGTCACGCCCAGTTCCGGCCCGATGTCGCCTTCGTCTTGCTGCACGAGATAGGCGGTCTGCTGCGTGCGGTCGCGATGCGCCCACGCGACGGTGAGGTCACCGGCCACCACGGCAGGCTCGGTCTGGCCATTGAGGCGGATGCGACCGGGTGGATACGGCAAAGCCTGCCGACCGGCCAGCACCATCGGCTGTCCATTGGCGGCCAACACAGCATCGCCCTGATCGGTCGATGTGCGAGGAATCGCGCCCACGAACACCGACTCGCCCGGGGCCCGCTCCGCACCTTCCGACGCTAGCCATTCGCCGACGCCGATCAACCGAGTCCCCAAAGCATGAGCTTGGGGTGTGGTATCGAGTACGCCGCGTGCGAGATCGATGGTCGCGTTGGCGGCATCGAAGGCCAGGACGGTAACGGCCTCTGCAATCGCCCCACTGGCATCCACCAGATAGGCGTAGTCGCCCTCGGCCAGTCTCTCCGGCTGGCTGATGGCCGTCACCGGCACGCCGATGGCATCGACCTCACTGGCTGGCAAGGCGGCATCGAGCATGAGCAGCGGCGCATAGTCCTCGCCCACGACGGAAGTGAGGTCTCCGCCTGAGGTGCCGGTAGCCAGTTGCCAATTCAGCTGCCCGGTGCCACCGGCAGCAGCCAGCGCACCAAGATAGGTGTCCGTGTCAGTCAGGTAGGCCAGATCGGCGCGCGACATGCTCCGTGCCAGCTCCCAATACGGCACCTCGACGGCCAGCACCAAGGCGGGCGACAACGGTTCGATGGTCGGCTCCTCGACCTGTGGTGGCGGGGGCGACAGCACGGTGTTGCTCATCCCGAACACGTCTTCCATGGCTTCGATGCGCCACTCGGCCGCGCCCAAGGTGCCGGTGTCGATGCCGGTGACGCGCACCACCATCTGGTCGATGCCCAGGCGCGGCCAGTTCAGCAAGAACACATCGCCCGGCAGCGGCGCACGCTCCAGCGTGTCGCGTGCCACGGTCAGACTCATCCGGGCCAGGGGCGAACCCAAGGCGCGCAGGTCGCGCAAGGCCAGCCGCGCGGCCAGCGGCCCGTAGTTCACACCCGGGTAGTCGCGGCGCTGATTGATCACGCCGCCTTGCAACTGGATGGCGGCCAGGTTCTCGACCGTGACGGTGGCATCACCGCCGGTTTGCCAGTCGGTGTAGACGACGGTCAGTTCGTTGGGCAGCTCGCCCCACTGCGCGCGCTCGAAGCGTTCCAGCCGCACGATTTCGTCAGGCCCCAACTGCGGCAGGCTGTCGATCCAATAGTCGTCGCGCAGCAGCTTGAGCTCAAACGTGCCTTGCTCCGGGTCGGTGTAGAGGATGCCGCCGATGTGGTCGATGACCTGGCCGATGAAGCTCTCGATGGGCTGCTGGCGCGTCCAGATCAGATTCAGACCAAAGCCTTCGTCCGACAGGGCCCAGGCTGCGTTCCAGAAACTCCAGCCGATGGTGCTCTGCGGATAGCCCATGCCCCAATGCGGATCGGTGAGGCACTGCACCAGGATGTGCGCCGGGTTCATGCCGACGCTGATCTCCCGTCCTTCGCTCTCATCCCAGGTGCGCACCTCGGCATTCCAGGGCATCCAGGGCTCGCCCGTCCAACCCTCCGTGAAGCGACGCACGCGCACCGCCCAAGGCTTGATGTACGGGTTGTTGGCTGCGAACAGGATCTTGCGTGCCACCAAGGACAGCACGCCCCGAAATGCCGGAATGGAACTGCTGAGGCGACTCATCAGGTAGTCGTTGCGTCCTTGCCCGGCACCACCTGCCAGCACATCGATGGTGCCGACCACGCCGCCTTCGCGCTCGTCGCCGCCAAACAGAGTGGGCTTGTTGATCGAGAGGCTGGTCAGCCCGTGCCCGCTGGACAGCGGCACACGTTCAGCATTCCCCCATGCGGTACGGTCGCCCATCTGGATTTCCTGCACGGCATCGACCGGGCCTTGGCACAGGGCCAGATGCAGCCCCATCCGATAGCGGTAGCCGACGGTTTGCTTCTTTTTGCGGCCACCCATCAGTCGCGCCCCATCCGTTGTTGCGCACGGGCGTACTGCACCACCCGCAACGCCATGGCATCGCCCGTGGCCAGCAATGCTTCTGCGGTTAGCCCCTCACGCAGAAAGGATCGGAAGTCCAGACCGTGACGCGCAAACCAGGCGCGAGAGCCGTTGACGCACAGTCCGGCAGCGCGAACATGGTCAATCGTGATGCGAAGCGTGTGATCCGTTGCGTTCATTTCTTGCCTCCCTTCTTGCGGATCGGCTCGGCCGCCAGGTCGCCGTACCAGACGACGTTGGCGCCGCGTAGCAGCACGACGCCGAACACGACGGGAATCGGTCGGCCTTCTTCTGCAGTGGGCGCATCGACGTCGGACAAGGAGGCCGGTTTGGGTTCGGGCGGTTTCGGCGCGAGCGCGACCGAAACCAGCGCCGCCACCACGATGACGACGAGGTACCACATGGCGATTTCTCCAGGGATTCAGAACACGCCCGTCGAGAACGGGTTTTTGCTCGGGATGGCGGGAAAGCCGCCGTAGTTGTCGAGGTTGCCGAAGCGCGACTCGCACGTGGCCGTGCTGTGATCGCAGCCGACCGTCAGCAGAACCTCGGTGCCGACTTCAATGGCGACCGGATAGAGCAACTCGACGCCGCCACCGTAGTCATTGACGATCATGTGACGCGCACCTTCCGGGGTTTGCAGCCAGCCACCGGCCAAGCCACCACTGACACTGCCGGGCGTGCCACCATCGAGATCGACATTGCGGCCATTGCTGTTGCTCACCAAGGCACTGGCGGAAATGGGTGAGGCACCACAGGCAGCCGAATACAGCACGTGAGAACACTTGCGGCTGTAGAGCCGCCGCAACCCGATACGCTTGAGACTGACTTGAGCCGACTCGCAGCGAACGCGAGCGACATCGTCAGCAACTTCGACGCCCAGCACCCGGCCCATCCAGCGCGTGCCAGAGATCCACCAGTAGTCACCCCAGGTGTCGCGCCGTCCGATGCGCAGGGTGATCGAGGTGGTGTCGCCGGTCAGCGAGTTGGCGAGCAGGTGACGCACCAAATCACAGTTCGGCGGCAGTTTCAGATCCAAGCTAGCCTTCGCAGCTTCAGCACCCAGCGCCAGTTCGTTGCGTTCCAAGGCCAGGCTCTTGTAAAGATTGCCGTCGAGATCAACATCGAATTCGTGCGGCGTCAGATAGAACTGCGCGCTGTTGCTGGCGAAGGCGTATAGCTCGACTTCCAGCAATGGGTTCTGGCTCATCCTGCTTACTCTCCCTCGTAGGTTTGACGGTCATTGCCGCGCGGTTCGGGCAACTGGCGCGCGGTCAAGGTGATCTCCAGCAGCGTCGGGCTGTGCCAGTACAGATCGACTGCGTCGTGGTCGAGGCGGCAGCGCACGAGGCGAATGACCCGGCTGCCTGCGGGCACCCAGTCGTCAAGGCCCGAGCGCAGCACCAGCACACTGCCTTGATCCAGATGGCAGGTCGCCGTCAGGGCGTACTGCCGATAGCCGTCTGGATGCACGATCAAGCAAGCGGCGGGGCGATGCCAAAAATCCGAAATTCGCGCGGAGATGTCTTTGCCATCCACGCGCAGGAAGCCATCCTCGGGATCGGCTTCGACGGTCACCCACAGGATCGGGGCCAAGCCATCGGGCATCCAGAAGGCTTCCAGACGGCCTTGGGTGCGCCACAACCGCGCCCGCCAGATTTCGATTTCATCGAGTGAGCTGGCCAGATAGCGCCGCTGCAAAGTTGTCGTCGCCCACGGATCGTCCCGGCGCACCCACGGATCTGCAGGCGAGAAGTCTTGGCGGGTGATCGTGGCTTGCGCGGCGGCCGTTGGATCGTCACGCCAGTTGCCATCTGACCAGACCGGGATCTCGTCGAGCCATGGGTCATCGAGAACATCCTGGTCGGGCAGTGGCGCAGGCTGGATCTGTGTGGGGATGTTGCCGCCGACCATACCGGGTACCCACTGCGTGAGATCCGCCGGATCGATGGCCTTGCCCCACACCAAGGGCATGATGGTGCTGCCCACGACTGCGGCGCGTGCCAAGGGCTCCGTCAGCCACAGCAGATCGCTTTCCACATCGCTGAGTTGGGCGATCTGCCAGCCATCGGCGGCGATGATCAGCACCCAGCGGCCATTGTTCTCAGTTTCCTGCCAGCCCTGCACCCCGTCGTAGGTCAGATGCACATTGGCCGAGAGTGGCCCGAACTTTCGCCCGTCAGCCTCCGTCACGTTGAGTGCCAGTGCGCCACGTTCGCAGGACTCGGTCAGGTGCACCGCGTACTGCGGCAGCGGCCACAGCGCCATTTGACCGAAATGATCGGCCAGCCAGTCGGCCACCAGGGCATCGGTCTGTCGGGCGTTGCCCACCTTGTAGGTGAGCCAGCGCCGAGGTACACGTCGGCGTGCCTGACGGGATTCGTTGCCACTGGCCAGCCGTGTGACGCTGGTCTGCCACTCCAGCCGTTCCACAAGGGGCTCCATCCAATCATGACGGAAGGCAAACACGCCGCGTTGCGCATCCGGCCAAGGCTGGTCGCCGAAGGCATCCATACCGGTGGCGACGATGGCGCTTGAGGCCGTGTCCCGGCGCAACACTTCGACCAGAAAGAACGGTGCATCGATGGGTGGCCAGAGGCCCGCCAAGGATTCCGCCAGCAGGCTGGCCGCCAGATTGGGCGGCAGCGGAGCGACAGCTGTTTCCGGCGTGAAGCTGGCTGCGCTCGCCCCGAAAGTGGCGCGCGAGAGCACTTCACCCTGGAAGGCGGGCAGTTCGCTTCCAGGCGTCGGCTTGCTGGAAACCTCCGCGAGGTCTTGAACGACGACGCGATCCGTCATGCCGACTCCACGCCGAACTCAGCGGCATTGAAGGCGGCCTCCGTCCACTGCACGTTGCCGTTCGGGTTGCGTTCGAACAGCGTGCTCTGCCAGGCCAGTTGCTCCTGCAGAATGATGTCGGTGCTGACGGCGCTTTGCGCACCACTGACCACGAGGCCTTTGACCTTGCCCAGACCGGCGTCGGTCTTGCGGGCCAGCATCGTGAGCTGGACGCCATAGATGGCGGGCGTGGCCATCACCGGCAACGGCTCGACATCGAAGGACTGGCGCAACCCCACGTTCTGTGCATTGATCGTCGTAGCTTCGTCCTCGTCGCTCACGGCTTCCCAGGCAGCGTTACCGACCGGGCTGGCCGTCCACTGGTTCAGGCTGCCATCGGCCTGTGCCTGCAAGGCATCGACGCGCACATCACCGAGAAAGGTGTTGTTGATCGTGCCGCTGGTATCGGCGATGTAGAAGTCGTCGACGTCGATGGTGAGCGGGCAGTTTTGGCCAGGCACTGCACCCACGAATGCCGTGAGCAGTTGGCCACCGCCCTGGATGGTGTTCTGCGCAGTCATCTGGATGGCCAGGATGCCGTTGATGCGCACTGACAGAATGCCGTTGCTGGTGCCTTGCGTGACCTGCAATTCAATGTAGTGCCAGCCGCGCGCCGGAGCGCTGGCGACTGAGACAGAGATCAACTGGTCATAGCCGTATTGCCAGCGGTAGAGCTTGAGCCGACCGTCCTCGCCGATTTTCACGAGATGCGCGACCTGCGAGTTGGCATCGCGCACGCCCAGCAGCAGCGGCTCGGTGTAGGTGTTCTGGTACGACACCACGCGAATGGCTGCCCCGACGATCAGGCTGGTCTTGGTGGCGTCGAGGTTCTTGACGTAGCCACCCCCAGAACCTTCCGGCAAACGCAGGGCATAGGAGGACGGACGACGACCATTGATGCGGGTGGCCTGAGGCGACAGATACGCCGCCTTGCCTCGTGCGAGCCACGGATCGCCAAAGCTGTCCACGGCCTGTGGGTCGTAGTGATCGAAGCCGTCGATGAACAGAAGTGCCATTGGACTTTCCCCTGAAAATTCAGCCCTGCAGCGCCGCGCGGATGGCCCGCGCATTGCGCCCGATGATGTTGACGATGACTTTTTCTCCGGCAGGCGATTGCAGGTGATCGTGGGTGACACCCGGATCGACCGCATTGACGATGCGCACCGCCTGACTCACCTGCGGCTGCGCGGGCGGCACTTTCACCTCCGGCACCAGACCTCCGGCAGCGAAGGCCAGGTCGCCGCCTTTGAAACGCGGCCCCACAGAAAGCCCGTTGATCGAATCGAGGAAGGCCACGCCGACCTGACGCACCGCTGCTGCACGCACCACATACTCACCGGCTGACAGGCGGGCCGGGATCGAGTCCGAGGTGGCGCTACCCGGGCCGGAAACGAGGCCACCGGTTGCGAACTTCTTGATGCCGCCCAGCAGCGCCATCACGGCAGCCACCATTGCCACCATCGCGGCCACAGCGAGCGCCGGGCCAACGTAGGGAATGGATGCCTGCGATGCGGCGGCACCCGCGCCAGCCTTGGCCGCATCCATCGACACCACGGTGGTCGTTTCGGCGGACTTCTGTGCAACCTTGGCGGCGCTGGCGGAAGCATCTGCCACCTGTTCCTGCTGGATGAAGCCGAGCTTGAGCGCCAGCATCCGCGCCTGCATGGCGATCCACTGCTGGAAGGGCTGGATCACGATCTGCTGTAGGAAAGCGTCGGCCACCTGTTGGAAGATGCTCGCCAAGGCGCTGCGCCAGGTCTGCGCGCCGGTGATCATCCCGTTGAGCGCACCGCCGAAGCTCTCGCCGATGCGATTCCACAGCGGGGCCATTTCATCGACGGTGAGCTTGGTGCGATCCAGCTCGTTGCGCCACGCCTGCACGCGAATCACCGCATCCGGCCCGATGGCCTGCGCGGCTTGCTGCATGGTCGGCAACAGGCGCTCCATCTCGGTGGCCGATTGCTGTTGCAGGGCCACGATCTGCTGACGGGCCTGTGCTTCGGTTAGCAGCCCAGCCTGCTGCTGGGTCTGAATGGCCTCCTGCGCATTACGCAGACGCTCAGTGACTTGCCGCCACTGGGCTTCGAGCGCCGCCAAATTGGCCTGCGCCGCCTTCACGTTGATCAGTCGATCGACTAGCGACACACCGTCGGCGTCGCTTTCTGCCGCCAGTCGTGCCCGAAGATCGCGGTAGCTGCGCTCGATGGCGGCTTGTCGGTCAGCATCGGTAGCCGTGCCGGTGATCTGAGCCAGTTCCTCACGCGCCTGCGCCAAGGCATCGACCAGCTCACGCTCGGCTTGCGCGGCCTTACGCGCATTTGCCTGCTCGATGTCCGTTCGCCGATTGTTGAGCGTGATGAGGTCGGCTTCCGCCTTGGCCACTTCGGCCTTGGCGCGCAGGCGGTCGTTTTCCGATTTGCCCGTGCCGGCGACTTGCTGACTGCGGGCCAGCTCCTGCTGCTTGCGGGCAATCTCGGCATCGACCTCGCGCTGTTCTATGGCAGTTCTCTGCGTGTAGTAATCGCGCACCGATACCAGACGGTCTTCGAGCGCAGCATCCAGCGCAGTTTGTTGCCGGTTCAGACCGTCCTTGAGCAGCGCGAACTCGGCGTCCAGCTGCGCTTTCATCAGCGTGGTCTGCGCGCCGGTCGTGTCCTGCGCTGGCTTGACGGCTTTGGGCTTGGTCAGGCGCTGAAGCAGTTCCGGATCGGCCTGGATCTTGGGTGCCTTGACCTCGATGGGCTTGGGGTCGAACAGGCTGTCACGAAAGGACGCCAGTTCATCCAGCCGTTTGACCAGATTGCCCTTGAGGTCGGCAATGATGGCCTTGGCCCCATCGGTATTGCCTTTGAGGGCTTCGACCGCCGCCGCCACACCGGCACCAATGGCCTCGCCCAAAGCGACGAAGGCCTTGCCAACGGTGGCGGCACCCAGTGCCAAGGTCTTGAGCACCAGCACCACGCCATCCAGGATCGCGCGCAGTGTGCCGCCTTGCTTGGCCGACTCGACCATGCCACCGGCCATATCGTTCAGGGCGGGCAGCAAGGACGCGATGATCTGGTTGCCGATGCTGGTGGTGGCCAGTTTCAGCTTGTCGAGGGCATCGTTGAAGTTGCCCGCCTGCGCCGCCGTTTCGCTGCTCATCTGCACGCCGAGCGCCTGCATCTCGGCAGCCAACTCGTTGATGCCGTCGCGCCCCTGATTCAAGAACGGGATCAGCTCGGCTCCCGACTTGCCGAACAGTTGCACTGCCAGCGCGGTTTTCTCCGCGCCATCGGGCATGGCCTTGAAGCGCTCTGCCAGATCGAGCAGCACCTGATCGGTGGCCCGCAGGGTGCCGTCCTGGTTCTTGAACTCGACACCGACGGCTTCGAGGCCGCGAGCGGCATCTTCCGATCCGGTCGCGGCTTCCAGCATCGTGGTGGACAGCTTGCGCAGCCCCTTCTCGAACGATTCGCCGGACACACCGGACTGCTCGGCTGCCGGTTTCCATACCGACAGGGTCTCGACGCTGACACCGACACGTTGCGACATCTCGTCCAGCGCATCACCAGTGTCGATGGCCGATTTGACCATCGCGGTCAGACCGGCCACGGAGACAGCCACCCCGAGGTTGGCCAGCACGACGTTGACGCTCTTGGCGGTGTCGGTGAGGCCGCCCAGTCCGCGCTTGATCGAATCGAAGGCGGTCTTGGTCTGGTCGACGGCACTGATCAGGATTTGGGCACGGTTGCTTGCCATCAGACTTTGTCCAGTTCTTGTTGAATCGCTCGAGCCAGTGCAGGCAAGGCACGCTGCACGCCGCCAGCCAGGTTCAGTCGCCGTTTGAGATCGACACGCTTGACCAGCACGGCGATGGGAATTTCCTGACCGCGCTTGATCTGTTTCGCGCCAGTGCGACCACGCTCGGCACGTTTGAAGCGGCCCAGCTGCCCGGCGTTCTCTTTGATGTTCTCGGCCATCAGCAGCACGCGACCGTTCTTCTCGATGAAGAAGGCATTGCCCGAGCGCATCAGGCCGTCGATGACCGCCTTGAAACGCTTGGGGCCGATGCGACCGGGCAGCAGCGGGATCAGCAGGTTGCCACTCACGCTGCCGCCTTTTTCGTGCAGACCGAGCCAGGGGATCTTGCTGCCCACCAGCAAGGCAGGCAGTTGCTCGGGCTTCTTGTCGAATACCTTCACGCCCATCGACGAGATGAAGCTGGTGCGCTTGACGGTGAAGGCGCTGCGCATTTCGGATCGCGCGGCATCACGCACTTCACGCCCGCCCGATTGCATTCCCTTGGCGACGGCGGCGTGGATGGCGCGACGCCGCTCGGTACTCCACGCCGCCAACTGGCGCGGGTCCAGCAGGCCAGTGGTGGTGAGCGAGAGACGCATGGATCAGTCCTTGAGCAGATCGCGTTGCAGTTGTTCGATGCCACGCTTCTCGCCCTGCGCCGCCACGGCGACCACGCCGAGCAACTGGGCGAGTTGTTGTCGCTCCAGTTGCCCGTCGGCGTCGAGAAAGGCTTGGGCTTGCGTGAGCGTGTAGCCCATCAAGTCACCGAGGCGGTGACCGGCGCGGATCAGGCGGGCGACGGCAGCGTCCCAGCCGAGTTCGTCAGCGAGCGCAGCGTCGGTGCGAGTCGCTGGGCCGCGCCCTGAATCGCCGGAACGACGTGCGCCACGAAAAAATCCGCATTCACCTCGAACACGGCAGCGGCCAGAAGAACGGCGTCCTCCAGCGACAGGTCATTGATCCACGCACGCTCACGACGCGTGGTGATCGCCAGCAGATCGAGCACGGCATCGCCGTGCCGTCCCAGCAAGGCCATCCAGTCCGGATCACTGGTCAACTCGGATGCCATCGGGCGCACCACGGCCAACAGCCTTGGCAACTCACCCAGCCGGATCGGCGTCAGCTCCAGCGCGGTACCAGACAACGTTACGACCACAGGCTCAGGGGGGAAGGTCTTGAAACCGTCCATCACAGCAGCACCAGACGGCCGAACTGACCGAGATCACCGCCCACCGGCTTGGTCAGATCCGCCAGTACCTGGCCCGACAGCTCGAACTTCAGCAGTTCGTCCGTGATGATCGAGAGTTCCTTGGCCGGGTTGATGGCCACGCGGTAGAGGTCGATCACCACCTCGCGGTTGCCGTCGGCGGTGTTGAGCCCTTCGAAGCGAATCCAGCGCTCGGGCAAGGGCTGGGTGAACATCGCCGTGCTCTGCGCCGCGCCATAGGCGTAATCGACGGTGAACGGCTCGGTGTACGGGCCGCCCGACGTGGCATCGAGCACCACCAACGAACCGTGCTTGGCATTGACGCTGTACTGGCTGGCCGGGAGCGTCTTGGGCGTGGCATCCGAGTCCTGGATCTGCACGGCGGACACGTTTTGCATGGCCAACGGGTACAGACTGCCCGGCGTGACCGGGTTGGGCAGTAGTTCGCCAGTCACCGTACCGGGGGTGATCGTGGTCGTGGTGCCATAGAGCGCGAGCGCCAGGTTGGTGGCGATCAGCTCTTCCAAGGTGCAGGCGAACTCGCCTTTCTTGGTCTTGATGAGCTGCAAGTCGGTCAGGCGCTGACCCGACTGCGCTTCCTGGTGCTCGATGGTGTCTACCGACAGCGACACCTTCAGCTCGGGCACGTTGCCAACGAAGGTCAGCCCGGCGGGGTTGCCGAGTTCATCACGTGCGCCGATGTAGACGCGGCCTTGTCCGGAAAAGTAAGCCATGTTCAGTCTCCTTGGGTGGCTGCAGTTGTGGAAACACCGGACGTGGCATCACGGCGGGTGGGTTTGGAATCGGTGGCGGGGGTGGCCGCTTTGGCCGTGCCTTGTGCGATCAGCCAACGGGCGCTGGCGTCATTCAGATCAAGGCGATCACCTACGGAGAGGCGCTTGCCTGCGTGGGTATGGGGTTTCAGTAGTTCGATGGAGAGATTTGGCATAAGGGGTTCATCCTGTTTGGGTGAGATCAATGGCGTGGGTGCGGTAGCGGATTTCGTAGCGGGCGGGCAGCGCGACGGCCCCGGCGTCGGCGTCGTCGAACTCCCATTCGCAGTCGATCTCGCGCACGGCGATGGCCAGACCGCCCAGATTTGGGTCGGCGAGCATTGCCGCGTGGGCCGCGACCAGCGCCTGGTCGGCCACGTCGAAGGCATCCGCACCGCGTGCCACCACGGCAAGCCGGACGATCAGCAACCGGTCGACCAGGTGGTTGGCGTGGGCGGTGATGCTGTCGCCATCGACGAACAACAGCAGCGCCGGACTGGTCTCGCGGGTGACCGGCACGGCAGGCATGCGCAGTACCGGCGTCGGGACAATCGCAGATGCCAGGCGCGTGACGATCTCCCGCAAGACGCGCTCGCGGACGGAGTTCATGGGGTGTTCCTCAGAGTTGGGAGAGTGAGGCGCGACGCTCGGTGCCGTCGCCGATGGCGCGCACGTCGCGTACCTGATAGGTATTGCCTGCCACCTCGACCGTGTCCCCGGCTGCCAGCGTCAGCCACGCTGCCGGGTAGTCGATCTGGTAGTCCCGCGACAGTGCAAAACCATCCAGCACGGTTTCATCCGGGGCACGGAAGGCGCAGTGCACGGTGGTGCCCGCCACCGTGACGGCGGTCAGCAGTCCGGCATTGCGAGCCGCCTCGTACAACGTCGCGACATCCATCAGGCCGCCACGAGCTTGATCAGCACACCCGGGCGGTGGCACATCGGCAGCGGGTTCGATTGCGTGTGCAGATCAGTGCCCCGGTCGAATTTGCGCGGCTCCTGCTTGGCATACAGCGGCTGGCCGATGGTGTTCACGGTCTCGTTGAAGTCCGCTGGCGCGAAGTAGGTCGCGAAGGTATCCACCGTGCCGACCGGGAAGGCATGGGCTTCCCCTGCGGCAATGAAGCGGCGCGACCCCAGCGTGCCGTCGGCCTGCACGAAGGAGGCCTGGCCACGGTATTCCTCGAAGGTGATGCCGCTGTAGCTGAAGCCCGAGCGCATGTCGTTGATCAGCACCGCGCCCTGCTGCCAGTTCTGGTAGGCGGTCTTGACCTCCTTGTGGGTGGTCAGCGCCCGGAAGAACTCGGTCGAGCACAACACATGCACGCCGGTCGAGAACTCGCCGGTGAGCCCATCTTCCATGAGGCCCAGCAACTCGAGGCAGGCAGTCTTGATTTGCCCGTTGTCGGCCGCCGTCGAAAACTCGAAGGACACCGATTGCGCAGTGATGTCGAACTCGTCGAACAGATCGACGAGCTCACTGCCATCAGCGTCGAGGATCTTGCCCTTGAGCGCCCCCATGCGCAGATGCTCCAGAGTGATCGCGTGCTTGTTGCGCATGGTCTCCAGATGACGCGCCATGACACCGCCGATGGCTTCCATTTCGGTTTCGGAACCAAAGGCGCGCAGTCCTTGCACTTCCTCGGGCAGCACCACGTCGTCGTGGGGGATGTGCGGGATCACGAAGGAGCGCAGGTTGCGCTTGCCACGTTCTCCCACCGTGCCGGGCGAACCGGGCGCGCGGGTGGGCAGCAGATTCAGACGACCGGCGTACTCCTCGACGATGATCTGCCGGGTGCGCACCGGCTTGGCCGGAAACAGGTTGAGTTGCTCCAGCCGCCCATAGCGGTTGGGCAGGAGGTTGATGGCAGCCGTCAGGCTGGCCATCGAGAAGCCGGGGTTTTCAAAAGGGTTCTGCATTTGGGATCTCCAGAAATGACGAAACCCGCCAGCGGCGGGTTTTGGGGGGAGTGAAACGGAGCGTTGGAAGTGGGTCAGGCGCTGTCGCGCACCAGCACCCCAAGGGCGGTGAGTTGGGCAACGGCAGTTGCCTTCTGTGCAACCGTCAGACCGGTCGGCCAGACCAATGCGCCGCGCGCGACGATGGCGTGACGGGCGATCAGGATCGCGTCCTCACGGTCGATCAGCGTCGCATCGACGTCATTGCCGAGTACGCCAACGGCGATTTCCGTGCCGTCGGTGGCGGTCGGATCGATGGCCTTGAGCTTGGCGGTAGCCGTTTCGCGGCCCACCACAGTGCCCAGTGGCAGGTTCTGCGCGGCAGCGACGGTGTCCTGGTCGCGCGAGTAGAGGTTCGGCGCTTCGTACTTCAACAGGTCGCCGAGATTCTTGGGTTGAGTGACAGTGGGCATGGCTTACTCCTTGGCGGTGAGTTTCTTGACGGCAGCGACCACCGGACTGTTTTCCGGGTGCTGGCTGGTTCCTGCCTCGGCGGTGATGCGCGAGGCGATTTCGGGTTGGTCGGCACGGGCGTCGAGCAAGGCGCGGCGCACCTGCGCTTCCGAGAAGCCTGCTGCGAGGAATTCCGCCGTGCGTTGCGACTGGCCCGCGATCAGGCACATCTCTGCAATTGCCTGTGCTTGGCCGCGCCCGCTGGCAAAGGACTGCGCCAGTGCGGCTTGGGCAGCAGGCGTCGGTTGCGAATCGCTGTCGGTCTGCGGCTGGTCGCCCTGTGGGGCGGTGTCGGCCGGATCGCTCGGGTTTTCGTGGTCGTCTTTGGGGTCGGTCATGGTGTTCTCCAGGGTGAAAGGTTTGCTTCGGGGCGGGTTTGAAATGGATTGAGTGGACAGGCTTCGCGGCGAGGCGCGGGCCACGCCAGGCTGCGCCAACCGCTGCTTGGCAGCCAACGCGTCGGTGAACTCGGTCATCACCGCATCAAACGGCATCACCGCGTCGGCGAGGCCTGCTGCCACCGCCTGCTCGCCATAGAACAGCCCCGCTTCGGTGGCGCGCACGGCATCCGGATCGATGCCGCGCATCTGTCCGACCTGATTCACGAAGATGTCGTAGAGGCGATCCACCTCGGTCTGCAACGCGGTGGTGGCCTGGGGGGTGAGTGGCTCGTGCGGGGAGAAATCGTTCTTGTGGCTGCCCGCGAAGACAGCGGTGTAGTTCAGGCCGTCCTTGGCGTCCTTCACCGACTGGTCGACGTGTAGCGCGATCACGCCAACCGACCCGACGCCAGCGGTCTGCGACAGCGTCAGGCGCTGGCAGGCTGCCGCGATGGCAAAAGCCGCCGAGTACGCGGCATCGTTGGCGTGCGCCCAGATCGGCTTGATGGTGCTGGCAGCGCGGATGCGCTCGGCCAACTCGAACACACCCGATGCCTCGCCGCCGGGCGAATCCAGATCGAGCAGGATGCCCGCCACCTGTGGGTCGGCCAGCGCGGCGTCCAGTCGGGCTTCGATCTCGCCGTAGGACATCAGGCCAGAGGCGGCTTCGATACCCATCGAACGTCTGACCAGCGTGCCGACCACCGGGATGACGGCAATGCCAGCCTGACCCGGTGTGGCGCTTTGGCGCGGCATGGGCAGCGGCATCGCCATGTCCAGATCGGGCAAGCCGATGCGGGAACCCAACACGGAGAGGATCACGTCGAGTTTGGGACGCGCAATGAGGAGCGGCGTCCCGTAGAGGCGGGACGCCAGATGAACGAGTTGCATGTCAGTTGTCCTGTTGGTCTTGCGGCACGGTCACCGTGGCGGCCGCATTCATGGGAGCGCCCAACGTCGATGGTTGGGGCGCTTTGTCGTGGCGCGGGTCGGAGTCGAAGACCAGACCGAGCGCATCGGCGCGCTGGTTGTCGGCGGCGATCTCGCGGTCGATGTCCTCGGCGTCGTAGCCGAAGGCCGAGATGGCTTCCGAGCGAGACAGCAGCCCGGCGCGAATGGCGGTCAGCATCGCGTCGAATTCCTTCTTGGGATCGACCCACTGCCAACCCTGTGGAATCCATTTGGCCGCGAAGTAGTCGCGCTTCTTCTCGGTGAACTGCGGCAGCGCCAGCGCGCCTTCAAGTAGCGCTTGCTCCATCCAGGCACGCCAGATCGGGCGGCACAGCTGGTGGACGATCACACCGTGCTGGATGGCCTCACAGCGGCGGCGAAACTCCAGCAGCCCGGCCCGGATCGACGAATAGTTCACTTGCGTCAGGTCGCCGGTCAGCATCTCGTAGGTGATGCCCATCGCCGCTGCCACCGCCCGGAACTGCATGCGCAGGAATTCGGCGTAGCTCGCGCCAACGTCGGCGGGCTGACTGAACTTCACGTCCTCACCGGGCTCCAGGATCTGCATCGTGCCCGGCTCCAGCCCGGCCAATGCAGCCCCGCTGGCATCCGGCAAGCCTTCGCCCATCAGGTTGTCCTCGGGGGACAGGCGCGTGATGAAGCCCGCGAACATCGCGGCGGTTTTCTTGCGCACGAGCTCGGCGTCGTCGTACTGGTCGAGTTCGTTGAGCTTGACCAGTGCGCGCGCCAGCCACGGTTCGCCCCGGATCTGTCCGGGCCGCAAGGGACGAAACAGGTGAATGATTTCGCTGGCCGGGACACGCACTGTGTCGAGACCGCCCACCAAGCCACCAGTGCCCGACATCGGAGCCAGTGAGCCATCACCCGGGTGTGAGCGATACAGGTGGTAAGCCACCCGCCGTCCGAGCTTGTCGAATTCGATGCCCGCACGGATCACATTTCCCGAAGCCAATTCCTGATTCAGCGTGGCTGGCAGGTGTTCGGGTTCGAGCAACTGCAATTGCAGGCCCACCGGCAGGCCATCCTCCGGGCGGCGATAGCGCAGCCGCACCAGACATTCCCCGCCTTCGAGCATGGCGCGACAGGCCAAGGCCTGCAGGCCGTAGAAATCGGTCAGTCCGGCGGCATCGGCCTCCTCGCACCAGTCCCACCACAGGCTGTGGATCGCTTCACGCAAGGACTGATCAGCCAGCATGCTCTGCGGCTTGATGCCGGTGCCAATGGCGTTCGAGACAAAGGCTTCAACGCCTGCCGCTGCCCAGGCATTGCGGCGTACCAGATCGCGGCTCTTGGCGCGCAATTCGTTCTGGGTGAACGCCAGCGCTGCGACCGCACCGGGATTGCCGACCTGCCACGCCAATGCGCGACGCCCGCCACCGATACCGTCATAGAACGGGGAGCCGCCAAGCAGACTCATGCCGACGCCTTTTCGCAACCGATCACGCATTCGGTCAAACCATTGCATGTTCAGAACCCTTTGCCGGTGGTGACCCGGATCTGGCGTGGCGCGCCAGGCCACAGTCCGGTGTCCACGGCCTGCTCGAAGAGGTCGCGCTTGACCGCCGCAATGGCGGCCTGGAGTTCATCGACGCTGCGGTACTCGACGGTCTTGTCGCCAAAGGTCACGCGCTTTTCGCCCTTGACCAGCGCCGCTTCCAGTGCGTCGAGATGTGCTTGTGTGTAGGCCATCAGCGGTACACCGTGAGGTTGATTTCGGAGGAGTCGTCGAAGGATGCAGACGTGGTGGCGCAACTGACGTCGACGTACTGGGCGGTCTTCTGGTCGGTGCTGGATCGCACGATGGCAATGCGCTGCGTACCGCTGTTGGTGCTGCTGCGGGCGAGCGCCGTCCAGCAATAGTTGGCGTCGGGCATGGCAGTGGCGAAGGTCACCCGGTAGCGGCCAGCCGCCGTCCGGGTCACGCTGGCCACGTTGTGCGATGCGCGAACGACGACCTGCGTGCCGACATAGCCGAAACACACCCACGCCCGGGCCAGTCCGGGGTGGGTCGCGTCGATCTTGGTCTTCACCTCGAGTCCGACACGACTGGCCAACGCACTGATGCGCGATGCGACGCTCATCAGACCAGCGCGCCTTCGAACACTGCGACAAAGTCGGTGTCGGTGTTGCCAATATCGCTGGCGGCGACCGCGCCGATGTTGCTGCGCGCCTGTGCCTGCTCCGGGGCGGTCAGCGTCTGAGCGGCGTCGAAACGCACGCGGTTGTTCACCGCCGTCAGCAGCGCGTCAAGGCCACTGGTGCCGTTTTGCAGCAGCTGCTGGATTTCCACCAGCGTGTCGTAGGCGGCGTCCGCTCCACCGAGGATTTCCGCCTTGAGCGCGTCGAGCAGCGTGACGATCTTGCTGGACGAATAGGTGCTGGTAGTGGCGACCTGCGCATCGTCGATCACCGCAGAGGAAACGACGGCCGCCTTCAATTCGTTGATGGCGGCGACCAAGCTGGATTTGTCGGTGGTGGTGAGGTTGGCCAGGTTGCCTGCCTTGGCGCGCACATCGTTGAATTCCTGCGCGACGCGGATGACCAGGCTTTCGATACGGGTAGCAAGACTCATGTTTTCTCCTTGGGATGTCAGGACAGCCAGCGGCTTTTGATCACGCGCCGACCGGTGTTGCGGTTGCCAGAAACAGCGAGACCACCGCGTTGGGTGGCCTCGTTGATGGATTCAGTTGTTGTTTCAAGGGCTGGCGGACTGGCCAGCCCCAGTTGTCGCTCCAGTTCCCGCCAGTGGCGTTCCTCGAGGCGATCCAGACCCGCCGCAGATGCGGCCGCGCGGGCGTAGACGTAGCAGTCGAGCGCTTCATTGCGCTCGCGTATCTTTTGCCACTCGCGCACAGGGAAGCCGTTGCGGTCGCGGCGGGTGATCAGTTGCTCCGCGCAGAGTTGCTGGATGAACTCGGCGTCGATCTTGGGCAAGTGGACGAACCCGGCGGGAAACACCGGGGTCGATCCGTCCTCGCCAACATCGGCGCTCTTGCGCAGGTTGTTGTAGAACTCCAGCTTGGCGATGCTGACCGCCACCGAATACACCTTGATGCCCCGGCGCAGCTTTTTTCCGCCTTGCGAGACATCGATGGCCGTCGGTGTACCGATGAGGGCTGCGCCGCGCGGCACACCCTTGACCGCCATCACGCGCGGATCGCGGCAGGCTCGCACGAAGGCGTAGGCTTCCTGTGTGGCAAAGCCGGTGTCCAGTGCAAAGCGGGCCAGCGGCATCGATGCGCCCGAAGCGTGTGTCCAGGTCTCGGCCAGCATTTCAGCGAGGCGTTTCCACACCGTGTCGCGGGCAGTGTCACCCATCAGCACGCGGTGCTCGACCAGCCACGATTCCTTGCCACGCCCGAAGGCCCAGACCGACGCCTCGATGCGATCCTTCTGCACGTCGGCCGCACCCACCAGGAGCAGTCCTCCCTGCGGCACGCTGCCGATGCGGTAGTCCTCGCGACGCTCGACCAGCCGTTGCCAATCCGGCGCTTCGCCTTCCTCGACCCAAGTCTCGCCCAGTTCGGTGTTCTTGAAAGTCTTGATGGCGGCAGCCGATCCCGATTCCTTACTGACGGCGGCTTCCCACGCAGCGGCGATCTCACGCCACGAACGCCAGCCCACCGGGCTGTAAAGCGACGACAGGTGGAAGCCTGCCGTCTTACCCGCGCCATCGGTGATCATCGCGCGCCACTCGCCGTGCTCCAGCATCCACGTCTTGTGATGCTCGGCAATCGCGGTGTCACATGACTCGCAGATGTAGGCAGCGGTCTCCGGTTGCCCTTTGTCCCAACGCAGCTGCTCGAAACGCAGCCACTGCCGGTGCGAGCAATGCGGACACGGCACGAAGTAGCGACGTTGGTCACTGGCCTCGTACTCGCGCTCGATAGCCGACGCCCCTGAGATCGTCGGCGTCGAGACGATGAAGATCTTGCGCCGCGCGAAGGTGCGTGTGCGGGCTTCGGCCAGCGAGATCGCATCGCCTTCACCCTCGACGTCCAGCGGATAGCCATCCACCTCATCGAGGAACAGGTAGCGCACCGGCATCGAACGCAAGCCCACCGCGCTGTTCGCACCGGTCATCACCAACACGCCGCCGCGAAACTCCTTCGCCAGAATCGTGTTGCCCGAGTCACGCGAGCGCGCCGGGGCGATCAGTTCCGCCAGCGCCGCCGATTCCTCGATCAGCGGGTCGATCCGCTGCTTGGAGTTGCGCTTGGCCATCTCCACCGTCGGCCACACGGCCATCATCGGCCCGGGTGCGTGATGGATCACATAGCCGATCCAGTTCGATCCCATCTCGGTCGCGCCGAGCTGGGCTGCCTTCATGAACACCACGCGCTCGACCGGTGAGGTCGGCGACAGGCAATCCATGATCGCTTTCAGGTACGGCGTGCGGCTGGTGCGCCAGCGCCCGGGCTCGGCAGATGCCTTGCTGGAAAGCATCCGGTGACGATCAGACCATTCGGACACGGTGAGCAGCGGGTCGGGCGTCAGTCCTTCACGCCATGCGCGTTCGATCTCGGCAGCGCCTTCGTAATCCATGTCCATCAATCCACCCTTGGGCGCATCTCGCCCAGTTCCTGCAGGTGCTCGCGCACCGCCGCCTCCAGGGCGATGTGCATCGTGTGCGGATCGACGCCGAGCTTGGCTGCCATCTGTGCCGATATGCGTGCGGGCCAGTTGAGCCACGCATCGCGTTCGGAGCGCGCCAGCTTGAAAACGTGGGCGATGGCCTGCGGCCGATCCACCAGCTCGCCTTTGAGGCGGGCCAGACGCACCTTGTTGGTTTGCGCCTTGACTACTTCGTTGACCGTGCGCGCCTGAAGCAAGGAAGTGCCACCTGCTGGCAACGCGGCTGGCCCATCACCCGCAGTGCTGCTGGATTCGGGTACGGCGACCTTGACGGCGCGCGTGGCAGTTCCATTGCGCGGCGCAGCGGAGTTGCGTGCCCATTCGCGGTCGACACGCTCGGTATCAATCGTTCCGTCTGCCTCCGGCGTGATCCGCCCCGCAGCGATGGCCTTGCGCACCGCTGCATCGGACACCCCTCGGTGGCGTGCGTAGGCACGAATCGAAATACCCATATTTCCCCTTCGGGGCACCTTCAATCATTTGTTCGCTCATTTGCCAAATTCGCCTGCGGATTGAGCTTGGCTTCCGTCTGGAACAGCGCGTTCATACGTTCGTCATCAACACCATCAAAGGACGCAGCAATGAGCAAGCTCGAACAACTCCTGACCCAGATCGCGCAAAGCAAGCTGGGCATCGAAACACTGGAAACCCGCCGCTCAGACAGCCTTGATTTCCACGACGTGGCGGTTTGGGGCCTGCGCGAGGCGCTTGAAGCCGCCTTCAACGCGGGTCTCGAGCAGGGCCGCAAGGCGGCGAAGTCGGACAAGGCCAACAACTGATCAAGAACTGTTGAAGCCAAGCAGAAAGCGCTTGGCTTCACTTAGGAACAGCGCGTTCATCACATCACTGTCCACCACATTGAAGGAGCAAAACATGACCACCACCAAACTGACCCCTGCCCAGCACGCGATCCTGGCCCACGCGGTTGAACACACCAGCGGCAAGATCGAATGGTTCCCCGACAACATTAAAGGCGGCGCACGCAAGAAGGTGCTCGACGGACTCTTCAACCGCGCACTGATTACTACCGAGGGCACCGACTGGTTTGTCGCTGCGGAGGGCTACGACGCCTTGGGCGTTTCGCGCCCCGGATTGAACAAGAAGCGAGTCGGTCAATTCGAAGCCAATCTCGACCGGATCATCGCCAACGCCGAAACTGCGCCAGCGACGGCGAGCGATCCCGAACTGGAGGCCGCCGTAACCGCCGCCGAAGCAACGTGGGTCAAGCCGCGCACCCGCGAGAACAGCAAGCAGGCCGAAGTGATCCGGATGCTGCAACGCCCTGAGGGCGCAACCATCGGCCAGATCTGCACCGCCACCGGTTGGCAGGCGCACACGGTGCGCGGCACCTTCGCCGGAGCATTCAAGAAAAAGCTCGGCCTGAACATCGTCTCGGACAAGCCGCAGGGCGGCGAGCGGATCTACCGCATCGCCTGAAAACGAGCACAGCGAGTTTCGGCGAAGCCAAAACGATGGCGAGAGGAGCCATGAATAGCTTGGCTTCTCTCCCCACCAGCGCGTTCATACAGGTGTCGTGATCGACGACGCCACACCAGGAGAACCGCCATGAGCACCATGACCATCACCATCGAACGCACCCCACGCACCCTGCAGTTCGCAGGCCAAAGCCTCCAGGTCGAAGAGTTGAGTATCCGCCTGCCATTTGCACGCAAACCTGCCGACCTCGCCGAACTGGGCGGTCGCGACCAGCACAAGGTCTACGTCACCGAGACCAAGGAGCTCACCCCTGCCGAATTCGACGCCTTTGGGCGCAGCCTGCTGGTGTCACGCGACTGGCTGCGTGGCAAGGGTGGAGGCACTGGCGACGGCTACCTCTGCGTCGAGGTCACTGCTCCCGGACGCCCTTACCTCTACGTCAATCCCGAGGGCGGTGATTACGCCCGCTACGTAGCCCGTCTCGGATAAGCAAAATTGATCGGAAAAGAGGCCAGGAACAGCTTGGCTTCTCAATCGAACAGCGCGTTACTAAAGGTGTCGCAACGATCAACCCGGAGAAGACACCATGACCACCAACCAGATACCCGCCACCCAAAACGAAGCTTGGGGTTTTTGGGGCACGATAAACGAACACGCCAGCGCCGCATGGCCCCTGGCCATGAACGCTATTTCGGACGCCACCCACCAGCCCCTAGAATCGGTGCGGACCTTCCTCGACAGTCGCCACGGACGCCACTTTGCCGACGACGTCCAGAACGGCTTGTACCAAGGCCAAGCCTTGCAGGAGGCGATCAAGGCCGCCACCCAACGTTGGATGGGCTGGACGATTGGCCGCCAGACCAGCAAGCAGTACGGCATCCCGCGCGGCCTGCCTTACCTGACAGGCTTTGTGATCCACTGCGAAATCTGCGATGAGATGGCTGCCTGATGAAAGCGCTCGCCACCGAACGCGAGCAGGCGCTGCGTTGGCTGATTGTCAACCGGCGGCCAGACATCTCCATCGAGCAGGCTGTGCGCGTCATGTGCATGGCACTGCCGCGCGATATCACCACCCTGCAAATCCTGCGGCGCATTGCCGAGGAAGAAGAGGCCAAGCAGCCCGGCCAGCCATTCAACTGGCGTACACTTCCTGGTCTGCTGCCTCACGGATGGCCGTCTGGCCGGTGAAGTCCTCCCACCGGCGCACGATCACATCCACGTACTTCGGATCGAGTTCGATCAGCCTCGCGACGCGTCCCGACTTTTCGGCCGCAATCAACGTTGTGCCAGAACCACCGAACGGATCGAGCACCACGTTACCCGGGCGGCTCGAATTGCGGATGGCTCGCTCGACCAGCTCCACCGGCTTCATCGTCGGATGCAGATCGTTCTTCTGCGGCTTCTTGATAGCCCACACATCGCCCTGATCGCGGTCACCACACCAGTGGCGTTGCGCACCCTCGGGCCATCCGTACAAGATCGGTTCGTACTGGCGCTGGTAGTCGGCACGGCCCAGCGTGAAGGTGTTCTTGGCCCAGATGATGAACGTCGACCACTTTCCACCGGCGGCGCGAAAGGCGGCCTGCAGCACATCCAGCTCGCTGGATGACATCGCTACATAGATGCCGCCCCGGCAGTTCGCCACGGTGGGCGTCAAGGCTGCAAGCAGGAAGTCGTAGAAACCGTCACCCAGGTTGTCGTTGAGGATCGCGCGATCCTTGCCGCGCATCTTGTCCTTGGCGCTGTTGGCATAGTTCACGTTGTACGGCGGATCGGTGAATACCATGTCTGCCACTTCGCCTTGCATCAGCCGGTTGTAGCTCTCGGCCACGGTCGAGTCGCCGCACAGCAGGCGGTGCTGACCCATGATCCAGACATCGCCCGGGCGCGAGATGGGTGTCTCGCCAACCTCCGGTACCGCGTCCTCATCGGTCTGGCCCCCATTGTCCGGCTCGTCACCCGCGATCAGTTCGGCCAGCGCGTCGGCGTCGTAGCCGGTGATGTCCAGATCGAAACCTTCCAACTGCAAGGCCTCCAGCTCGATGCGCAACATGGCGTCATCCCAGCCAGCGTTCTCCGCGATGCGGTTGTCAGCGATGACCAAGGCGCGGCGCTGGGTTGGGCTCAGGTGATCAAGGACGACCACGGGCACGATTTCCAGCCCGAGTTTCTGCGCAGCGGCCAAGCGGCCATGCCCAGCGACGATGATGCCGTCACTGCCTGCAAGGATCGGATTGGTGAAGCCAAACTCGGCAATCGATGCGGCGATCTGCGCCACCTGATCATCCGAGTGCGTCCGCGCATTGCGGGCATAGGGCAGCAGTTTGGCTGTCGGCCACTGCTCGATCTTGTTGGCCAGCCAGTTCATGCCGCCACCTCCATTTCGCGTTCAGTGGCGACCTCGTCGAAAGACTGGCCGGTGGCGATGAGCGTGACCGGCACGCCGGGGTGATTTTGCTGAAAGCGCTTGATGGCCACGTCCACGTACTCCGGCGCAATCTCGACGCTGCGACAAATGCGGCCAGTGCGCTGCGCGGCCAGCATCGTCGTGCCACTGCCGCCGAACGGCTCGAACACGATGTCTCCGGCGTCGGTGTAGGACTCGATGGCGAACTCCGGCAACGCCACCGGGAAGACGGCGGGGTGATCAATGTCCTGACCGATCTTGCCCTTGTGGCGCATCACGCGAATCACTGAGTCGGGGATTCGGGTGTCCTGCGTCGGCTGACCCTTGTGCGTCCAGCCGCCGACCTCGCCATCCTTACCGCGCATCGCCGTGGACGACCCGTCAGCGCGCAGGTGCGATTCCTGGCCTGCGTGCTTGCAAGGAACAATCTTGTTGGGTTTGCGGGTGCTGCGATTGAAGTGGAAAACAAACTCGAAGCTGGGAGCTAATCGGCCCTGCCAGTCGCCGGGCATGCCTGGCCCCTGATCCCAGACGTACCACGCGAAGCGCCGCCACCCTAGCTGACGCATCCAGGACAGCCAGCCGTCCCAATAGGGGATGACTTCGTTGTCGCGGTGGATCAGCCCAAGATTGACCAGCACCTGTCCGTCGCCCGCCATCGGCAGATGTGCGAACACACCGCGCATCAGGACATCCCAATCGGCAATGCCGCCGGAGGTGTAGTCGCGCTGGTTGCCATACGGCGGCGAGGTAAAGCAAAGCTGCGCGGTGTCACCCTGCATCAGCGTGGCGACCACGGCTGGGTCGGTGGCGTCGCCACAGATCAACCGGTGCGAGCCGATGGCCCAGACATCGCCCTCGCGCGACACCGCCACCACTGGTTTGTCAGGTACGTCATCAGTCGTATCGGGTTCGTCGGCGTTTGCACCATCCTGCGCCGCCGGTTCACCTTCAGTCGACGGGGCATCTGCCAGCAGCGCATCGATCTCGATGTTCTCGAAGCCGGTCAGCGCCAATTCGAAACCCGCTTCGGAAAGCTCCGCCAGTTCGAGCGCCAACATCTCCTCATCCCAGCCAGCGTCAAGCGCCAGCCGGTTGTCGGCGATGAGCAGGGCGCGCTTTTGCGCGGTGGTGAGATGGGCCAGTTCGATCACCGGCACCTGATCCAGCCCCAGCTTGCGTGCAGCAGCCAAACGACCATGACCCGCGATGATGCCGTTGTCGCCATCAACCAGAACAGGGTTCGTCCAGCCATATTCGACGATGCTGGCGGCGATCTTGGCGATCTGCGCATCGGAATGAGTGCGCGGGTTGCGGGCGTAGGGAATCAGCGCCTCGACCTTGCGGTACTCGACGTTGAGCGTATTCAAAGATGGTGTCCTGAAAATAGAAAACCCGCCGACGAAGCCGTGGGCGGGTTTTGGGGTTAGTGCGAACTGGCGGGGTGCGAACTGCGAACCGTGCGAACCTTGGTTCGCACCCAGACGCTAAAAAAGCGCCGCGCTCGCGCCCCCCGCATTGCATGGTGGCCAGGAAGGACCCGTGGCAACAGGTCGTGGCCATTGCGAGCCGAAAACGACGAAGGCCACAGACTGTGCTGTGGCCTTCAGACGTACTTCGCTCGCGAGATTAGCCGTAATACTAGCGAAAAACTCTCCAGATGTTGCACGCCGAAAAGGCGTCAAAACCCGCAGCGTTCCGCAAGATTCCGAGTGGCTTTGCAACGGCTCGCAACTACACGCAACGTCAGCGCGAATTGGCGACCGTGCCATGTCTCTTCGCCGCTTGCAGATGCTCGACCACGATCGCCAGTGCCGCCTGCCAACGACGCCAGGCAGTGGTCCGGTCACAGGCGAAGCGGCAACAGATATCTTTCCACGGGTACCGCTGTGCCCGCATCCAGACCAGGTGTCGCTGTTCCTCCTCAAGCCACTGGACCCACCGCATGGTCTCCAGCATCCGGTCGATGGCCGCAGGGTCGGGCGGAAAGCGGTAGACCGGTGGCTCTGCGCCGAGGTTTTCCCATGGCATGCGTTTGATCACCGGCCAGCAGTTGAAGTAGCCCTGCACGCGAACCGGAGGAAGGCGGTGGGCAGTTCGTGCGGCCTCGATGAACCGGTCGGCCACGGTTTCGATCGTCCACTCAGCCATTTCGACGCTCCTTCGACCCGTACAGCCGATCGCCGATCCGGCGCAGCAGTTCACGTTCGACCCAGTCGAGACGCGTGTCGTCGGGCGAGATCACCAGGATCTGCTGGTCGCGCCATCCTTCGCGCTTGATCTGCTCCGGATCGGGGCGCGGATCGGGCTGCAGTCGAGCGAGGGCACAGCGGTAGGCGGGAGTCGGAACCTTCATCTCACACCTCCTGTGTCTCGATGGCCCAGAGCAGGAGTGCAATGGCATCGGCTTCGTTGTCGTCAGCCGGTGCGTGGCCACGCAACCGAGCGGCGCTGATCATCTGATCCTTGTTCGCGTTGCCCTTGCCGGTGGCGTGCTTCTTGATCGTGCCAACCGGGACGCCTTGGTACGGGATCTGGTGGTGCTCGCACCAGGCGGTGAGGTGGGCCATGAACCCGCCGTAGGCGTGTGCCGCATCGACCCCGGCGTGGCGGCGCACCTCCTCGAAGTACACGGCGTCGATGCCGTCGCAGGACTGCTTGATCTCGGTGAGCCAGCGTTTGAATCGCAGGTAGCGCATGCCGCCACCCTCGAAGCGTTGCGGCTTGAAGGATTCCGATCCGCTGGTCACTGCGCCATCGCGGTCGCGCAGCGCCCAGCCTGTCTGGGTGCCGAGATCCAGTGCCAGGATCGAGGGCATGGATGGCTGCCGATGATCTGATCCGGGATGGCCGGCAATTCCCCTACGTAAGGTGGCGGGACCCTCTGGTCCCTCTCCTACGTAGTAGGAGGGGGAGTTTTCGCCAACTGGAGAACGCGAGAAAGTCCAGCAACCACGCGGGTTTGCGCCAGTTGGCAAGTTGGCATCGTTGCCAACTGCCAACTGCGGGTAATCTCCCGCAATACCCTGATTTATCTGGACTTCCAGTTGGCAGGGGTTTGCCAACTGCGGGTAGTTGGCAAGGAAATGGGTGCAGTTGGCAACGGCGCTGCCAACTGCCGATTGAGCAATGTTCATGAGGCCTCCGGGTCGTTCAGTTCGTCGTGGTAGACCCACACGTCGGGGTTCTCGACAGGCATCGAGGCGCCGGAATGCGGGCACTTGTAGTGGGTGGGGAGCACCGTGTGCTCGCGCATCGGCAGCTCGCCGGTGGCCGTGTCGACATCGCCAGCTGGCAAGCGCAGCACCATGCCTTCTACGCAGAGATAGCCGAACTTGGTGCGGCCGCTGGAGGGCAGGCCGTAGTCAGCCGCGTTGCGGAAATACTTGATGTAGCCCTGCGTCGAGAGCGCGGAGACGCGTTCGCGGATGGTGCGCTCGCCGCCCAGGCCAGCCTTGCCCTCGAAGGACTCGGCGAACTGATTGGCGGTGTAGCAGCGCCCGTTGCCGGCCTCCTCGAACAGGATCTGAAGGATCGCGTCGCGTTTGCGGCGGCGCTCGGCATCCAGTCGCTCGCCGTAGTCCTTCATCACCAGCCGCTCGTTGGCATCGACCTCACGCCACTCACCGTTGATCTTGTCGACGTGCCGTTGCGGGATACCCGCGCCATTGCGCAGCTCGAAGATGAGCTGGCGAGTGGTGCGCGTTTCATCGGGTCGGAACAGCAGCATGCCGGTCGAGTAGTAACCGCGCAGGCTTCCTGCGCCGGCTAGCGCCTGGAACGGGTCCTCCTCAAACTGCTTCTTGCCTAGCTTCTTGGTGTGGTGAGCGAGGATCACCCCGGCGTCGGGATTGACCGCCTGGCGAATCCGCTCCACCCGCTGAGAGAGGAAGAACAGCATGGCGCCGTTGTCGTTCTCTCCGCCGGCATCGCCGCCGTCGAACACGTTGCGGATCGGATCGATGGCGATGATGTCAGGAGGCTCGCCGCCAAAAGCCTTCGCGATCGCTGGGATCACCTGCGCCAGACCGGCGTCATCGAGCACCAGCCGCAACTGTGGCGTGGCCACGAAGTTGGCGCGGGCGTCCAGAAGCCGATGGGACGGCAGGCGGACATCCTTCACACGCTCGCGCAGATAGTGGTACTGGACCTCGGCCTGCAGGTAGAACACCCGTAGCGGACGGGGTGGATGCATGCCCAGAAATGCAGCTCCAGCCGCCATGTGAGCCAGCCACGACAACAGGAAGTCACTCTTGCCGACCTTGGGCGCACCGCCGAACACCAACATGCCTGCGGGCGTCAGCACTCGCGGCGAGATCAGATCGGGTGGCAGCGGCGAGTTGTCGTCGAGCAGTTCGCCGAGCGTAAAGGTGGGCAGAGAGGCAGCCGCCGCCTTGACCACGCGGCGTTCGCCCTGGGCGATAAACGCCGCGCAGTCGAACCCTTCCTCGACAGCGTCTGCTGCATCCCACTTGGCCGGCTTGTCGGTCGGCGGAACCAAAATGGCCACGGATGTGCTGCCCGCCATCACGCAAGCGCGTGCTGCGCTCTCGGCGTAGTCCCAGCCAGGGGCATCCCGGTCCGGCCAGATGACCACGGATTTCCCGGCTAATGGACGCCAGTCGGTCTTGTCGACTGGTGCCTTGGCGCCGTTCATCGCGGTGGTGGCCGCAATGCCGCAGGCAATCAACGCAGCCGCACATTTCTCGCCGTCGACCAGGACGACCTCTCGCGCTTTCCCGATGTCCGGCTGGTTGTAGAGTGGCCTGGGGTCGGGGGCGCGCCACATGCGGGCTCGCACATCCCATGGGCGGTACTCTTTGCCTGTCGGCGGGTCATACCGGTAGACGCAGGCGATCAGCTCGCCATCGGGAGTCAGGTAATCCCATTTGCCGGTGTAGGCGCCGAGGTCATCCATCGGCACGCTGCGAACATCACGGCGCATCGGCGTGCCAACCGGGGTAGCAATGCCGAGCCACTGCCGGATCTCTGCGGCGATACGTGGGAAGTCGCTGCGGGCGGATCGACCTTGCGAGCGCGCCCACAGATCGATGATGTCGCCGCCCTCATCGGTGGAGAAGTCTTTCCACAGGCCGCGCCGTGGTCCGTCCAGCTCAACCACCAGACTCTTGCCCGGGTTGCCATCGACATCACCGACGTAGAACTTGCCACCCCGGATGCGCCCCTGCGGAAACAGGTAGTGCAGGACCGCCTCAAGTCGATCCAGCAAGCCAGCGCGCAAGGCATCGGTGTCAGAGGTCAGTTCGTCGCGCTGCTCAGGCGCGTCATTGAAGTCGAGCCAGATGATGTTGTCGGCCATCATGTTGAACTCCAACAGCGGTCCTGCCAGGGGCAGAACTTGCACTCGACATGCGTTGGGGTGGTTGCATGGCGCGGCAGCAGTTCCTGGCTGTCCGTTGCCGTGATGACCCGAACCGCGCGATCGGACATGCGCTGTGCCAGGCCGCCGTCAAACGGCACCAACTCGAACCAGATCTCCTCGGAGTCCTTGTTGATCGCAGTGAACAACGCTGGGTTAGCGGAAATGCCCGGGATGCTGGCCTCCATGTAGGCCTGATAGATGGCCATCTGCGCGGCATAGACCGGTTTGGATTTGCTGACGCCGTGCTTGACCGTATCCCGCCAGGACTTGTCGTTCATGGTCTTGCACTCCCACAGGGCCGGATAGCTCATTCGTTGCTCTGCGGGGCCGCCGTTCAGGACGCCATCGACGTGCCCTTGAATACGGCCGCATGCAACGGAAAAGCCGAACTGACCGCCGCTGGCCTTTTGGGTGTACAGATCGAATCCGGCCATGCGCAGCCAACGAATGGCCAACTCTTCGAGAGCGTGTCCCACCTCGAAGATGCGCAACACGCGACCCGGAATTTCCCTTCCAGCATCGACAGGGGTTTGGAGATACTCGTATTGCAGCGCCCGCTCGCAGGCAACGCCCAACCGAGACGCACCGAGATAGTTGCGACGGGGTTGGTTGTCGCGTTCGGCGCTAAGTGCGGCGTCGATGAGCGCGCCGATCTGCTCGTGGATCTTGGGGCGGTGATTGAAGTCCAGCATCAGAACGGCACTCCCGTCGAAGCGGACTTGCCTTGGCGGGCGAGTCGCTCCTCAAGAAAAGCGCGGTCCTTCTCCGCCATTCGCTCGTGCTCGACGAGCATGTGTTCCTGGTAGGCGGTCACCACCACGTCGATCAGCATCAGCACTTCGTCTTTGCTGTAGTCCGCCAGCGGGCGCTGCATGCCGATGGCGCCGACATACTCTCCAAGCGGCGCCAGGCAGGACGCCATGGCGGCGAGCTCCATATCACTGGGATCGATCATGTGACCTCCCGTCTTTTCCATGAGTCGCGAAAATGCGTTCTGGCAGCGCATGGAGCAGAACACCCAGCGGTCCGAGTAACGTCGTGGATCGCTGCGCGGCAGGCGTGGATTGAAGTAGCCGAAGCCCTTGGCCTTTCGTGAGCAGACTGCACATTTCACGCGGCCTCCAGGTGGGCATCGTTGGCAGCCACCACGAGGCGCTGAATCGACGACTTGTTGAACTGGAAGGACAGCAGCGCCGAGGCCTGATAGCGCGTCATGCCAAAGTCGGCGCGCAGCGCCTGCGGCAGATACTGGAGTTGCTTCGCGGTCGGCGGCTCGTTCAGCCAACGACGGGTCTTGTGCGCGGAGTCAGCCGACTCGCGGTCGTTCAGCCAGTCATCGGCTTTGGCCATGCAAACCGTGCGGTCGCCGACAGCCAACAAGCGTGGCTGCAGATCCTTACCTCCGCCCACGGCGTGCCAGCGGCCGTTCAGGAAGAAGACGCCACCCCAGGCGTTGAAGCCAGTCGCCATCAGTGCGTCGTCGCAGCCGAACAGGTCACACCAGCGGAAGTTGGAGCGCTTGAGCAGATCGATCTCGGTCATCACGAAATCGGCCAGCGCATCTCCTTCCTTGGTGGTCTCGTTCTCCCAGACGAAGCCGCACAGAGGGCATTCGCGGCAGCCGAGCGGGACGGTGGCTTCACAGGACGGGCAGTCCTTGGTGGGCGCTTCGCCGTGATGCTGGTGTCCGTCGAGATTGACGTCCTGTTCCAGAGATCCGTGCATCAAGGTCGCGGTGCCAAAGTCCAGGACCACGCAATCGGTCTTGATGACGCCCGGATGCTCCGCTGGGTCGATGGTGCGCAGGCCACGCCCGATCATCTGGGTCAGAGTCGACTTGTGCGAGCTTGGTCGCAGCAGAACCACGCAGGAGGTGGGCGTGAAGTCGTAGCCCTCCGTGAGCACAGCCACATTGACCACGACCTGCGCGGTACCGGATTCGTACTCGGCCAGTCGTGTCTTTCGCTCTGCGTCTGAGAGCTCGCCGTGCACCATCACGGCGGATACACCGGCATCCTGAAAGGCCTGGCGCACACATTCGGCATGGGCGACGGTCGAGCAGAACACGATCGTCTTGCGGTCGCCGGCCTTCTCACGCCAATGACGGATCACGGCATCGGTGATTGGAGTCTTGTTGAGAATCGCCTCGACTTCCGTCATGTCGAAGTCAGTGGCCGTGCGCCGGACCCGCGTCAACTGCTCCTGGGCGCCGACATCGATGACAAAGGTGCGTGGCGGCACGAGGTGGCCGGAGGCGATCAGCTCGCCGAGGGTGATTTGATCCGCGACGTTGCTGAAGACCTCCCGCAGTCCCTTGCCGTCACTGCGGGCAGGCGTCGCCGTCACCCCGAAGATCTGGGCGCGCGAGTTCTTGTCCAGCACCCGGTCGATCACGCGGCGGTACGAGGCCGAGGCTGCGTGATGCGCTTCATCGATCACCAGCAGATCGAGGATCGGGATGGCAGCGAGATGGTTGTCGCGCGACAGCGTTTGCACCATCGCGAACGTGGCGCGCCCGGACCAGGATTTGTCCTTGGCATCGAACACGGAGGTGCTGACGCCCGGATTCACCCGTGCAAACTTGGATAGGTTCTGGCCGGTCAGTTCATCGCGATGAGCGAGGATGCAGGCCTTGGCATCTGGCTCGGCCAACAAGCTGCCGGCCACCGCCGACAGCATGATGGTCTTGCCCGACCCGGTGGGGCCAACAGATAGGGTGTTGCCGTGTTGGGCGAGCGCCGCCAAAGAGCGCTCGACCAGCATGGCTTGGCGGGGGCGGAGCATCATGGCGGCGTCCCCTTTACTGTGCCCAGCTCGGGCGACCCGGCACGGAGGCACGGCCCGTGGCCTGGGCATACGCGTTCGACCCGTTTGCGGGTGCTGGCGCTTTCGCCGCTCCCTGCGGGCCACCCATGAGGGCGGCGTAGTCCTTGTGGTCTGGCGTGATCGCGGCCTTGATCACGCTCTTGTCTTGGCCGTTCTGGTCTTTGTCCCAGTCGACCTTGCCGAGAAACTCGATGCCATCGAGATCGGCAAACCCGCTGATGCGGCGCGCGTTCTGCGCGGCAGGACTGTTGTCGCCAGGATGAACGCCGCGCGCTGAGTTGAGGATCGCCTTGACGAATGTGCGGCCCATGTTGGCCCACTCAGGGCCCTTCGGGCTGTGCAGGCCGATCAGCGACCACATCTTGCGACGGGCGAACTCACCCTCCATCACGACGAACTCGCAGTTCAAGTACACCGAGCCGGTGTTGTCGTTGCGGGTGGCGTAGCCGCCGGTCCAGCCTTGCGACGGATCATCGAAGCCACCCGGCTTGATGGTCATGCGGACGCGTACCAGCGTGCCCTTGGGAATCAGGTCGAAAGAGGTCTGTTCGGAAGCGGAATTGAAATCGAAGTAGGTCATGATCAGGACTCCTGAGTCGAAGTGGATTCGGGGATAGCAGCGGGCGCGGGGCGCGCGAAATCGAGCCGTTCGGTAGCGGGCCTGGCCGGGCCGGCGATCTTTTCCATGAGGCGGCCGAGGTGTGGCTCCTCGATCGGATCGAGCCGCCCGGAGCGGTCCTTGGCGGGGTAGCCCCATGCGTTCAGCGTGTGGCAGACGAAGGCGCGGTAGCTGGCGCCGTCATCGGCTTTCAGTTCGGCCAAGGTGACGACCTCATCGACGATGCCGGGCAGTTCCAGACCGGTCTTGGAGCCGTCGATCTGCAGCGAGAACACCCGGCGATTGAAATCGTCGAGGCGTTCGTCGAGGATGCCGACGAACCACACGTTCTTGCCGCGCGTGTGCTGTAGATGGGTCAGCCAGCCAATCATTTCCTGGCCCATCAACCCGTATGCACCCCGGCTGTCGGGTTTGCCGGTCTTCTCGGAGTAGGCCTGGGGCTGACCCTTGCACCATTGCAGGCACAGGCGACCGGCCACGGTGATGGAGTCGACGAACACGGTGTCGTACTTGTCCAGTACGGCCGGATCTCCGAAGCGCGCACACACGGCATCGAAGTGGGCCTGACTGAACGGCTGGTCGTCGCGCAGCGCCGGGTTCGGCCCGCCGATGTATACCGCGAAGTCACGACACTCCTGCCAGGTGCGCGGGCGGATCGTGTCGCCGGCCCAGCCCTCGACAGCCAGATCTCCAGCTTCAAGGTCGAAGAAAAGCGTGGCAGTGGGTTTCAGCGTCCAGAGCTGTGACGTCTTGCCGATGCCGCTCTTGCCAACGAGCACGCCTTTCACACCACGGCGCTCGGCCAGGCGCTGGTCTGCAGTAATGATGGGGAGGCTCATTTGCCGGCCTCCTCGGTGCTGATGTTGGCGAACGCGTCAGCGACGGTGGTCATGCCGAGTGCGCCGCGCTTGCGGGCCATTTCGTACAGGTCGCGCAGACCGCCCAGACGGCGATGGATCAGACGGGACTCCGACTCCATGCCCTGGATCGCGAATGCCAGGTCATCAATGGTGGCGTCTTCGAGGCGACGCACGACTTCGTCGGGGCGATTGCCGCCCAGCGCCGGGATGCGGATGTTTTCCGGCAGATCACGGAGATACATTTCCGGCTGTTTGCGCAGCAGTTCGAGCAGCGTAGGTTTGGTTTTCATGGCGATTACTCCTGAAGCAGAGCGAGACGAAAGCCCGGCTTGCCGGTCTTGAGGGTGCGTGCCGGAGCGAAGGCGCTCTTGAGCGACTCGGGCCACGCGTTGAACTTGGTTTCCGAGATCCGGTAGCTGATCTCCACGTACTCGGACGGGTCGTCACCATTCGCGGCGATGCGCTGGGTGATCTCGGCGAGCCGCTTCTGGTCCCAGTCGACTTTCTTGGGCAGATCGGCGGTGATGCGGACATGCCCGTCGTCGAAATGGACGACGCCGGTGTCCTTGCCTGCTGCCAGGCGGAGTTGGTGGGCGCGGTCGGCGTACTTGAGGTCCAGTGCGCGATCAACGTGCTCGACGATCGCCTTGGCAGCAGCCAGAAGATCAGCCGCGTCGTTCTTGAGCTGGAACAGCGATTCGCTGCCAAGGGCGGCGAGCTCGCCTGCGGGGGTGGTCAGGACTTCGTCGGGGGAAATGCGGTTCACAGTGCACCTCCCGCATTGACGCGTTCGGAGGTGCTCTTGCGCAGGCTCTCGGCCTCGTAGGCTTCGATGTCCTCGATGCGATACGCGACGCGGCCTTGCAGCTTCAGAAATACCGGGCCGATTCCCTCGGAACGCCAGCGCTCAAGCGTGGCTTCGCTGACTCCCCAGCGCTCGGCCAGTTGGCCTTGATTCAGATGTTTGACACTCACGATGCACTCCTTCTGGTTGTTGCGAATTCGTGAGGTCAGTTTCGAAGTCGGCCTGTGCGGGCGTCTGCCGCCGCCATGTACGGGCGGATGTACGGGCGCAGCTTCTGAGGGGAAAAACAGGGGCCAGAAAGCAAAAAACCGCCCGAAGGCGGTTGTGCGTAGTGCTGCCAACAGGTGGCGGGTCAATCTCGGCGGAAGCCATACTTTCCCTTTTCAGGGTTGTCGATGTAGTCCTCCCACTCCGTGTTGCCGCTAAACAGGTTCTGCATGCGCTGGCTGCGAGCGGTCTTCTTGTCGGCATAGGCTGCGCCGAGAATCTCGGCGGCTGGAAGGAGCCATCTGTCGTTGATGGCCTGCTCGAACATATACCGGACGGCTGCAGCCTGGCGCTCGCCTTTGATCGTCCAGGGCTTGGTCTTTGTGCGGATAGTCAGCGTGTTGGTGTATTCGTCAAAGTGCACCGGCAACACGGGTCGGATCGCGCCATCGGGTGGCGTGGCCAGGATGCGATGCAGCAGATCCATGTCGATGCACGGCGTGGCGACATAGTTGATGATTGCTTCTGGAAGCGACGCAAAGCGGTAGCTGCGCGGTGGGCGAACAAACTGCGGCAACACACCGCCAGACGACAAAATCAGACCTTGGTCAGGAAGACTTGTCTGGCTGAAGTGGCGAAAAACCTCTTCGACGGAGTGCGCCAAGCCTCGAACGAGCCAGACGTCTGTCAAGGCGTGCCCGATTCGTGCCTTTCCTAAATGCCAAAGGGCATCGTCCAGCAGCGGCGCATCAATTCCTTTTCGCAAAGCCTGCGCGATACCCAGGAGATCGGCGATGGTGCTCAGGATTGCAGCTGGCCGAACGCTGTAGATGGCGACCTCGGCAGCGGGGACAGACTTCCACCGAAAGGTCTCAGGGCAGCGGTAGCGATACCGATCAGCTTGGTCATCTTCAGTCAGGTCGACTTGAACGAGATCGTCATCAAGCGATGCTGGGTAGCTCCCGGCGTAGCCAACGCAGTCGGTCCACTGCTCCAGCAGCTTCGGCGTCAAAGATGACCGCCGAAGGACACTCCACCCGGGTACCCCACGAAGCCGCTGTCCGTCGCCGTCGGCAATCGGCTGCCCAGACTGTTCGAACAGGTCGATCAGATCAAGCAGCGACTGTGTCGGCAGGGGCTTCGACGACATGGCCGATCTCCTTCACCAGATGCCATTTGGCCAGCAGTCGGTCGCACAGCGCCCGGTCCTTTTCTCTCTTGGTCTTGATGTTGCACTTGTTGTCGTCGCGCAGGATCACGGTAATCGTCCGTGCGCGGTCCTTGCCGACCTTTTTCAGCTTGATGGACAGCTTGGCGTAGTTGAGGTGGTGATCGCGGAAGTCGAAGGCGGGGCCGATCAACGACCGGGCGGCCGCATAGATGTCATCGACGTCCTTGGTCCAGATCTTCACCAGGAGCGACCGACCATTGCCGGCGGCGTAGCCGAGCTCGACGACCTTGACGAACGCGACCGGCTCGCCGGACAAGTCGAAATTTCGCAGCGACGCCAAGCTCTGGTAGTCATATTGCTTGAGCGGGATCTTCTCGCCGGTGATGGGCGATTGCAGCAGGGAGTCGGCCACGATGCGCGCCAATGCTTCCCGCCCCGCCGTATCTTTCGACAGCACCTCCAGGTGCCCATTGGCCGGCTCGTAAGTGATGTGCGAAGACACCGCCCTGATCACCTCCTGGGGCACCAGTTCGCTGGCCTGCACGCAGTCGATGATTTCCGGTGGGCGGTTGTGATGGATACTGATCTGGTACAAGTCCACATCCTCGCCGGTCTGCGTGTCCGGCCGCAGACGCTTGAAAATCTGGATCGCGACCGCGTCATCGGAGCACCCGAGTTGTTGGGCGACGGTCTGGTGGAACGCCGCCTTGGCCGCTGCGTCGTCGAGTACCGCCAGGTTGGCAGGTGCCATGAATCCGGAGTAGCAGGAGGCACTTTGCCGGAATACGTCGGCCTGTCGGGCGTTGAGTGCTTCCTCGAAGATCACGGGTTCATTGACGTGCAGCCACAGCGCCCGCTCGTACTGGTTCGGAATCGCGGCGAAGGTTTCCCGGGCGGCGTCATCGAAGATGTCGTCCTTGAAACCGTCGATGACGTCCTGGCCGGCGCCGTCAGACAGCAGCACGATTCGTTCGGCCACTTCTTCGATCCGCTGCCGCTCGCCCACCCCAAGAGCCGCGAGCACGACCTCCATCTGTTCACGCTGTTCTTTCTTGGGCTTCTTGGCGTCCACATCCGGCATAGCCAGGCCGAATTCATCCACCATGAATTCACGGAACACCGCCGGCGGCAGGTGGCCCAGGAGCTTGCTCAGGTTTTCTGCATCGTTCATCTACATACCCCTCAAAGGTTTGGATCGGCTTGGTATCAGCCTCGACGGCCCCTTCTTCTTGTTGGGGTGTGCAGACCGATGGCGTTCGGTGTACCGAACGATTCGGATTGTCGCGGAGTGGTTATGGGTTTGTCAAGCAGGTACGAAATCGTTCGGCACAGTGGTATTATTTTCGGATTGAAGCCAACAAATGAGGAAATACCGGTGCCATCGCCCCTGGGGGACAAGATCCGCGCATTACGGAAGCAAAAGAAGCTCAGCCTGGAACAGTTGGCCGAACTGACCGACTCCAGCAAGAGCTACATCTGGGAACTGGAAAACAAAGACGATCCGAAACCATCGGCCGAGAAGATCGGCAAGATTGCCGCTGTCCTCGAGGTCACCACGGAGTTCCTGCTGACCGAGTCGGCAACCACCCCGGACGAGGAAGTGCTCGACGAGGCCTTCTTCCGTAAGTACAAGAACATGTCCGAGCCGGACAAGAAGAAGATCCGCAAGATCCTCGATGCCTGGGAAGATGAATGACGGACGCGAAGAAGCCCATGGCCGAGGCCAACCGCATCTCGTCCATGCTCAACACGGTTCTCGGTGCGGATCGCTTCCCGGTCAAGGTTGACGAGCTGGCGTTGGAGTATTCCCGCCAGTGCTTTGCAGACTCGCCGATCGACACGGTTCGGGGCGAGGATCTGGAAGGTTTCGATGGCCTGTTGAAGGCCAACAAGGCGCGCTCGAAGTGGCTGGTCCTCTACAACAGCGCCACCCCCTCGGAAGGCCGCAAGCGCTTCACGATCGCGCATGAGTTCGGCCACTACATTCTGCACCGCCATCAGCAGGACCTGTTCGAATGCGGCGATGACGACATCGAGACGGGTGACAACAACGAGCGCGACATCGAGGCCGAGGCGGATCTGTTCGCCTCGACCCTGCTGATGCCGCTGGACGACTTTCGGCGCCAGGTCGACGGGCAGCCGATCAGCTTCGATCTGCTCGGCCACTGCGCCGACCGCTACGGGGTATCGCTGACGGCCGCCGCCTTGCGCTGGACCGAGATTGCACCCAAACGAGCGGTGCTCGTGGCCAGTCGCGACGATCACATGCTGTGGGCCAAGTCGAACAAGGCGGCGCTCAGGTCCGGCGCCTACTTCGCGACGCGCAAGAACACCATCGAGCTGCCGCACGATGCGCTGGCGCACAGCTACAACGCCTTTGGCATGGCCGACAGCCAGACAGGGCGTGCCCAGTCCTGGTTTGCCCGTGAACCCGCCAGCATGCCGGTCACGGAGATGACGCGCGTCGCGGGTCAGTACGACTACACACTGACCTTGCTACTGCTGCCCGAGGCCGAGTGGCAGGGCGCGCGGCACGATGATGAGGAACCGGAGGAAGACACTTACGACCGCTTCATCCGCAATGGCCAGTACCCGGTGCGATAGCTGATGGCGGATCGATCATGAGCGCCCACAAGTGGCAATTCGCTTCCCGCTTTCGCCGTCATGCCTTTGGTTGGCGGTCCGACACGCCGGTGCAGCGGATCAAGGAAGCCATCACGGAGATCAAGCAGGTCGCCCGCAAGGAGCCCGTGCTCGCAGCTGAGGGGGCCATTACCCTGCTGGAAAAGCTCTCCCCAGCGCTGGAGCAGGTGGACAGTTCATCGGGCGCACTGGGTTCGGCCGTCAACAAGGCCATCGATACCCTGGTGCCCATCATCGTCAAGGCTGACGTCGAGCCGAAGCTGCGACAACGCTGGCTCGAACGCTTGTGGCAAGCGCTGCAGGACGACGAAATGCCCTACATCGAAGTGCTCGGCGATTACTGGGGCGAGTTGTGCGTGACGCCGGAACTGGCGTCGCACTGGGCTGATGAGTTTTTGCCGGTCGTCGAGAGCGTGTGGAGCCCGAAGGCTTCCGGACATGGATTTTTCAAAGGCACCAGCGCTTGCCTGGCATCGATGTATGCAGCGGGCCGCCACCAGGAACTATTGGCGTTGCTCGACAAGGCGCCGTTCAAGTGGTGGCACGATCGGCGCTGGGGTGTGAAGGCATTGGCAGCGATGGGCAAGAAGGCGGAGGCGATCCGCTACGCCGAGGAGTCGCGCGGTCTCAATGATCCTGGCTGGCAGATTGCCCAGGCCTGCGAAGAGATCATGTTGTCCTCCGGTTTGCTAGACGAGGCCTACCGCCGCTATGCCATCGAGGCGAATCAGGGCACAACGAACCTGGCGACGTTTCGCGCCATCGCCAAGAAGTATCCCCACAAGCAGCCGGAAGAAATTCTGCGTGACCTGGTGTCCAGCACACCCGGTGCCGAGGGCAAGTGGTTCGCGGCAGCGAAGGATGCGGGATTGTTCAATGTGGCGATCGAACTGGCCACGCGCAGCCCGACCGATCCGCGCACGCTGACGCGCGCTGCCCGTGACTATGCCGAGAAGCAGCCCGCATTCGCGCTTGGCGCAGGTCTCGCCGCGTTGCGCTGGATCTCTCTTGGACACGGCTATGAAATCACCGGCACTGATGTGCTCGATGCTTATTCGGCAGTCACGCAGGCGGCGGTGAACGCTGTTGTGCCAACCCAGCAGGTCAACGAGCAGATCCGGGACATGCTCGCCAGCACCCAGCCCGGCAATTCGTTGATGAAGACCATCCTCGCCCGTCATCTGGCGAACTAAAAGGGACCTGCTTTTCGCAGCAACCCGCATCGGTTCGCACGGCTCCGAAACTCCCTCATGGTGTCGGCGGCAGTCCATCCGGACAATTTCACTGCATGTGAGTTTGACCGAGAGGACCCCCACCGATGCATCAAATCAACCATCTACCACCGGAGCGGATGACGCCGGAACAGCGTCGCCACGAGATCGCGTCGTTGCTGGCCAACGGCCTGGCACGCCTGCGGTTCACCGGCACAGAACAGTCCGCAACCAGGGCAGAAGCGAGCGAGTTTGAGCTTGGCTTCTCTGGCAACCAGCGCGTTCATACAGACCCCGTCAACAAGACAACTACGGAGTCGAAATGAGCACGCAAACACCATCATTTTCCACGCCGCCATCGGTGGCGGCGCAGATCGCCAGGCTGCCCGAGATGCCGATGGCAGAGATCCGGGCGCTTTGGCAGAAGCTGGTCGGTGGCGACACGCCCACCCACAACCGCCAGTTCCTCGAACGCCGGATTGCCTACCGGCTGCAGGAGCTGGAATTCCGCAAGGTCGACGCCAACCTGCTGGATCGCAACCAGCGTCGCATCGAATCTCTGGTCGAAACCGGCAAGGTGAAAAAACGCGACCGCGATTACCGTCCGGCCGCAGGCACGGTGCTGGTCCGCGAATACAAAGGCGTGGAGTACCGCGTGATCGCAACCGCTGACGGCCAGTATGACTTCCAGGGTCGCATGTACCCGAGCCTCTCGATGATCGCCCGCGAAATCACCGGCATGCGCTGGTCGGGGCCACTGTTCTTTGGGCTCAAGCCGCCATCCAATGCCAAGACCAAGCCCGCCACCAAGAAGAGAGGTGGTCGATGAGCGAAGTCTTGAAGCGCCGCATGCGCTGCGCGGTCTACACGCGCAAATCCACTGATGAAGGGCTGGACCAGGAATACAACTCGATCGATGCGCAGCGCGATGCCGGTCACGCCTACATCGCCAGTCAGCGCGCCGAAGGCTGGATACCGGTCGCCGACGATTACGATGACCCCGCCTTTTCCGGCGGCAACATGGAACGCCCGGCGCTCCAGCGTATGATGGCGGACATCGAAGCCGGCAAGATCGACGTGGTCGTCATCTACAAGATCGACCGCCTGACGCGCAGCCTGGCGGACTTCTCCAAGATGGTCGAAGTATTCGAGCGCTATGGCGTGTCGTTCGTGTCGGTCACCCAGCAGTTCAACACGACGACCTCGATGGGCAGGTTGATGTTGAACATCCTGCTGTCCTTCGCCCAGTTCGAGCGCGAGGTCACCGGTGAGCGCATCCGCGACAAGATCGCGGCCAGCAAGGCCAAGGGCATGTGGATGGGCGGCGTGCCACCGCTGGGCTACGACGTCGAGAACCGGCGGTTGGTGCCCAACGAGCGCGAGGCCAAGCTGATCCGGCACATCTTCCAGCGATTCGTTGAGCTCGGTTCCAGCACCGCACTGGTCAAGGAACTGAAGCTGGATGGCGTGACGTCGAAGGCGTGGACCACGCAAGACGGCAGGACTCGCGATGGCAGGCCGATCGACAAGGGCCACATCTACAAGCTCCTCAGTAACCGGACCTACCTTGGCGAGTTACGTCACAAGGACCAGTGGTACCAGGCCGAGCATCCGCCCATCATCAGCCGCGAGCTGTGGGACAGCGTCCACGCGATCCTGGAGACGAATGGCCGGGTGCGGGGCAACACGACGCGGGCCAAGGTTCCCTATCTGCTCAAGGGCATCGTGTTCGGCAACGATGGCCGCGCACTGTCGCCGTGGCACACCACCAAGAAGAATGGCCGGCGCTACCGTTACTACGTGCCCCAGCGGGACGCCAAGGAACATGCGGGCGCCTCGGGTCTGCCGCGACTGCCTGCCGCAGAACTCGAATCGGCAGTGCTCGACCAACTGCGCGCGATCCTGCGTGCCCCGAATCTGCTCGGCGACATGCTGCCTCAGGCGATCAAGCTCGACCCAACGCTGGACGAGGCCAAGATCGCCGTGGCCATGACCCGGCTGGACGCGATTTGGGATCAACTGTTCCCTGCTGAGCAGACCCGGATCGTCAAGCTGCTGGTGGAGAAGGTGATCGTGTCGCCAAATGACCTTGAGGTGCGACTGCGCGCCAACGGCATCGAACGGCTGGTGCTGGAACTGCGTCCCGAGCCGGTCGAGCAACAAGCAGAGGCGATGGCATGAGCGACATCCGCATCCAGAAGACCGGCGAGCCGGATATCCTGCAGACCAGCGACGGCAGGTTGACCCTGTCCGTGCCGATCCAGATCAAACGGCGCAGCGGACGTAAGCTGGTCACCTTGCCAAACGGCGAAACCGCCCCGGTCAGACCGTGGGACGTGGCCCCGACCTCGATTCAGCTGGCGCTGGCCAGGGGTCACCGCTGGCTGGCGATGCTGGAATCAGGAGAGGCGAAGTCCTTGAAGGAGATCGCCACGCGGGAGGGGATCGACAACAGTTACGTCAGCCGCATGGTCAACCTGACCACGTTGGCGCCCGACATCGTGGCGGCCATCCTGGACGACGCACTGCCGAACCACATTACGTTGTTCGATCTTGCGGTTGATCCGCCAGCGCTGTGGGATGAGCAGCGGGAGAGAGTCGGCTTGATCGTCTTCGATATCCGATAGCAAGCAAAGCATAAAGCAATCTGATGGGCTTGACAGGATGCCTTCGCCTGATAAGATAGTAATAAGTTACTTACTTACAAGACGAGCCATGGCCACTCATCCCAAACACCTATCCGCCGAAGAGCGCCGTGCCGTCACGGTCGAATCCGTGGTGGAACTCGCTGCCACGCAAAATCCAAGCGAGATCACGACGACGGCGATCGCCAAGCACATGGGCGTGACGCAAGGCGCTTTGTTCAAGCACTTTCCCAACAAGGACGCTATCCTGCAGGCGGTCATGGAGTGGGTGGCGGATCGCCTGCTCTCCCGGGTTGAAAAGGCCGCCAGTTCTGTCTCGTCTCCCCTGGCGGCCATCGAGGCCATATTCATGGCGCACGCCGACTTCGTCGTGGAGCACCCGGGTGTTCCGCGCATGCTGTTCGGCGAGTTGCAACGCGCCGAACTAACGGCACCGAAGCGCATGGCGCAAACACTGATTCGCCGCTACGGCGAGCGCCTGAGTCATCTTCTTGACCAGGGCAAGGCGGCGGGTGAATTGTCGGCCACCCTCGATACAGAAGCTGCCGCCACGCTCTTTATTGGCACCCTCCAGGGCCTGGTGATGCAATCCCTGTTGGCGGGCGACGTGCAGCGCATTCGCCGCGATGCGCCACGCGTCTTTGCGATTTATCGGCGTGGCATCGGGAGCGAAGAATGAAGAATCTACCTTTGCAACGCCGTACCCTGGCGCTCGTCGCTGTCATCGTTCCGCTCCTGGCGCTGCTGGGCTATGTCGCGCTTCGCTCCGGCCCGCTGGCGCCTGTAGCGGTGACCGAAGCCAAAGTGGAGTCGCGTGCGATCAGTCCCGCGTTGTTCGGTATTGGGACGATCGAGGCGCGTTACACCTACAAGATCGGTCCCACGTTTGCCGGACGGGTCAAGCGCCTGGATGTCCACGTAGGGGATCGCGTCAAGGCCGGGCAAGTGCTCGGCGAGATGGACCCGGTCGATCTCGATGATCGGGTTCGTTCACAAGAGGCGGCGAAGAAGCGCGCAGAAGCGGCCATACGCGAGGCCACGGCCAGGCAGTCCTTCGCAGCAACCCAGGCGCGCCGTTATGAGCAACTGTTCGCCGCCCGCTCGGTCAGCGAGGAAGCCGTCACCACAAAACGGCAGGAATTGCAGATCGCGGAGGCCGCCCTCGCGGCTGCGCGGGAGGATCTGGCCCGTGTCCGCGCCGACCGCGATGCCCTCATCGCGCAGCGGGGCAATCTGCGGCTGATTGCCCCGGTCGACGGGGTCGTCACCCTGCGCGATGCCGATCCGGGCACGACCATTGTCGCGGGCCAGGCCGTGGTGGAACTGGTCGATCCCAAGAGTCTGTGGGTCAATGTGCGTTTCGATCAGATCAGCGCGTCGGGGCTGGCCGCGGATCTGCCCGCCGGCATCGTCCTGCGCTCGCGTCATGGCCAGAGCCTGAAAGGCCGGGTGCTGCGGGTGGAACCGAAGGCGGATGCCGTCACCGAGGAAACGCTGGCCAAGGTGATTTTCGACAGCGTTCCGTCACCGTTGCCGCCGATCGGTGAACTCGCCGAGGTCACGGTCGATTTGCCTGCACTGCCCACGGCGCTCTTGATCCCGAACGCCGCCGTACAACGCCAGAGCAACCAGCTGGGCGTCTGGCAGATCAACGACGGCGCGCCGGGTTTTGTTCCCGTCAAGCTCGGGCGCGCGGACCTCGACGGCCATGTGCAGGTGCTTGAAGGTCTCAAGGACGGCGATCGGATCGTGGTCTACAGCGAAAAGGCGCTCGGCCCGCACAGCCGTATCCATGTGGTGGAGCAGATTCCCGGGGCATCGAAATGATCAGCCTGGCCGGCCGCGACATCCTGCATGCCTGGGGCAAGTTCGTCTTCACCGGTTTCGGCCTGGGGCTGCTCATCGGCGTGACCCTGGTCATGGCCGGGGTCTACCGGGGCATGGTGGACGACGGCAAGGCACTGCTGGACAACAGCGGGGCCGATCTGTGGGTGGTGCAGAAGGACACTCTCGGCCCGTACGCGGAGTCCTCCAGTCTCAACGACGACCTGTACCGGGCCATCCTCGCCATGCCGGGGGTGGCCCGGGCCGCCAACGTGACCTATCTGACCATGCAGGTGCGCAAGGGCGAGCAGGACGTGCGCTCCATGGTGGTCGGCATCGTGCCGGGCGAGGACTGGGGTGCCCCCGGCTGGCCACCCTATCTCGTGGCGGGACGCCAGATCACCCGCGGGCATTACGAGGCGGTGGCCGATATCGCCACCGGATTCAAGCTGGGTGACCACATCCGGATTCGCCGCAATCACTACACCGTGGTCGGGCTGACTCGGCGCATGGTGTCCTCCAGCGGCGACCCGATGGTGTTCATTCCCCTCAAGGATGCCCAGGAAGCCCAGTTCCTCAAGGACAACGACGCCATCTGGCAAAGCCGCCGCCGTACCGAGGCCAACCCCGCCTTCAACCGCCCCGGCGTACCCGGTTTGCTGGACGCAGTCATCGCCTCCCAGGCAACCAACAACTATGTGAATGCGGTGCTCGTGCGCCTCAGGGCGGGGGCTGCGCCGGACGAGGTGGCGGAATCCATCCGCCGCTGGAAGCGACTGACCGTCTATACCCGGTCGCAGATGGAGGGCATCCTCATCGGCAAGCTGATCGCCACCTCGGCCAAGCAGATCGGCATGTTCCTGGCGATCCTCGCCATCGTCAGCGCCGCCATCGTCGCCTTCATTATCTACACGCTGACCATGGACAAGATCCGCGAAATTGCGGTGCTGAAGCTCATCGGCACCAGGAACCGCACCATCGCCGCGATGATCATGCAACAGGCGCTTGCCCTCGGCGTAATCGGGTTCGCGGTCGGCAAGATCACCGCGACCTTCGCGGCGCCGCTGTTCCCCAAATATGTGCTGTTGATGCCGCAGGATTCCATCGCAGGCTTTTTCGCTGTGCTGGTGATCTGTGCGCTGGCGAGCGTCATCGCCATCCGCATGGCGCTCAAGGTTGATCCGGCCGAAGCGATCGGAGGCTGACGATGGCAGAAAAAGGCATTCACATTGAAGGACTTTCCAAGCGCTACGGCGAAGGCGATACGGCGGTGCTGGCCTTGAAGAACGTAAATATGCACGTCGCGCCCGGCGAAGTCGTCGGCCTGATCGGGCCGTCCGGCTCGGGCAAGAGCACCTTGCTCAAGTCCCTGGGGGCGGTGATCGACCCCACTGCCGGGCGCATGACATTGGGTGACGAAGTCATTTACGACGAGGGCTGGAAAGTGCCCGACCTGCGCGCTTTGCGGCGCGACAAGATCGGCTTCGTGTTCCAGGCGCCTTATCTGATCCCGTTCCTCGACGTCACCGACAACGTGGCGCTGCTGCCGATGCTGGCCGGCATGCCCAACGCCGAGGCGCGCCAGCGTGCGCTCGATCTGCTCACCGCACTGGATGTGCAGCACCGCGCCAAGGCCATGCCCTCGCAACTTTCCGGCGGCGAGCAACAACGCGTGGCCATCGCGCGCGGCCTCGTCAACCACCCGCCGGTGATCCTCGCCGACGAGCCCACCGCGCCGCTGGATTCGGAGCGCGCGATGGCGGTCATCCGCATCCTCAACGACATGGCGAAGAAGTACGAGACAGCCATTATCGTCGTCACCCACGATGAGAAGATCATCCCCACCTTCAAGCGCATCTACCACATCCGCGACGGCGTGACCCATGAAGAGGCCGGTGAAGGGCGAGGGTTTCAGTAAGCACTCATCCCCGGAATTTTTGCAACCAGGAGTCACTTTTATGAAACACAGCGTTCTTGTGTCTACCGTATTGCTGGCGCTCTCGATGCCTCCGGTCTTCGCTGCCGAAGTGGAGCATCACCACCCTCACGACGAGCATCCGGCCGAGCTGCAACTCAATGCGGGAAAACAATGGGAAACCGACGCCCCGCTGCGCCAGTCGATGACCGAGTTACGCCAGTTGTTCGCCAGTAACCTGGAGGGCATACATGCAAACGAGATCGCGCTCGGCGGCTACCACGAGCTGGCGAGAAATACCGAAAGCGCCGTCTCGCGCATCGTTGCGCAATGCAAGCTGCCTCCTGCCGCAGACGCACAACTGCACATCATCGTCGCTGAGTTGCTGTCCGGTGCCGAAATGATGTCCGACCACGCCAATGCCGGAACGGCGCGCAACGGGGCAGTGAAGGTGATCGAAGCACTGAACCGTTATGGCCAATATTTCAATGACCCTGGCTTCAAGATGCTCAGCTATTGAAGCAAATCCAGGAGGTGTAATGAAAGCGAACAGCACTGTTTGGATGCTTCTGGCTGTCCTGCTTGGTGGTTGTGCCGTCGGACCGGACTTCAAGCGTCCGGCCGCGCCAAACGTGGTGGACTATACGGTCACGCCGGTTGCCGCACAGACCGATTCCGCGCAGACGAGGTTGGGTGAAGCCCAGCGGCTCGTCACCGGCATGGCGGTCGATGCCCAGTGGTGGCGTAGTTTCAGGTCGCCCAAGCTCGACGTGCTGATCGAGACGGCGCTCACGGCCAGCCCCTCGCTCGCCGCCGCCCGCGCCACGCTGGGTCAGGCGCAAGAACTCCATGCCGCGCAGGCCGGATCGACGCTTTACCCTCAGGTGGACACGGGTCTGGGCGCCCAACGTCAACGCATGAGCCCAAGCGCCTTGGGCCAGGCGGGGGATGCGCGGACATTCAGCCTCTACAACGCCAGTGTCGGCGTGCGCTACAACCTCGATCTCGCCGGCGGGAACCGCCGCGCACTGGAGGCCCTGGCCGCTCGCGCGGACTTCCGCCGCTATGAACTGGATGCCGCGCGTCTCACCCTGGCGGGCAATATCGCCTCCGCCGCCATCACGCGGGCGCAGTTCGATGCCCAGATCGAGGCTACGGTCGCCATTCTGCGGGCCCAGGAGGAACAAGTGCAGATCGCCCGCGAACGCGTCCGCCTCGGACAGGCTGCACCTGACGAGGTGCTGTCGCTGCAAACCCAGGCGGAGCAGACGCGTGCCGAACTGCCCACGCTGCGTAAACAAATGCAGCAGACCGAGCATCTACTCGCCGTGCTTGCCGGTCGTGCACCGGGTGCCGGAGGTATCCCGGAATTCAGCTTGGCGGACTTCACCTTGCCCACTGAACTGCCCCTCGTGGTGCCGTCCGAACTGGTCCGACGCCGCCCGGACGTGCAGGCGTCGGAAGCCTTGCTGCACGCGGCCAACGCCGAGTACGGCGTTGCCGTGGCCAAGCTCTATCCACAGATCAATCTGAGCGCCAGCCTCGGCAGCCAGGCTCTCACTACCGGTGCCTTGTTCGGCAGCGGGTCGGCGGTGTGGAGCCTGGTCGGGCAACTGACCCAACCATTGTTCAATCCGGGACTTCCAGCTGAAAAGCGCGCGGCACTCGCCGCCTTTGAAGCTGCTGCAGCCAATTACCAGGGCGTTGTACTGGAAGCCCTGCGTAATGTTGCCGACGCTCTGCGCGCGGCGGAGAACGACGCCCAGACACTGGCTGCGCTGGCCGCCGCCGACGAGGCTGCGCATGGTTCACTGCGTTCCGTCGAGCGGCAATACCAACTCGGTACGGCCAGCTACGTGCAGCTGCTTATCGCCCAGCAGCAGGCGCAGCAGACCCGTATTGGTCTGGCCGCGGCTCAGGCGCAACGACTGGCCGACAGTGTGGCTTTGTATCAAGCGATGGGTACAGGGTCAGACGAACCAAACGTAATTTCGCTCCGCTAAGCGATACTTTCATCAAACCACTTGATTCGTCCGTGCGTAACGCCTTGATCTGTATAGGCATGAAGTGTGGCATTTGCGGACTTCGGGCCAGCAGGAGAGAGCGAGGTCGGAGCGAGGAATGGCCAGGAGAGAGTGGAATGTGGCTCGGAATGGGCTGAGAGGCTGATCGGCGCAGTCCGTAGGCTTCCGCAGGAACCCCCAAGAACACGCGGGAACCGGCGCGATCGGGCAAGAAAAAACCCCAACCGAGAACGGTTGGGGTTTCATTATTGGTGGAGCCGGGGGGAATTGAACCCCCGTCCGTAAGCCATCATCGAGCAGTTCTACATGTGTAGTCGTCTGATTTGAGTCTCGCCAACCTGAGCGCGCAGCGACACGCTATCAAGCCAGCCAGTCACTTGATCTTGACCTGTACCGAGTGACCCGGCACAAGTCCAGCCTATGTGAATGACCTCTCAGCCCTTGTCTTGCGACTCAAGCCCGGCCCATAGGCCAACCGTTGAGAGGCTCACCGGTATTAAGCGGCGAGTGCGAACGATTCGTCGTTTGCAGTTAGTTTTTTTCCAGTGGATTTACGAGCTGACTGGTGCTCGACATGCCCTGTCCCGAATCCGCACCCACGTCGAAACCAGGTCGGCCCCAGGAAAAGTTGGTCCATTGTAGGCGGTTTGAGCCGCCGCGTTGGCCCTTTACCTCAGATAGGGCCCAGGCGCGGCATTTCAAGAGCCCGGTCAGTCGTCCATCACCAGCGCGGCGCAGAACGCGTCCAGGCTGTCTTGCTCGTCGGCCGAGAGGCTGCCGGCAGTCAGGCGAGCCATCCGTTCGATCTGCGCCAGACGCGCGCGCAGGGCGTCTTGCACGGCCTCAGCCTCGCCGATCTGGTCGATGCCGATGGCCGAGGGGCCCCACAGCCCGCTTTCATTCCAGCCCTGGCGCAGCTTGTGCAGCAGGTGGTGGCACAACTGGGCGGCGCGCTGCAGGTTCTCGCTGGGCTGCTCGGGCAGCATCAGCGTCAGCCGGTTCATGGCCCCTTGCAGGCTGAAATCCAGCTGCGACAGCGCGTGCATCAGGTCTTCGGCCGATTGCCGTGCCTGCAGGGGCGCCACCACGCGGGCCGCCGCCGCCAGCGGCCCGGCCAGGTGCTCGTCAAACTCGCCGGGCACCACGCGCAGGGCCACGCTGGCATGGTGCAAGGTGGTGCCGTGGATGCGCAAGGCCGCCAGGGCCTCTTCGGTGGCCGACAGCAGCTTGCCCAGCTCGCTGAGGCGGTCGCCGCTGAGGCGGTAGGGGTAGCCCGAGCCATCCAGCCGCTCGTGGTGCTCGGCCACGGCGCGCACCACGTCCTTGGGATAGTCGGTCAGCTGCGTCAGCAGCAACTGGCCAATGTGGGGGTGCACCACCAGCTGGCGGTAGGTTTCCACCTCCAGGGTGTTGGCCGCATAGGCCTCGCCAAACTCGGGCGAGATGTACATCTCGCCCACGTCGTGCAGCAGCCCGGCCGTCATGGCCAGCGCGATGGCGTGGCGGTCGGCGCGGCGGGCATCCATGATGGCCCCCGCCATGGCCATGGCATGCAGGGCATGGTGGTAGGCCGCTGGGCGCGCGGCCTCGACCACGCTCAGCAGCAGCTGCGCCACCGGGGGCAGGCGCACATCACCCACCCCGGTCAGCAGGGCGTTGGCGTGCGGGTGCAGCAGCGGTGTCAACGCCCCTTTGCCGACGATCAGCACCATCAACGCATCCTTCAGACGCTTGGGCGTGATGAGGGCGTCCACTGCTTATCGGCCGGCCAGGCCCTCCACTTGAGCAGCGCTCAGCTTCGGTAGTCGGCGTTGATGCTGACGTAGTCGTGCGAGAGGTCGCAGGTCCACACCGTGGTTGACGCGCTGCCGCGGCCCAGGTGCACGCGGATGGTGATCTCGCTTTGCTTCATCACGCGCTGGCCGTCTTCCTCGCGGTAGGCCGGGTTGCGCCCGCCCTTGGTCACCACGTGCACGTCGTCCAGGTACATCTCGATGAGGTTCTGGTCCAGATCATCGATGCCGGCATAGCCCACGGCCGCCAGGATGCGGCCCAGGTTGGGGTCGGAGGCGAAGAAGGCGGTCTTGACCAGGGGCGAGTGGGCGATGGCATAGGCCACCAGCGCGCATTCGGCCTCGGTGCGGCCGCCTTCGATGGTCACGCTGATGAACTTGGTGGCGCCTTCGCCGTCGCGCACGATGGCCTGGGCCAGCTTCTGCGAGACCTCGATCAGGGCAGTGCGCAGGGCCTGGCCCTCGGCGCTGCTCAGGTCGGTGATCTCGGGGTGGGTAGCCTGCCGGCTGGCGATCAGCACGAAGCTGTCGTTGGTCGAGGTGTCGCCATCGATGGTGATGCGGTTGAACGAGGCGTTGGCCGCGTCCGTCACCAGGGGCTGCAGCAGGGCCGGGGCGACGTTGGCGTCGGTGGCCAGGAAGCCCAGCATGGTGGCCATGTTGGGCTTGATCATGCCGGCGCCCTTGCTGATGCCGGTGATGGTCACTGTCTGGCCGCCCAGCGTGATCTGCTTGGAGTACGCCTTGGGCAGGGTGTCGGTGGTCATGATCCCTTCGGCGGCCACGGCCCAGTTGCCCTCGCTCAGGTTGGCCAGGGCTGCGGGCAGAGCGGCTTCGATGCGGTCCACCGGCAGGGTTTCCATGATCACGCCGGTCGAAAACGGCAGCACCTGCTCGGGCGCGATGTCCAGGTGGCGTGCCAGGGCAATGCAGGTCTGGCGGGCGCGGATCAGGCCGTCTTCGCCGGTGCCGGCATTGGCGTTGCCCGTGTTGATGACCAGGGCGCGTACATCGCTGCCGGCCTTGAGGTGCTCACGGCACAGCTGCACGGGGGCGGCGCAATAGCGGTTTTTGGTGAACACGCCGGCCACGGCACTGCCAGGGGCCAGGGTGATGACCGTCAGGTCACGGCGGTTGGCCTTGCGCACGCCAGCCATGGTGATGCCCAGCGACACGCCAGGCACGGGAAACAGATCGGAAGGATTCGGGGCAGTCAGGTTGACGGGCATGGTGGTGCTTGGGCTTGAGGGCTGAACTCAGGCGATCTTGCCGTGGCAGTTCTTGTACTTCTGGCCGCTGCCACAGGGGCAGGGGGCGTTGCGGCCCACATGTGGCACCTGCTGGCGGATGGTGTCCGGATCGGTTTCGGTGGCCACCGAGCCATCTTCGTTCGGGTGGGTGTACGTCACGTTGGCGAAGCTTTCGCCTTGCTGCTCCAGGGCCTGAGCGGCCTGCTCGGCCTCTTCGCGGCTCTGGATGCGCACGGTCAGCAGCACGCGGGTCACATCGGCCTTGACCACGTCCAGCAGGCGGCCGAACAGCTCGAAGGCTTCACGCTTGTACTCTTGCTTGGGGTTCTTCTGGGCGTAACCACGCAGGTGGATGCCTTGGCGTAGGTAGTCCAGCGCGGCCAGGTGTTCGCGCCAGTGGCTGTCCAGCGATTGCAGCAGCACCATGCGGGCAAAGCTGCCGAACTGTTCGGCGCCCACCAGGGCCTCCTTGGCGGCGTAGGCCGCATCGGCGGCTTCCAGCACGCGGTTCAGCACGTCTTCGTCGTCGGCGGCGGTGGCGTTCTCCACCCACTTCACCAGGTCCACCTCCACGTGCCATTCGTCGCGCAGATGGGCTTCCAGTCCGGGCAGGTCCCACTGCTCTTCCACGCTTTGCTCGGGCACGTGGGCGCGCACCACGTCGGTGATGGCGCCTTTGCGCAAGCCCGTGATGAACTCGCTGACGTTGGTCGATTCCAGGATCTCGTTGCGCTGCTGGTAGATGACCTTGCGCTGGTCATTGGCCACGTCGTCGTACTCAAGCAGTTGCTTGCGCATGTCGAAGTTGTGGCCTTCCACCTTGCGCTGGGCGCTTTCGATTGAGCGGCTGACGATGCCCGCCTCGATGGCTTCGCCTTCGGGCATCTTCAGGCGGTCCATGATGGCGCGCACGCGATCGCCCGCGAAGATGCGCATCAGCGGGTCATCCAGCGACAGGTAGAAGCGTGACGAGCCCGGGTCGCCCTGACGGCCAGCACGACCACGCAGCTGGTTGTCGATGCGGCGCGACTCATGGCGCTCGGTGGCGATGATGCGCAGGCCGCCCAGTTCCTTCACCTTGGCGTTCAGGGCCTGTTGCTCGGCACGCAGGGCATCGATCTTGATCTGCTTGGCGGTCTCGTCCAGCGAGGCATCGGCCTCGATGGCTTGCACCTCCTTCTCGACGTTGCCGCCCAGCACGATGTCGGTACCGCGACCGGCCATGTTGGTGGCGATGGTGATCATGCCGGGGCGACCAGCCTGGGCCACGATGTCGGCTTCGCGGGCGTGCTGCTTGGCGTTCAGCACCTGGTGCGGCAGCTTCTCACGCGTCAGCATTTGCGAGATCAACTCGGAGTTCTCGATCGAGGTGGTGCCCACCAGCACGGGCTGGCCGCGTTCATGGCAATCTTTGATGTCGGCGATGATGGCGTCGTACTTTTCCTTGGCGGTCTTGTAGACCAGGTCCAGCTGGTCCTTACGCTGCATTGGCCGGTTGGGCGGCACCACCACGGTTTCCAGTCCGTAGATGGACTGGAACTCGAACGCTTCCGTGTCGGCCGTGCCGGTCATGCCGGCCAGCTTGTTGTACATGCGGAAGTAGTTCTGGAAGGTGATCGAGGCCAGGGTCTGGTTCTCGGCCTGGATCTTCACGCCTTCTTTGGCTTCCACCGCCTGGTGCAGGCCATCCGACCAGCGGCGGCCGGCCATCAAGCGGCCGGTGAATTCGTCCACGATGACGACTTCGCCGTTTTGCACCACGTAGTGCTGGTCTTTGTTGTACAGGTGATGGGCACGCAGTGCCGCATACAGGTGGTGCATCAGGGTGATGTTGCCCGCGTCGTACAGGCTCTCACCTTCTTTCAGCAGGCCGGCTTCGCTCAGCAAGGCTTCAGCGCGCTCGTGGCCGGCTTCGGTCAGGAACACCTGACGGGTTTTCTCGTCGGCCGTGAAGTCACCGGGCTCGATGACGCCTTCGCCGGTGCGCGGGTCGGCCTCGCCGATCTGGCGCTTGAGCTTGGGCACCACGGCGTTGATGCTGAGGTACAGCGCCGTGTGGTCTTCGGCCTGACCAGAGATGATCAGCGGCGTGCGGGCTTCGTCGATCAGGATCGAGTCAACTTCATCCACGATGGCGAAGTTCAGGCCACGCTGCACGCGGTCGCGCACCTCCATGACCATGTTGTCACGCAGGTAGTCGAAGCCGTATTCGTTGTTGGTGCCGTAGGTGATGTCGGCGGCGTAGGCGGCCTGCTTTTGTTCGCGCGAGGTGTGGGGCAGGTTGATGCCCACCGTCAACCCCAGGAAGTTATAAAGCTTGCCCATCCACTCGGCGTCGCGGCGCGCCAGGTAGTCGTTCACCGTCACCAGATGCACGCCCTTGCCCGTCAGGGCATTCAGGTACACGGGCAGCGTGGCGGTCAGGGTTTTGCCTTCACCCGTGCGCATTTCGGCCACCTTGCCGTTGTGCAGGGCCATGCCGCCCATCAGCTGCACGTCAAAGTGACGCATCTTGAAGACGCGCTTGGAGGCCTCGCGCACCACGGCAAAGGCCTCGGGCAGCAGTTTGTCCAGCGATTCGCCCTGGGCCACCCGTTGCTTGAACTCGTCTGTCTTGGCGCGCAGCTGCTCGTCGCTCAGGGCCTCGTAAGTGGGCTCCATGGCGTTGATCTTGGCCACCGTGCGCCGGTATTCCTTCAGCAGGCGTTCGTTACGGCTACCAAAAATCGAAGTGAGAAGCTTGGGCAACATGAAAACACAATCCGCAGGGGTAGGGGGGGCAGCCACTTTGACAGGCTGACCGAAGCCAAAAAGTGTAGCACCGGCCTGTTACCGAACCAGGCGTGCGCCCATCAGGCAGATCCCTGCCAGGCAGACCACGACGATGGCGCCGCTGGGCAGGTCCAACATGGCCGATAAACCCAGGCCCAGGGCGTAGGCGGCAGCCCCCAGCCCCAAGCCCCAGGCCACTTGGCGACCGGGGGTGGCGGCCCGGCGCACGGCCAGCGCAGGCAGGATCAGGCTGGAGAACACCAGGTACACCCCCACCAGTTGCACCGAGGCCGTGACGGCCAGGGCAAACACCACATAAAAACCCGCACGGTGCCAGGTTGGGGGCAGGTGCCACCAGGCCAGCAGCAGCAGGGCAGTCAGCCCGGTCACCACCTGCAACTGGGTGGGGCTGACCCACAGGATCTGGCCCACCAGCAGGTCTTTGAGGTGCTCCCCCCCGTGCGGGTTGTGGGACAGCAGCAAGATGGCCATGCAGGACGCCACCACAAACAGGCCCCCGATCAGGGCCTCTTGAATCTCGGGCCAGCGGCGCTCCATCTGCAGCAGCAGCGCCGCACCGGCCAGGGCCGCACCGGCGGCGCAAAACTGCACCTCCCACCCGTGGGGCTCCAGGCCCAGGCTGCTGGCCAGCACCACGCCCAGCCCGGCAATCTGGGCCACGGCCAGGTCGATGAAGACGATGCCTTTGCGCAGCACCTGCAGGCCCAAAGGCACGTGCGTGGCCAACACGAGCAGCCCGGCCACGAGGGCCGGGCCGATGATGCTCCAATCCACCGGATGCCAGTGCAGCTCGGCCATCATGGAGCGGGCGCTTGCGCCGCCTTCAGCAGTCGGGCAATGGTGTCGTCAAACAAGGCAAACAGGTTGCCTGCTTGATCGTTGCCCCCCACGGTGTAGGGCAGCACCACCACCGGCAGGCCGGTGCGCTGGCCCAGCCACTGGCTGCCTCGACCATCATGGTAAGCCGCGCGCAACACCATGCGCGCCGGGCGCTCTTGCAAGCGCTTCACCACATGGGCCAAGTGGGCGCTGCTGGCATCCACCCCGGGTTTGGGTTCCAGGGTGGCCACCTGCTCCAGCCCCAGCCAGGCTTCCATGTAGGTGAAGCCCTTGTGCTGCACCACCACCGGCACGCCCCGCAGCGGGGAGGCCTTTTGCGTCCAGCGCGCCGTGGCTTGCCCCCAGCGCATCAGGAAGTCGGCCCCCCGTTCGCGGTAGTGCGTGGCCTGGGCCGGGTCCACCACCGTCAGTCGCTGAATCAGCGCCCGCGCCACCCGCTCGATGTTGCGCGGGTCGGTCTGGATGTGGGGGTTGCCCGCTGCGTGCACATCGCCGTGGGCCCGGTCCAGAATAGCCGGCACTTCCAGCAGGGGCACGTGGTCGGCCGCCATGAAGTAACCAGGCCGACCTGGCTGGATGCGGGGGTTGCCCGCTTGCTGCAGCAAGATGGGCAGCCAACCCGCTTCCAGATCGGCGCCGGTGCACACCAGCAGATCGGCCCGCCGTGCGGCAGCGATCAGGCTGGGGCGTGCTTCGATGCGGTGTGGGTCTTGCAGGGCGTTGGTGGCCCGGTGCACCTGCGCGCGATCGCCTGCCAGCTCGGTCACCAGCGCGGCCCATTCGGGCTCGCAGGCCAGCACGTTCACTGCCGCCTGGGCCGGCATGGCCCAGGTCAGGGTGGCGGTGGCCATCACGGCGGCCACCGTCGGCCGCCAGGCTATGTCAGAAGCTGTGCGCACCGTGGGCTCCTAGGCTCATCTGGTATTGCAAGAAGATCTGCGTGTCCTTGATGCCCAGGCGTGCGCGGTCGTCATTGACCTGGATGCGCCAGCGCTGGAACTCGCTGGGCGACCAATCCAGCATGACGCTGGTGCGCTTCGGATTGTGCTCTTCAGGCTGGAGGTCGTCCAGCACTGTGCGCACGGTGCCCTGGCTCAGACGGTCATGACGCAGGCCCACACGCCACTTCGGCATGAACTGGTAGATGCCTTGCAGGTACCAGCCGGATTGGCTGCTGCGATAGCTGCCGGGGCCTTCTTCCGGCACGTCATCCACCAGCACCACGGCGTTACCGCGCTCCTTGCGCCAGAAGTACTCGCCCTGCAGCTTGAACGAGGTGCTGCTGGCATTGCCGTTGGGCGCCCACTTCCACACCCCATCCAGCACCCACAGGCGGCTGCGGCCCGAGAACAGCTTTTCTTCACCCGCGTGCTCATCGCCGCCGTGGTCGTGGTCATGGGCGCCGCCCCACAGGCGGTCTTCGGCCTTGGCCTGCAGCCACGACACACCCAATCGCCAGCTGTGGCTGTCGCCCACATCGCCGCCGGTGCGCGCAAACAGGGTGGTGGCGCCCAGGCCGTTGCTGTTACGCTCAGCGCCGGGGTAGCGCTTGCCATTGCCCAGCTCGGCGCCCAGTTCCACATACTGCGTGGTGGGCAGCACCCACTTCACCTGGGCGCCGTCCTGCTTGTACTGGCCGTTCAGAAAGGCCTGGTGCACAAAGGGTGCATCCACAAAATCCCAGGCATGGGCGTGTTGCTCGTTCTGGTAGCCCAAGGCCGAGAAGAAGCGCCCGGCCTTCAGCGTCACGCCGTTGGGCAGGGCCGTGGATTGCACAAAGGCCTCTTCCACCTCGATGCCGTGGTCGTCTTCCAGGCCCAGCGTCACGGCGCCCATGGCGAAGGTGTCGATGTTCGCCCGGAAGCTGATCTCGGACTCGCCCAGGTTGAAGCCACGCTCGCCGGGGCCCACGCCATGGCCGTCATCGCCCAGCTGGAAGCCGCTGAGTTCCCAGCTGTCCGGGTCACGCTTCAGTGAGGCATAAGTGCCGCTCAAGATCACCGACATCGATGGGTTGAAGCGGTTGTCCAGGCTCTTGGGCGGCGTGGCCATGGCCGATGGGGCGGCGGTGTCGGCCGGTGCCGTGGCTGCCGTGGTCGCAGCGGCGGGTTGAGCTTGTTGTTGCGCTTGTTCCAGCTTGCGCTCCAGCGCCTGGATGCGCGATTCGTACTGGCTGCGCAGCTCGTCAATTTGCTGGCGCAACTCTTTCAGCGCGGTGTCGCTGGCGTGCGAGGGCAGGGCGGCACTGCCCAGGGCGAGCGCCAAGGCCATGGCCAAAGGGCGAAGGGGAGCAGATGGAACGAACGATGAACGAACAAACATGTTGAAACCTGGCAAATAAAGGGCGATCAGGGTTCACAAGGGTGTGAGCCGACGCAAATCCGGTGGGCGACGCCCCCAGGGCGTAGCCATCCGGTGGGTGATCAGGCTGAGAGGTCAGCCGTGTTGCCGGGTGCGGGCGGGCCGCGCGACCACCCGCGCCATGTCGGTGCGGGTTGGTGTGGCAGGGCCATCCAGGCTTGCACTGCCGTGAGCCGTGAGGGCGCCGTCAGGCCCTGAAGCACTGCCCCGGGCAGGGCCGCATGGGCGGCCTGCAGACCCACGCACAAATCACACACGCCATGGGCCGATTCGGCCGGAGCGTGGTCATGGTGGTGGGCGTGAGGGGTGCTGTGTGCCTGGTGCGGCTGGCCATCATGGTGGGCCAGCGCACGAACATCGTGCTTCAGCGCGTGCAGCCACGCCCCCTGCTGCAGCAGCAACCAGGCCACTGCCAGCAGGAGCACGCTGCTCCAATGCCGAACCACTCGTTTCATCATGGGCATTTACTGTAGCGGAGTTCGTGTTTCCGCGAAGTTGATGGGGGGCTCATCCTTCAGCTTCAAAAACCGTGCCGGGTTCTGGTGCACCCCATCCACCAGCACCTCAAAGTGCAGGTGCGGACCGGTGGAGCGGCCTGTGCTGCCCACCTCGGCAATTTTCTGCCCCCGCTTGACCAGATCACCCGGCTTCACCAGCATGCGCGAGGCGTGCGCATATCGGGTCACCAACTGGTTGCCATGGTCCAGCTCGATCATCTGGCCATACTGGGGATGAAACTCGGCCGTCAACACCACACCGCCGGCTGCCGCGGCAATGGGCGTACCTGTGGGGGCGGGAAAGTCCAGGCCCGTGTGCAGGGCGCGGGTGCCCCGGAAGGGGTCGGATCTGAAACCAAAGCCCGAGCCGATGGCGCCGCCCGTCACGGGCGCTGTGCTGGGCACCATCAGTGCATCCAGACGCTTCTCGAACAAGCGTGATTCGATCAGTGTCAGCACATCCGCCTGCAGCTCGCCCTGATGGTTCATCACGTCCAGTTCTTGGCGCAGGGCTTCCAGTGTGGTTTTGGAGGGCTGCTGCAAGGCCGAGCGCAAGGGCGTGTACGGCCCGCCGGCCGGCAACGAGGCGGCTCCACCGGCCGGCTCAATCACCTTGAACTCTTCGGGCTTGATGCCTGCCATGCCCGCCACGCGCTCGCTGACGGCTTCCAGTCGCACCAGGCGCGCCTGCAGTTCGCCCACTTTCTCGGCCATGGCGTCCAGGTTCTGGCGCATGTAGCGCTCACGACGGTCGCGTTCGGTTTGCTGCAAAAAGCGTGCGGCATCCGACACCACGGGCAGGTTGATTTGCGTGGCGTGCATCAACAGCGAGTGATACGCCATGGCGCTGATCATCATCACGGGCACAATCAGCACGATCACAGCCAGCAACACCGACCACGGGGTGAACTGCAGCACCTTGGGTTGCCTGAAGACGCTGGTGGTGATGAGAACCTGCATGCGGCACCTTTCACGATCTGAACGCACAAAGATGAGCGCGCCCCCTCGACGTCCCGGATCAGGCCAAACCGGCTGGTCACAGCCGCGTTCGCCATTCGGACGCAGACCCGCGCCGGTCAACAGCCGGCAGGTGGTGCCGGATCTGCCCAACGTGGACAGGGCTCTTCACCGTTCTGAGCCCCTGGTGAGCCTCATGCAACGCTTGCGTGCTTCGCAAGATTGCCTGGAGGCGGTGCGCTCCGTGCTGCCACCGTCGATGGTGGCGCACGTGAAGGCGGGCCCACTCGATGAAGATGGGTGGACCCTGCTGGCAGCCAACTCGGCGGTGTCGGCCAAGTTGCGTCAGCTTCAGCCGCGCCTGATCGAGGCGCTGACCGCGAAAGGCTGCAAGGTTACATCAATCCGCGTGAAGGTTCAAAAAGGCTGATCAGAGCAGGGCCGGTGTCTGGCTGGCCCAGGCCTGACGTTGCGCCGTGGCCTTGCCTTGCAACACGAAGCCCAGCATCTGGGCCGGGTCTTGCGCCGACACGAAGCGCCCTTCCAGCGCTTCGTCCGTCTCGTTCACCTGCCAGGTGCCTTGCGTGCCGGCCGCCGGCGGGCACACCACGGTGGGGCAGGCCGGGGTCTTCACCACCACGGGCATGGCTGGATAGCTCACGGCGGTGGCCTGGCCGGCCAGGGTGGCCGCCAGTGCGCGTGCTTGCTGCATCAGCGGCATCACGTAGGGCAGCAACAGCCCCTCCACCTCGGCGCAATCGCCCACCGCGTACACATGGGGCACGCTGGTAGCCAGTTCGCGGTTCACCACCACGCCCCGGGCCAAGGCCGCGCCGGCCTGCGCGGCCAGGTCGGTGCGCGGCTTCAGGCCAATGGCCGACACCACCAGATCGGTGTCCAGGGTGCTGCCGTCGCTCAGTGTCAGGCGCAGCGCGCCATCGGTGCGGTCAACGGCGGCCACGCTGGTGCCAAACCGGAAGGCGGCGCCGCCAGCCTCCAGGGCTTTTTGCAAGCGGGCACTGGCCTCGGCCGGCAGCAGCCGCGCCAAGGCGCGGTCGGCAATGTCCAACACCGTGGCTTGAATATCGCGGTGCAGCAGGTCGTTGGCAAATTCGCAGCCAATCAGGCCGCCACCCAAAATGGCCACCCGCTTCACGGGTGCACCGGCCGGGCCTTGATCCAGCGCGTCAGCAAAAGCGGCAAAGTCGTCCAGATCGTTCACCGACACCACGGTATCCGCCGCGTTGCCCCGCAAGGGCAGGCGAATCTGGTCGGCGCCCAGCGCCAGCACCAGGTCGCGGTAGCGCAGCACTTCACCGGTGGACAGCGTGACCGTCTGCGCCGCAGCGTCCACGCCCGTCACTGAGGTGCGGGGCAGCACGCGGGCCTTCAGCTCCTCGGCCATTTTCTCGGCCGGCTTCATCACCAGCGAGGCCGCCGTCTTCTTGCCCGCCAGGGCGTTCGACAACATGGGCTTGCTGTAAAAGCCCGCGCCATCGCGGCTCACCACCACCACCGGGGTGTCGGTATTGAGCTTGCGGAACTCGCGCGCCAGGTTGTAGCCCGCCAGGCCGGCTCCCACGATCACGATCGGGTCAGACATCGCCGCGCTTTCTCAGATCTCGACCATCTCGAAGTCAGACTTGCCCACGCCGCAGTCGGGGCACAGCCAGGTGTCGGGCACGTCGTCCCACTTGGTGCCGGCCGGGATGCCGTCTTCAGGCGCACCCAAGGCTTCGTCGTAGATGTAACCGCACACAACGCATTGATATTTCTTCATGGGGATCAAGGGCCCGCGGGCCGAAATCAGAGCCAAAAACAGAGCCGCATTCTGATGCAAGTCAGATGCCACTGGGGGGCATGGGGCCGCCAACAAGGGGATTTCGGCGACAAAAAGGGGTGTGGCGGCGTCTGGCGCCAGTTGAACGGAGTTTGCGATGAGATCTCTTTCGCTGAAAGCGAACGAGCCCTCAGTGGTTTCCTGCAAGATACGACGCTCAGCCACGGCAGATCCAACGCAACAATGCCCCAAACATATCCTGCCGAGCGCTTGCGTGCGTGGTTTGCGCAACAAGGGTTCTCTCCATTTGACTTTCAGCGCCAATGTTGGGCGGCGATGGCCGAGGGGCGCAGTGGTTTGCTGCACGCCAACACGGGCTCTGGCAAGACGTTGGCGGTGTGGGGCGGGGCCTTGCAGGTGGCGAACCCTGAGGCGCGTGGCCTGCAGTGGTTGTGGCTGACGCCCATGCGTGCGCTGGCGGCCGACACCTGCCAGGCTTTGCTGGGGCCGATGGCTTCGGTGTTGCCGGGCTGGAAGCTGGGCCTGCGCACGGGCGACACGCCATCGGCCGAGCGTGCGCGCCAAGATCGCTCCTGGCCCCAGGCGTTGGTGACGACGCCTGAATCGCTCAGCCTGATGTTGTCGCGCCCCGATGCGGCTCAGCGCTTTGCTGGCTTGCAAGGGGTGGTGGTGGACGAGTGGCATGAGCTGCTGGGCAACAAGCGCGGGGTGCAGGTGCAACTGGCGCTGGCGCGGCTGAAGGGCTGGTGCCCCCGCCTGCGCATCTGGGGCATCAGCGCCACCTTGGGTGATCTGAACGAAGCCCTGCGCGCCTTGCTACCCGCATCCCACTGCGTGCCTGGTATCCCCGTTGATGCAGTCCCACCGCCGGCCATGGTGCAGGGCCGGGTGGACAAAACCTTGCAAATCGACACCTTGCTGCCCAGCCAGCCGTCGGCCTTGTCGTGGGCGGGGCACATGGGCTCGCCGATGGTGGCGCCGTTGGTGGATGAGCTTGATGCGGCAGGCACGACGCTGGTCTTCACCAACACCCGGTCGCAGGCGGAACTGTGGTACCAGGCCTTGCTGGATGCGCGACCCGACTGGGCCGGCTTGGTGGCCTTGCACCATGGCTCGCTGGACGCCGATGTGCGCACCTGGGTGGAGCAAGGCCTCAAAGAGGGCCGGTTGAAGGCCGTGGTGGCCACCTCGTCATTGGACCTGGGCGTGGACTTTCTGCCGGTGGAGCGCGTGGTGCAGATTGGCTCGGCAAAAGGCGTGGCGCGGCTGTTGCAGCGGGCCGGGCGCAGCGGCCATGCCCCGGGGCGGCCATCGCGCATCACCCTGGTGCCCACCCACACGCTGGAACTGGTCGAGGCCGCTGCGGCCCGCCGCGCCGCGCAGGCCGGCCAGGTGGAAAGCCGTCATTCGCCACACTGGCCCATGGATGTGCTGGTGCAGCACCTGGTGACGGTGGCCCTGGGCGGTGGCTTTGACGCCGACGAGCTGTGGGCCGAGGTGCGCCGCACGGCGGCCTTTGCCGACTTGCCCCGGGCCGAGTTTCAGTGGGCGCTGGACTTTGCCGCGCGGGGTGGCGACAGCCTGCGCGCCTACCCTGAGCACCACCGCATCGCGCCCGATGAGCAAGGGCGATGGCGCGTGCCCGAGCACGAGGCCACGGGCCGCCTGGTGGCACGGCGGCACCGCATGCAGGTGGGCACCATCGTCAGCGATGCGTCGATGATGGTGCGCTTTGTGAACGGCCCCAAGCTGGGCACGGTGGAAGAAGGCTTCATCGCCCGGCTGCACAAGGGCGACTGCTTTGTGTTTGCGGGCCGCCTGCTGGAACTGGTGCGTGTGCAAGAGCTGACGGCTTATGTGCGCCGCGCCGAGGGCAAGCGAGCGGCCGTGCCGCGCTGGCAGGGCGGGCGCATGCCCTTGTCCAACGAGATGGCCGATGCCGTGCTGGCGCTGCTGGGAGAAGCGGCCGAAGGCCGCGCCTGGCACGAACCCGAGATGGCCGCCGCCCGCCCCATGCTGGAGGCTCAAGCGCGTCTGTCGGCCTTACCGCGCCCTGGGCGCTTGCTGGTCGAGCAGCACCAATCGCGCGAGGGGCACCACCTGTGGCTGTACCCGTTTGCGGGCCGCCTGGCCCACCTGGGGCTGGCCAGCCTGCTGGCCTGGCGCTTAGCCCGAGAGCGGCCCAACACCTTCAGCCTGGCGGTGAACGACCACGGCCTGGAGCTGCTGAGTGCCGAGCCTTTGGCCCTGGACGACGCCCGCTTGCGCGCGGCCCTCAGCCCCGATCACCTGGCCGACGACATCCTGGCCAGCCTGAACGCGGGCGAACTGGCGCTGCGCCGCTTTCGCGAGATCGCGCGCGTGGCAGGCTTGCTGTTCACTGGCTACCCGGGCCAGGCCAAGAGCGCGCGGCAATTGCAGGCCTCCAGTGGCCTGTACTACGAGGTGTTCAAGCAGCACGACCCCGACAACCGCCTGCTGCAACAAGCCCAGCGCGAGGTGCTCAGCCAAGAGCTGGAGCTGACCCGGCTTCAGCAGACCCTGCAGCGTCTGCAAGGGCAACCCATCGATTGGGTGGTGCTGCAACGCCCCAGCCCCTTCAGTCTGCCTTTGATGGTGGAGCGCCTGCGCGAGCGGCTGAGCACCGAGAAGCTGTCAGACCGCGTGGCCCGAGCGCTTCGTTCTATGGGAGCGATGGGGGTGTGACCGAGCGCAGCGCCTCAGCCACCGTGGTGTGCAGCGCGGGCGCCATGGCCATGGCGCTCAAACACGTGGCCAGGCGATCACCTTCCAGCAGGTGGCCGACCGACTTGGCGTAAGCCTCGTTGACGCTGCGGCCATACGCCTCGTGCGCCATCGCCCAGGCCGCGAGGGGGATCGGGCCCCAGTGGTGAATCATCAGTGCCAGGTCGATGAGGTCTCTGGATGCCGTGCTGCGGTCTGCCCAGCGGTCGGTGTTGGCCAGCAGCTTCTCCGCGTACAGGTGCGGGCGGGCCAGCGCAAAAACAGGCCAGTCAGCGACCGGCTCGCCCTGCAGGGTGATGCGGTCTTCGCGGATGATCTCCAGCTTGATGGGCACACCATCCACCTCGCAAAAGGCTCGGATGCCATAGCGATCAGACCGCACACCACGCAACAACGGCCAGTCCTGCGTCAGCAAGGCGCCCAGGCTGTGTTCGTTCACGGTGTTGCGCAGCAGGCGATAGCCTTCGTGGTCGGCGCACAGAAGATCAACGTCAACCGATTCGCGGTACTCGCCCAGTTGCAGCACGATGGCCGTGCCACCACCAAAAAAAGTGTGTGTTTCGGCCAGCAGTGCTGCGTTCAGGCTGTTGAGCAGCGTCCAGACGCGTTGATGGTGTGGCCGCTCAAACAAACAGCACCCCCGCCCCCACTTCCCGACGCAGGCGGTCAATGAGCGCCCACTCATCAGCGCTCAGGGTGTTGGCGTCCAGCAGTCGCCATTGCGCTTCAATCAGTGCCAAGGCCTCTGCGTCATCCAGCACCACGCCAGCAGGCCGATTCCAGGCCAGTTGCCGCAGTTGAGGGTAGTCATCCAAGCGCACCATATGCACACTATACGGCGCGTTCTGACGCAGGCCAAGCGTGGCGCCCGCGAGTCGTATACGGGGGCTCAGACGCCAGGGTCGTCCAGCAAGTCTTCGCTGGTGGGCTTGGCTTCGACGCGGTAGCTTTCGCTGGCCCAGGCGCCCAGGTCGATGGCTTTGCAGCCCTTGCTGCAAAACGGGCGGTAGGGGTTGTCCAGGCTGTAGAGGTGCTTTTCGCCGCACGAGGGGCAGCGCACTTCCAGGCGCTTGGCGTCGCTGCTGGGAGGGGTACTCTGGCTCATGCGCACAAGGTCAGCTCAAAGCCCGCATCGGTGTCTGAAGCCAGCTTGAGCTTGCCATCGGTGTCGGCCCGCATCAGGCGCACGGACACCAGCAGCCGGTTGGCGCTGACCTCGGGGATGAGACCCAGGTTCTCGTCGATGCGCAGGCGCAGCAACTGGTAGTTGCGGCTTTCCTTCAGGCTTTGCTGATACTGCCCGCAGGGGGCCGCCACCATGTGTGGGTGACCGGCGTCGCGCAGCAGGCCCAGCATCAGCTGGATGGCCTGGGCAAACGGGGCCAGTGTGGCCACCCAGCCCTGCAGGTCGGCCTGTCGCTGAGCGGCGGGCAGGTGCTGCCAGGCAAAGTAGGCGGGCAGATCGAACTCGCAGGTGCCGCCCGGGATGCTGATGCGGCTGCGGATGCTCATCAGCCAGTCGTTGGACTGCAGGCTGTGCCCGGCCTTGCCCGTGGTTTGCTGCAAAGTGTTGTGACACACCTCGATGCGGCCCAGCACCTCATCCAGCATGGCTTCGTGGATGGCGGGGTTGCCGCGATAGCTCATGAACTGCTGTTTGTAGCGGTCCAGATCGCGCAGCAGGTCGGTTTTGAGGTCGGCCCGCGAGGCCACATCCATCACTTCGAAGATGGTGGACAGGGCGTGGTGGTGGTCGACCGGGTCGTCGCGCCACATGAGCAGGGTCAGGCGCTTGAACAGGTGTTCAAGCCGCAGCATCGTGCGGATGCTTTCGCTCAGCGGGTATTCGTAGATGATCAACGCGCCACCTGATGCAGGTCAGTTCCCGGGGTCAATGCCCATTGTTCCACAGTTGCCAGAGCTTCTCGACCTCGTTGCGCAGTTGTTGCAAGCTCAGCCCCTCGTTGACGATGACATGGTCGGCCAGGGCCAGGCGGGCTTCGCGTCGGGCCTGCTTGGCCAGCACGGCCTCGACCGCTTCGCGGGGCCAGCCAGAGCGCACCATCACCCGGGCGATCTGGGTTTCGGGTTCGGCGTCGATCACGAGGATGCGGTCCACCCGCTGTCGCCAGTGCGAATGCGGGCCGGCTTCAGCCAGCAGGGGCACGTCGAAAATCACGTGTTGATGGGGCAAGGCCAGGCCCGCGTGCGCGGCGGCATGCTGCTGGATCAGCGGGTGCAGGATACTTTCCAGCCGGGCCAGGGCGCTGGCATCACTGAAGGCCAACTCACGCATGCGGGCGCGGTCCATGGCGCCGTCGGGTGTGATCAGGTCATCACCAAAGTGCTGGGCAATCAAGGGGATGGCCGCACCCTGCGGGGCCGTCAGCGAGCGCGAGATGGCGTCGGTATCGACCAGGTGGGCCCCCAGCTCGGTCAGCATCTGGCTGACGGTGGATTTGCCGCTGCCGATGCCCCCGGTGAGGCCGATGACCAGCGGCGTTGTCGCGCGAGACACCGAGCCCATGGCGCTCACGCCCAGCCCAGCCACCCCAGCACCGTGGGGGCGCCTGCCAGCGCCACCACCAGCCCTGCCCCAGCCAGGAAGGGGCCGAAGGGCACGTACACCCCTTCGCGCAGTTGGCCCGACACCTTCATCACGATGCCCACCACCGCGCCGATGATGGACGAGCCCAGCACGATGGGCAGGATCATGCTCCAGCCCAGCCAGGCACCCAGCGCGGCCAGCAGCTTGAAATCGCCATAGCCCATGCCCTCTTTGCCGGTGGTGAGCTTGAACAGCCAGTACACCGACCACAGCGAGAGGTAACCCGCCACCGCACCCCACAGGGCGTCTGTCAAAGGCAGGCTGGTCCAGCCCAGCGCGGCCACCACCAGACCCGCCCACATCAGGGGCAGGGTCAGGTCATCGGGCAGCAGGGTGGTGTCCCAGTCGATCAGCGAGGCCGCCAGCAGCACCGCCACAAAACCGCACCACAGCAAGGTGGTGGGCTGGGCGCCGAACTGCTGACCACAGGCCACAAACAGGCCCGCTGTGGCCAGCTCGACCAGTGGATAGCGCACCGAGATGGGTGTTTTGCAGGCCGAGCACTTGCCACGCAGCAGCAGCCAGCTGATCACGGGCACGTTCTCGTACCAGCGGATGGCGTGGCCACAGGCCGGGCAGCGCGACGCCGGTTTGGACAGGCTGATGGGCTCGGTCTTGGGCGACTGATGGCCAAGCATGTCGGCCGCATCTGCCTGCCAGCGTGCCTCCAGCATCTTGGGCATGCGGTGCACCACCACGTTCAGGAAGCTGCCCACGCACAGGCCCAGCACGCCCAGGCCCCAGGGGGTGAGGACCAGCGCCAGAACCTCAGAGAAAGGAAGACTCGTCAAAGCTCAGACCACCTGACCCAGCTTGAAGATCGGCAGGTACATCGACACGACGATGCCGCCAATGATGGTGCCCAGGATCACGATGATGAAGGGCTCGATCAGGCTGGACAAGGACTTGACGGCCTCGTCCACTTCTTCTTCGTAGAAGTCGGCCGCCTTGCCCAGCATCTGGTCCAGCGCGCCGGATTCTTCACCAATGGCGGCCATCTGCAGCACCATCACCGGGAAGAGGTTGGTGGCCTGCATGGAGTTGGTCAGGCTGGTGCCGGTGGCCACGTCTTTCTGGATTTGCTCGGTGGCTTCGGCAAACACGGCATTACCGGCCGCGCCCCCCACCGAATCCAGCGCTTCCACCAGCGGCACACCGGCTGAGAACATGGTAGACAAGGTGCGCGTCCAGCGGGCCGTGGCCGCCTTGAACATGATGGGGCCGAACACAGGAATCTTCAGCAGCAAGCGGTCCATGCGCTTTTGCATGGCCTCAGAGCGCTTCCAGCTTTGCAGGAAGAAATAAATGCCGCCCCCGATCGAGCCAAAAATGGCCCACCAGTACTGCACAAAGATTTCTGACATGCCCATCACGAACAGCGTGGGCGCGGGCAGGTCGGCACCGAACGAGGTGAAGACCTCTTTGAAGGCCGGGATCACGAAGATCATGATCACGGCCACCACCACAAAGGCCACCACCAGCACGGCGATGGGGTAGGTGAGGGCTGATTTGATCTTCTGCTTCAAGGCGATTGTTTTTTCCTGGTAGGTGGCGAGGCGGTCCAGCAGGGTTTCCAGGATACCGGCGGCCTCACCGGCTTCGACCAGGTTGCAATACAGCGCGTCGAAGTACAGCGGGTGCTTGCGGAAGGCGGACGACAGGCTGGTGCCGGTTTCCACATCGCCACGGATGTCATTGAGCAGCTTGGTGACGCGTGGGTTGGTGCTGCCCCGGGCCACGATGTCGAACGACTGCAGCAAGGGCACGCCAGCCTTCATCATGGTGGCCAGCTGGCGGGTGAAGGCCGAGATGTCTTTGGGCTTGATGGCGCCCCCACCGCTCATGCGGCGCTTTTTGACCTTCTGCACCAGGATGCCCTGGCGTCGCAGCGAAGCCCCGACCACAGCCTCGCCGCCCGCGCGCATTTCGCCGCGAACGACCTTGCCGGTCCGGTCTTTGCCTTCCCATTCATAAATGAATTCTTCAGGTTTTTTGGCGGCTGTGGCCATCTTGGGGGAACTCCGTCAGGTGGCGGACCGGTCACACGTTGGTCACGGCAATGACCTCTTCCAGGGAGGTGACACCCTGCTTCACCTTCACCAAGCCCGATTCGCGCAAGTCTCTCACGCCTTCAGCCTTGGCTTGCTTAGCAATATCCAGTGCTGTGCCATGGCTCAAGATGATGCGTTGGATTTCTTCACTGATGGGCATGACTTGGTAAATGCCCACCCGACCTTTGTAACCATTGTTGCAAGATGAGCAACCCACTGCTCGGTAAGGCTTCCAGGTGCCGTCCAGATCAGACTCTGTGTAGCCAGCGTCCAGCAGGGCCTGCCTAGGGTAATCCCCCGGCACTTTGCAGTTGTCGCACAGGCGGCGCGCCAGGCGCTGCGCCGTGATCAGGATCACCGACGAGGCGATATTGAACGGGGCCACGCCCATGTTCATCATCCGCGTCAGCGTGGTAGGCGCGTCGTTGGTGTGCAGGGTGGACATCACCATGTGGCCGGTTTGCGCCGCCTTGATGGAAATGTCGGCGGTTTCCAGGTCACGGATTTCGCCCACCATGATGATGTCGGGATCCTGACGCAGGAAGGCCTTCAGCGCAGCCGCAAAGGTCAGCCCCGCCTTGTCATTCACGTTCACCTGGTTGATGCCCGGCAGGTTGATTTCGGCTGGGTCTTCCACCGTGGCGATGTTCACGCCCGGCTGGTTCAGGATGTTCAGGCAGGTGTACAGCGACACGGTTTTACCCGAGCCCGTGGGGCCCGTGACCAGCACCATGCCGTAAGGCCGCTTGATGGCCTCCATCAGGCGGGCCTTTTCTTCGGGCTCGTAGCCCAGGGCCTCGATGCCCAGCTTGGCCGACGACGGATCCAGAATCCGGATCACGATCTTTTCGCCAAACAGCGTGGGCAGGGTGCTGACCCGGAAGTCGATCGATTTGCTGCCGAACTTCAACTTCATGCGGCCGTCTTGCGGCACCCGCTTTTCAGCGATGTCCAGCTTGGAGATGACCTTGATGCGCGAGGCCAGCTTGTCCTTGATGGCCAGCGGCGGCTGAGAAATCTCGCGCAACTCGCCGTCGATCCGGAAGCGCACGCGGTAGTTGTGTTCGTAGGGCTCGAAGTGCAAGTCGGATGCGCGGGCGTTGATTGCGTCGATCAGCATCTTTTGCAGGAAGCGCACCACAGGGGCGTCTTCTACCTCGGCCGACATGTCAGCCGAGTCAGGAGCCGGCGTGCCCATGTCTTCGGTGACGTCGAACTCGAAATCGCTGGAGGCGATGGCCGACAGCTGTTCTTCGGCCGTGGCGGTGATGCCCTCCAGGGCCTTGGCCAGCTTGTCATGCTCGACCAGCACCCACTCGGGGGCCAGTTGGGTGGCGAACTTGATGCGCTCGATGGCTTCCTGGTCGGTCGGGTCGGCCCCGGCCACGAACAGGCGGTTGCCCCGCTTGGACAGCGGCAGCACCTGGTATTGGGCTGCGAGCTTGTTGTCGATGATGTTGCGCGGCACCCGCTGCAGGTCAATGGCCGACAGGTCGACCAGGGGCACCGACAGGGCCTGCGACAGCGTGTGCGCCAAATCGGAGGGGTTGATGGTGCCCGACTGCATCAATGCGCTGACAAAGTTGCGCTTTTGCTCTTTGGCCGTGCGCGTCAGCGTTTCGGCGGCCTTGGCATCCAGCTTGCCGGCATTGACCAGCACCCGGGCCACACCAGAAAGCGTGCCGGGGGTGTCTGCGAAGGTGGATTCAGCGGCCATGGGACGTCAAATGCTCAAAAGCGCATGGTAGCGCAGGGCTGATCATGGATGTTGCATGCGCGTAAAGGGCCGTGAAGGGCTGAAAAGACGGGGCTAGTCGGGTTACCTGTGAGGGCGGCGGGGCGAGGTTGAAGAATCTGATGTGGCCTTGAAAGCCAGGGCCGCAGCCAAGACAGGCAGCAACTCGTTGAACATGCGAAGCTCTACAAAGTTGCCCACCACGCAGAAGAACACAAACACCGGCAATGAGACCACGAGCATGGCCTTGATCATGGGCGGCAACTGGCGCCACTTGCGCGGCAGCCAGATGATGGCGCCCGCACCAAACCACAACAAGGCAATGCCGTGGTGGTGTTTGGTTGCCATGCGCTCCAGGTTGGCGATGATTCGCCACTGATCCCCTTCCATCCAGCTGAAACTGGATTGAGGTGGATGATCCAGCCACATCACCGTGGCTTGTCGAACTGCAAGCACCGCCACGGTTGCAAACACGCAAGGCGCCCAGCGCTGAAGCAACCTCGCCGCGTCCCGAGGCTGTTGTGCTGCCCATTGCATGGCATGCCAGGCCGCAGCATGCACCACGGCCACACCAATGGTTTCGCGGTTGGTGGACAGCGCGCCCGTGATCAGTACCCCCAGCCAGCGTGTTCTTGTATGGGGCGACGTGAGCGCCAGAAATGCCATCAAATAGAACGTGATGGACGGCAGGTCGTAAACGTAATAGAACTTGAGGTTGCGGGGCAGGATGTAATGCGCCAGCAGCATCAATAGCAGCATCCATTGGATGCGGGTGGCGGATTGAGGCGTGAGGCGTGTATCGGTGATGCGAGACAGAAAAGCCGGCATGAGCTTCAAGGCTGCAGCGACAAAAAAAACTGCCACAGCAATACGCGTAACCGACGCATCCAGCCAATCGCTTGGAATGACTGTTGATAGGCTAGAGGGTAGCAGCCAACGAAAGAGATAAGGTGCTTCTATGCGAAATGACGCATGTTCGACAATCCAGGAGTTGGGTCCGACGTGGGTCTTCAGCACGTAATACATGCATAAGACAAGCGTCGTAGCTCCAATGCGCAGCGCAGTCGTGCAATTACTGGCGAACGAGTCAGGTGCGCTCAACTTCCTCGTCCCCTTTGAGCAAGCGTGGCCGCTTTGCCTTGAGTTTTTGCCAAGGTGGGGATTGCATCAGAGCTACAAGCAGGATGTAGGCACACGGGACAAACGCCACGTAACAAGCGTAGTTAAAAAAACGCCACCCTGATGGGAAATATGGCCCAGTCAACGCCAATAGGAGAGCCGCGAATGTGAAATGACCGAATCTAGAATGCCAGCGGGACAGTAAGAAAATTGCAGGAATAATGAAGATGAACCGATAAGCGAAATTGACGAAAGTCAGAAAAGAAAACACAAAAATCGCGAGCGATACAAGTAATAGCGCGCGGTCCGTTTCTGTCATTTGTTCCAGGTGATGCGTTACAGTCAATACCCGATGACGATTCCGAAGCATCCTGAACAGGCACCATCCGGCAATCAAGCAGTACAACAGAAGCGCTGCCGGAGCCCTGATTCCCTTATTTGCGAGAGCTGGATGTTGGTAGAACGATGTTAGGCCATAGGCAATATCAAATGCGCGTGGCGTGTTGCTGTGAATGTGTGTTAGCTCTGAGAGGCTCTGGATAATAAGTGGTGAGGCAGCCAGTAGGCCGATCGAGATTGCCATGATGGCTTTTTTGTGTGGCGAAGCTAGTATTATGCCTGCCATCGCGAAAAGGGGGTATATTTTCAGTGCACCCGCTAGGCCAAGGAAGAATCCATGGGCGATTCTGGATGGCAGCAGCAAAGGAGCAAAGACCAGCATAAGTAAGACGGCGTCTGTGTTGCCTCGTTCAATTGCCAGAAGAGTGATCGGGTTGAAAACGATCACTGGGAAAATTAATGCGTTATATTTTAATGCTAAGTAAGCAATGATGGCGATCAGTGCAAGGGCGTTTGCCTGCCACATGCTAATGAATAGTTTTTCAGAAGAGTCGTTAAAGATTTTATAGAAATCAACCCAAAGAGATGGGTAGTTGAACGGCGGCACTATAGCGTTGGGATGTACCTGTTTGATAGGTTCTGCAGCCCGGTAGCATTCATTTGGTATGTAGTAGTCGGAGTCGTCTTGGTGGCAGTGGGCTGCCAGTTGTATATTTCTCGCGTCGCCGCCTGGGTGATTTAGCGCTGGGACGTTGAAGGCCTCGAAATTCTTGCGAGTTTTATCGGATGCTTGGTGAAAGAGGGTGTTAAATATAAATAAAAAAACAGAAATATAAATGAGGCGCGCCCAAAAACGCCAGCGGCCTTGGTTGTGATTTTTCATACGCACCACCTACATTGGTGTGTAATGCGTTTAATAACTACTCGATTATGAATTTTCCGCCAGATTGGAAGGTTGGCCCAGTTTGGTGGGGGAAGGGTTTTGGGAGTCGCATTTCTGCGCATTTCAAGGTATTTTTGCTGTTCCTGCCGGTCAAGGTGTGCGTAAGCGCCTATGAAGTCCTCTTCTTCGGTGATGTTTCTGAGTGGTCTTGTGTGCTCGAAGAAATATCGTACGTAATTGGTGTGAACGAGCGAGGTATGGCGTAAACGAGGATAAAATTCTTCGTTTAGAAAAGCTTGATCGTCTCCATATGCGTGGAGTCGGCGTCGTTTTAGTGCTGAATCTAAAAGAATCCCGAGTTTTCTGACAGCTGTCCCTCTAACACCAAACATTCCGCCCATTACAGGGGATTCATGATATGGGTGATCACGTATCAGGTGAACATTAAACGGTGAAGCAAGCCATTCAAATACGGCGTCAGCTTCACGTTGAGAAAACAGCGAATCAGCGTCTCGGAAGATGGCCGTAGTGACATTAGAGTTGAGGCACGGAAGGTAGCGCCAAAGCGCACCTTCTAGACCTTCGCTGAAATCCTTCTGATGGATGATCATTACGCGCGCACTGGCCTCGGTTTTCAGTGCATCGTAGTTCTCTCGGTCGCAGTACACGAACAGATGCCAGTCTGGGTAGAAAACATTGACTGCTGCGAGGTTATTTAAGAGTCCTTCTCTGTACTTTTTGTTCGCGCCAAAGACGGCAAATGAAATTACTTGCATCTGATGCGATTAGTGATTTTGTTGATATTTTAATTATTCCCTAGGGAATGAACCTGTACTTCTGTATGGACCATTTTCCACTTGGGCTGTTTGGGGCTGTGTTGTAGATGCGTTTTGCGAAATAGCCAAACTTTCGCCGAAATCGAGAGCGTTTTTTAATGAAGCGAAAAAACTTTTGGGAGATTATTATATTTCGGCCACTGTTTTTCCAGTTTGTTAGCGTTCGCATTTCTGAAAGTGCAATGTTGGCCTCGGATGCGTAAGCTTTTATATCTTCGCTTCGCTGGCCCTCTAGGACTCTAAATCCCCCTATAGGGTATTCGAGACCATAAAGATCTGCGTGTTGGAAAAATCTTGCCCACAATGCAAAGTCCCCGGCGAGGCGATATTTTTCAGGAATCCTGGCGCCAGATATTTCCCACAATCTACGGCGCCAAAATGTGGACTCTTGCTGAATACAGAATGTCCCTTTTTTGCCGATGGGGAGATTGAAGCCGTCGAGAAATGCATCTCGGGAAAATCCTGGTACAGTCCAGGTCCCAGTGAATCGTCCTCTGGCGTCCCATCCGCCAGGTTTCAGTGAGGTAAGCCATTCCACCTCGTCAAAGGACTGAAATACTTCCGCAACGACCCAGAGAGCGCGCGGCATTAGCATGTCGTCCGCGTTGAGCCAGCAAAGAATTTCTCCAGTGCTTTGACTAAAGCCTTTTTGAATGGCGTCATACTGCCCGCCGTCGGGCCCACTCTCCCAGAGTGTAATTATATCACTGTGTCTCTGGAGTATGGATAAGGTTTCGTCATTGCTGCCGCCGTCCATAACGATGTATTCAAGATTCGGGTAACCTTGGGCCTTAATTGAGAGGATGGTATCCTCTATCGTTTTGCCGGCCTGGAAGCATGGCGTGACGATGGTAATTTTCGGCAGGAATGAATTTTTTGTATCTCTCACTGGTTTGATATTATTTATTGGTCAATAATTCGCCAGAGCGATTTTTGAAATGCTTCCTTGGCTCGGTTCTTCGGGCGTCTTGCTGCCTGCGCGCTCCTGCTTTGCTCGCACTCACTCTTAATGGCATCCTTGATCGCCACTTGCAGTTCGCCATAAGGCGTACCCCGTTGAATTATATTCTCAAGTATCTGCTGAACTTCAGTGTCGGCGACTGCACCATATTGGCGTACGTTTTCCTTGAAGGTGTGAAAGCGCGTGAATAGTGCTTGCGCTTGTGTCTGCGAAAGAAATGGGAAGCGTGCGGTAAGCACCCTAAGGGCATCTTGTGCGTGTCCTACTGCGTTTGCCGATATGCCGCCAAGTGAGTAAAAAACTGTTGGACGGCGGTGCGCCCTGTAGGTGGCGCCTGCGTCCAGCGCTGCCATCATCCATTTGAAGTCTGCCGCAATCCGCAGGCTGATGTCATATGGCCCCGTGAGTTCATACACGCGGCGTGGGACATACATGGCGTTATGACACAGGTCGGCGCAGCGCAGATAGTCTCCTATTGAAACAGTCCTTGGGGGCCATAGCTTGTTCTTTTTTTCCTGGCCGACTTTCCAAGCACCAAAAGCATGAATGGTAGTTTCGTCCCCCGGTCTCGACAAGAATTTCGTGACGGCTTTTACTGCTCGCGGCGTTAGCCAGTCGTCAGCGTTGAGTACACAAATGTATGAGCCTCTACAGACCTGTATCCCTTTATTAATCGCATCATAGAGACTCCTGTCAGGTTCGGAGGCGTAGTAGTCCAAATAATCTTCGTATTGCTTGATGATTCTAAGTGTATCGTCTGTGGATTGCCCGTCGATGACGATGTGTTCAATCAGACCGCTGCGCTGACGTATGACGCTGCGGATTGTGCGCTCAATAGTACTACCGGCGTTGCGTGTCACCGTGAGATAAGAGATGAGGGGCGGCTGGGTTACGATGCCCTGTGTTCGTCGGCCGCCTTCTTGTCGCGGTTGCGGCGACGCGGGTAACGTTTGCTGCCAATCTGGCCAACGGCCTGCTTGCGATTGAGTGGTCAAGGCGAGACTCCGTTGTGTTCTCCACAAGCAGGGGCCATGTGTTCGTGTATGGCTTGGATGACATCAGCAGCATGATCACGCCATGTGCGAAGAACTGCATTTTTGATTCTTGTCCGAGCGGAAAGCAATGCCTCTTTATCCGTTAGCAACTGTCCTAGCAGCGTAGCCATCATTTCGGTGTTGTATGGGAATACGTAAGTTACCAGGCTACTACCCACCTCCGGCACGGAAGTTGCCGACGATGCAAGGCATGGCGTGTCGAACCATAGGCTTTCTCCAACGGGTAGTCCCCAGCCCTCGTAGAGACTAGGATAGACTGTAAACTCGCTGTGTGCATAAAGCCATGCAAGCTCTGCATCGGTGGTTTTTTCTATGACTTGCGCAGAGCCCCCTGCGGCTTGCGTTTGGCGCATCTCGGCGTCAAATGAGTCGATCATCCATCCGCGGCGGCCAGCAAAAACAAGCTTCGTTTGAGTGTCTCCAGTCAAGGCTCGGGCTCTTGCCCATGCGGTAAGCAAGCGTGTAATATTCTTGCGGCCTTCCAGCGAGCCCACGCATAAAACAAAACGCTGGGAAATGAGCTTCGATACAGCTTCGCAGGCGTCTGGTGGCAGTTCAACCTCGGCCCCTCGACTGAAGCCCGTGAATTCGTGCGCAAGTGGTGTTACAGCGATTGGTATTTCTTTTTCTTGCCTGCTCAAAAAATCACGCAGATCCTTTGCTGTGTGCTCAGATACACACAGGAACTGCGTGACGCATGTTGTGGCGCGCTCTAGCCAGCGCTGAAACTTGTCACTGACCTCAGGCATGTGCAGCTCCGGGCGAACGACTGGAATGAGGTCGTGAACCATCTGTATCACCTTGCCGCCTTGTCTCCGGTGAGCTGCTGCAATGCAGAACGCGTCAGGATCTTCCCAACCAGTTCCCAGTGCAATGTATGCGTCATTCGGAGCCAGCACAGCGGTTGGTTCGGCGTATGAAGGAGCTCGCAGCCCACTCAATAGACCATTTTCAATCAGCGTCTTACGCGCGACCAAAGCTTGCACGTAGATAGATGTTTTCTTCACTGCGCGCAGGACTTTGCGGCGCTGCAAGTGATCGAGGTGTTTGCGTAGTATGAGCTTATCAGGCCACCGGCCTGCACTTACTGCATCAGTTTCTTGCAATAGTTTGCTGGCTACGAACGATTCATCTTCTGATAGAAATGCCAGGCTGACCTCTCGCACGCGTTGACCGCCTTCTTCTCTAATCAAGCCTCGCACCAGTCGTGGTGATAGTTGCCGCACACATTCACGTATCACATTAAGTTCGACGCGTTGGATTCCTGTGACACGGTCATGTCGTTTCGCATAACGGACCACCTCGGTGATATCGAAACGAAGAGTGCTTGCGCTTTGTTCACTGAATGCCATGGCATTTCGATGGGTCAGAGGATCAATTTACGTTTAACCAGGGTAAGTGTTGTCTTTACCGCTTCTTCGAGGCATCGCTCCCAACCTAGCTGGTCCAAGTCGTCTCTTCTGCAGTTAGAAGTCGTTTCATTTGACAGATGATCGGCGATGGCGCTCCGGAAGTCCTGTGGCTCTGCAGCGACGCGAATCCCTGCATCTGATAGCCAAGCTTCAAATCCACGCATGCTCTCGGTCGTTGCGATCAGAGGCCGTTGTGATCGAAGGGCTTCGGCGGTTTTCAGGTTGGTGCCACCGCCCACACTGATGGGAAGAATCACGGCAGCCGCGTGCAAGATGAGTTGGTCCAGCAGTGCTTGCGGTGTTCTCCCGAGGTTGATCAGTGCGCCACGCGTGATGTCGTTCTGGTACGTTGGCATCTTTGCGATGACATCGCCGGCGGCGCCAGCGACAACAATGGCTGTGTTGGCAGGCAGGTACGTGAGCGTGTTGCCACACCATTCTACGAAACCATCAACGTTGGGTGAATACGCGCCCCCCACAAAAATTACGTAAGGGCAATCAGGGAGTCCCGGTATCGGCGCTTTGGCCGGAAACTCTCTGCAACCACTGGGCGCCAAGACCACGTGCTTTGCTCGGAGCGTGTCACGCAAGACGTGCGCGTCTTGTTCCGACACTGCCCAGCAGAGGTCCGCATGTTTTGCGCACTCAACTTCCGTAGCTTTGATGTGCTCGTAAAGGCGTTGGGCGTTTCGGTTCCACAGTTGCTGCTTCTCCCAGAGGCCCCGGTAGAGTTGATGTTCAATGTTGTGGGAGCCGTACACCAGTAGTGCATCGTGACATTCTGGGTGCTTCCGCAGATTAGTTGCAAGTTGTATGGCCCATGGGTGCTCGATGTGGATGACATCGAATGGCTGCTTGATCTTGCCAAGCAGTTGTTCGAGCAGTCGCGATGACTTCAGCGTTGCCCACCGAATGCGAATGGGCCCCAGGTTCGACGGCTTCCCGATATGCGGGCGTCGAAGTCGGTCCATCCATGTTAGTTGCAGGTCCAGCGGGTTTCGAAGATCACGCGGTTTTGTGACAAGGCAGCATGTGGACACCTCGCAGCCAGCACGCTCATAGGCACGCCGAGTCTCTGCAATCCGAATCAGCCCACCGCTGTCCGGCGAATCAGGGATCGCGAATGGACTGATCTGCAGGACGCGAAGCATGAGATGGAACGGTTTAAAGATAAGGGTCTGGTTGACTGAGGTGTGCCGTCACATAGTCACTCACCCCACGCTCCAGTGTGTGAAATTCGGGGGCGAAACCAGCCTCCCGCAACTTCCCCATCCTGGCCTGCGTGAAGTACTGATAATTCGGCCGAATGCTCTCCGGCATGTCCACATACTCGATCTTCACCGGCTTGCCCAGGGCCGTGCCGATGGCCTGCATCAGGTCCACAAAGCTGCGCGCCTGGCCGGTGCCCAAGTTGAACACGCCGCTCACCTCGCGGTGGTCCAGCAGCCACATCATCACGGCGCAGCAGTCTTTCACATACACGAAGTCGCGCAGCTGCCCGCCATCCACATAGCCTTCTTTGTGTGATTTGAACAGGCGGATGGTTTCGCCACGGGCAATCAGCGCGGTGTTTTTGGCCACCAGGCTTTGCATGTCGCCCTTATGGTATTCGTTGGGGCCATACACATTGAAGAACTTCAGGCCAGCCCACTGGGGTGGGGCCTTGCCTTCGGCGGCGCGTTCTACCGCCCATTTGTCAAACTGGTGCTTTGACCAGCCGTACAGGTTCAGCGGTGCCAGCTTGTCCAGCGCCTCAGGGCTTTGGTCGTCGTCAAAGCCCTGGGCGCCATCGCCATAGGTGGCTGCCGACGAGGCGTAGATGAAGGGCGTGCCGTGGTGGGTGCACCATTGCCACCAGGCCATGGTGGCGCGCAGGTTCACGCGCAATATCTCGTCGCCATCGGTAGAGGTGGTCGATGAGTTGGCCCCCATGTGAAACACTGCCTCTGCTGGCGGCAGCTTGGGCAGCAGGGTGTCCAGTTCGCGGTAATCGATCAGATCCACAAACCGGCGCTTGGCAATGTTCTTCCATTTGCCTTGCGTGCCCAGGTCGTCCACCAGCAGCAGGTCGGTGCGTCCGCGGGCGTTGAGGTCTGCCACGATGTTGGAGCCGATGAAGCCCGTGGCGCCTGTGACGATGATCATCTTGCTTCTCCGTGTTGTGGTGCGTGGCGCTGCAGTCAATCGGCCGCCTGGATGCGCACCATGCCCGCATAGAGGCCTTGCTGCGCGATCAGTTCGGCGTGGGTGCCACGCTCGACGATGCGGCCATCCGACATCACGCAAATCACGTCTGCATTTTTGATGGTACTGAGTCGGTGTGCAATCAGGATGAGCGTTTTTTGATGGCGCAAGTCTTCGATGGAGCGCTGCACGATGGCCTCGGATTCTGAATCCAGGGCTGATGTGGCTTCGTCAAAGATCCACACCGCCGCATCACGGTACAGGGCCCGTGCAATGGCCAGACGTTGGCGCTGCCCGCCTGACAGTTGGCTGCCGTTGGTGCCAATGCCGGTGTCCATGCCTTGCGCCATCGACGACACGTGGTTCCACAGGTTGGCAGCACGCAAGCAGCGCTCTACCTTGTCGCGGTCCACCCCGTTGGGGCTGGCGTAGGCCACGTTTTGCGCCACCGAGCCGTCAAACAGCACGATGTCTTGTGACACCACGGCAAAGTGGCGCCGCAGGCTGGCCAGCTTGAGGGTTTCGATGGGGGTGCCATCCAGGCGGATCTCGCCTTCTTTCAGGTGCGCAAAGCGCAGCAAGGTGTTGACGACCGTGGTTTTGCCCGCGCCTGATGAACCCACCAGGGCCACGGTCTGCCCAGCCGGAATGTGCAAATCAAACCCTGCCAGTGAGGGGTTGGACGCACCCTCGTAATGCACGTGCACCTTGTCAAAAACGATGTCACCCTTTGCCGTCGGCATCTCCAGGGTGCCTTTGTCGGGCTCTTGCGGCGCGTTCATGATGTCGAACGCGCCCCGGGCCGTGATGAGCGCCCCGGTGACGGGTTGGTACACATCGGTGAGGTGCCGCATGGGCGAGATCGTCATCAGCAGGGCCGTGATGAACGACACGAACTCGCCCACCGTGGTCGAGCCCTGGCTGGCCTGGTAGATGGCCAGGGTGATGATGATGGACACACCGATGGCCGCCACCACCTGCGTAGACGGGGTGACCAGAGCGCTGGTGGCCACGGTTTTGAGCGTCATGCGCCGAAGGGTTTGCGCTTCTTTGTCGAAGCGATCCAGCTCAAAATCAGCGGCGTCAAATGTGCGCACCACGCGCCAGGCCCGGGCGTTGTCGTCTACCGTGTTCACCAGGCGTTGCTGTGACTCGTACTGCGCCTGGCCCACCTGATTGAGGCGCTTTTGCACGGCCTTGATGGTGAAGGCCAGCAGCGGCATTGACACAAACGACAGCAGCGTCAATTGCCAGTTCAGGTACAACAGGTAGCCCACCAGGAAGAACAAGGACATGGCGTCCTTGATGACCGAGATGGCCGAATTGCCCAGGATCTGGGCCGAGATCTGCGGGTCGGTGATGACCTTGGTGACGGCCAGCCCCGGGCTGATCGACGAAAACAGTTGGGCATCTGCCTTCAGCAAGGCCCGCATCAGGTCGCGCCGCAGGCCCAGCACCACCATGGACACGGCCGAGGTCATCACATAGGTACCGGCGAAGTTGAAGAAGCCCCGTATGGCAAACAGGCTGATGATGACTATGGGGACGATCCACAACGGATAGTTCAACCCCTCCTTGAAGCCCGAATCAATGAGCTTTTTAAAGAGAGCCGGAATGGCTGGTTCGACGGCTGCGCCCAGGGTAAAGAACAGAAAAGCGCCGCCAAACAACTTCCAGTGAGGTTTGGCGTAAACAAGCAGTTTCTGAACGACTTCTTTGAGTTCCATGCATCAAGACGGCTGAGCCGTTGAGGTTAGGCGGGAGCGGGGCAGGGCGCTTTGCAGCAGCCCCACCACCTCATCCACCGAAATAGCGGCCAGACTGCCAGCCTTCACGTTATGAAGCGTCGCCGGGTCGTGGTCCAGGGTTGAGCGGGCTCCGATGATCACATGCGTCGGCGTGCCGACCGCTGCTGACACGTTCACCATGCCGGTGTCGTTGCCCACGCAGTGGTCACAGAGCTTCAATGCGGCGGCGCTGCCCATCACGGGGGCGTCGGTGACAACCATGAAGCCGGCCTTGAGGTCGTTGGGCACTTGCGCGGCCAGTGCCTGGGCCTGCTGCTTTTCAGCGGGGCCGCCCAGCACCAGCACGCCACAGCCGGCCTTTAACAAGCGGCAGGCCAGTTGCGCATAGCGATCGATGCCCCACTGCTTGTGGGTTTCGCTGGTGCCGATGGCCAGCGCCACCAGAGGGCGGGGCAGTGAAGCCAGCCGTGCGCGCATGGCGTCCATGGCGGTATCGGGCACGTCCATCTTGGGCGCAAAGGGCGCCGGGATGAAGCCGTGAGCCAGCATGAAGGCTTCCGATTCTGGAAACACGGCCAGCGATGGGCCCTGGTAGGGCTGGATGTAGGGCCCCTGGGTGAGGAAGATGCGCTGCAGCCAGCGATAGCCAAAGCCCAGGCGCACGGGGATGCCGCTGAGCCCGGCGATCAGCCCCCGGCTGGCGCGGCCCGAAAACAGGATCAGACGGTCGTAGCGGCCGGCCTTGAGCTCTTTGGCTATGCGCCACATGCCGCGCAGGCCAGCGTGCTGCCCCCGGCGCTTCTCGCCGCGTCGGGGGCGGTGGTCGTGGTCGATCACGGCCTCCACCCACGGCTCGTGGCCGATGAAGTGCCGGGCCAGGGTGGAGGGCTGCGCCACGACGGTGATCTGGCCGTTGGCGCTGAGCTCGGCCAGGCGCTTGAAGTAGGGGATGTGCCAGACCAGATCGCCGATGCCGGTGTATTGCAGCAGGACGACGGTACGCGGGCGGTTGGGCGGGATAGGGCTCATGGGGATGTCTGGCGTCACCCCGCTATTGTGCCAAGCGTTGCGGGTGTTCCATTTCGTTGGACAATTCAGGGTGAATTTGTGGAGCGCCCATGCCGACTATGTCGAACCTGTTTCTGGACAATCTCAAGGAGCACGCGGCCGTGTTCGAGGCCCTGCCGGCCCTCTCGCCCCTGGTGAGTGAGGCAAGCACTCTGATGGCCGACGCGGTCAAGGCAGGCGGCAAGGTGATGTTTTGTGGTAACGGCGGCTCGGCCGCTGATTCGCAGCACTTGGCGGCAGAACTCACGGGGCGCTTCATCAAAGACCGGCGCCCCTTGGCGGGGCTGGCGCTGTCCACCGACTCGTCTGCGCTGACCTGCATCGGCAACGATTACAGTTTTGACGAGGTGTTTGCCCGTCAGGTGATGGGCCTGGGGCGCGCGGGTGATGTGCTCGTGGCGATTTCCACCTCGGGCAACTCGCGCAACGTGCTGCGGGCGGTGGATGAGGCCCGTGCCTTGGGCATCAAGGTGGTGGGCTTCCTGGGCCGCGATGGCGGCGCGCTGAAGCCGCTGTGCGACGTGGCCATCGTGGTGCCCAGTCAGGTCACCGCGCGCATCCAGGAGGCGCACATCCTGATCGGCCACACCCTGTGTGGCCTCATCGAGCAACACCTGGATCTGGCCTGAACCCATGTCGAGCACTGTGACCAAGGATTTGTTGGCCGCTCGCCGCGTGCTGGTGGTGGGCGACGTGATGCTGGACCGCTACTGGTTCGGGGCTGTGGAGCGCATTTCGCCCGAGGCCCCGGTGCCGGTGGTGCGGGTGGCCAGCGAGCAGGAGCGAGTGGGGGGCGCGGCCAACGTGGCGCTCAACGTCAAGACCCTGGGCGGGCAGGTCACGCTGCTGAGTGTGGTGGGCGACGACGAGCCGGCTCGTCACCTGCAGCAACTTCTGGAGGGTCATGGCGTGGGCGCTGTGCTGGGTCAGGACCCGCGCATGCAGACCATCGTCAAGCTGCGTGTGATCGGGCGCAACCAGCAGCTGCTGCGCGTCGACTTCGAGCGCGAGCCCGACCACGAGGTGCTGGGCCAGATGCTCGGCGATTTCGAGCGCGAGCTGGCACGCCACGACGTCGTGCTGTTTTCGGATTACGGCAAAGGCGGCCTGGCGCACATTCCGCGCATGATCGAGCTGGCCCGGCAGGCCGGCAAGGCTGTGCTGATCGACCCCAAGGGCAGCGACTACGGTCGCTACGCGGGCGCCACCGTCATCACCCCCAACCGGGCCGAGCTGCAACAGGTCATTGGCACCTGGAAGGACGAGGCCGACCTCACCGCCAAGGCCCAGGCCCTGCGCAGCGAGCTGGGTCTGCAGGCCCTTCTGCTGACGCGCTCGGAGGAAGGCATGACCTTGTTCGAGGCCGACCGCGTCAGCAGCGTGCAGGCCCAGGCCCGTGAGGTCGCCGACGTGACGGGCGCGGGCGACACCGTCATCGGCACGCTGGCGCTGATGCTGGCGTGCGGCCTGTCGCTGGAAGAGGCCATGGGCCACGCCAACCGCGCCGGCGGCTTGGTGGTGGCCAAGTTCGGTACGGCCACACTCACCTACGAGGAGCTCTTCGCATGAGCGGCCCCTCGCACCAGCTGACCGACAAGGTCTGCGCCCGCGAAGACATCGCAGCGCGCATCGCCGAGTTGCCCAAGCCCGTTGTCTTCACCAACGGGGTGTTCGACGTGCTGCACCGCGGCCACGTGAGCTACCTGCACGCGGCCCGACAGCTGGGCGGCTCGCTGGTGGTGGCCGTCAACAGCGACGCCTCGGCGCGCATGCTGGGCAAGGGCCCCGATCGCCCTTTGAACAAAGACATCGACCGCGCCGCCGTGCTGGCCGGTCTGGCCTCGGTTTCGCTGGTCACCTTCTTCGACGAGCGCACGCCGGTCGAACTCATCCAGGAGGTCCGCCCCGACCTCTACGTCAAGGGCGGCGACTACGACATGGAGGCCCTGGAAGAGACCCGTCTGGTGCGTTCGTGGGGTGGTGAGGCGCTGGCCATCCCGTTTGTCGATGGCTTCTCGACCACCTCGCTGGTGCAGCGCATCCGCGCCGGGCAGGCCGCCGACGCCGTGGCCGCCCAGCACCCGTCGGCCCTGATCTCGCCGCGCAAGGCGGCCTTCCTCGACCGCGATGGCGTCATCAACCTCGACCGCGCCTACGTGCACCGGTGGGACGAGTTCGAGTTCGTGCCCGGTGCGGTCGACGCCATGCGTCGCCTGCGCGAGGCCGGCTACGTGCTCATCGTGGTCACCAACCAGTCGGGCCTGGCCCGCGGCATGTACACCGAGGCCCAGTTCCAGGAGCTCACCCGCCGCATGCGCGAGGCCTTGGCCGCCGCCGGCGCCGACGTCGAGGCGGTGTACCACTGCCCGCACCACCCCAAGGGCAAGGTGCCCGAACTGGCGGTGGATTGCGACTGCCGAAAGCCCGAGCCCGGCATGATCCTGCAGGCGGCGCGCGAGCACGGCCTGTCGCTGGCGGACTCGTTCATGGTGGGTGACAAGCCGTCTGACATCGAGGCCGCGCGTGCAGCGGGCCTGGGGCGCGCCTACATCGTGCAGTCCGACAATGAAGAGTCGACCGATGGGCTGGCGGGGGCCGATGCGGCCTACGCCGACCTGGCCGCCTGCGTGGATGCGCTGCTGACGTCGGCCTGAACGAGGCGCGCCGTCGGTTGGCGTCAGCCTGCGCGGCGCCGGGCGATGGCCCGTTGGTACACGCCCAGGTTGCCCTCGACCATGGCGTCGATCGAGAAGCGTTCGACCACCCATTGGCGCCCCGCTTGCCCGTATCGCTGGCGCAGATCGGCCGAGGCCAGCACCTTGTTGAGTTCACGCACCAGCGCGGCGGTGTCGCCAGGGGTGATCAGTTCGCCATTCAAACCGGGCTGGATGATCTCGGGGATGCCACCGGCGCGTCCGCCTACCAGCGGCACGCCGCAGGCCGCCGCCTGCAGCAGCGATACGCCCAGGCCCTCCATGTGGGCCGGGTGGGCCAGCACATCCAGGCAGGGCAGGATGCGGTCGAGATCCTTGCGGAAGCCGGGCAGCTGCACGTGCTTGGACAGCAGCTGGTCGCCTTTCACGCGGGCATCGATCTCGGCCCACAAAGGGCCCTGACCGAAGAGGATGATCTTCAGCCTGGGATGCTGCGCCAGCACCTCGGGCAAGGCGTCGAGCAGCGTGACATGGCCTTTGCGCGCGATGAACTGGGCCACCATGCCGATGGTGAGTTCGCTTTCGGCCACACCGAAGGTCTCTCGGAACCAGCTTAGGTGAGAGCGGTCGGGTTGATATCGTTCGGTGTCGACGGCGCTGAGCACGCAGTGCACCTTCGCCGGCGGTACGCCTTCAGACAGCAACACCTGGCGGATGCCGTCTGAGATGGTCACCACCTCGTCGTACAGACGGTACTTGAGGTTCACCACGAAGCGCGCTTCGGGGTTGTCGACGCGGCGGCTGAGTACCACGGGCACGCCTTCGAGCTTGCCGGCCAGTGCGCCCCAGAGGTCGCTGCCGCGGCGGCTGTGCAGGTGCACGACGTCGGGCCGCTCGGCGCGGATCAGCTGGCGCAGGCGGCCGGTGAGGCCCACGTCGGCGTCGCCACGCATCTTCATCTCGACCACGCGGGCGTGGGGCGCGGCCTCGCTGGCGATGGCGCTGCCGGTCGGGCAGGCCAGCACGCTATCGACACCGCGGGCCTTCAGGCCCCGCAGCAGGAAGACCACTTGCAACGCACCACCGTAGAGGTGCATGCCGGCTTCGACGTGCAGCACCTTCACGATGGTGTCTCCAGCTGAGCGATGGCGGCCTGCAGCACGCGCTCGGTCGTCAGGCCGGTCATGCACGTGAATGCACCGTTGCAGGTGGGGCGACGGCGGCAGGGTGAGCACGGCAGGTTGTCGTACAGGATGCGTGTGCGAGAGCCCCCTCCAACCTGGGGGCCCTCACGGTAAGGCCGCGTCGAGCCGAACAGCGCCACGGTGGGGATGCGCAACGCCGAGCCCATGTGCGTCAAGCCCGTGTCGACGCCGACCAGCAGTTGCGCGTCGGCGATCAGGGCCACGCTTTCATCGAGCTTCAGGGCCCCTGCCAGGTTGATCAGCCGAGCTTGGCCGACGCAGATGCGCTCGGCCGCTTCGCGATCGGCGGGGCCGCCCAGCACCACCGGCTGCAGGCCGTGCGTCAGCATCTGCCGGCCCAGCTCGGACCAGTTGGCCTCGACCCAGTGCTTTTGCGGGCGCGTGGTGAAGGGCGCCAGCACCACCAGGGGCCTGGGGCTGAGCGCGCCCGCCCAGGCCGCTTGCAGGCGCTCCCCCAACACCTCTCGGGTGCGCGCGCGCTGCGCCTCGCCCACGGCCAGGTCGTGCACGAAGCTGCCTTGCGGCGCACCCAGGTGATGGGCCAGGAAACGGTACTCCGAGCCCATGACCGGGTCGGCGCCGGGCGGTGGGGTCACCACCTCGTGCACCAGCCGGTGGCTGCCTTCGCGGGCGATGATGCTCACGCGACGGGGCGCGCCCGTGAACCACGCGATCAGACCGCTCTTGAGCAAGCCTTGTCCATCGAGCACGAGGTCGAACTGTTCGGCCTTGAGTCGGGCGCGGAACGCTTGCACCGCACGCCAAAGGTCCAGGTAGCGCTTGGCCTTGAGCAAGGCCTGCCACTCGCCGCGCGGCCAGACGATGACTTGCTTCAAACGCGGGTTGTGCTTGAGCAGGGGCGCGCACACGGGCTCGCACACCCAGGAGACCTCGGCGTTCGGGAAGCGCGCTTTCAGCGCCGGGATCAGCCCCGAGGCCATGACGATGTCGCCCAGGGCCGACAGGCGGACGACAAGGATCTTGCGGGGCTCGGGATGGGGCGCGCTCATGGTGGGGTGGCCTCAGTTGGCGCTGCCCAGGCAGCGTCGGTAAAGCGACAGCGTGCGCTCGACCATGCCGCGGGCCGTGAGTTGATCTTGGTACAGCCGCTCGCCGCCCTCAACGAGCCGGGCGCGCAACTCGGGCGACTCGGCCAGGCGCGTGATGCCCTGCGCCAGGGCGTCGGCATCTTCGGTGGGCACAAGCAGGCCGGTGTCCTCATGGCGGACGATCTCGGGCACGCCGCCCACGCGGGTGGCCACCACGGGCACGCGCGCGGCGAAGGCCTCGATCACGGCGATGGACAGGGCTTCACGCCGAGACGCCAGTGCGAACGCATCGAACGCAGGCAGCAGGCGCTGCACATCCGGCCGAAAGCCCAGGGTGTGCACGCGCGAGGCCAGCTCGGGCTGAGCCTGCCGCATCGCCAGCACCTCGCGCCCGAAGTCGTTGTTCGGGTCGCCGATCAGGCAGAGGTGCACGTGCGGGGGCACCGCGCGCATGGCCTGCACCAGCAGGTCCTGCCCCTTGTCGCGCACGAAGCGGCCCACGTGCACGGCCGCGAAGGCGTCGGGTGGCAGGCCCCACTCCGCACGCAGGCCGGCGCGCTGCTCGGCGCTGGGCGGCGGGGGGGCGTCGGGCACGCCGTTGTAGACCAGGCTGACGTCGCGCTCCGCGTAGCCCGCAGCCAGCAACCCATCTCGCACCGCGCCCGAGACCGCGATGATGTGCGCGCAGCGCTGCATGTGCGTGCGCGCCGTGGTCGCGTGGGCCGTGCAGACGGCCACCGGTGCGCGGTGGCGGTGGCCTGCCCGGCCGGCGTACATGGCGCCGCGGATGAGGTGGCCGTGCACGATGTCGGCACGCACGCGCTTGAGCAGCGATCGCAGCTTCCAGTGCGACCAGATGTCGAACAGGCCGTGCATGGGGATGTGCTCGCAGGGGATGCCCGCCTGCTCGCATTCACGGCCCAGCCAGGAATCCATCGGCCCGGCGTACCAGACTTCGTGGCCCGCCTCGCGCTGCAACCGCATCATCAGCAGGGCATGGCTTTCAGCGCCACCGTAGCCGTGGCTGTGCAGGACATGGACGATGCGCATGCTGGTGGGCTCGCCTCAGGCCGCGATGCGATCGGGCACGGCGCCCTGGCCCTTGCGCGCCTGCTTGGCGTGCAGCTTCCAGGCAAAGCCGATCAGGTTGTCGCCGTAGGAGATGGCCTTGCGCGTGAGCTCGAAGGGGTTGTCCGAGAAGTTGGCCGCGCCACGGATGCAGGTCGTTGCCGTGGTGTAGCCCGCGTGAGCCACCATGTCGCGCGAGCGCTCGGTGTAATCGCCAAACGGGTAGCAGAAGTGATCGACGCGCTCACCCAGCAGGTCTTCGAGCGCCTGCTTGCTGCCGACGATTTCGCTGCGCTGCTGCTCGGGGCTCAGCGTCGACAGGCGAGGGTGCGACATCGCGTGCGAGCCGAAATCGCAGCCTTCGCGACGCAGCTGGCGCACCGCGTCGGCGTTCATCAGGGGGGGCAGCTCCGGGCGGTCGGTGAGCCAGTCGGCCCGTTGGCCCACCAGCGAGCTCACCAGGTACACCATGGCGGGGAAGCCGTGGGCTTTCAGCGCGGGCCAGGCGTGCTCGCGGAAGTCGTCGTAACCGTCGTCCACCGTGATGACGACCGCGCGGCGCTTCAGGGGCTGACCGCCAAACAGGCAGGCGCGGGCCTGGTCCATCGACAGCACGTCCACGCCCATCCACTTGAAGTAGCTGAGCTGCGCCTTGAAGCGATCGATGTGGCAGAACAGCGCGCGGTGCGCGTCGGGACGCGGGTAGCGCCCGATCTGGTGGTACATCAAAATCGACAGTGGTGGCTCAACGGGCGGACTCATGTAGTGGGAACCAATAAACCATTTTCAGTTTATCAGAGCACCCCTGCTGCTGGCATTCATCGACCAGAATCTTGCATTGGGTGGCAGGTGGTTCCAGCGCGCCACATATTTGAAAGCGCATCGGTTGTGGCCAGGCAGACGTCTTGCTGTGGGGGATGGGACGCAGGAGCGGTGCACTGACAAGGTGGCTGCCAAAACAAACTATTTCAGCAGCCTTTGAGCGATAGTGCTGGACAGTGTGCCGCCTGAAGGCTGGTTAGACTGTCAAGTCCCGGCTCACCATGACCAGCCCAAGCCCAGGCCCAAGATGTTTTCGCGCAGCTGGATGTCGGGGTTGCCGCCACCAAAGCCCGCAGGGGGCAGGCCTTCTGGAATGGCGTTCTGGCCTTTCACGGTCTTGCTGAAGGCGTGGGCGGCATAGCCCGTGAGCTTGAAGCCCCAAGGGCTTTGCCAGGTGGCGCCCAGGGTCAGGTGGTGCTGCACCACGCCGGGGGCGAGGATGTTGAAGAAGGTTTCCCGGGCGGGCACGGGCTGGGTGACGTGGCTGTAGCCGGCACGGAGCGTCCAGTGATCGTTCAACTGGTGCTGCACGCCCAGTTTGACCACGGTGACATCGCGCCAGCCAAAGCCGGGACCATCGTTGCTGCCCAGGGGCACGCCTTGCTCAAATAGGCGCGAGGCGGGGTTGCCCACCGAGCCCACCTGGCTGTAGAGGATGCGTTGCACATCGGCGGCCAGCGTCCAGCGCGGGGTGGGGCTGTAGGCCACGCCCAGGCCATAGTTCTCGGGGATGTCGAAGCCGCCCCGGTCGGCAAAGAGGCCACTGTAGCGGTCAAAGCGGCCATCGATCTTGGAGGCCCAGGTCAGCCCCACGCGCCATTCGGGGCTGATCTGCCCGATCCAACCCAGGCGCAAGCCCAGGCCGTGGCTGGTATCGGTGCCCTGGTCGCTGACCCGGTCGGGGGCGGCAGAGAACCCACCGAAGAAGCCGATGCCTTGCGCATTGAAGCGCTGATGGGCCAGCACCAGGGCGGCCCCCAGGGTGTGGTCGGCTGTGGGCTTCCAGGCCACCGAGGGGCTGAAGAACACCTGCTTGAGGTCGATGCCCGCGCGACCACTGGCGCCAAAGCGCTCATAGGGGTTGCGCTCGTAACTGGTGTTCATGCCCCCATTGCCATACAGCGCCAGGCCCACGCCCCATTGGGCGTTGACTTGTCGCGTGAAACCCATTTCGGGGATGTAAAAGCTGCGTCGCCCGTCGCCGTTGTAGTGGTCGTCAGGGCCAAAGGCGTTGCCCTCGATGCGGGCGGCCCGGCGTGGCGCGAAGTAGCTCAGGCCCAGATCCAGGCGGTGGCCGACCAGCCCTGTGCCCGCCGGGTTGCTGGCGGCGGCCAGGCTGTCTTGGGGCAGGGCGATGGCGGTGCCGGCCATGCCCAGTGACTGCATGCCATAGCCGTGGGCGAAGTAGCCATTGGTGGCCGAGGCCAGCAGGGGCTGCGACAGCAGCACGGCAGCAGCGATGGTGTGGAGGCGTCGACGAATGGGCATGGCGGTACAGCGTGGGTGGATCTGTGGTCAGGTCCGGCCATGGGGCCGGGTGTGACGTGAGAGTGACCGAACAAAGCAAAACGCCCAGCAGGGCTGGGCGTTTTTGTATTTGGTGGTGGAGTTTAACAGAAAACCAAACCCACATATCAGCAGTCTCTCAGCCCCGGTCGGAAGCCTTGAGACCCTCGCGCGATTCCGGGGAAGGATTTCGCGCAACCGCACATGCCCATGATTGTAAGTTCAGAGAGGCCGATTGGCACTCGCAGTTGCCGCAACTGCCAGGGAATCTGGGGGCTGCAACTTGGCTTTCCTCTCGTTTGTCGCCGTAATGCCCGGCACGAACGACGAAAGGAAATGCCATGCAAACCGAATCCGCCTTCACCGAAACGGAGCTCGCACGTCGGTGGAACGTCAGCATCAAGACCCTGCAACGCTGGCGCAGCGAAGAACGCGGCCCGCCGTACATCAAGCTCTCAAAGGCCATCCGCTATCCAGTCGATGAGATCGTCACCTATGAGCAGGCGATCCGCCAGGGCATGGCCCACGAAGTGCCGCTGCCATCCTTGAACGAAGCGCAGCCCGTTGTCGAATCTCCCGCGCCCGCCGCCCCCGAACCAAAGCGGTACTACTTGAGCGAGGCCTTCGCACTCATCGCGCAGTACGGCAGTCTTGAAGCGGCCGAGGCCGCGCTGACAGAGGCGCGCGATGAAGCCCAAGGTTGATGCCAACAAGCAGGGCGTTGCGCCCAGCCCGGATGAGCCAGTCATCACGTATCCGGTGACCTGCCCCCTCCCGCCGTACCAATTAGGCGGAAGTCCGGGTTGAAGGTTACTTGATCTCGTTGCTTGAAGCCGGTGGCGGCTGGTTCTTTGTGCGGTGGCGCTGAGCAAACTCCGCCGGCGGTATCCGCCCCAGGCTGCTGTGCGGCCGCACCTCGTTGTAGTCCTGGCGCCAGCTGGCGATCTCCGAGCGCGCCTGCGGCAACGTCTGGAACCAGTGCTCGTTCAAGCACTCGTCGCGGAACTTGCCATTGAAGCTCTCGATGTAGCCGTTCTGCATGGGCCGCCCTGGCTGGATCAGGATGTGCCGCACGCCGTGAGCCTGCGCCCAGGCAATGAAGGCCCGGCAGGTGAACTCCGGCCCGTTGTCGGTTCGCACCGCCGCCGGGTAGCCTCGGAAGATCGCCGCCCGATCCAGCAACCGCGTCACGTACTGGCCCGAGATGCCGTAGTCCACGGCAATGTCCACGCACTCGTGCGTGAAGTCGTCGGCCACGGTCAGACACTTGATGCGCCGGCCATTGGCCAGGCTGTCGGATACGAAGTCCATGCTCCACACCTCATTGACGCGGACGGCCACTGTCAGCGGCACGCGCTCGCTGGCTGCGCGCCGCACCTTCTTGCGCTTGCGAACCGCCAACTGCGCCTGGCTGTACAGCCGGTAGACCCGCTTGTGGTTCACGCCTGGAAATTGCGTGCGCAGCAGGTCATGGATGCGGCGATAGCCGAAGCGCCGCCGCACCTGCGCGATCTCGACGATCTTGGTGCTGAGCTGCAGCGTGGCCTCATCCACCACGGGCGGATTGCGATAGCTGTCCCTGGAGAGCCCCACCAGGCGGCACGCACGGCGTTCGGACAAGTGATGCTGCTCGATCATCTTGGCCGCCGCTGCGCGCCTGACCTGCGGGGCTAAGGCTTTACGCCGAAGACGTCCTTGAGCGCATGGATGTCGAGGTGAGCCTCGGCCAGCAGGCGCTTGAGCTTGGCGTTCTCGGATTCGAGTTCACGCAGCCGCTTGGCATCCGTGGCCTGCATGCCGCCGTACTTGGCTCGCCACTTGTAGAAGGTGGCGTCGCTGAAACCGCCTTGCCGGCACAACTCCTTGACCGGCATACCGGCCTCGGCCTGTCTGAGGAAACCAATGATCTGTTCCTCGGTGAATCTGCTCTTCTTCATGTCCGTCATTCTCCTGGTTGACGGACTTCACTACCTTTACGTTGGTACGGCTGGCAGGGGGCAGGTCACCGGTCCTCGATGAAAACCAGTTGTCCTCGAGGTGGAATCTCTCACCCAAGACGCTGCAAAAGTGGCGCTCGGAAGGAATCGGCCCGCCCGCCTGGCACCTCAACAGATCTGTCCGTTACCTTCTGATGGAGGTTGAAGCCTTCGAGCGCAAGGCTCGTGTCACTTGGAAATCCCCTGCCGGACGCCCGTTGTCCGAATCATCTCCCACAGCACGTGAAGACGCCATCAAGCAGATGATGCTGAAGCGGCCTGAACGCCGTGATCGGGTTTTTTACTCCGCCAAAGATGTGGTCGACATCACTGGCTTGCCCGGTTACTGGATTCACCAGAATCAGGAACGCCTGCGGCTCGGCATTCCGTTCTACCGGATCGCAAACGGTGACGTCATCCGCTTCAGCATCGAGGAACTCTTCCTCTGGGAGATGCATCACCTGCGCCCATGCCAGTACCCGGCAAAAGGGAATGCTGATGCCCCGTAGTTGTCCCATCCCGTGTGATCATATCCCCCGTCGAAGCTGGGCACTTTTCCGGGCCAGGGATGTGATGCGCGGCGTGATCGAGTCCTTCAAAGCAGAGCAAGCCGCATGAGTGAAGTCCACGCACAAGCCCGAACCACCCCCAGAACGAGGGCGGAGATCAAAGAGTCGACGGCCACCTTGGTGGAGCTGGCTGAACGCTACAACATCAGCAAGGCGACAGCTCGTAAGTGGAAGAACCGTGAGAGTCCAGAAGACCTCTCGCATCGGCCACACAAACTCAACACCACGTTGACCCCGGCACAAGAAGCCATCGCCGTGGAGTTGCGTTGCATAGCGCTGTTGCCGCTGGACGACCTGGTTGCCGTGGTTCGAGAGTTCATCAATCCAGACGTTTCGCGAGCTGGATTGGATCGATGCTTGCGCCGCCACGGCGTGGGCAATCTGCGAGAGCTTCAAGCCAAGGCGCTTGCCGATGCTGGAGAGACCAAAGCACCCCTCAAGACCTTCAAAGACTACGAGCCGGGCTTTGTGCACATGGACATCAAGTACCTGCCGCAGATGCCCGACGAGAGCGACAGGCGTTACCTGTTCGTGGCCATCGACCGGGCCACGCGCTGGGTGTTCATGCACATCTATGCGGATCAAAGCGAGGCCAGCAGCGTGGACTTTTTGAACCGCCTGACGCAAGCAGCCCCCATGAAGATCACCAAACTGCTCACAGACAACGGCAGCCAGTTCACCGACCGCTTCACAAGCAAAAAGCGCGTGCCCACAGGGCGCCACGACTTTGACGTTCGCTGCAAGGCGCTCAACATTGAGCACCGCCTGTGCCCACCGCGTCACCCGCAGACAAACGGAATGGTCGAGCGATTCAACGGCAGAATCAGCGAGGTGGTCAGTCAGACCCGTTTCACATCAGCGGCTCAATTGGAAGCAACACTGCTGAGCTATGTGAAGACCTACAACCACCTGATCCCACAGCGGGCGCTCAAACACATCTCACCCGTTCAGGCGCTGAAAGACTGGCACGCCAAAAAACCGGAATTGTTCAACAAGCGGGTTTATAACCAGCCGGGACTTGACACGTAGTTGGGACGGGGCGTGGCGAAGTGTGTTGCCCTACGTTCCGATATTTCGTTGATTAGTTGAAATTGGAGAACAAATGGAACACACTCCATCAATGCTCCCCGAGACCCACACCCAGCGCATCCTTGATCTGGCCAGCCAGAGAGGGCTGCTGCGTGCCAGCGATTTGGACGCCATCGGCTCGCCCCGGGTCATCCTGACGCGCATGACTGCAGCAGGACTGCTGGAACGGGTCGGGCGTGGTCTTTACCGTCTGCCAGGCGCACAGGTGACGGAATTTGAGAGTCTTGCCCTTGTCGCCACCAGGGTGCCACAAGCCGTGTTCTGCCTGCTCACCGCACTCCAGTTTCACGGGCTGACCACCCAACTACCGCGTCAAGTCTGGATCGCCATGCCACGCGGCAGCCACTCACCCCGGATCGACTATCCGCCGATCCGGATGGTTCAGATGGCCGGTAGCGCTCATCTGGCAGGCGTCGAGGAGCACTTGTACAACGGGGTGAAGGCGCGGATCTACAGCCCGGCCAAGACCGTGGTCGATTGCTTCAAACATCGCAACAAGATCGGTCTGGATGTGGCGCTGGAGGCCTTGAAAGACGCCTGGAGGACGCGCAAGGCGTCTACAGATGATCTGTGGCGCTACGCTCAGGATTGCCGCGTCGCCGCCGTGATGCGCCCCTACATGGAAGCAGTTGCCCACGACTGACGCAACGGCCGCCGAGACGGGCGGGCTTCTCTTTGGTTTAAAAATTTGGTAGGATGACGGTTGTTTTAAACCCAACCCGAGGAGGCGTCATGATTGCAGATCGCATTCGTCAAGCACGATTGGCGGCAGGTCTGACCCTGGGTGCGTTGGGCGAACAGGTGGGTGTTTCTCACACCGCCATCCAGAAGTACGAGAAAACGCTGCTCATGCTAGAAACCGAGGGCACTTCGCGTAACGTGATTTAGCGGGAGTGCGCGGCTTTGGCGCGGTGTTCGCTCAGTCATCGTTGCTGCACTGCCGCAAAACAGATAAAATCGCGTCTCTCCAAAGAACCAGCAAGCCACTATCGGAGTTCCTACCCGTGTAAGCCTCTTTCTCGCTGCGAGCCAGCTTCAACCACTCATCACGCTCGCACGAGGCTGCACGTCCGATTCACTGCGTCTTGCTGGCCCCGGATTACTCGGGGTTCGTTCTCTATTCCGCTGGTCGGGAAGACGCGCTTGCGTTCGCCCCAACCGCCACCACTGGCTGGCAACCACAACGGAATAGAAGAATGATGAAATCCATACGCCAGGACTGGCTATCCAATGTCCGAAACGACCTGCTAGCGGGCATCGTTGTCGCGCTAGCACTGATCCCCGAGGCTATCGCCTTCTCGATCATCGCGGGCGTCGATCCCAAGGTCGGCCTCTACGCCTCGTTCAGCATCGCGGCGATCATCGCCTTCGCAGGTGGTCGCCCTGGAATGATTTCTGCTGCGACGGGCGCGATGGCGCTGGTCATGGTCACGCTCGTCAAAGAGCACGGCTTGCAATATCTGCTGGCCGCCACGGTGCTGACTGGCGTGCTCCAGATCATTGCGGGCTGGCTCAAGCTCGGCGCCTTGATGCGTTTCGTCTCGCGCTCGGTCATCACCGGCTTCGTCAATGCACTGGCCATCCTGATCTTCATGGCGCAGTTGCCCGAACTGACCAATGTGACGTGGCACGTCTATGCCATGACGGCGGCAGGCCTCGGCATCATCTACGGCTTTCCCTACATCACCAAGGCCGTGCCGTCACCACTGATTGCCATCGTTGTACTGACCGGCGTCGCGATCTTCCTCGGCCTCGACATTCGCACCGTGGGCGACATGGGCCAGCTGCCCGACAGCCTGCCGGTGTTCCTGCTGCCGGATGTACCGCTGAATCTGGAGACGCTGGCGATCATCTTTCCGGTCTCGGCCACCCTGGCGGTTGTCGGCCTGCTGGAATCCATGATGACGGCCTCCATCGTCGATGACTTGACCGACTCCAACAGCAACAAGAACCGCGAATGCGTGGGCCAAGGGGTGGCGAATATCGCCACTGGCTTCTTGGGTGGCATGGCAGGCTGCGCCATGATTGGCCAGTCAGTCATCAATGTGAAATCCGGTGGCCGTGGCCGACTCTCCACCCTGGCCGCAGGTGTCTTCTTGCTCCTGATGGTGGTGTTTATCGGTGACTGGGTAGCCCGCATCCCGATGGCGGCGCTGGTCGCCGTGATGATCATGGTGTCCATCGGCACCTTCAACTGGGCCTCGATCCGCAATTTGCGCGAGCACCCCAAAAGCTCCAGCGTGGTGATGCTGGCCACCGTGGTAGTGACGGTCGGCACCCACGACTTGGCCAAGGGTGTGCTGGTCGGCGTGCTGCTGTCAGGCTTCTTTTTCGCGCACAAGGTCGGCCAGATTCTGCGCGTCACCTCTCGCACCGAGGACGAAGGCCGCGTGCGCAGCTACACCATCACTGGCCAGGTGTTCTTCGCCTCGGCGGATCGCTTCATCAATGCCTTCGACTACAAGGAAGTCATCGAAAAGGTGCGCATCGACGTGAGCCGCGCCCATTTCTGGGACATCACCGCCGTCAGCGCCCTGGACAAGGTGATCATCAAGTTCCGCCGTGAAGCCACCGAGGTCGAAGTCATCGGTTTGAACGAAGCCAGCGCCACACTGGTGGACAAGTTCGCCGTGCATGACAAGAACGGTGCCGACGACATGTTGATGGGCCACTGAGAGGAAACAGGATCATGAAGAACGAAAACAAAGTGCTGGCCTGCGTGGATCAATCCCACTTCGCCGACTACGTAGCCGACTACGCTGCATGGGCAGCTCGGCGCATGGACGCGCCGCTGGAGTTCCTGCACGTCATCGACCGCCACCCCGAGTTGGGATCGAGCGAGGATCACAGCGGCGCCATCGGCATCGACGCTCAGGAAAATCTGCTGACCAAGCTCTCCGCCGACGACGAGGCTCGCACCAAGCATGCCCGCGAACAAGGCCGCCTCTTCCTCAACCGACTGCGCGAGCGGGCTATTGCTGCCGGGGCCACACTGGTCGATGTTCGTCAGCGGCACGGCGAACTGGAGGAAACGCTTGCAGAGCAGGCTGAGGGCGTGCGCCTGCTGGTTTTGGGTCGCCGTGGCGAAGCCGCAGAGACCACCCAACGCGACCTTGGCCGAAACGTCGAACGCGTCGTGCGCGCCCTGCACAAGCCGATCCTGACCGTAACGGAAGGCTTCAAGGAGCCGCAGCGCGTGATGATTGCCTTCGATGGCGGCAACGTGACCCGGCGTGGCGTCGAGATGGTTGCGGGCAGCCCGCTGTTCCGTGGTCTGCCGATCTATCTGCTGATGGCTGGCAAGGAAAGTCCGGATGCCCCCAAGCAGCTCGACTGGGCCAAGACCACCTTGGAAGCGGCAGGCTTCGATGTGACCGCCTCGCTGATCCCCGGTGATGCGGAAAGCATCATTGCCAAGACGGTGAAAGCGCAGTCCATCGATATGCTCATCATGGGTGCGTTCGGTCACTCGCCGCTGCGCAGTCTGCTGTTCGGCAGCAAGACGACTGAGCTATTGCGTTCCTCGACCATTCCTACCCTGCTGCTGCGATAGCGAAGGAGTCGCCCCAATGGACATGGAACACTTCCGCGTTCGACTGCTGATGGAGCAAAAGGAAACGATTGGGGCGATTCAACAGGCGCAGCAGTCGGCTGCGCCGGTCGAACTGGATCAATCCAGTGTCGGCAGGGTGTCGCGTATAGACGCTCTCCAACAACAGGCCCTCGCTCAAGGATTGTTGGAGCGGCTGACTATCCGTAAACGCAAGGTCGAGGCAGCACTAGCCCGCCTCGACTCTGACACCTATGGGCTGTGCTGCGCCTGTCACGGCAATTTGGAGCCGGAACGGTTGAACGCCGATCCGGCTGTCGTCTTCTGCCAAGAATGCGCCGCAGCGCGTCCGTGAAAACGCCAAATTGATGCTCAACGGCAGCGCGGTTTGGCTTCCCTTCGGTAAGCGGTATCTTGTGTTTGCTGAGGTAACCACAACAAGAAACCATGAGGACAGGGCATGCTCCATTCCATACTGGCCATCAGCGTCGGTGCCTCGCTCGGGGCCGTATCGCGGTGGCTGCTGGGCCTATCGCTCAACACGCTGTTTCCCGCGATCCCACCAGGCACCGTGGCCGCCAACCTGATCGGGGGCTACCTTATCGGCGTCGCGTTGGCGGTCTTTGCCGCTGCGCCGAACCTGGCGCCCGAGTGGCGTTTGCTGATCATTACCGGCTTTCTCGGCGGGCTGACCACGTTCTCGACCTTTTCCGCCGAAGTCACGACCTTGATCCAGCAGGGGCGACTTGCCATGGCGGCGACAGCCATCACGGTTCATGTCGGCGGTTCGCTGCTGATGACCCTGATCGGCCTTGGCACGGTCGCGGCTTTCAAACGATTCTGATTCAGGAGACGGGCATGCAAGGCTACCAACTGACGTTTTTCACACAGCAGGATCGCCGGCATGGATGCACGCCGCTTGGCGAGTGGCTGCTCGAAGAAGCCCGGCGGCTGGGGCTGCGTGGGGCGACCCTGACGACGGCAGACGAGGGCTATGGGCACGCGGGCCGCATCCATTCCTCACATTTCTTCGAGCAGGCCGACCAGCCGCTGGAGGTCACCATGGCGGTGACCACCGATGAAGCGGATCGGCTGTTCGCGCGCCTGCGGGAGGAGAACGTACGGGTTTTCTACGTCAAGACGCCCATCGAGTTCGGCATGACTGGCGATGCCTGAAGCCGGTTCTATCTGCGGGCGATGACCAGCAACCCCGCCACGATCAGCCCAGCGCCGACCACCATGCGCCAGGTGATGACTTCGCGTAGCAGCAGCCAGGCCAGCAGCATGGCGACGACCACGCTGCCCTTGTCGATCAGCGCCACCGTGGCCACGTCGCCGACCTTGAGCGCCTTGTAGTAAAAAATCCAGGACAGGGCGGTGGTCACGCCGGACAGCCCCAGCCACAGCAGATTGCGCTGACCGACCAAGGCCAGCTCCTGAAACGGCACTGCCAGCCAGGCAAAGATCAGCACGAACCCACACACGAAGAGCGTGCGGATGGTAAGACCCAGTTCGCCCGAAATACCTGCCAGGCCCATCTTGGCGATCACCGACGTGAAGCCGGCGAAGAACATCGACACGAAGGCGTAGAAAACCCATTTTTCCATGATGATCCTTACTTGAAGAGGCGGCGGGGCACCCACCACAAGTAGGCCACCATGCCGAAGAGTTCGACCAGCGACTGCACCACGATCACCACCGCCGCCACTTCCCATCCGGCGGGCAGCGACAGGGCAAAGGGCAGTACCACGAAGGAATTGCGCGTGCCCAGGCTGAACGCCAGGGTGCGGCCCTGATCGACGGGCAGCTTCAGCCACCAGGCCAGGACCTTGGCGAGCATGGCAGCGAGCACCAGAAACACCACGAACAGCGGCACGATCACCGGCAGCAAGCCCAGCGCCTGCCGAACGGTGCCCACCTGCGCGGCAGCGATCAGGAACACCACCGCGGCCAGCAAGGGCACGGGCCACCAGGCGAGATGCTCCCGTACCCTGGACCGATGGCTGCGGGCTTCGATCCAGCGCTCCGCCAATACCGCAGCGAAGAGCGGCAGCAGGACGACCAGCAAGGCCGGCCACACCTGCTCGGGACGCACCACCGTCGAGAAATCATCGCCCATCATCCCCCACAGGTACAGCGGCAACAGGAGTAACTGCAACAGTAGGTTGATGGGCGTCACCGCGATGGCGCGCGGTACGTTGCCGCCCGCGAGCTGGCTGAACGTGATGAACCAGTCCGTGCAGGGCACCAGCAGAACCAGCAACACGCCCAGCCGCAGCACCGGTTCGGAGGGCAGATACTGCACCATGCCCCAGACCAGCATGGGCAGGATGACGAAGTTCCCGGCCAGCACGGCCGTCACGAAACGACGATCCGCGAAGGCCTCGCGCACATGCAGCAGCGGCACCTGCACAAAGGTGGCGAACAGCAGGAGTGCCAGAGTGGGCCACAGCAGTGTTTCGAACACCGCGTGCGTGCTCGGCCACAGGCCGCCCACAAGCAGACCGACTAGGATGGCGCTCAGGTAAATCCAGACCTGCTGCCGTTCGAGTATCAGGCGATCCACGTCCACCTTTCCGAATCAAGACCTGCGTTCATTCCATCAGCGCCACCGATTTGACCTGCACCCAGATCGGCATGCCAACGCCCACGCCCAGCGTGCTCACGGCCCGCTTGGTCAGGCGTGCCAGCAGCACCGCCTCACCCACCCTGACCCGCACCAACGCGAGACCAGGATGGTCATCACCGCCCATCGCGTCCACCACGCCGCGCAACACATTCTGAATGCTGCCCTGTCCAGGCTCGATGGCCAGGCTGACATCCCGCGCCAACACCCGCACCCGGACGCGGCGGCCAACCGTCAGACCATGGTCACGCGCCCACAGACTGCCGCCGTCGAAATCGACACGCGCCAGGTGCCAGTTGCCGTCCACTTCGCCCACCGTACCGTCGAGGATTGCCCCGGCATCCTCGCCGAGCCGGATCGGCAGATCGAGGCGGGCCAGCGTCTCGGCCAGCGGCCCGCTGGCCAGTACCCTCCCGCCTTCCATCGCCACCAGGTGGTCGGCCAGCCGTGCCACCTCGTCCGGCGAGTGACTGACGTAGAGCACCGGAATGTCCAGCTCGTCGTGCAGCCGTTCCAGGTAGGGCAGGATTTCCTGCTTGCGCTTCAAGTCGAGCGCGGCCAACGGCTCGTCCATCAGCAGCAGACGTGGGCTGACCGCCAGGGCGCGGGCAATGCCTACCCGCTGGCGTTCGCCGCCGGAGAGGTGATCCGGCTTGCGGTCGAGCAGATGCCCGATGCCCAGCAGCTCGATGGCGTGGTCGAGGCTCACGCGCTGCGCCTCGCCGTTGCGCTTCATGCCGTAGCGCAGGTTACCCAACACCGTCAGATGGGCGAACAGACTGGCTTCCTGAAACACGTAGCCGATAGGCCGTTGGTGGGGCGGCAGCCAGTGCCCGGCGTCCTGCCACACCTCGCCAGCGACGGTGAGCCGCCCTTCCTGGGCGCGCTCCAGACCGGCAATGCAGCGCAGCAGCGTGGTCTTGCCGGAACCGGAATGCCCGAACAGGGCGGTCACGCCCCGGCCGGGCAGGCTGAGATCCACGGCGAGCGAGAAGCCCGGCCAGTCGAGTCGGAAACATGCATCGATGCCCGCCATCTCAGCCTCCCTTTTTCGGATTGAGCCGCCAAGCGTACAGAGCCAGCAGCACGAGGAAGGAGAAAATCAACATCACCGCCGCCAGGCGGTGCGCCTGCATGTATTCCAACGCCTCTACGTGGTCGTAAATCTGCACCGAGGCGACCCTTGTGACGCCCGGCAGGTTGCCGCCGATCATCAGCACCACGCCAAACTCCCCGACCGTGTGGGCAAAGGTCAGGATCGAGGCCGTCAGGAAGCCCGGTGCGGCCAGCGGCACCGCGACGGTGAAGAAGGCATCCACGGGTGACGCGCGCAGGGTGGCGGCCACCTCCAGCGGCCGGTCGCCCACGGCCTCGAAGGCCGTTTGCAGGGGCTGAACCATGAAGGGCAGGGAGTAGAACACCGAGGCGATGACCAGACCCCAGAAGGTGAAGGGCAGCGGGCCGAGTCCCAGCGCCTGGGTGAGTTGGCCCACCGGGCCGTTCGGCCCCATCGCCAGCAAGAGGTAAAAGCCCAGTACCGAAGGTGGCAACACCAAGGGCAAGGCCACCACCGCACCGATGGGACCCTTCCACCACGCCTTGGTGCGGGCCAGCCACCAGGCGATGGGCGTGCCGACCAGCAGCAGGATCAGGGTGACGATCCCCGCCAGACGCACGGTCAGCCAGAGGGCTTGCAGATCGCTATCGGTCAGCATGCCCCCTCCCGCTCAATGCGCGTGCTGAAAGGTCTTGATGGCCGAGACCATCAGGACGATGCCGAGCAGACCCATCAGCCAGCCGGTCGGCACCAGGCCGAGCAGCAGGCCGCCAATGGCCGCGCCAAAGATAGAGCCGCCCGTCATCCAGCCCATCAGCGGCCTTTCCTCGCGCAGCACCTGGAAGGCGTCGGCGCGGGTGTAGCGGGCGAAACCGACGATCATGGTCGGCAGACTGACCATCAGCGACAGGCTGCCCGCGAGCTTGATGTCCAGACCGTAGAGCAGCACGATGGCCGGAATCAGCAGCTCGCCACCGGCCACGCCCAGCAGGGCGGCAACCATGCCGATGCCCAGGCCTGCAACCAGACCGGCCACAAAGCGCAGCGGCCCGGCCTCGAACAGCGGCGTGCTGCCCTCGTGCACTCCGGCCCAGGCTTGCGAGAGCATGACCAGGGACAAGCCGACCAGCAGCACCAGAATGATGCGATTGAGCCACTGGCGCGACAACGTGATGGCATGGCCTGCTGCCCACCAAGCGCCAACGAGACTGCCTACGAGCAGGTTCAGCACCACGTCGAGGTAATCGGCCAACGTGCCCGGCGCAATCGTGCCGCCCCGGAACAGCAGCGCAGCGGCGACCACGACCAGGCTCATCGCCTTGTTGAGGATGACGGCTTCCAAGGTGCCGATGCGGAACACGCCGACCAGCACCGGCAGGCGGAATTCGGCCCCGCCGAGGCCGATCAAGCCGCCCAGGGTGCCGATCAAGGAACCGGCGACGAAGCCTTGGCTATTACGGGTTGGCGCGTTCATGGTCGTGCCTTACTTACCGGCGACTTCGCCCGGTAGGACGAAGCCGTATTGGGTCATCACCGCCCGCGCGGGCTGGCTGCTCATGTAGTCGGCGAAGCGGCGGGCCAGGGTGCTGCCTGCGGCCCGCTTGGTGATGACGAAGCCTTGTTCCAGCGGCTCGTGCAGGTTGTCGGGGATCAGCCAGTAACCGCCGCGCTTGGCCAGCTCGGGGTTGACGACCAAGGCCAGGGCGATGATGCCGACCTGGGCATTGCCGGTCTGCACGAACTGGGCCGTGTGGGCGATGTTCTCGCCATAGACCAGTTTGGGCTCGACCTTTTCCCACAGGCCGGAGGCACGCAAAGCCTCCTCAGCGCGCTTGCCGTAAGGCGCGTGCTTGGGGTTGGCGATAGCGATGCGTGCGATCTTGGGATCGGTCAGGCTCGCCAGCGTCATCTTGCTGGCATCCATACCCGCGCTCCACAGCACGATGCGGCCGAAGGCATAGGGCTTGACCTCGGAGGCCGCGAAGCCCGCTTTCACCAGCTCGCGCGGGAAGGCGATGTCGGCCGAGAAATACAAGTCATAGGGCGCGCCCTGCTGAATCTGGGTGTGGAACTTGCCCGACGAGCCATAGATAACCTCCACCTCATCGGCGGGGTGGGCCTTTTTGAAGGTGGCGACGATTTCATCCATTGCGAACTTCAGATCGGCCGCCGCCGCGACGGTGACTTTCTCGGCATGCGCCGTTGCCGCGAACAGCAGCGAACAGGCGAGCAGCAAGGGGCGCAGGAGCTTCATGGGCGGTTCCATCTCGTCAAGTTGTGGCGCAACCGAACCCGTCGAAGATGCCTTTGTCGGGTTCGCTACATCGTTAAGTCAAAAAAGACATAACGCAAAGCATACAGCAGCATCCATGCCGAGCCATAACCGAAATCAAGAGTGGATCAGTTCGCCAGGTCGCGCAGGGATTGCAGCTCCTTGCCTGCGCTGGCATTGAGACTGGTTTCCAAGGCGTCGTAACGCTCGATGAGTTGCTGTCCGAGCGTTGTCAGGGATGCGCCACCGCCGCCTTTGCCGCCTGTCGCGGTGTCGACAACCGGACGCCCAAACCCTTCACTCAGGGAATCAATCAGCAGCCAGGCGCGCTTGTAGGGGACACCGAGCGAGCGGGCCGCCGCTGCAATGGAGCGGGTCTCGCCAACTGCCCGCAACAGTTCGATCTTGCCGGGGCCGATGGCGATCCCGTCACCGATGTAGATGCGCGGCCGCACCAGGACGGCGCACGGCTTGTTCTTCTTGGAAGTCATGTATCAGAGGCTATCCGAAACAGACCGCTCTCCCAAGCCGTTTAGCTGTCCAGTCTCGTGTGATCATATCCCTCGTCGAAGCTGGCCACTGTTCCGAGCAAGGGATGTGATGCGCGGCGTGATTGAGTCCTTCAAAGCAGAGCAGACCACATGAGCCAAGTGCACGCCCAAGCCCGAACCACGCCGAGAACCCGAGCGGAGATCAAGGACTCGACCGATACCTTGGTGGATCTGGCTGATCGCTACAACATCAGCAAAGCGACGGCGCGCAAATGGAAGAATCGCGAGAGCCCTGAAGATCTCTCGCACCGACCGCACAAGCTCAACACGACGTTGACGCCCGCGCAGGAGGCCATCGCCGTGGAGTTGCGGTGCATGGCGCTGCTGCCGCTCGATGACCTGGTTGCGGTGGTGCGCGAGTTCATCAATCCAGATGTCTCGCGCGCGGGGTTGCATCGGTGTTTGAGCCGCCATGGTGTGGCCAATCTGCGGGAGCTTCAAGCCAAGGCGCTTGCTGATGCCGGAGAGAGCAAGCCCCCCCTCAAGACCTTCAAGGACTACGAGCCGGGCTTCCTTCACATGGACATCAAGTACCTGCCGCAGATGCCAGACGAGAGCGAGAGGCGCTACCTGTTCGTAGCTATCGACCGCGCCACGCGCTGGGTGTTCATGCACATCTATGCGGATCAAAGCGAGAACAGCAGCGTGGACTTCTTGAACCGCCTGGAACAAACAGCGCCGATGAAGATCATCAAGCTGCTCACGGACAATGGCAGTCAGTTCACCGACCGCTTCACCAGCAAGAAGCGTGAGCCAACGGGGCGCCACCAGTTCGACGTGCGCTGCAAGGCGCTCAACATCGAGCACCGCCTGTGCCCACCACGCCACCCACAGACCAACGGCATGGTCGAGCGCTTCAACGGCAGAATCAGTGAGGTAGTGAGCCAGACACGGTTCGCTTCAGCGGCTGAACTGGAGGCAACGCTCCTGAGCTATGTCAAGACCTACAACCATCTGATCCCACAGCGAGCGCTCCAACACGTTTCACCCGTTCAGGCACTCAAGAACTGGCATGCCAAAAAACCTGAGTTATTCAAGAAGCGCGTTTATAACCAGCCGGGACTTGACATTTAGCGTACTGGCAATTGCCCGTTCGAGACGAACTGATCAAAGCTGTCAAAGCTCTCGCCGTCTTGCCAAGACCGATCCCATGACCGTGGTTCAGCACTTTCCAGTAGCAGAAGGGTCAGGACGCGATCTCCTGTGGTGTAGCTGTGCTTGAACTCGCGCAACTTCATGTGTGGTGCCTCCTCCGGGCACCAGATCGCGGCAGACATCTCCGTACCATCCCACTCCTGCTCAACGGTGGAATCAGCAGCCAGGGTGCCGGGTAATGGTTCCTGCGTGTTGAATCACGAGCAAAACTGAGCCAGTAAAGGGCGGTTGTCACGTCCAATATTGAGCCACGTTATTCACATACCCTGCTGCTTTTTTCAGCAGCGGGGTCAGGAGTGATCAACGTGAGCACATTGAGCAAGTTGCGCCGCATGGTCCTGAGGGACCACCTGAGCGTGCGCGAAGCCAGCCGAAGGCTGGGCATCTCCCGCAACACAGCCCGCAAGTGGCTGGACGAGGACGAGATGACCGAGCCACGCTACCCCCAGCGCGCCAAGGCGCCCAGCGTGCTGGACCCCTACAAGGATCAACTGAGCACCTGGCTCAAGGCCGACAGCCACCGCAACAAACGCGAGCGCCGAGGCATCAAGGCCATGTTTCGGGCGCTGCAGGCCATGGGCTACCCCGGCAGCCGCGGTCCCGTGTACGAGTTCGCCAAACGCTGGCAAGAAGAGCAGGCCAGCGGCCCCCACCGACCGGGTTTTGTGCCCATGAGTTTCGAGCTGGGCGAAGCCTTCCAGTTCGACTGGAGCTGTGAGTACGTCTTTGTCGGCGGCCTGCGCAAGCGGCTGGAGGTCTCCCACACCAAGCTGGCGGCCAGCCGGGTGTTCATGCTCACCGCCTACTTCAGCCAGTCCCACGAGATGCTCTTTGACGCCCATGCCCGGGCGTTTGCTGCCTTCGGTGGCGTGCCGCGCAGGGGGATCTACGACAACATGAAGACCGCCGTCGATCAGATCGGCAGCGGCAAGCAGCGCAAGGTCAACCTGCGCTTTGAGGCGATGACAGGCCACTACCTGTTCGAGCCGGAGTTTTGCAATCGGGCCGCCGGCTGGGAGAAGGGCATCGTCGAGAAGAACGTGCAGGATCGCCGCCGCGGCATCTGGCGCGAGGCGGCCGAACGACGCTGGCCCGATCTGGCCACGCTCAACGCCTGGCTGCACCAGGCCTGCCTGGACGCCTGGCACGAGTTGCGCCACCCCGAGTGGCCCGAACTGTCGCTGGCCGATGTCTGGCAGCAGGAGCACTTGCAGCTCATGCCCAACCCACGGCCTTTTGACGGCTACGTCGAGCTGGTGGCCAGGGTCAGCGCCACCTCGCTGATCCACTTCCAGCGCAACCGCTACAGCGTGCCCTGCGAGTGGGCCCATGCCAGTGTCAGCATCCGGGCCTATCCGGATCGCCTGGTGGTCATCGGCCCGGGGCCTCAAGGTCAGCCTGAGGCGGTGACGCTGGTGCGTAGCTTCGAGCGTGAGCAGACCATCTACGACTGGCGCCACTACATCACCTTGCTCGAACGCAAGCCCGGTGCCCTGCGCAATGGCGCTCCGTTCAAGACCATGCCCCCAGCCTTGCAGCAGCTGCAGGCCCACCTGCTGCGCCATGCAGGCGGTGATCGTGTCATGGCCCAGGTGCTCACCGCCATCACCTTGCACGGGCTCGACGATGTGCTGGTGGCCATCGAGGTGGCCTTGCAATCGGGTCGCATCAGCGCCGATCACGTGCTCAATGTGCTGGCGCGCCTGAAGGAACCCTGCCCACCGGCATTGCTCCCCGAAGAATCCCCGCCAGCCCTGGCGCTGATGGAGCCACCGCGCGCCGATGTCACGCGCTATGACCGCCTGCGACAGGGGGCCATCTCGGATCACCAGGCCAGCACCACCGGGGAGAACAGCCATGTCCAATGACATCGCCGCTGCCCTCAAGGGCCTGAGCCTTCACGGCATGGCCAGCGCCTGGCCCGAACTGCTGGGCATGGCGCGTCTCAAGGCCATGGACCACGAAGCCCTGGTGCACCAGCTGATCAAGGCCGAAGGCGCCCACCGCGAGGTGCGCTCCATGGCCTACCAGATGCGCTCGGCCCGCTTTCCCAATCACCGCGATCTGACTGGCTTTGCCTTCGATCAGGCACAGGTCGATGAGGCCTTGGTGCGCCAGTTGCACGAGCTCAAGTTTGTCGATTCGGCCCACAACGTGGTCTTCGTCGGCGGGCCAGGCACCGGCAAGACCCACCTGGCTACCAGCCTGGGCATTCACGCCATCCGCGCTCATGGCAAGCGGGTGCGCTTCTTCTCCACCATCGAGCTGGTCAACCTGCTGGAGGCAGAGAAGACCCAGGGCAAGGCCGGTCAGCTAGCCCACCGGCTGATGTACGTCGACCTGGTGATCCTTGACGAGATGGGCTACCTGCCATTCAGTCAGGCCGGCGGCGCCTTGCTGTTTCACCTGCTGTCCAAACTCTACGAGCGCACCAGCGTGGTCATCACCACCAACCTCTCCTTCTCGGAGTGGGCCAGCGTCTTTGGCGATCCCAAGATGACCACTGCGCTGCTCGATCGCCTGACCCACCATTGCCACATCGTGGAGACCGGCAACCAGAGCTGGCGGTTTCGAAACTCCAGCGCACACGCACCCAGTACAGCAAAAACCACCCGCACCAAGACCCAGAAAGGAGCCCAGCAGACCGACCACCCGATAGACTTGTCCACAACCGAGCAAGCCATTTCTTCTTCAACCTAGTGGCTCAGTTTTGAACGTGACGCCCGGCTCAGTTTTGCTCGTGATTCAACAGTCAGGGTCTGTACTCGATGCCCGAAGCCGCAACCCCGACCACTGCGTCGGCCTGATGCCCTGGTCATCCAAGCGCGATGGACAACCGATGGCAGTGACGCACGCGCAAGTCATGGCCACGAAAGGCTGCCTGCGTGTGCTCCGGCGAAGAAGTTGGCGCAGGTTTTGAGAGAACTGAGAGCAGAAGAGAGTCGAACCGGGCGACTTCAGGACGCCGGGCCGCCACGGCGTGGCACATGCAGATCGGCGCCGTACCCCGCGTGGTGTCGGGGAACCCGGAAATGAAAACGCCCAACCGATAGAGGTTGGGCGTTGAATGGTGGTGGCCAAGGGCGGAATCGAACCACCGACACGCGGATTTTCAATCCGCTGCTCTACCAACTGAGCTACTTGGCCGTGTTCGTTGATCGATCTGGTGTGCAGTGATCAGCGAAGATCTAGACTATACATCAATTCGAGGCTGATTTTTTCGAGCGACCCAGATCCACGCCCAACTGTTTCAATTTTCGATACAGGTGGGTGCGCTCCAGGCCGGTCTTCTCGGCCACACGGGTCATGCTGCCACCTTCGCGGGCCAGGTGGAACTCGAAGTAGGCGCGCTCGAAGTCGTCGCGCGCTTCGCGCAGGGGTCGGTCCAGCTGGAAGATCTGCTCGTGTGAGGGGTGACCACCAGGTTGCAGGGCGCTGTGCGACAGGCTGTGCCCCGCGCCACCCATGCCACCCATGCCACCCATGTGGCTGCTGTGCGAGGTGGGTGCTGCGCCCATCAGATGCGATGGCGCTGCAGGTGCGGCATGGTGGCCCATGCCGTGACCCACGTGACCGTTCATTTGGTGGCCATAGGCGTAGCTTTGTGGCACAGGCGGTGCTGCATGGTGCACATGGGCGGGCTCGGCCGCCAGGCTGCTGGCCATTTCGGTGCGCAGCGGGCTGGCATGCTGGGTGGCCAGCGGTGCGCTGCTGTATGACGAGGCCGCCGTGATGGGCGTGACGGTGGCCAGGTGCACCGGGGCCGCGCTGCGCGCGGGTACGGCGGCCGGTTTGGTGAGCGCTTGCTCCACGGTGCGGAGCAGCTTCTGCATGGTGATGGGCTTTTCGAGGAAGGAGTGCGCACCGAACTTGGTGGCCTCCACCGCCGTGTCGATGGTGCCGTGGCCGGACATCATGATCACGGGCATGGTGAGTTGCCCACCGGCAGACCATTCCTTGAGCAAGGTCACGCCATCGACATCGGGCATCCAGATGTCGAGCAAGATGAGGTCGGGCTTGACGCGCTCGCGCTGGATGCGGGCGTTGGCAGCGTTCTCCGCGATTTCAACCGTGTGGCCTTCGTCGCTCAGGATTTCACACAGCAGGGCGCGGATGCCCGCTTCGTCGTCAACTACAAGAATGGTGGCCATGAAATATCAATACGCCAGTCAGGCACGTTCAAAGTGTGCCCGATGGTAAATGGGAATCGGATGACAGCACCGAAAATGATAACGAAACTTGCGCTCCGATCGCCGCAGAGGGCTCAGAGGGATACCCTAGGCCGGTGTTTGGCGCTTCCACATGGCGGTTGCGCAGCTTGACGAGGGCGTGGTGTTCATCGGCCACTTTCTTCACCACGGCCAGACCCAGGCCGGTGCCATGGGCCTTGGTGGTGAGGTAGGGCTCAAAGGCCCGCTTGAGCACGTGCGCTGAAAAACCAGGGCCGTTGTCGCGCACGCGCAGGCGCACGGCACGCACGCTGCCATCGTCGTTCAAGGGGGCATCGGTGATGACCTCCACCTGCGGTGGCGAGCCATCGGCCGTGCGTTCGGTGGTGGCGTCCAGGGCGTTTTGCACGAGGTTGTGCACCACCTGGCGCAGCAGGGTGGCATCGCCCATGATGTGCGGCAGCTGGGGTGCCAGTTGCATCTTGAGTTGGCCCCGATCCAACTGCTCGCCGTACAGCGCCATCACGTCACGCACCAGTTCGTTGAGGTCCAGCGGCTTGAGTTGGGCGCTGGGCAGGCGAGAAAAGTTACGAAACTCGTTGATCAGCGTCTTGAGGGCCTGCACCTGGGTGACGATGGTGTTGACCGACCGGTTCAGCAGGCTCTTGCCTGGGTCGTCCAGCTGCTTTTCCAGCTTCATCTGCAGGCGTTCGGCCGAGAGCTGGATGGGGGTCAGCGGGTTCTTGATCTCGTGCGCCACGCGGCGGGCGACTTCGCTCCAGGCCTGGGCGCGCTGGGCTGACACCACTTCCGTCAGGTCATCGAACACGATGAGGCGCTCATCGGGGGGCAGGTCGGCGCCCCGCACCAGCAGGGGCAGGGTCTCAGGGTGCTGGGGCAGGGTCAGCTCGTAAGGCTCTTGCCACTGCTGGCGCTCGCCGGGTGTGGGGTCGCGGGCGAGGTCGTCAAACCGCTTCTGGATGTCGTGCGCAAACTGCTGCAGGCCCGGCACCTCATCCAGCCGTCGACCGATGTAGGCCGACAGGGGCAGCCGCAGGATGCGTGTGGCGCCGGGGTTGACCAGCACCAGGCAGCCCGCCGCGTCGAACACCAGCACGCCCGCGCTGAGGTTGTCGAGCACGGTTTGCAGGTGGGCGCGAGCGCTGTCCAGTTCTTGCACGCTGTGCTCGGCCAGTTGCCGGGCATCGGCCAGCTGCTGGGTCATGGCGGCGAAGGCGCGGGTCAGGCCGCCCAGTTCATCTTGTGAGGTGAAGATGGCTTTGGGACGCAGATCGCCGCGGGCCACCTCTTCCACGCCCGCAGCCAGCAGCAGCAGTGGTCGAGCCAGTTGTTGGCCCAGGATGGCGGCCAGCAAGAAAGCGCCAAAAACGGCCAGCACCAGGGTCAGGGTCAGGATGCCGATGTACATGCTCCGCAGGCCTGCCCGCCCCAGGGCGCGTTGCTGGTACTCGCGGTAGGCGGTTTGCACGTCCAGGGCATGGCGCACGATGTCGGCGGGCAGGGCCTGGCTGACCAGCAGGTAACGGTCGGTTTGCCGAAGGGCAAAGCCGCGCTCGGGCACCCAGGCCAGGGCCACGATGCGGGCGGCGGGGGTGTTCAGGTCGGCGTCGTCCAGCCCTTCGATCTCGACCATCACGCGCTGGCTGCGTGCGCGGTCGCGCCAGGCCTGCGAAATGCGCTCGGTGCGCAGGCTGGGTGTGTCCGGGGCATCGGCACTGAGGATGATCTGGCCCTGCTGGTTGACCAGGGCGGCGTACTCGGCGCGCACCTGTTCGCGCAGGCGTTCCAGCTCGAAGAGGTTGAGGCTGGATTCGCCGGGGCGATCCGACAGCAGGTGCTGTTCGGCCGCCAGGCGGGTGCTTTTGGCCAGGTCAGCGCTGAGGGTGTCCAGGGTGCCACGAGCCAGGCTAAGCCCAGCGTCCAGCGCACCTTCCACGCGCACGTCAAACCAGGTTTCGATGCTGCGCGAGACGAACTGGTACGACACGGTGTAGATCAGCACGCCGGGCACCAGGGCCACCAGGGCGAAGATGCCGGCGAGCTTCAGCAGCAGCTGGCTGCCGAACTTGCGGCGTCGCAGGCGCAGCGTCAGCCGCCCCAGGGCCAGGATGATGACCAGGCTGAGCAGGGCGGCCACGGCAATGTTGCTCCACCACAGCCAGCCAAAGTAGGGCTCGAAGCGCTCCTGGTTTTGGGTGGTGAGCACCAGCAGAAAGCCCAGCACCAGGCCGCCGCCCAGCAGGGCGATGCTGGCAATGATCCAGGCCCAGCGGTTGAGCTTGATGGGGCCCATGGCGCTCAGTCTTGCAGGCTGATCTGTCGCTCCAGCGACAGGTCCCAGGTGTTCTGGCTGCCCAGGCCGATTTGCAGGGGGCGCGGCAGCTCTCGGGCATCCAGGCGGAAGCCGAACTCCACGTAGTGATCATCCGCGTTGCCGTCGGGGCGGTCGGCGATGCGCCAGCGTGAGCTGCGTCGCAGGGCGTCCAGGGCCTCATCCAGCGAGGTGTAGTGGCGGTTGAAGGCACCGATGCTGAGGCGCCATTGCCGCGTCAGCGGCTGGTAGGTGACCCGCCAGCGCCGCACGGCTTGCCCGCGGGACTTGTCGGTCCAGTACCAGCGACGCTCGAACAAACGTGCCTCGACCACGAACACCACCGAAATGCCGCGCTGCAAGGCGTTCTTGAGGGCCTCGGAGAGCCGAACCGAGACGTCGTAGTCCAGTACGACGCCGTCATCATCGATTTGAGCCTTCAACGTTTGCAGGCTGAGGCCTGGCTCGCCCTCATTGGCGCGTGCCAACGGCGATACCCCGGCGGTGAAGGCCAAGGCAGCCATCACGGCCGAGGCACTGCGGGTCAGCAGGTCTCGTCGGCGCATGCGGTGGTTGTTCACGCCCCGAGGGCGGTTTTGGTCAACAGGGCATAGAAGAAGCCGTCGCCCGACTCGGTCGGGGACGCGTCGGGGTATTCGACCACAGGCAGGAGGTGGCCGGGAGCGGGTTGCCGGCAGGCGTGGGGTTGTCGTTGCAAAAATGCGTCGATGCGTTCTTCGCCTTCCACCTTGAAGACCGAGCAGGTGCAATACAGCAAACGCCCACCCGGGCGCAGCAGGGGCCATAGGGTGTCGAGCAGGCGATCCTGGGTCTGCTGCAGCGCGGTCAGGTCGCTTTCGCGGCGCAGCCAGCGCACGTCCGGGTGGCGGCGCACGATGCCCGAGGCGCTGCACGGGGCGTCCAGCAAGATGGCGTCAAACAGTTGCCCATCCCACCAGGTGTCGGGCTGGCAGCCATCACCCACGGCCACCCGGGCCTGCAGGTGCAATCGATCCAGGGTGTCGTGGATGCGGCGGGCGCGCTCGGCATCAATCTCCAGGGCCAGCACGTTCAGGTCGGCCTGCTCCAGCAGATGGGCGGTTTTGCCCCCTGGCGCAGCACAGGCGTCCAGCACACGCGCACCGGCGGGCAGCGGCGGCAGGCCGTCGGGTTGCAGCAGCAGGTGGGCGGCGCGCTGGGCTGACAGGTCTTGCACCGAGACATCGCCGTCGTGCCAGCCGGGCAGGCGATCCACCGGGGCAGGGTGGGGCAGCACGATGGCATCGTGGATGGGCGCGGGCACGTTGGTCCAGCCGGCCTCGACCAGGCGTTGGTGGTAGGCCTGGGCGCTGCCGTGGCGACGGTTGACGCGCAGCGTCATGGGGGCGGCCTGCTGGTTGGCAGCCAGCAGAGCAGCCCATTGGTCGGGCCAGTCGCGCTGCAGGCGCTGCACCCACCAGGCCGGGTGGTTGTGGCGGCCACTCAGGTCATCGGCGGGCAGTTGGGCCAGGGTGTCGGCTTCGCGCAGGGCACGGCGCAGCACGGCATTGACCATGCCGCTGGCGGGGCGGGCGTGCTGCTTGCAGGCTTCCACAGCCTGGTTGACCAGGGTGTGGGCGCTGTAGCGCGAGCCGGGCAGCAAGGCCAGGCAAGTCAGCAAGAGGCCCTCCACCCACGGCGCGGGCTTGCGGGGCACCAGCAGCTTCAGTTGGGCCTGGGCGCGACCCAGTTCACGCAGGGTGTCGAAGGCCAGGGCCTGCACCCCGGGGCGCAGGTGGGCAGGCACCTGCTGCAAGGCATCGGGCAAGGAGCGGCCCTGCCGCACCAGGGACACAGCGCGCGCCGTGGCGTCCAGTTGGCGGTGCAGGGCAGGGGTGCCGTCGGATGGTGGTGGGGCGGAGGTAGTTGCGCGCGTCATGGCGCGCAGTCTATCTGGCCCCCCGCGCCATCCCTCCCATCAAGCGCCCAGGAAGTGGCGGCGGTAGCGCGAGGGCAGGTCGCCAATGCGCATGAGCATGGGCAGGTCGGCCGTGTTGAAGTCGGGGTCCCAGGCGGGGGCGCCCAGCACCTTGGCGCCCACGCGCAGGTAGCCCTTGATCAGGGCCGGGGCCTCGACCTGCAGGTGGCGGTTCAGCTCGTCCACCGGCAGGGCCAGCCGGGGGCGCACCTGCACCTCGATGGGGGCCAGGTGACTGTGTCGCAGTTGCTCCCACAGGCTGGCCGCCACGTGGCCGCCGTCGCGCATGCTGATGCTGGCGCAACCGATCATGGTGTCGAGCTGGTTGCGCACCATGAACTCCGCCAACGCGCCCCACAGCGCCATGATGGCGCCGCCGGTGCGGTGATCGGGGTGCACGCACGAGCGGCCCAGCTCCACCATTTTGCTGCGCAGGGGGCGCAGACGGGTCAGATCGAACTCGGTTTCACTGTAGAGCCCACCCACGCGCCGTGCGGCGTCCGGCGTCAGCACGCGGTAAGTTCCAATGACCTCTCCGGGTTCGCCATCCTCGCCGTCTAGGCGCACCAGCAAATGCTCGCAGTACGCGTCAAACAGGTCGATGTCGTGGCCGGCCGGGCTGCCGGGCGGCACGTTCAGGCGCGCGCCCATTTCCTCGGCAAAGACGTGGTACCTCAGGCGCTGCGCGGCCCGAACATCCTCTTCAGTGCGAGCCCAAACGACCTGAAAACCGGTTCGCGATCGTGCATGGGCCTCGTCCGAGCCTGGATGAAGTGACCTCCGTGCGGCCAGCGGGCTGGCCGAGCGGGGGGCGGACAGGTCGGCCATGGGCAGGGTGGGCAGGGGCAGCTCGCGCATCGCGGTCTCCATGCGGTGGTTGATCGATGCCTCGCAGTCTGGCGGCGGGGGGTGACGTGGCCATGACGGCTGCATGACAGTCCCGTGACGGGCTGCAGGCAAATCCGTACAAGGACGCGGCCCCGGCGCTGGTAGCATCACTGGTATGAGCATTCAGGTTTTCGGCTTGCCGGTATCGCGTGGAGTGGCCATCGGCCGCGCCGTGCTCGTGGCGTCCAGCCGCGTGGACGTGCCGCACGTGTTCGTCGACCCGGAACGGCTTGACGAAGAGGTGGGGCGTCTGCACGCCGCGCGTGATCACGTCTCAACCGAGTTCGACAACCTCAAGCGTGATCTGCCGGCCGATGCCCCCGCCGAGCTGGCCGCCCTGCTGGATGTGCACCAGATGCTGCTGCAGGACGAGGCCCTGATTGGTGCCGCCGGCGAGTGGGTGCGCTCGCGCCACTACAACGCCGAGTGGGCGCTCTCGGCGCAGCTGGAAGTGCTGGCGCGGCAGTTCGACGAGATGGAGGACGCCTACATCCGCGAGCGCAAGGCCGACCTGGAGCAGGTGGTGGAGCGGCTGCTGCGACACCTGTCGCAGGGCGATGCGGCTCGCGAACAGGCCGCCCAGCAGCGACACCCACGTGACTTTGGCGGCGAAGAGCCGCTCGTGCTGGTGGCCAGCGACATCGCCCCGGCCGACATGCTGAGCTTCAAGCGCAGCGTGTTCACGGGTTTCGTCACGGATGTGGGCGGCAAAACCTCTCACACGGCCATCGTGGCGCGCAGCATGGACATCCCGGCCGTGGTGGGCGCCCGCCAGGCCAGCAGCCTGATTCGGCAAGACGATTACATCATCGTGGATGGCGATGCGGGCCTGGTCATCGTGGACCCATCGCCCATCGTGCTGGAGGAATACCGCTTCCGCCAGCGCCAGAGCGAGCTGGAGCGCAGCCGCCTGGCCCGCCTGCGCCACACCCCGGCGGTCACGCTGGACGGCGAGCGCGTGGAGTTGCTGGCCAACATCGAAATGCCGGAGGACGGCCAGGCCGCGCTGGAAGCCGGTGCGGTGGGTGTGGGCCTGTTCCGCAGTGAATTCCTGTTCATGAACCGGGCGGGCAAGCTGCCCGATGAGGAAGAGCAGTACGAGGCCTACCGCCGTGCTGTCGAGGTGATGAAGGGCTTGCCCGTGACCATCCGCACCGTGGACATCGGCGCGGACAAGCCGCTGGACGGTTTGTCCACCGCCGAGTTGCGTCATGAATCGGTGCTGAACCCTGCGCTGGGCCTGCGCGCCATCCGCTGGAGCCTGTCAGAGCCCAGCATGTTCCGCAAACAGTTGCGGGCCTTGTTCCGGGCGGCGCACCATGGGCCCGTGAAGCTGCTGATCCCGATGCTGGCCAGCCAGCGCGAGATTCGCCAGACCTTGGACAACATTGCGCACGTGCAGCGTCAGTTGAGTGATGCCGGCAAACCGTATGGCCGCGTCGAGCTGGGGGCGATGATCGAGGTGCCGGCTGCGGCCCTGACCTTGCCCGTGTTCTTGCAGCACTTTGATTTCATTTCGATCGGCACGAACGACCTCATCCAGTACACCCTGGCCATTGACCGGGCTGACGAGGCCGTGGCCCATTTGTACGACCCCTGGCACCCCGCTGTGCTGGCCTTGATCCGCTCATGCATCGAGCAGGCGCGAGCCGCCGGCAAGGGTGTGAGCGTGTGCGGCGAAATGGCGGGAGACCCCGCTTTCACCGAGTTGCTCTTGGCCATGGGTTTGCGCAGCTTCTCGATGCATCCCACGCAGGTGGCTTCGGTCAAGCAGCGGGTGCTGCGGGCCGATACCCGCCGACTGAAGCCGCTGGCCGATGCGGTGCTGATGGCCTCCGACCCTGAGCAGGCCTGTGCGGATTGGTTGCAATCCGGCCAGGGCTCGCCAGGTGCTCAGGCGTCGGCGGTGGTCAACGGCTGAGGGCCTCCCAGCGCTCCAGCAGCGTCATCAGCTCCTCATCGATGGCCTGCACGCGTTCGTGCAACTCAGACACCTTGCTGCCTTCCTGACGGTACACGTCCGGGTCGGCCAGGCGGGCATTCAGCGCACTTTGTTCGGCTTCCAGCGCCTCGATGCGAGCAGGCAGTTCGTCCAGCTCGCGCTGCTCTTTGTAGCTGAGCTTGCGTGGTTTGGGCGCCGGGGCGACCGGGACTGCTGGGACTGCCGGGGCCGCTGAACTGCTGGATGGGGTCGGCGTGGCGGCGGCGGAGGCGGACGACTTCGAGGTGTCTTTGCGGCCCGCCAGGGCTTGCGCGCGTCGTGACTGCGTCAGCCAGTCTTCCACGCTGCCTTCGTACTCGCGCCACTGGCCGCCACCCTCGGCCACGATGGTGCTGGTGACCACGTTGTCCAGAAAGCGCCGGTCGTGGCTGACCAGGAAGACGGTGCCAGGGAAGTCGGCCAGCAGGTCTTCCAGCAGGTCTAGTGTTTCGATGTCGAGGTCGTTGGTGGGTTCGTCCAGCACCAGCACGTTGGCAGGCCGGGCAAAGAGGCGGGCCAGCAGCAGGCGGTTGCGTTCGCCACCGCTCAAGGTGCGCACCGGTGAATGGGCACGCTGTGGCGAGAACAGGAAATCACCCAGGTAGCCCATCACGTGCTTGCGCGCGCCGTTGATGTCGATCCATTCGCTGCCCGGGCTGATGAAGTCGGCCAGGGTGGCGTCCAGGTTGAGGTTGTCGCGCATCTGGTCGAAGTAGGCCACCTGCAGGTTGGTGCCCAGCTTGACGGTGCCACTGTCGGGGGCCAACTCACCGAGGATGAGCTTGAGCAGGGTGGTCTTGCCGGCGCCATTGGGGCCGATCAGACCCACCTTATCGCCACGCAGGATGGTGGCGGTGAAGTCCTTGACGATGTCGCGCTCGCCATAGCGCTTGTTCACGTGCTCCAGCTCGGCCACGATCTTGCCGCCACGCTCGCCCTGGGCCACTTCCAGCTTGGCGCGCCCGACCACATCGCGGCGGGCGGCCCGGGCCTCACGCAGGCCTTCCAGGCGCTTGATGCGGGCCACACTGCGGGTGCGGCGGGCTTCCACGCCCTTGCGGATCCACACCTCTTCCTGCGCCAGCAGCTTGTCGAAGCGGGCATTGTTCAGGGCCTCGTCCTGCAACTGTTGGGCCTTGAGGGTTTCATAGGCCGCGAAGTTGCCCGGGTAGCTGCGCAGCACGCCCCGGTCCAGCTCGACGATGCGGGTGCACACGGCGTCCAGAAACGCGCGATCGTGCGAGATCAGCATCACGCTGCCTTTGAAGCCCTTGAGCAGGTCTTCCAGCCAGGCGATGGATTCCAGATCCAGGTGGTTGGTGGGCTCGTCCAGCAGCAGCACGTCCGGTGCGGCCACCAGCGCGCGCGCCAGGGCCACGCGCTTGCGCAGGCCGCCCGACAGGCTGGCCACCGGACGGTGGGGGTCCAGTTGCAGGCGTTGCAGGGTTTCGTCCACGCGCTGTTCCCAGGTCCAGCCATCGCGGGCTTCGATGGCGGTTTGCAGGGCATCCAGGTCGTCGCCCTCGGCATGGGCCTCGAAGCGCTCGCGCAGGGCACGCACATCGGCCAGGCCGTCGCTCACGGCCTCAAAAATCGTGGCACCGTCGGTGAAGGTGGGCTCTTGAGAGACGTAATCCAGGCGCACGCCGCTTTGGCGCTGCACCTCGCCATCGTCGGCCTTTTCCAGGCCAGCGATGATCTTCAGCAGCGAGGATTTGCCCGCGCCATTGCGGCCGATCAGGCCGATGCGCTCTCCCGCTTCCAGCGACAGGTCGGTGTGGTCCAGCAGGGCCACATGCCCGAAAGCCAGGCAAGCGTTGGTGAGTGTGATCAAGGCCATTTCGTCAGATGAAAAACTGCGCCAGTGCAGGAGCCGATTGTCGCCGATGGTGGCCCCTTCGGCTCGAACTCACCTTGGCTTGGGGGCTGCCAGCCATGGGCGATGCGGCGACAATTCGTGCCATGAATCGTTGGTGGCATCGCGTGCAACATGAACGCGGCCGGGGCCAGGGGGCCTCTGGCCTGCTGCGCATGGTGTGGCGTTGGTGGTGCTGGTGCCTGTGTGCCCTGGGCCTGAGTGGTGCGCTGACGGCGCACGCAGCTCACCACGCCCACCACGCCGAAGGCCGGCATGCCCAAGCCGCATCATCGCCACCGGTGCCGCTGAATCTGTCCGGGGTGACCGTACTGGACGAGGCCTGCGTGATCGTGGGCGCGGGCACCCGCCCGCCTGATGATGAAGCGGCCTGGTTGCACACCACCTTGCCACACCTGTGGTCCAGCACACACCCGGGCTACCAGGGCACCATGTGGTATCGCTTTCGTGTGCGGCTGCCGGCGGTGCCGGCGGATACCTGGGCGGTGTACCTGCCCCGTGCGGTGATGAATGCCCAGGTGTGGGTCAATGGCTCGGCGGTGGCCTACACCGGCTCCATGTCGGACCCCGTCACCCGACACTGGTACACCCCCTTGCTGGTGAACGTACCGTCCAGCGCCTGGACGGTGGGCGAGAACGTCATCTACGTGCGCGTGGTCAGCGGGCAGTTGCGCCGCCATGGATTGGCGCCCATCCAGGTGGGGCCCGCCGAGCAACTGGTGGCCCGCCAGCAGCAGCGCAGCTGGATGCAGGCTGATGGTGTGCTGGTGGCCAACATCGCCTTGCTGGCGCTCGGCGTGCTCATGGCCATCATCTGGCTGCGCGATCGAGACCAGGTGGCCGTGGGCTACATCAGTGCCGCCGCGCTGATGTGGAGCGTGGGCACGTCCGTCATGGTGGCGCCCAATCCCATCAGCCCAGTATTGTTGTGGGAGAACCTGGCCTTCTTCATCACCGCCTGGGGGCTGTTGATGATCTGTCTGTACTACTACCGGCACGGCGGTGGGCGCGTGATCTGGCCTGAGCGGCTGGCCCAGCTGATGATCGTGGTGGTACCGGCGGCGGCGCTGATCTCGCCGACCACGCGCACCCAGGTGCTGGTGTACTGCGCCATTTACGCACTGGCCATGGGCGGCTTCTTGCGCGCGGCCATGACCATCGCACGCCAGCGTCATCCCGAGGGGCTGTGGCTGCTGCTGGGCATCGCCTTGATGACCCTGGCCGCCAGCCACGACCTGCTGATCGAGATGGGTTGGTCGCAGTTCGATGCGGTGTACCTGCTGCCCTTTGTGGCGCCCCTGAACGTGTGCCTGATTTTCATCTCGCTGGCCGGTGAGTTCAGTCGATCACGCCGCGCCCTGCGTGACCTCAACCGCACGCTCAGCGCCCGCGTGGCCCAGCGTGAGCATGAGCTGCGCGACAGCTTTGCGCGTCTGGCCGCCATGGAGCGGGCTCAAGCGGTATCGGCCGAGCGCAGCCGCATCCTCAAGGACATGCACGACGGGGTGGGTGCGCACCTCAGTTCTGCCCTGCGACAACTGCAGGCGCCCGCGGGCCAGGCGGTGGACCTGCCCATGGTCACGCAAACCCTGCGCGATTCGCTGGATCAGCTCAAGCTGTCCATCGATGCCATGCAGTTGCAGCCCGGCGATGTGGTGGGCCTGCTGGCCAGCTTGCGCTTCCGCATGACGCCGCGCCTGAAAGCGGCCGGCATTGACCTGGTGTGGGATGTGCCCGAGATGCCCTCGTGGCCCATGGGCACGCCGCCGGCGCTGCGGCAGTTGCAATACATCCTCTTCGAGGCCTTGTCCAATGCCTTGCAACATGCAGGGGCCACCCGGCTGGTGCTCATGGCCCGCCAGACCGAGGGGCGGCTGACGCTCAGCCTCATCGACAACGGGGTGGGCATGCCGGTCGACCGTGAGCAGGGGCAGGGGCTGCAGAGCATGGTGGGGCGCGCGGCCGTGATCGGCGGGCAGCTGGAGTTCGTGCGGCCCACCCAAGGGGGGTTGGAGGTGCGTCTGATCCTGCCCTGGCAGGCCAGCGACTGGAGTGGTTTATCCTCTGCGGCATGAGCCTGACAACAACCGATCCCTGGCGCGTGGTGATCGTGGAGGACAACGCCCACACCCGCCACTTCCTGGAGCAATGCGTGGTGCAGAGCCCCCAGTTGCGCCTGGCGGCTTCGTTCGGCACCCTGAGCCCGGCGCTGGGCTGGTTTGCCCGCCAGGGCGCTGATTTGTTGCTGGTGGATCTGGGCCTGCCTGATGGCAGCGGCCTGACGCTGCTGCGGCAGGTGCATCAGCGATGGCCCGCCTGCGACATGCTGGTGGTGTCGATGTTCGGCGATGAAGAGAACGTGGTGGCCAGCATCGAAGCCGGCGCCGTGGGCTATGTGCACAAGGATGACGAGGCCACCGACATCGCCGAGACGCTGCTGGCCGTCAAGCGCGGGGCCTCACCCATTTCGCCCATGATTGCTCGCCACCTGTTGCGCCGCATGCGTCCGCGCGAGGGCACCGAGGTGGTGGCCTCTCCCGCGCCCGAGCCCACGCCCTCCGTGGGGCGATCCGTGGCCGATGCCGTGTCGGTGGCGCTCAGCCCGCGCGAGCAGGAGGTGCTGGCCTACATCGCCCGGGGCTTCTCTTACGCCGAGATCGCTCGCCAGCAAGGCATCACCGTGCACACCGTGCAAACTTACATCAAGAAGCTGTACGGCAAGCTGGCCGTGCATTCGCGAAGCGAAGCCGTTTACGAGGCCAGCCGCCTTGGTTTGCTGGCGCCTCTGGGCCCCAGCCAGTGAGGCCGCCCCACTGAGGCGACCTCACTGAGGCAGGCATCTGCTGCGCCCTAGTGCGTCGGGCATCACGCTCGGGCGCTGGAGGCGGCGCTCAGCCCGCTCGCGTGACCTGGGCCGTCAAGGCATCCATGAAGCGCTGCGCCACGTTGAACCCTGTCTGATCGGTGATTTCCTGAAAGCAGGTGGGGCTGGTCACATTGATCTCCGTCAGGCGGTCGCCAATGATGTCCAGGCCCACCAGCAGCAGCCCACGCGAGGCCAGGATGGGGCCCAGGTGCTCCGCGATGGCGCGGTCGCTGTCGCTCAAGGCTTGGGCCACGCCTTTGCCGCCTGCGGCCAGGTTGCCGCGCACTTCGCCACCTTGCGGGATGCGGGCCAGTGCATAGGGTACCGGCACGCCGTCGATCAACAGCACCCGCTTGTCGCCCTCGGCGATGGCCGGCAAGAAGGCCTGCACCATGATGGTCTGGGTGCCGTCCTTGGTCAGCGTTTCGGCGATGCTGCCCAGGTTCAGACCATCGTCCTTCACACGGAAGATGCCCATGCCGCCCATGCCATCCAGTGGTTTGAGGATCACGTCGCGGTGCTGCGCATGGAAGGCCCGCACGGCGGCCATGTCACGCGTGACCAGCGTGGGCGCGATGTGCTGCGGAAACTCCAGGATGGCCAGCTTTTCCGGGTGGGCGCGCAAGGCCTCCGGGCGGTTGAACACCCGGGCGCCTTCGCGCTCGGCCTGGGTCAGCAGATGGGTGCAGTACAGGTACTCGGCATCAAAGGGCGGATCTTTGCGCATCAGCACCGCGTCCATGCAGCACAGGGGCACCTCGGCGGCCTCCAGCTCGTTGTACCAGTCATGCGCATCGCCCGTCAGTTGCAGGCGTCGGGCGGTGGCCGTGACCACGCTGCCACGCTGCCACACAAGTTCTCGGGGCTCACAGGCCCACAGTTCGTGCCCTCGTGCAGCCGCCTCGCGCATCATGGCAAAGGTGCTGTCCTTGTAGGTTTTGAAGGTGTCCAGAGGGTCGGCAACGAAAAGCAGCTTCATGGGGTGCATCAGGGTTCATCAGGGCCGTGGTGGGGCTTGAGCTGATAGTGTTCCACGAACAGCGTCAGCGCGCCGGCCACCAGACCCCAGAAGGCCGAGCCCACGCCCCACAGCGTCACGCCCGACAGCGTGACCAGGAAGGTGATGATGGCGGCCTCGCGCGTGCCGGGTTCAGCCAGCGAGGTGGCCAGGCCGTTGGCGATGGTGCCCAACAGCGCCAGGCCCGCAATGCCCATGATGAGAGCAGGCGGAAAGGCGGCCAGCAGCCCCGCAACGGCCCCACCCAGCAGGCCCATGAGCAGGTAGAACGCGCCCGCCCACAAGGCGGCGGTGTACCGCTGCTCAGGCTGCGGATGCGCATGGGGGTTGAGCACGATGGCGGCGGTGATGGCGGCCAGGTTGAAGGCATAACCGCCAAACGGTGCCAGCAACACCGTGGTGATGCCCGACCAACTCATCAAGGGCGATACCGGCGGTTGGTAGCCCGACACGCGGATGGCGGACACCCCCGGCACGGCTTGCGAGGCCATGGTCACGATGAACAAAGGCAGGCCCATGCCCAGCACGGCCTGCCACGACCATTCAGGCGTGACCCACACCGGCTGCGCCCATTGCAGGCGCATCTGCGTGGTATCCAGCAGCCCTTGTGCGGCAGCCACGGCGGTGCCCCCCACCAGCACCCCCAGCACGGCGTAGCGTGGCCACCACCGCTTGCCTAGCAGGTAGATCAGCAGCATCGACGTGATGAGCAGCGGGTGCTCGGTGCCCGCCCCGAAGGACAGCAGTGCAAACTTGGCCAGGATACCGGCCAGCAGGCTGGCGGCCAGGGCCAGGGGAATGCGGTTCATCAGCCGCTCGAACCAGCCTGTGACGCCGCTCAGCCACATCAGCATGCCGCACACCAGGAAGGCGCCCACGGCCTCCGCCAGGCTGACGCCCGTGGCCGCGCTGGCGATCACGGCAGCTCCGGGCGTGGACCACGTGATGAGCACCGGGATGCGCGTCCACAGCGACAGGCCGATGCTGGCCAACCCCATGCCCACCCCCAGGGCCAGCACCCAGGAGGTGATCTGCGCCGGGGTGGCGCCCAGCGACTGGGCCGCGTGAAAAATCAGGGCGATGGTGCTGGTGAAGCCCACCAGGGTGGCCACAAAGCCAGCGGAGATCGCCGCCGGATGGCTGTCGCGCCAAGCTTGAAGGAACACGCCTGGCGTTGACAAGCCTCAGAGCTCCACCTTGGAGCCCAACTCCACCACGCGGTTGGTGGGCAGGCTGAGAAAGTCGGCCACCCCCGAGGCATTGCGGTGCATGCTGGCAAACAGCTTTTCTCGCCAAGGCGCCATACCCCGACCAATGGACGGGATGACGATGTCGCGAGACAGGAAGTAGCTCGTTTCCATGTCATCAAGCTGAATGCCCTGGTGCTTGAGCAGCTTGAGCGCCTCCGGCACGTCGGGCTCATTCTTGAAACCGAAGTGCAACATCACCTGCCAGCAGTTGTGGCCCAGGGGCTCCACCTGGATGCGCTTGTCGAAGCCGATCCAGGGTACCTCATGCGATTTGACCGTCACGAACAGGTTTTGCTGGTGCAGCACCTTGTTGTGCTTGAGGTTGTGCAGCAGAGCGTTGGGTGTGGTGCCCGCATCGGCATTGAGGAACACGGCGGTGCCCGTTACCCGCTGCGGTGGACTGATGAAGACGGTGTCCAGGAAGGACTTGAGTTCGATCGAATCGTTGCGCAGCTTCTCGCTGAGCATGTGCCGACCATCTCGCCACGTGGTCATCAAAGCAAACATGACGATGCCGATCATCAGAGGGAACCAGCCGCCATCGTTGATCTTGATGACGTTGGCCGCGAAGAACAAGGCGTCAATGACGAAGAAGAACCCGGTGGCCGCCACACACAGCAAGAGCGACATCTTCCAGGCGTAGCGAATCACGAAGAAGGTCAGGATGGTGGTGATCAGCATGTCGATCGTCACCGCGATGCCGTAAGCGGCCGCCAGGTTGCTGCTGGAGCCGAAGAAAATCACCGCCATCACGATGCAGCCGAACAGCGTCCAGTTCACAAACGGGATGTAGATCTGACCGGCTGCGTTCACCGAGGTGTGCAACACCCGCAGCCGCGGCAGGTAGCCCAGCTGGACCACCTGCTTGGTGACGGAGAACGCCGCCGAGATCAGGGCCTGAGAGGCAATCACTGTGGCACAGGTGGCCAGACCCACCAGCGGATAGAGCGCCCAGTGCGGCGCCATTTCGTAGAAGGGATTGTTGACGTTCTCGGGGTGGGCCAGCAGCATCGCGCCCTGACCAAAGTAATTGATCAGCAACGCCGGCATCACCAGGCCAAACCAGGCCAGGCGGATGGGCTTTTTGCCGAAGTGCCCCATGTCGGCATAGAGGGCTTCGGCCCCGGTGGCGCAGAGGATCAGCGCGCCCAGCGCGATGAAGGACAAGCCTGGATAGTCGATGATGAAGCCCAGCGCGTAGTGCGGGCTCATGGCGGCCAGCACGGCGGGGTTGCGGGCCACATGCACCAAACCCAGGACGGCCAGCACCAGGAACCACACCAGCGTGATGGGCCCGAAGAACTTGCCAATGCCCCCGGTGCCATGGCGCTGCACGATGAACAGCGCCGTCAGCACGACCAAGGTGATCGGCACCACATAGCGTTTGAGGCCAGGGGCCGCCACTTCCAGCCCTTCGACGGCGGAGAGCACCGAGATGGCCGGTGTGATCACGCCGTCGCCAAAGAAGATGGCCGTGCCAAAAATACCCAGCAGCAGCAACTTGCTGCGCAGGGCCGGTCGGTCGGCCACCGCGGTGGACGCCAGGGCCAGCATGGCGATCAGGCCGCCTTCGCCGTTGTTGTCGGCGCGCAGGATCAGCGTCACGTACTTGAGCGACACGATGATCGTCAGCGTCCAGAACATCAGGGACAGGATGCCCATGATGTTGTCTGGCGTGAGCGGCAGCCGACCGTGCGCAAACACTTCCTTGAGGGCGTACAGGGGGCTGGTGCCAATGTCCCCGTACACGACGCCGATGGCGCCCAATGTCAAGGCGGCCATTTGCTTGCCGCTGAGTTGAGCCTTGTCAGGGTGCTGCACGGAACAGGATCACGAGTACGGAGACTGCCATTGTGCGCCTGTTGCGTGTCAATGCCCACCTCGGATGAGGGGGCTTGGCAACAAAGTCGCTCAGTTGTAGGTTTCAGCGTCCGGGTCGGTGGCTTCCAGCTCGTAGCTGGCGGCCAGCATGGCCAGCCGGGCAATCACCCCGTACATGTAGAAGCGATTGGGCGCGCTGGCGCCGGGCTTGAAGCCGGGGCGAGGCAGGTGGCTGGGCTCGGCAAAGGCCAGCGGTACGAAGCTGGAACCCGGGGCATTGAGGTTTTCATCCACCCCGCGGTCGGCATGCACGCGGTAGAAGCCTCCCACCACATAACGGTCGATCATGTAGACCACCGGTTCGGCCACGGCCTCGTTGATCTGCTCGTAGGTGGGTACACCTTCCTGGATCAGCACCTTGCTGACCGACTGACCATCCTTCACCACCGACATCTTGTTGCGTGTGCGGCGGTTCAAATCAGCCAGCTCTTTCGCATCGCGAACGGTCATGATGCCCATGCCGTAGGTGCCGTTGTCGGCCTTGACGACCACGAACGGCTTCTCGTTGATGCTGTATTCCTTGTACTTGCGGCGGATCTTGTTGAGCAGGGCATCCACCTGGGTTTGCAGGCATTCGATGCCGGCGCCCTCCTGAAAATCCACCTCGTCGCACACCGCGTACATGGGGTTGATCAGCCAGGGGTCCATGCCCATCAGTTTTGAAAACTTCTTGGCCACCTCTTCGTAGGCGGCAAAGTGCTGGCTCTTGCGCCGCACCGCCCAGCCGGCATGCAACGGGGGCAGCAGGTACTGCTCGTGCAGGTTTTGCAGCACCTCGGGGATGCCAGCCGACAGGTCATTGTTCAGCAGGATCGTGCAGGGGTCGAAATGCTTCAGCCCAAGGCGGTGCTTGGTGCGGATGAGTGGTTCCAGCGTCAGCACCTGGCCTTCGGGCAGGGCAATGTCGACGGGCTCGGTGATGGTTTCATCCAGTGTGCCCAGGCGCACGTTCAGGCCGGCCAGCGTGAAGATGTCCATCAACCGGGCCACGTTGGTCAGGTAGAACGTGTTGCGTGTGTGCTTCTCGGGGATGAGCAGCAGGTTCTTGGCCTCGGGACAGATCTTCTCGATCGCTGCCATGGCCGCCTGCACCGCCAGTGGCAGCATCTCTTGCGTCAGGTTGTTGAAGCCGCCCGGGTACAGGTTGGTGTCCACCGGGGCCAACTTGAAGCCCGCATTGCGCAGATCAACCGAGGTGTAGAAGGGGGGGGTGTGCTCCATCCACTCCAGGCGGAACCAGCGCTCAATGGCCGGCACGGAGTCCAGCAAGCGCTGCTCCAGTTCATTGATGGGGCCGGTGAGCGCGGTGATGAGATGGGGAACCATGGTCGGAGACTGTTCAGACGTCGGGCTCTCATTCTAGAGAAAGCCGGCTGCCCCTGCTGAGTCGTGGCTCAGAACGCAAAAAGGCCACCCGAAGGTGGCCTTGATGAGTCTTGAGTCGGCTGTCGAGACAGCCGAGTTCAGAATCACTTGTGGTAAGCGGTTTCGCCGTGGTAGGTGATGTCCAGGCCTTCGCGCTCTTCTTCTTCCGAGACACGCAGACCGATGACCAGGTCGGTGATCTTGTAGGCGATGGCAGCCACCACACCCGACCACACCATGGTGATCACGACACCTTCAGCCTGGATGAACAGTTGCGAGGCGATCGAGAAGTCTTCGGCACCGGTGCCGCCCAGGCTGGGGGCTGCGAACACGCCCACCAGCAGAGCACCCACGATACCGCCGACACCGTGCACGCCGAACACGTCCAGCGAGTCATCGGCACCCAGCATCTTCTTCAGACCGGTCACACCCCACAGGCACAGGAAGCCCGAAGCCAGACCGATCACGATGCCACCCATGGGGCCCACCGAACCGCAAGCCGGGGTGATGGCCACCAGACCAGCCACAGCACCCGAAGCGGCGCCCAGCATCGAGGCCTTGCCCTTGAGCAGTGCCTCACCCACACACCAAGCCAGCACAGCGGCCGCGGTGGCGAACAGGGTATTGATGAAGGCCAGGCCTGCACCACCGTTGGCTTCCAGGTTGGAGCCGGCGTTGAAGCCGAACCAGCCCACCCACAGCAGCGAGGCACCCACCATGGTCAGCGTCAGCGAGTGAGGCGTGAAGGCCTCCTTGCCGTAGCCAATCCGCTTGCCCACCATGTAGGCGCCCACCAAGCCAGCCATGGCGGCGTTGATGTGCACCACGGTACCACCGGCGAAGTCCAGAGCACCCTTGTCCAGCAGGTAGCCGCCAGCACCCCACACCATGTGAGCGATGGGCAGGTAGCTGAAAGTGAACCACAGCACGCAGAACAGCAGCACGGCGCCAAACTTGATGCGCTCGGCGAACGAGCCGACGATCAGGGCGCAGGTGATGCCTGCGAAGGTGCACTGGAAGGCGATGAAGATGTACTCGGGGATCTTCACGTTGTCGGTGAAGGTGTCGGCCAGCGAGTCAGCCGTCACGCCGTTGAGAAAGACCTTCGACAGATCGCCGATGATCAGGCCCTCGCCGCCGAACACCAGGCTGTAGCCGTACACAGCCCACAGCACGGAGATCAACGAGAAGACCACCATCACTTGCATCAGCACGGACAGCATGTTCTTGCTGCGCACCAGGCCGCCGTAAAACAGGGCCAGGCCCGGCAACACCATCAGGATCACGAGGATGGTGGAGACCATCATCCACGCCACGTCACCCTTGTTGACGGTGGGGGCGGCGGCTTCCTCAGCAACTGCGGCAGCAGCGGGAGCTTCAGCGGCAGGCGCTTCGGCGGTGGCTTCAACGGCGGTGGCCGAGACGGGTTCGCTGGCTCCGGCGTCTTGAGCGTGAGACACGCCCAGGAAACCGAAGGCTGCGAGCCCCAGTGCGATGGACGCAATGAGCTTTCTCATGTAAGGCCTCTTGTAAGGTCTGAAAGTTGGGTGACAGCGCTCACACCGGGGCGGTGTGGGCCAGAGGGTTCACGGATGGGTTCGACGGAATCAGAGTGCGTCCTTGCCGGTTTCGCCGGTTCGGATGCGGATGACCTGCTCCAGGGCGGTGACGAAGATCTTGCCGTCACCGATCTTGCCGGTGCGGGCGGACGACTCGATGGCCTCCACCACGCGATCGAGGATGGATTCATCCACGGCGGCTTCAATCTTCACTTTGGGCAGGAAATCGACCACGTACTCCGCGCCACGGTACAGCTCGGTGTGGCCTTTCTGGCGACCGAAGCCTTTGACTTCGGTCACGGTGATGCCCTGGACGCCGATGGCAGACAGGGCCTCACGCACTTCATCAAGCTTGAAGGGCTTGACGATGGCGGTCACCATTTTCATGGTTGTTTCTCCGGTGAGGTTGGACAAAAGACGAACGCCACAGGCACTGCATGAAGTGTGCCAGGGCATGTTTTTCGTGCACCCGCCTGAGGCGGGGTGTCGTCGGGCCTCCCCTGCGCCTCGACACGGGGCGCGGTCTTGGTGCGGTCGCACCACCAAAGGGCGCTGCACGGTAACTCGTCACGGAATCGCCGCCGGCAAGCACGCCACATCATGATCTGCGCCAGTTTGGTGCATTTCAATCAGTGAAATCGCCTGATGTTCCCGATCGCGGTGCGGCTTGTGTCTGTTCGTATCGACGTTGGCCGGCCTCGGCCGATCGGGCGGGCTGTCAATCGTCTTGCCAAACTCGGATGGGCGGGCTACGCTTTCTAGCAATCGCCAATGCAGCGAACGCAGGCACGACCGCTGTGCCATGACGTGAACACACAGGGAGTGTTGTGGATGCCCAGAGACCTGGACCCTTTCACCTGGTTCGTGGCGACATGTCTGTGCTCCAGCATGTCGGCCTGGTTGTTTTGGGGGTTGGGCCGTTTGATGCCTGCCTACAGCCAGGCCCTGCGCGCCTGGTCTTTGGGCATGGCCTGTGCCGCTGCCGCCTTCATCCTGATGGCCGTTCGGGTGGTGCAGTCCCATGACTGGCTGCTCTTCCTGTCCAACCTCATGCTGTTCTGCATGGTGGGCGGCATCGTGGTGACGTTTCGCCATTTGCATGATCGCGGGCAGCGCTCGTGGTCGATCTGGTGGCTGGGGGTGGGCGCACTGATCGGGCCAGCCCTGCATGAGGCGGGCATGGCCGGTTACGACGTGGCGGTCTTCACGGTGTCTCTGGGCATGGGCAGCCTGTTGGCATGGGCGGCGTGGCTGGCGTGGAGGCTGCCTGGGCGAGGCGTGGCGTCGATCACCTGTGCCCTCACCAGCGGTCTGCTGGGGGCGAGCCTGCTGGGCCGTGCAGTCGTGGCGGCACAATCTCAGTCGCACCCCTTGTTGCAGGCGGGACCGACCCCTGAGATGCAAGCGGTATTGTTGTTTGGCTTGGTGTGGTTGGTGGCCGCCTCGCTCGGCGTGTCGTCTTACGTGTATGACCGACACCAGCAAGATGTCGTCGATGCCGCACGTCGTGATGGCCTGACAGGTTTGCTCACCCGAAAGGCCTTCATGGAGCTGGCGGAGCCGCAACTGCAACGCTGTGGTGGGCCTGTCTCGGTGGTGATGGTGGACATTGATCACTTCAAGTCCATCAACGACAGTCACGGTCACGCCGTGGGCGACCAGGTCATCGCTCATGTGGCCCGGTTGCTGTCTTCCACCGTGCGCCTGTCGGACCTGGTGGGGCGTTATGGTGGCGAGGAGTTCTGCATGGTGCTGCCTCATTGCGACGAAGCGCAGGCGGCCGATTTGGCGTGGCGACTGGTCCGAGAGGCAGGGCGGCGCCCACTGCGGCAGACGCATGGCCCGGGGCTGTCTTGTACGCTGTCCGCTGGTTTTGCGCAGGCTCGCCCCGGTGAATCGCTGCTGGAGTTGATCAACCGAGCAGACCAGGCGCTCTATCAGGCTAAACGGCAGGGTCGAAATCAGGCCTGTGCGGCTTCACCAAGCTCGGTGCTCGGGGGCGAGGCCACCTCGACGCCAACAGACTCGCCCTTCAGGGGGCTGTCACAAACGGGGGCGGCTGGCTAGCATGCCAGCCCATGTCACTTGCGATTGTTCACAGCTGTGCCCTCGATGGCTTGAAGGCGCCTCGCGTCATCGTGGAGGTGCACCTGGCCAACGGCCTGCCGTCGTTCACCTTGGTGGGTTTGGCCGATACCGAGGTCAAAGAGGCCCGCGAGCGGGTGCGCGCAGCGCTCAGCAACTGCGGCCTGTCGTTCCCGTTCAACCAGCGGGTGACGGTCAACCTCGCGCCGGCTGATCTGCCCAAAGAGTCTGGCCGATTCGACTTGCCCATCGCCCTGGGTATCCTGGCCGCCATGGGCGAGCTGGACACCCGGCGTCTTCAGGGCCTGGTGTTCGCCGGCGAGTTGTCGTTGGGTGGTGAGCTGCGTCCAGTGCGTGGCGCCTTGCCCATGGCCTTGGCTCTGGCGGACGACACGGGGGATGCTGTGCGCGCGCTGGTGCTGCCGGAAGACAGTGCGCGCGAAGCGGCCCTGGTGGACGGGGTGACGGTGTATGCCGCCCGGCACCTGGCTGACGTCGTGGCGGCCTTGCGGCCTGAGTCGGCGTCATCGCCCGGCGGTGCCACGGCTCAGGCGCAGGGCTGGTGGCGGGCCACCCCGGCAGAGGTGGATGATGACAGGGCCGAGCCCCTGCCCGATTGGCGTGAGGTGAAAGGGCAGTCAGCCGCCAAGCGCGCGTTGGAGGTGGCCGCTGCGGGCGGACACTCGGCCTTGTTGGTAGGCCCCCCGGGCAGCGGGAAGTCCATGTTGGCCCAGCGGCTGGCCAGCGTGCTGCCGCCCCTGTCGGCCCGTGAGGCGCTGGAATCGGCGGCGGTGCTCAGCCTGGCCGGGCAGTTCGAGGCCCGTGGTTGGCGGCGCCGAGTGGTGCGCAGCCCTCACCACTCCGCCTCGGCGCCCGCGCTGGTCGGGGGTGGCGTGCCGCCCAGGCCCGGCGAGATCTCTTTGGCCCACCACGGCGTTTTGTTCCTGGACGAGCTGCCCGAGTTTCCGCGTTCAGCCTTGGAGGCCTTGCGTGAGCCGCTGGAAACAGGTCAGATCGCCATCGTGCGGGCGGCACGGCGTCAGACCTTTCCGGCGCGCTTTCAGCTCATCGCGGCCATGAACCCCTGTCCCTGCGGGCACCACGGCAACCCCTTGAAGGCGTGTCGCTGCACGCCCGATCAGGTCTTGCGCTACCAGTCCCGCCTCAGCGGTCCCTTGCTGGATCGCATCGATGTGCAGGTGGAGGTGCCGGTGCTGGCGCCGGCCGTGCTGGCTGCCGCCCCGGATGGCGAAGACACCGCCACCGTGGCGGCCCGGGTGCTGGCGGCGCGATCGCGGCAGATGGCGCGGCAGGGTGTGCTCAATGCGCAACTGCAAGGCGAGGCGCTGGATGCGCATGCCGGGCTGGGTGAGGCCGCGCAGCGCATGGTGACCCTGGCCTGCGAGCGCATGGGTTGGTCCGGGCGGGCCTACCATCGGGTGGTGCGATTGGCCCGCACCATCGCCGATCTGGCGCAAGCAGACGAGGTGCAGTCGGCCCATGTGGCGGAGGCCGTTCAGTACCGGCGCACCCTGGCCAGCGTGTGATGCTCTGGCCGGGTGCACTACACTGGGTCGCGATCAAGGGCGTAGGCATGACGTCGTGTTCAGCGGCGTGCCTCTCGCCTCATGTTGCCAACGGAGATCCAAGATGAGCAAGAGCCAGCGCGCCCCTCAGGGGTTCTTTCAGTCCGCATCCGTGAAGCTGCTGTGCAGTGGCGTGATGAGCGCCCTGTGCCTGTCCACCGCTGTCGCCGGTGGACACGCCGGTGCCGGCAAACCCCACATGACCACCCCCCCGATGGTGGCCGCCAGCGCCACGGCCACAGCGCCCGTGGCGGTCGAAGGCGCCTGGGTGCGCGCCACAGTGAAGGGGCAGACCGGCACCGGTGGGTTCATGACCTTGCGCGCGGATCGAGACCTGACCTTGGTCGGGTTTCGCAGTGCCGCCGCGCCGCATGCCGAACTGCATGAAATGAAGATGGATGGGGATGTCATGCGCATGCGTGCCATCGAGCGCCTGCCTCTGCCCGCCGGCCAGGCCGTGACACTGCGGCCCGGTGGTCATCACCTCATGCTGATGGGCTTGACCCAGCCTCTGTCAGCCGGTCAAACGATCACGCTGGAGTTGCTCTTGCAGGATGCTCAGGGTGCCAGCGTGGTGCAGTCCGTGGCTGTGCCTGTTCGCGCCTCAGCGCCCGCGGGCGCGGCCCGTGAGCCAGCCGGTGGTCATCACCACCATCACTGATCACTGTTCTTCAAGGCGCCGCGGCGGGTAGGTGTCCCAGCCGTGGCAGCCCGGGCACTGCCAGAAGTGATGCTGGCTCTCGAACCCGCAGGCGGCACAACGGTAGCGCTGCAGAGGTTTGGCCGCACTGGCCAGGGCTTGTTGCAGACGCTCGATTTCGGGCTCATCCAGCGGCACATGGGTCAACAGGCGCTCACGGATCAACTCTTGCGCGGCCGACAGTGAAGGCTGCTGGCTGATGTGGGCCATCCAGGCCTGCCGACGCAGGCTGGCGTCGTCTTGCAGGCGGTTCAGTGCCGACAGCACCGGCACCGAGGGGGCCCGCTCATACAGCGCGGCCAGGCGTTCACGGGCCCGTGCCGATTCGTTCAGGCTCAGTGCCACCTGCGCATAGTCCGAGGCCACCAGTGCGAAGGCGGCAGGTTGCAGGGCCATCAGCTCTTCCCACACATGCAAAGCCTCGGCACTGCGCTGCTGGCGCATCAGCCGTTGCCCCAGCATCACCAGGGGGCGTGCGGCATGGGGGGCGGCTTCGCGGGCGTGCGTCAGGGCCTGCTCGGCAATATCGTCCTGGCCACGGGCATGGGCTTCCTGGGCGATCTCGCACCAGTGGTGGGCCATGCGCGCGGCAAACGAGCCCTGGCCAGCCGCTTCGAGCTGTCGTGCCACCTCGATGGCTGGATGCCAGTTGCGAGAGCGCTCATACAGCGACAACAGCGCCAGCCGTGCATCGCTGGTGAAGGCCGTGCCTTCCAGTGCCTTGAAGGCGTTCTCGGCCCGGTCAAACAGCCCGGCCTTCATGAAATCCTGGGCTAGGGCGTGTTGCGCGCGCTCGCGGGCATCGCGGCTGATGTCGGCCCGGGCCAGCAGGTGCTCATGCACCCGGATGGCGCGTTCGTACTCGCCGCGCCGGCGGAAGAGGTTGCCCAGGGCAAAGTGCAGGTCGGCCGCCTGGGGGTCGTGCTGCACTGCTTCGATGAAGGCGTCGATGGCCTTGTCCTGCTGTTCATTGAGCAGCAGGTTCAGACCCTTGAAGTAGGCCTGGGGCGATGCTGCTTCGTCCTGTCGCAGCTGCCGCAGATCCAGGCGCGAGGCCAGCCAGCCCAGAAAGAACGCTGCGGGCAGGCCCAGCAGCAGCCATTGGTAGTCGAAGTCCATGAAGCGGGTCAGCGCGCGGGTTTGCGCGGTGCGGGCATGTCGGGAGGGAAGGGCAGCACCGACGGCACGGCCTGGGTGTCAGCACCTTCGCCGCCGGGCGCGTCTGTGCCGGCTGTTCCGTTGGGGGCGGCCACCGGCTCAGGCAACAACAGCTCGCGTTGACGGGCCCCACGGCGGTGGCGCCACCAGCTGGGCAGCATGGCCAGCACGCCGGTGGCGCAGCCCAGCACGAACACGATCAGCACCACATAGACCATGGGGGCTCGCCATTGGTGGCCAAAGAACCAGCGCATCTCGACCACATGCTGGTTGTTCAAAGCAAAGGCGAACAGCACGAAAAACAGAGCCGCTCGCCACAGCCAGTTGAACAGACGCATGGGTGTCAGCCTTCCTGCGGTGGCGGCGCCTGGTCCACGCCTTCACGCAGGGCTTTGCCCGGCTTGAAGTGGGGCACCAGCTTTTCAGGAATCAGCACCTGGTCTCCGGTGCGAGGGTTGCGCCCCATGCGGGGTGGGCGACGGCTGATGGAGAAGCTGCCGAAGCCGCGAATCTCGATGCGGTGACCCCGCGCCAGGGCATCCGACATGGCGTCCAGGATGGTCTTGACGGCAAACTCAGCGTCACGTTGCGTCAACTGGCCAAATCGTTCGGCCAGTCGGGCCACGAGGTCGGATCGGGTCATGTCGGGTAATGCGGGCAGAGGCTGTGATCAGGTGTCGAGGGGGCAGCTGATCACAGCCCCTGCGGGCTGCCTGGCTGTTGCCAGCCGGGCAGTCGCAGGGGGCAACGGCATCAGCCGTTGTTCTGGTCGAGCTTGGCCTTCAGCAGGGCGCCCAGGCTGGTGGTGCCGGAGCCTTCCTTGGTGGTGTCGGCACGCAGCGACTGGATGGCTTCTTGCTGCTCGGCGTTGTCCTTGGCCTTGATCGACAACTGGATCGAACGCGACTTGCGGTCGATGTTGGTGATCAGGGCGGTGACTTCGTCGCCTTCCTTCAGCACGTTGCGAGCATCTTCCACGCGGTCGGTGCTGATCTCGGAGGCACGCAGGTAACCCACGATGTCATCGCCCAGCGAGATTTCAGCGCCCTTGGCATCCACGGTCTTGACGGTGCCGGTGACGGTGGCGCCACGGTCGTTCAGGGTTGTGAAGTTGGTGAAGGGGTCAGAATCCAGCTGCTTGATGCCCAGCGAGATGCGCTCGCGCTCGACATCGATGCCCAACACGATGGCTTCGACTTCCTGGCCCTTCTTGTAGTTGCGCACGGCGGCTTCGCCAGGCTCGTTCCAAGACAGGTCAGACAGGTGCACCAAGCCGTCGATGCCGGCCGTCAGGCCCACGAACACGCCAAAGTCGGTGATCGACTTGATGGGGCCCTTGACCTTGTCGCCACGGTTGAAGTTCTGCGCGAACTCTTCCCAGGGGTTCGGCTTGCATTGCTTCATGCCCAGGGAGATGCGACGCTTGTCTTCGTCGATCTCCAGAACCATGACTTCCACTTCGTCGCCCAGGTTGACGATCTTGTTGGGAGCCACGTTCTTGTTGGTCCAGTCCATTTCGGAGACGTGCACCAGGCCTTCGATGCCGGGTTCGATCTCGACGAATGCGCCGTAGTCAGCGATGTTGGTGACTTTGCCGAACAGGCGGGTACCCGAGGGGTAACGGCGCGACACGCCCACCCAGGGGTCGTCGCCCATTTGCTTCAGGCCCAGCGAGACGCGGTTCTTCTCGGCGTCGAACTTCAGGACCTTGGCGGTCAGCTCTTGACCCACGGTCACCACTTCAGACGGGTGACGGACACGGCGCCATGCCATGTCGGTGATGTGCAGCAGGCCGTCGATGCCGCCGAGGTCCACGAAGGCACCGTATTCGGTGATGTTCTTGACCACGCCGTTGACGATCGCGCCTTCGCGCAGGGTTTCCATCAGCTTGGCGCGTTCCTCGCCCATCGAGGCTTCGACCACAGCGCGGCGCGACAGCACCACGTTGTTGCGCTTGCGGTCCAGCTTGATGACCTTGAACTCCATGGTCTTGCCTTCGAACGGCGACATGTCCTTGACAGGGCGCGTATCGAGCAGCGAACCAGGCAGGAAGGCACGGATGCCGTTGACCAGAACGGTCAGACCGCCCTTGACCTTGCCGTTGACGGTACCGGTCACGAAGTCGCCTGACTCCAGAGCGGTTTCCAGCGACAGCCACGAGGCCAGACGCTTGGCCTTGTCGCGCGACAGGATGGTGTCGCCGTAGCCGTTCTCGATGGCGTCCACAGCCACCGACACGAAGTCGCCCACTTGGACTTCGATTTCGCCCTGGTCGTTCTTGAATTCCTCGATGGGCACATAGGCCTCGGACTTCAGGCCAGCGTTCACGACCACGAAGTTGTGGTCGACGGCCACCACCTCAGCGGTGATGACTTCGCCGGCGCGCATATTGGTGCGCTGCAACGACTCTTCAAAAAGGGCGGCAAAAGATTCAGACATGGAGTTTCCTGTGCCGGGATGAGCCGGCGGTAACGCCCGGGCCGACAGGAACGACCAGAGCGGGTAGGGTTGAAGAACATGACGCCCGAACCGGCTTGGGACCGGTCTGAACGAGCACACCCCCACCTGGCGGCAGGGGCCGAACGTCACAGCCTTGTGAAAGCCCGCGTGACCAGCCCCCGCCCGAGCGGCGGTCTGAACATCAGTCGATGGCTCAGGAGCGCACGATCACGTGGGGCCAGCCGGCATCCCACCAATCCAGCACCGTGGCCACCGATTCATCGATGGACAAGGCCGAGTTGTCGAGGCTGCGGGCGTCTGCTGCGGGCTTCAAAGGTGCCACCGCTCGGGTTTGATCTCGGCGGTCGCGCGCTTCCAAATCCGCGCAAATCTCTTCTAGGGTAACAGAAAACCCCTTGGAAATCAATTGCTTATAGCGTCGCTCGGCGCGCTGCGCCACCGAGGCGGTCAGGAACACCTTGAGCGCCGCATCGGGAAAGACCACCGTGCCCATGTCGCGACCGTCGGCCACCAGGCCCGGCAGGCTGCGGAAACCCAGTTGCAGGTCCATCAGGGCCTGGCGCACGGCGGGGTAGGCCGAGATGCGCGAGGCCGCCTGCCCCACTTCTTCCTGGCGCAGGTCCAGGCTCACGTCGCGCTGGTCCACCCAGATGTGTTCGCCATCGAAGCGCAGCCGCACGCTGTCGCCCAACTGGCGCGCCAGCTGCTCCAGGGCCTGGGTGTCGTCCAGATCCACCTCGTTTTCAATCGCCAGCAGCGCGGTGATGCGGTACAGCGAGCCCGAGTCCAGGAACTGGTAGCCCAGGCGGGTGGCCAGGGCACTGGCCAGGGTGCCCTTGCCCGAGGCGGTGGGGCCATCCACCGTGATCACCGGGATCCAGTCGGGGCGGGTGTCGGCCACCTTGAACAGGCACTCGAAGTAATCCGGGAAGGTCTTGCCCACGCAGCGCGGGTCTTCGATGCGCACCGACACGGGGCGATGGGCCGCCGCCGTGGGCGCCAACGGGTTGAACGCCGCCAGCGAGAAGCACATGGCCATGCGGTGGTCGTCGTAGGTGTGGATGCTGGCGTGCTGCCACTGGCCCGATGCGGGCGGGGTGACCTCGATGAAGTCATGCCCTTCCACCACCGTGGCGCCCAGCTTGCGCAGTTCGCAGGCCATGGCCGCGATGCGGTCGGTTTCTTTCACGCGCCAGCTGGCGATGTTGCGCAGGCGGGTAGTGCCTTGGGCATACAGGGCCATCACGGCCAGGGTCATGGCTGCATCGGGGATGTGGTTGCAGTCCAGGTCGATGGCCTTCAGGGGCCAGGTGCCGCGACGCACTTCCAGCCAGTTCGGGCCGGACACCACCTGCGCGCCCATGGCCTGGGCGGCTTCGATGAAGCGGATGTCGCCCTGGATGGACTGCGCGCCCACGCCCTCGATGCGCACGGGCTCGTCAATGCCGGCGATGGCGCCCGCGGCGATGAAGTAGGACGCCGAGGAGGCGTCGGCCTCGACGTGGATGACGCCCGGCGAGCGGTATTGACTGCCTTGCGGGATGGTGAAGCGCTGCCAGCCCTCGCGCTGCACCTGGATGCCGAAGCGCGCCAGCAGGTTCAGCGTGATGTCGATGTAGGGCTTGGAGATGAGCTCGCCCACCACCTCGATGGTCAGGGCCTGGGCCTGCGACACGAGGGGCAGGGCCAGCAGCAAGGCGGTCAGGAATTGGCTGGAGACATCACCGCGCACCTGGATGGGCCGGCTCAGGTCGAGCTGGCCTCCGGCCAGGCGCAACGGCGGGTAGCCTTCGGTGCCGGTGCATTCGATGGTGCAGCCCAGAGGGCGCAAGGCGTTCACCAGATCACCGATGGGGCGCTCGTGCATGCGGGGCACGCCACTGAGCGTGAACACGCCGCCCTGGGTGGTCGACAGCAGCGCCAGTGCGGCCGTCAGGGGGCGCATGGCCGTGCCCGCGTTGCCCAAAAACAGATCGGCCTGCAGCACCTTGAGCTGCCCGCCCAGGCCGGTGATGTGCACCGTGTCGCCATCCTGGTGCAGATCGCACCCCAGGGCGCGCAGGGCTTCAAGCATGACGCGGGTGTCGTCCGACGCCAGCAGGTCATGCACGACGGTGGTGCCCTGGCTCAGACCGGCCAGCAACAGCACCCGGTTGGAGATGCTCTTGGAGCCCGGCAGGCGCACGGTGCCACCGCTGGACAGCAAGGGGGGAAGGTCAAGAAAGGCGGTGGTGTACATGCGGCAAGGGCGGCAAAGACAGCAAGGTCAGCGGAAACAGCGGGGCAGGCCAAGGCCGGCGGAAGGCGGTGAACGACTCAGCGCCCTCAGCGCGTGGGCCCGGGCTTGCTGCTGGCCAGGGTCCACTGGCTGCGCGCGTCCGAGGCGGCCTGGATCTGCTCTTGCAGGGCCGGGCCGTTCCAGTCGCGCATCTGGCGCTCCATCTGCTCCAGCGCGTGGCGAAACGCCTCGGATTGTTTCAGGATTTCTTCCCGGTTGGACAGCAGGATGTCGCGCCACACGGTCGGATCGCTGGCGGCAATCCGGGTGAAATCACGGAAACCAGGTCCCGCCAGGGTCAGGTATTCCTGGCCACGAGGTTGTTCTGCCATGGCGTTCACGTACGCAAACGCAAGCAGGTGCGGCAGGTGGCTGACGGCAGCGAACGCGGCATCGTGGTGCTCGGGCGTCATCTTGAGCACCTGGCAACCGATGGCGGCCCACACGTCGGTGGCCTTTTGCACCAGCGTGGCGTCGGTTTGCGGCAGCGGGGTCAGGATGACCTTGCGGCCCTGGTACAGGCCGGGGTCGGCATGCTCGATGCCCGCCACTTCGCGGCCGGCGATGGGGTGGGCCGGTACGAACGAGGGCAGACGTTCTTTCAGCACACGGCGGGCGGCATCGACCACATCCCGCTTGGTGGAGCCCACGTCCATGAACAGCACACCCGGGTCCACCAGGTGGCGGATGGCCTTGAAGGTGTTTTCGCTGGCGGCCACGGGCACGGCGATCAGCACGATGTCCGAGCCCGACACGGCCAGCAAGGCCGATTCGGCGGCCACATCGATCACGCCCAGTCGGCGGGCCTTCTCGACGGTCGATGGCGACTTGCTGTAGCCCACCACGCGCCGCACCAGCCCGGCCTTTTTGAGTGCCAGGGCGAAGGAGCCCCCCATCAGGCCGCAGCCGATCAGTCCGAGTTGGTTGAACATGTCAGAGCGGGTCCACAGGGAAGGTGCCCAGCACCTTGACGAAGCTGCACATCGCGCGCAACTCGGCCAGGGCGGCGGCCACCGGCGGCTCGTCCAGATGGCCGGCCAGGTCGATGAAGAAAACGTACTCCCACTGGCCCGAGCGGGCCGGGCGGGACTCGAAGCGGGTCATGGACACGCCATGCCGCTTCAGCGGCGTGAGCATGTCGTGCACGGCGCCGGGACGGTTGTCGACCGACACGATCAGGCTGGTGCAGTCATGGCCCGTGGGCCGCGAGGGGCTGTGCTTCTCGGGGCGTGTCAGCACGACAAACAGCGTGCGGTTGTGGGCTTCATCCTGCACGGCACGGCGCACCACGTGCAGCCCGAAGATCGAGGCGGCACGTTCACTGGCCAGCGCCGCCACCGAGGCATCGGCTGCGGCCAGACGCGCCCCTTCGGCGTTGCTGGCCACGGGGCGACGCTCCGCCTGGGGCAGGTGCTGGCTCAGCCACTGGTGGCACTGCGCCAGGGCCTGGGGATGGGCGCACACCGTCTGGATGCCCTCCAGGGTGGGCGACTGGCGCAGCAGGTTGTGCGTGATCAGCAGGCTGGTTTCGCCCACGATGGTCAGATCGGAGGCCAGCAGCAGATCGAGCGAGCGAGCCACCACGCCTTCGGTCGAGTTCTCGGCCGGCGCCACGCCAAAATCGGCCGTGCCCGACAGCGTGGCGCGGAACACTTCGTCGATGCTGGCGCAGGCGATGGGCTCGATGGACGAGCCAAAAAACTTCAAGGCAGCCTGTTCGCTGAAGGTGCCTTCCGGACCCAGGAAGGCTACTTTCTGACGCGCCTCCAGCGCGCGGCAGGCCGACATGATCTCTCGCCAGATGGGTCCGATGCTCTCAGGCAGCAGCGGGCCGGGGTTGGCTGCTTTGACCCGTTCAATCACCTGCACCTCGCGGTCGGGGCGGAAGACGGGCGATCCATCCAGCTTCTTGACCTCGCCCACGGCATGGGCCAGTTGGGCACGCTCGTTCAGCAGGGCCAGCACCTGGCGATCCACCGCGTCGATGCGCACGCGCAGGTCGGCCAGTTGCTCGTCGACCGGGCGATCGTCGGGCTGGAAGGGGGCGTGTGAGAGGGGCGACGACTCAGCCATGGCGCGCCGCGAAGTCTTGCAGGTAGCTGACCAGCGCCTGAACGCCGGCCAGGGGCATGGCGTTGTAGATCGAGGCGCGCATGCCGCCGACGCTCTTGTGGCCCTTCAGCTGGAGCAGTCCAGCCGCTTTGGCGCCGGCCAGGAACGGCTCGTTGAGCGCGTCGTCCGGCAGGAAGAAGGGCACGTTCATGCGCGAACGGCAGTGGGCCTGCACCTTGGTGCGGTAGAAAGCGGACTGATCCAGGTAGCCGTAGAGCAACTCGGCCTTGGCGATGTTGCGAGCCTCGATGGCGGCCAGCCCGGTCAACTCGCCGGCGGGGGTGACTTCGCGCTGGCGCTTGATCCACTGGAACACCAGGCCGGCGATATACCACGCATACGTGGGCGGCGTGTTGTACATCGAGTCGTTGTTGGCCACCGTCTGGTAGTTGAAGGCCGACGGCGTGATGGGCAGGGCGTGGCCCAGCAGGTCTTCGCGCACGATGACCAGGGTCAGGCCCGACGGACCGATGTTCTTCTGCGCACCACCATAGGCCACGCCGACGCGTGTCCAGTCGATGGGGCGAGAGGCGATGTGCGATGAGCAGTCGATCACCAGCGGCGCGTCGCAGCCCAGGGCCTTCAGGTCGGGCAGCTCGTGCATTTCCACGCCGTGGATGGTCTCGTTGCTGCACACGTGCACATAGGCCGGGCGCTCGCTGAGTTGCCAGGCTCCGTAGGCCGGCAGGCTGGTGTGGCCGTCGGCTTCGTTGGTGGCCGCCACGTGCACATCGCAGTACTGACGGGCCTCCTTGGCCGACTTCTGCGACCACGCGCCCGTGATCACGTAATCGGCCCGCCCGCCCCGCGACAGGTTCATCGGCAGGATGGCGTTCTCGGCAATGGCGCCGCCCTGCATGAACAGCACCTTGAAGTGGGCCGGGATGGCCAGGATCTCGCGCAGGTCGGCCTCCGCCTGGTGGGCGATGGACAGGAACTCCTTGCCCCGGTGGCTCATTTCCATGACGCCCATACCCGAGCCCTGCCAGTCAAGCATCTCTCGGGCAGCCTGGGCCAGCACCTCTTCAGGCAGGGTGGCCGGGCCGGCGGAAAAATTGAACGGACGGGACATGGCGAAAAGGGCAGGGCAGGAGGGGCAAGCGGGGCAGAGCCCGGTCAGGGATCACTTCTTGGGTGCGGGCTTGGCAGCCGGCTTGGCTTCACTGTTGCCGCTGAGCTTGCCACCGGTGGCCTTGTCCAGAATGTCGCGGATGTTGGTCTCGGCCGTTTGCAGGCGGGGCTGCACCTGCGGGCGCGCATCAGCCACCACCTTCTCGAGGATGGTGTTGCTCATCTCGGGCAGCATGCCCTGGTACTTCTTCAGCACGGGCGAATCCAACATGGCCACGAGTTGCTTGAGCTCTTCGTCGCTGAACTTTTCTTCCAGCATCGGGCCCAGGGTGGACTGGCTCATCTTGGTGGCACTCGCGCGCACGGCGGGCACGGCGGCGTCCAGGTACTTCTTGATCTCGGCGTCGACTTGCTTGGCCGTGGCTTCGCGTTTGTCTTCCGGCACGGCCTGGGCCATGATCTGCCGCACACTGGCGGCCATTTGCAGAGCAGGGCGTTCGGCCACGGTGCGGGCCATTTCTTCCAGGGCCGGTTGCTGCAGCGACAGGATCTTCTGCACGTCAGCCTTCTTGTCGGCGTGGGCCGACACCGACAGGGTCATCATGGCGGCGGCCATCGAAGCGGCCAGGGCGTTGCGGGTCAGGGTCATCGTGGGTCCTTGCGTCCTAGGGGGGGGAGGGCTGGCGCAGCGCCAGCCTCTCGACTTGGTGTCGTCTGGTCAGGATTCGGTTCTGCCGCTGTCGTCAGCGGCCTCGCCGGTCTGGGACCCGTCATCCTCGCCTGACGGGTTGGCGTCATTCTCAACGATGCGCTGCAGGCCAATCAGCTTGGCGCCTTCGTCCAGCGCGATCAGGGTCACGCCCTGGGTGGCGCGACCCAGTTCGCGGATCTCGGCCACGCGGGTGCGCACGACCACGCCCTTGTCTGTGATCATCATGATCTCGTCGGCCGCGCGCACCAGGGTGGCCGCGACCACCTTGCCATTGCGCTCGGATTGCTGGATGGCGATCATGCCCTTGGTGCCACGGCCGTGGCGGGTGTATTCGACGATGCTGGTGCGCTTGCCGTAGCCGTTCTCGGTGGCCGTCAGCACGGACTGCGACTCGTCTTCGGCCACCAGCATGGCGATGACCGACTGGCCTTCTTCCAGCATCATGCCGCGCACGCCACGGGCCGAGCGGCCCATGGGGCGCACGTCTTCTTCGTCGAAGCGCACTGCCTTGCCGCCATCGCTGAACAGCATCACGTCGTGCTTGCCATCGGTCAGGGCGGCGCCGATCAGGTAGTCGCCCTCGTCCAGGCCCACGGCGATGATGCCGGCCTTGCGGGGGTTGCTGAAGTCGGTCAGCGGGGTCTTCTTGACCGTGCCCATGGACGTGGCCATGAACACGTAATGGTCTTCAGGGAAGCTGCGGAACTCGCCGGTCAGCGGCAGCACCACGTTGATCTTCTCGTCCTTGTCCAGCGGGAACATGTTGATGATGGGCTTGCCGCGCGAGTTGCGCGAGCCTTGCGGCACCTCCCACACCTTCAGCCAGTACACCCGCCCCCGGTTGCTGAAGCACAGGATGTAGTCGTGCGTGTTGGCGATGAAGAGCTGGTCGATCCAGTCGTCTTCTTTGGTGGCGGTGGCCTGCTTGCCGCGGCCGCCGCGCTTCTGGGCGCGGTATTCGCTCAGCGGCTGGCTCTTGATGTAGCCGGTGTGGCTGAGCGTGACCACCATGTCGGTGGGCGTGATCAGGTCTTCGGTGCCCAACTCTTGCGCGTTGTGCTCGATGGTGGAGCGGCGGGCGCCCAGCTTGGTCTGGCCAAACTCGGTGCGGATGGCCGTGAGTTCGTCGCCGATGATGGTGGACACGCGCTCGGGCTTGGCCAGGATGTCCAGCAGATCGGCGATCTGGGCCATCACGTCTTTGTACTCGCCAATGATCTTGTCCTGCTCGAGGCCCGTCAGGCGCTGCAGGCGCATCTGGAGGATCTCGCCGGCTTGCTCTTCGCTCAGGCGGTAGAGGCCGTCGGGCTGCATGCCGTAGTTCGGCGACAGGCTCTCGGGACGGTACAGCTGCGGGTCGCCCTCGACGCGCGACAGCATCTCGCGCACCAGCGACGAATCCCAGCTTTTGCTCATCAGGGCCGTCTTGGCCACCGGCGGCGTCGGCGAGGTCTTGATGGTCTCGATGAACTCGTCGATGTTGGCCAGAGCCACGGCCAGGCCTTCGAGCACGTGGCCGCGCTCGCGCGCCTTGCGCAGCTCGAACACCGTGCGGCGCGTGACCACTTCGCGACGGTGCTCCAGGAAGACCGTGATCAGGTCCTTGAGGTTGCACAGCTTGGGCTGACCGTCGATCAGCGCCACCATGTTGATGCCGAAGGTGTCCTGCAGCTGCGTCTGCTTGTACAGGTTGTTGAGCACCACCTCGGGCACTTCGCCGCGCTTGAGCTCGATCACCACCCGCATGCCGGACTTGTCGGATTCGTCCTGGATGTGGCTGATGCCCTCGATCTTCTTCTCGTTGACCAGCTCGGCGATGCGCTCGAGCAGGTTCTTCTTGTTGACCTGGTAGGGGATCTCGTCGACGATGATCGCCTGGCGATCGCCCTTGCCGATGTCCTCGAAGTGGCAGCGCGCGCGCATGACCACCCGACCGCGGCCGGTGCGATAGCCCTCACGCACGCCCGACAGGCCATAGATGATGCCGGCGGTGGGGAAGTCGGGCGCCGGGATGATCTCCATCAGTTCATCGACCGAACACTCGGGGTTCTTCAGCGCATGCAGGCAGGCATCCACCACCTCGTTGAGGTTGTGCGGCGGGATGTTGGTGGCCATGCCCACGGCGATGCCGGCCGAGCCGTTGATCAGCAGGTTGGGCAGGCGCGCGGGCAGCACCAGAGGCTCTTTTTCGGAGCCGTCGTAGTTGGGGCCGAAGTCGACGGTTTCCTTGTCGATGTCGGCCAGCATCTCGTGGGCGATCTTGGCCAGGCGGATTTCGGTGTACCGCATGGCCGCCGCGTTGTCGCCGTCGACCGAGCCGAAGTTGCCCTGGCCGTCGATCAGCATGTGGCGCAAAGAGAAATCTTGCGCCATGCGCACGATGGTGTCGTACACCGCCGAGTCGCCGTGCGGGTGGTACTTACCAATGACGTCGCCGACGATACGGGCTGACTTTTTGTAGGGCCGGTTCCAGTCGTTGTTGAGCTCGTGCATCGCGAAGAGCACGCGCCGGTGCACGGGCTTGAGGCCGTCTCGGGCATCGGGCAGGGCACGGCCCACGATCACGCTCATCGCGTAATCGAGGTACGAACGCCGCATCTCCTCTTCAAGGCTGATGGGCAGGGTTTCCTTGGCGAATTGCGTCATGCTCTGTGTGTGGCGGTGGAACCAGACCAATGCCGGATTGTAATTGGCCCGTTCTTGTCGCCCATGCGCAACATCCGGCATCCGGGGGGCGCGCCAGCCGTCATGCGTCTTGAGCATTCGGGCCGGTGTGGCACAATGCTTCGGGTAAGAAGCCCTAGGAGGAACCCTTGAACTACCCTCCTGCGGACCCGCCCGAATGGGCTCACTCGCAGCCCCGTGCTTGCGTTTCACACATACGAGGATCTCAATGAACAAACTGAATCAAGTGGCCGCTCTGTTCGCCTCTGTTGCCATGATGAGCGGTGCTTTTGCTCAGAACGTCGACAACTGGCGCGGTACCGATGGCACCGTGTGGAAGAACGGCACGAACGAATACTGCTGGCGCGATAACTTCTGGACGCCCGAGACTGGCGTTCAAGGCTGCGATGGCGTGCCTGCTCCCAAGGCTGCTCCGGCTCCTGCCCCGGCTCCTGCTGCCGCACCGGCTCCTGCTCCTGCTCCGGCGGTGGTGCCTGCTGCCCCCACCACTGAAAAGGTGAGCTTCGCCGCTGACGCGTTCTTTGACTTTGACAAGGCCGTGCTGAAGGCCGAAGGCAAGGCCAAGCTGGACGACCTGGCCGACAAGGTCAAGGACCTGACCCTGGAAGTGATCATCGCCGTCGGTCACACCGATTCGGTGGGCTCGGACGAGTACAACCAGAAGTTGTCGATCCGCCGCTCGGAAGCCGTGAAGGCTTATCTGGTGGGCAAGGGCATCGATGCTGCTCGCGTGTACACCGAAGGCAAGGGCGAGAAGGCTCCTGTGGCTGACAACAGGACCAAGGAAGGCCGCGCTAAGAACCGTCGCGTGGAAATCGAAGTGGTCGGTACCCGCTCGGTCAAGTGATCTGACGCTCTCCCGGGCGTTCGCGCCCGGTGAGGCGAACGAAAAAGCCCTGCACGATGTGCAGGGCTTTTTTCTTTGGACGGCTGATAGCTCAGGCCAGCAGCACATCCTTGCCGGACAGGCGCTTGGCCAACTGGGTGGCCATGCGGTTGACCACGCCATAGATGGACAACTGCGGGTTGGCGCCGATGCTCGTGGGGAAGACCGAGCCATCGTGCACCGACAGGTTGCTGAGCTGCCAGTGCACCCCATCCGGGCGCACCACGCCCTGGCGCTCGGTGCCACCCATCTGGCAGCCACCCATGACGTGGGCGCTGCCTGCGCCCGTCAGGTAAGGCTTCATGTCGAATTGCTCAATGGCGGCCTTGGCCTCGGCCCAGCTCGTGTACGAGATGGACTGCTCGTGCCACGGTGTGACCGAGCGGGCTCCGGCGGCGAACTGGATCTCGGCCATGGTCAGGAAGGACTGACGGAAGCCGGCCAGCAGGTAGTCGCTCATCGGGTAGTGCAGCAACGGAGAGCCATCCAAGTTCAAGAGGACCGTGCCGCCGGTGGACTCGGGGTGGAAGCCGTCGCGCATCAGCGCCAGCATCATCTGCGTGTTCGGGTACTGCTGGAAGCGTTCTGCCAGGGTCTTGCCGTAGCCACCCAGCAAGATGGAGGTCAGCCCCGGGTGCATGGGCGTGGCTTCCAGCTTGTAGCCGATGGGGCCATCTAGCGGCGAGTTCTCGATGAAGTGATCGGAGTAGATGGTTTGCGGGGCGCCCGTCCAGCCCTCGATGCGCTGCTCATACACGGCGCTGGAAAATGCCACCGGGTGCAGGAAGGTGCGCTTGCCCAGCAGGTCGTGGGGGTCAGGCGCCTTCGAGCGCTTGAGCAGGGCTGGTGAGTTGATGGCGCCGCCGGCCACCACGTAGTGCTTGGCCTGCACGCGCATCAGCTTGTCGCTGGTCTTGGTGCCATTGACCTGGACGGGGACGCACAGCAGGGCACTGACCTGGCCCTTGTCGATCACGAACTCCTGCGCGCGGGTCTGGTAAAACAGACGCGCCCCGGCTTCCAAGGCTGCCGGGATGGTGGTGACCAGCATGGACTGTTTGGCATTGGTGGGGCACCCCATGCCGCACGAGCCGATGTTCCAGCAGGCGCGCACATTGCGCGGGATCACCTCGGCCGAGATGCCCAGCTTGTGGGCGCCCGTGCGCAGCAGCTCGTTGTTGGGGTTGGGGGCGGCGGCCCACTTTTCGATGCCCAGGCGACGCTCGGCCTGTTCGAACCAGGGGTCCAGGCTGTCGCGGCTGAAGTCCTTCAGCCCATAAACCTCTTGCCAGTGTTGCAGTGTGGCCGTGGGCGTGCGGAAGGAGCTGGTCCAGTTGATGACGGTGGTGCCGCCCACGCAGCGCCCCTGCAAGATGGTCATGGCGCCATCCATGGTGCGGCGGCCGGCGCCGTCCTGGTACAGATCGGCATAGGCTTGCGATTCTCGCTGCTTGAAGTCGCTGCTGGTGCGCAGCGGGCCTTCTTCGATCAGCACGACGTCCAGTCCCGCCTTGGTGAGCAGTTCGGCGGTCACGCCAGCGCCTGCGCCAGTGCCGACGATCACCACATCGCAGGTGACCGTCTCAGGCAGACCTTGTTCGCCACCATTGGTGGCTTTCCAGCCCCGGTTGAGGCCTTCGCGAAAGGGATCAGGAAGCTTGCTCATATGTCGAGGGGGCCGGGATAGCCGGTCAAGGGCCAGTTGTCTTGTTGGGTGAAGAAGGCCATGAGGGTGATGCTGCGCATGACCTGATACGCCAGTCGGTGGCTGGGCAGATCATTGAGCTGCATGTACCCCAGGGCCTGGGCGATGTCATCGTCGGAGGCGTCACGCCAGGCACTGCTCAGGCCCGTCATCAGGTAGCGCGTGGGGCCATTGCCCAGCAGCCCTACCAAGCCATTGACCTGGATGCGCAAAGCCGCGGGCAGCGTGTTGAGGAAGCCCTCCAGGCGCTGCAGGTGCAGCTGCAACTGGCGCTCGCGCTCGGTGGCATCGGCCGACAGCATGGCGCCGAGAAGGCCGCGCGCCATGCCGTGGAAGACGTCTTGGCCCGAGGCTGTCAGGCGGCCGTCGCTCATGCCACGGTTCCAGTACACCAGGCCGCCCAGGGCGGTGCCGAGGGCGCCAATGGCCACGGCGGTCTTGAGGAACCAGCGACGTTTGGGGGTCAGCGGGTGATTGATTGCAGGATCTGCCATGGTCAAGTCCAGGTGCTGTGGAGCACGGGTCAAAGCAGGAAACAATGGGTGTCACATTCTCGCCAACATTGTGCATCCGCCAACATGGGGTCCGCGCCCTTGACAGCACAGTGTCACCAGCTGTGACAGTACCCCGGCGTTTCAAACGCGCTTTTCGGCGTGACGTGTTTCAGGGAATACCCTCACTCACGACTGTTGCAGAATCCATGCAGCGAATGACGCTATTTCATCCATGCCCTGCGGGTGTTCCGGCGCTGCCGAACACCCGTGTATGACGTTGACGAGAGGACGAACGAGATGAGCACTTCCAAGCCCTGGCTGGCCAATTACGAGCCCGGCGTGCCCGCCGAGATCAACCCCGGCGAGTACAACTCGCTGGTGGAGTTGCTGGAGCAGGCTTTCAAGCAGCACGCCCGCCGCAACATGGCCGCCTTTATGGGCGTGAACTGGACGTTCGAGCAGGTAGACGAGATGTCTCGCAACCTGGCGGGTTACTTCCAGTCGCTGGGGCTGGCGAAGGGCGCGCGCATTGCCTTGATGATGCCCAACGTGCCTCAGTACGTGGTGGCGATTGCCGCCGTGCTGCGTGCCGGTTATGTGGTGGTCAACGTCAACCCGTTGTACACCCCCCGCGAGCTGGAGCACCAGTTGAAGGATGCGGGCGCTGAAGCCATCGTGATCCTGGAAAACTTTGCCACCACGCTGCAGGAAGTTGTGGCTCGCACGCCGGTCAAGCACATCGTCGTGACCGCCATGGGCGACATGCTGCCCTTCGTCAAAGGCATGCTGGTGAACTTTGTGGTGCGCAACGTCAAGAAGATGGTGCCCGCCTTCACCCTGCCCAACACCGACAAGTGCCGCACGGTCACCTTCAAGGATGCCCTGGCCAAGGGCGCCTCGGCCAAGTACAGCCGCCCCAGCCTGAAGGCCGATGACGTGGCCTTCCTGCAGTACACCGGTGGTACCACGGGTGTGTCCAAGGGCGCCACGCTGCTGCATCGCAATGTGGTGGCCAACATCCTGCAAAACGAGGCCTGGTTCAAGCCCCAGCTGAGCAAGCTGGGCAATGAGCCGCTGGTGGCCGTGTGCGCCTTGCCGCTGTATCACATCTTCGCCCTGACGGTGAACTACTTCATGGGCGCCCGCATGGGCTCGATGAACATCCTGATCCCGAACCCGCGTGATCTGCCGGCCGTGATCAAGACGCTGAGCGCCTACAAGATCAACCAGTTCCCCGCCGTCAACACGCTGTTCAACGCACTGGCCAACCACCCCGACTTCGCCAAGCTCGACTTCTCGGGCCTGAAGGTGTCGATGGGTGGTGGCATGGCAGTGCAACAGGCCACCGCAGAGAAGTGGATGAAGCTGACGGGCTGCCCCATCGTGGAAGGCTATGGTCTGTCGGAGACCTCGCCCGTGGCCACGGCCAACCGCCTGGACAGCACCAGCTTCAATGGCTCGATTGGCTACCCCATCCCCTCGACCGAAGTGGCCATCCTGGACGACGATGGCAACCATCTGGAGATCGGCGCCGTGGGCGAGATCGCCATCCGTGGCCCGCAGGTGATGGCCGGTTACTGGAACCGTCCGGACGAGACCGCCAAGGTCATGACCGCTGATGGCTTTTTCCGCACCGGCGACATCGGTGTGATGGATGCGAGCGGCATGGTCAAGATCGTGGACCGCAAGAAGGACATGATCCTGGTGTCGGGCTTCAACGTGTACCCCAACGAAGTGGAACAGGTTGTGAACCTGCACCCTGGCGTGCTGGAGTGTGCGGCTGTGGGCGTGCCGGACGAGAAGTCGGGCGAAGCGGTGAAACTGTTCGTGGTGCGCAAGGATGCCACCCTGACCGAAGCTCAGCTGAAGGCCTACTGCCACGAGCAACTGACGGGCTACAAGTGCCCGAAGTATGTGGAGTTCCGCAATGACCTGCCCAAGACCAACGTGGGCAAGATCCTGCGCCGCGAACTGCGCGACGAAAAGAAGGCCGCCTGATCGGGCTTGAGCCTCAAAGAAAAAAGCCGCTGGCGCGAGCCAGCGGCTTTTTTCATGGGGAGATGGACCGCCAGGGCCTCAGTCGTTCAGGAACAGGCCCTGCAGGTCGCTGAGGAAGTCAAAGCCCTTCTCGGTGGGCCAGGCGCGCACCAGATCGCGCGCCAGCAGGCCCTTGGCTTCGGCCTGGGTGAGTGCGTGCTGGATGCTGGCCAGGGTGAGGCCGGTGCGCTCGGTGAAGCGGGCCAGCTCGAAGCCGTCTTTCAGGCGCAGCGCGTTCATCATGAACTCGAAGGCCCGGCTGCGCAGGTCGATCTCGTGTTCGTTCGAGCAAGGCTGCCCGGCCAGGGCTTGGTCCATGTAGGTGCGGGGTTCGCGCCAACGCACCTGCCGCACGATGCGGTCCGGGAAGCTGATCTTGCCGTGGGCGCCCGCGCCAATGCCGATGTAGTCGCCAAACATCCAGTAGTTGAGGTTGTGGCGGCTTTGGTGACCAGGGCGGGCGTAGGCCGAGACCTCGTAGCGCTGCAGGCCGGCTTGGGCGGTGGCCGCCACCAGGTGGTCGAGCATGTCGAACGCCGTGTCGTCGTCGGGCAGGTTGGCCGGCGGTTGGGTGGCAAAGCGTGTGTTGGGCTCCATCGTCAGGTGATAGAGCGACAAATGCGGCGGCCGGAAGGACAGGGCCGTGCTCAGGTCGTGCTGCAGATCGGCCAGGCTCTGGCCCGGCAGGGCATACATCAGGTCGATGTTGAAGGTGTCGAAACACGCCGCAGCCTCAGCGATGGCCGCGCGGGCCTGGTCACCGCTGTGCACCCGACCCAGAGCGGTCAGCTTGGCATCGTCGAAGCTCTGCACGCCGATGGACAGGCGGTTGACCCCGGCCTCGCGGAAGGCTCGAAAGCGGTCTTTTTCGAAGGTGCCGGGGTTGGCCTCCAGCGTGATCTCGGCGTCGGCCTCCAGGGGCAGGCGGGCGCGGATGTCGGACAGCAGACGATCGATGCCTTGGGGGGAGAACAGGCTGGGCGTGCCGCCACCGATGAACACGGTGTACACCCGGCGACCCCAGACCTGGGGCAGCACCGATTCGAGGTCGGCCCGCAGGGCGTCCAGGTACCGGCTCTCGAGCCCGGTGGACAGGTGCGGGCCGCCAGCACTGGAGGCGCTCGCCTGGCTGATCTCATGCGAGTTGAAGTCGCAGTAGGGGCACTTCTTGAGGCACCACGGCAGGTGCACGTACAGCGACAGCGGGGGCAGCGTCTGCAGGCTGCCAGGGCGGTTCAGGGTGATCATGGGCGTTGCCAGGGCCAGTGGTGTTCGGCGCTCTGCAAGGGGCCCCACTGCTGGCTGATCAGTTCGCGCAGGCGCACGCAGGCCTGGGCGCGGTGGCTGATGTCGTTCTTCACCTCGGGGGGCAACTCGGCGGCGCTGGCACCGTGGGTGTCGATCCACAACAGCGGGTCGTAGCCAAAGCCGTGCTCGCCACGGGGCGCCTCCAGCAAGGTGCCCGCCCAGTGACCCACCGCCATCAGGGGCTCGGGGTCGTCGGCATGCCGCACGGCCACCAGTACCGAGATGAAGTGCGCGCGCCGGTCGGTCTGCCCGCGCATCACGTCCAGCAGCCAGGCGTTGTTGGCCGCGTCGATCTGCTCACGGGACAGGCCTTCGGCGATGCGGCCCGCATCCACCGCATAGCGCGCAGAGCGCACCCCTGGCGCACCGCCCAGGGCGGCCACACACAGGCCGGAATCATCGGCCACGGCGGGCCCCTGGCCCTCCCGCGCCGCGTGGCGCGCTTTGGCCAGCGCGTTCTCCACGAAGGTGATGTGGGGTTCTTCCGCTTCCGGGATGCCCAGGCTGCCCTGGGTCACCAGGGCGATGTCCAGGGGCTGCAGCAGCGCCTGCAGCTCTTTGAGCTTCTTGGCGTTGTTGGAGGCGAGGATGAGGGTCTTGCTCATGGGCGATGGCGGCTCGGCGTGAGGTGCAGGCGAGTGGGCTCAGGCCTTGTGCAGGGGCAGGGCCAGTGCGGCGGCTTGGGCTGCGATCAGCTCGCGGATGCCCTTGTCGGCCAGGGCCAGCAACTGGTCCATTTCGGTGCGGGTGAAGGCCACGCCTTCGGCCGTGCCTTGCACTTCCACGAAGTGCCCAGCGCCGGTCATCACCACGTTCATATCGGTGTCGCAGGCTGAGTCTTCGGTGTATTCCAGGTCCAGCAAGGGGGTGCCCTCGACGATGCCCACGCTGATGGCGGCCACCGGGTGCAGGATGGGGCTGGTGCTGATCTTGCCGCTGGCCAGCAGGCCATTGACCGCGTCGACCAGGGCCACGTAGGCGCCGGTGATGGCGGCGGTGCGGGTGCCGCCATCGGCCTGGATGACGTCGCAGTCGATGACGATGGAGCGCTCGCCCAGTTTGGCCAGATCGACCACGGCGCGCAGGCTGCGCCCGATCAGGCGCTGGATTTCCTGCGTGCGACCGCTTTGTTTGCCGCGGGCGGCCTCACGGTCGCTGCGGGTGTGGGTGGAGCGGGGCAGCATGCCGTACTCGGCCGTGACCCAGCCTTCGCCGCTGCCACGCTTGTGGGGCGGCACCTTTTCTTCGACCGAGGCCGTGCACAACACCTTGGTGTTGCCAAAGCAGATCAGCACCGAGCCTTCGGCGTGGATGGTGTAGCCCCGGGTGATGGTCAGGGGGCGAAGGGCGTCGGCCGCGCGGGCCTGCGAACGTTGGTAGGCCATGTGGGCTTCTCCGTGGTCAGTACAAAGCAAGACAAAGGGGCGGACCCGCACGAGGCTGGTCCGCCGTGGGGTGGCACGAAACGGTGCCCGATCAGGTTTTCTTGGCGGCGTTGGCCGAACGGCGGATGGCTTCGTTGATCTCGCGGATGGAGCGCTCGATCTCGGCGTCGTCCAGTTCGTCGGCGCCCACGCTGGCGCCTGGTGAGCCAGTGTTGCCCACGCTGGCCTGTATGGTGGAGGCGAAGACTTCTTCGCCCAAGGTCTCAGTCAGGATCGAGGTTTGCTCGTCATGCCCGGCGCTTTCCCATTCCATGGCCAGCACGGTCACGTTGTCGCACTTGGGGCCGCCATTGCGCAGCGCCACTTCCACCAGCTCGGGCACGGCATCCGAGATGGAGCGCTTGGCCAGGTGGTCGGTGATGATGTCGTCGTCCACCGTGCCCCACAGGCCGTCAGAGCACAGCAGGATGCGATCGCCTTCTTGCAGCACCAGCGGCCCAGCGGTGTCGACCACAGGCTTGCCGGGGCTGCCCAGGCAGGTGAACAGCACATTGCGGTTGTAGCGCTCGTTGAGCGGCACGACCGATGACAGGGTGCTTTGCAGCTCGGAGTAGGAGTGGTCGCGGGTGCGGGCGATCAGCTTGTCGCCCCGGACGAAGTACAGACGCGAGTCGCCGCAGTGGGCCCAGTAGGCCATGTTGCCCTGCAGGATGCAGGCCACGATGGTGGTGCGCGGGGTGTCGATCAGGCCTTTTTCGCTGGCGTAGCGCAGCAACTGGTGGTGGCCTGCCATCACGGCATCATGCAGAAAGCGCAGCGGGTCGGCCAGCTTGGGACGGGCGTCACGCTGGTACAGCGCCGCCATGGTCTGCAGGGCCAGTTGCGAGGCCATCTCGCCTTCGGGGTGCCCCCCCATGCCATCGGCCAGAGCGAACAAGCCCGAATCCCGCGTGTAGCAGTAGCCCATGCGGTCTTCATTCTTTTCCCGGCCGCCTTTGCGGCTGATCTGGTAAACGGAGAATCTCATGCCGGCGCGATGCCTTCCTTATGCCTTGGCCCCGGATTTCAGGTTTTCAAGTTGCAGGCGCACGCGCTCCGACAGGGTCAGTTTGGAATAGCGGCGCTCGGTTTCACGTGCGAGTTCTTTTTGCAGGGCGAACACGCTCTGGGGCCGCGCCAGCGGGTCGAGCGACATGCACCATTCGGTCACTTCCAGCAGGTTGTCGGAGTAGACATTGCGCAGCCGAGACAGGGACAGGTTCAGGCGGTCTTTTTCGAGCCGCTGGGGCGCGTCATTAGGCGGGTAGCCCTGCATGCAGGCATAGATGCACGCGCCAATGGCGTAGATGTCCGTCCAGGGGCCCAGCGAGCCGTCGCGGCGGTACATCTCGGGGGCGGCAAAGCCAGGCGTGTACATCGGGCGGATGAAATTGCCTTCCTTGCTCAGCACCTCGCGCGCCGCGCCGAAGTCGAGCAGCACCGCCTTGTTGTCGTTGGTGATGAAGATGTTGGCCGGCTTGATGTCCAAGTGCAGCATCTTGTGCTGGTGCACGATGCGCAGCCCACGCAGGATCTCGTCGAAGAGGCTGCGGATGGTGGATTCGCGGAAGACCTTGTCGCGCTTGAGGTCGCGCGCGGTGACGATGAAATCCTGCAGGGTGTCGCCCTGAAGGTAGTTCATCACCATGTAAACGGTTTCGTTCTCGCGGAAGAAGTTCAGCACCGACACCACGCTGGGGTGGGCGATCTGGGCCAGCGAACGGCCTTCTTCGAAGAAGCTTTTGAGGCCTAGGCGGTACAGCGGCTGCTTGTCGGGCTTGACGCGCGGGATGAGTTCGCCCGGAGAGCGCTCGGCCAGCGACGCAGGCAGGTACTCTTTGAGGGCCACCAGGTGCTTGTCGGGGTCTTCGGCCAGGTAGACCACCCCGAAGCCGCCCGCAGCCAGCTTCTTGATCACCTGATAGCCGCCCACGACGGTGCCCGGAGGCAACGGAGCGGGTTTGGGCTTTGACATAATCGGGTTTTGTCTGGTGTCAGGTAACCATGTCAGTCTACTCCATGACCGGCTTTGCCAGTGCCGTCTCGTCGGCTCCCGACCACGTCGGGGAATACACGGAATCGGGCGATGTGTCCACTGGATCACGCCGTCAGGCTTCGGGGGCGGTGGGCGCCGAGTTGCGCTCGGTGAACAGCCGCTTCCTGGATCTGAGTTTCAAGCTGGCCGACGAGTTCCGCGCCCTGGAGCCGGCACTGCGCGACATGCTGACGGCGGCGTTCAAGCGCGGCAAGATCGAGTTTCGCCTGCAACCCCAGCGCGCCAGTGACGCGGGCTGGCCTCAGCCCCTGCCTGAGCAACTGCACATCCTGGCCCGGCTGGAGGGCACGGTGCAGAACTGGCTGCCCAAGGCCACCCCGCTGTCGGTCAACGAGGTCTTGAACTGGTGCCGCGCTGCCGCACCCGCTGTGCGCCTGGAAGAAGCCGCCCTGCAGGCCGCCCGCGATTGCGTGGAGGCCCTGAAAGAGGCCCGCCAGCGCGAGGGGGCTCGCTTGGTGAGCGTGCTGCAGGACAAGCTCAAGGCCTTGCGGGTTCTGGCCGAGCAGGCTGAACCCCTGGTGCCAGCGGCGGTGCAGCGCCAGCAAGAGCGATTTGTGCAGAAGTACCAGGAGGCCCTGCAGGCGGTGGGCGGCACCGTCACGCCCGAGGCGGCGCAAGAGCGCGCCCTGAGCGAAGCGGCCGCCTACGCCCTGCGCATCGATGTGGACGAGGAACTGCAGCGCTTGAAGGCCCACCTGGATGAGATCGGCCGCCTGCTCAAAAAGGGCGGCGAGGTGGGCAAGCGCCTGGATTTCCTGATCCAGGAACTGCACCGCGAGGCCAACACCTTGGGCTCGAAGGCGGCGGCGCTGGAGCTGACGCAGATCTCGGTGGACATGAAGGTGCTCATCGAGCAGATGCGCGAACAGGTGCAGAACATCGAGTGAGGCCTGGCGGGCGGCATTGCGGGCGGCTTGGTGGACAATCTGTGGCATCCGTCACAGATTGAGTTCACAGACCATGACGACAACGACTGCACGCACGCCGCACCCGTGGCGCTTTTTCCGGGCCGGTGGTTTTGACCAAGTGCGCCTGGATACCGGGGCCGACCTGGCCCGCCTGTCCGAGCTGGACCAGAAGTTGTGGGTGGCTTTGTCGTGCCCTACCCAGGGCGTAGAGTTCGATCGCGCCACCCTGGCCCTGATCGACAGCGATGCCGATGGGCATGTGCGGGCCCCGGAACTGCTGGCGGCCTTGGATTGGGCGATTGCTCGCCTGCGCAGCCCGGACGTGCTGGTGCGTGGCGGTGATCTGGCCTTGAGCGACATCGACACTGGCACCGAGGAAGGCGCCCGGTTGTTGGCTGCGGCCCGGCGCGTGCTGGCCAGTCTGGGCAAGGCCGAGGCCACGCACCTGCAGGTGGCCGATTGCGTGGATGTTGGGCGGATTTTTGCCGGCATGCGTGCCAACGGCGATGGCGTCATCACCACCCAGGGCCTGGACGACGACCTGCAGGCCGCCTTCAAGGTGGTGGCTGACACCATGGGCACGGTGCCGGATCGATCGGGTGAAGCCGGCCTGAGCCGCGCCGCCATCGAGCGCTTTTTTGACGAGGCCCAGGCCCTGACCGCCTGGCGTCAGGATCCCCGTGCCGTGGTGGAGGGCCTCAGTGATGGGGTTGATCAGGCCTTCGACAGCCTGCAGGCCGTGCGGGCCAAGGTGGATGATTTTTTCCGGCGCTGCCACCTGGCGGCCTACGACCCCCGTGCAGGCCACCTGCTCAATGGCAGCGAGGACGACTTGCGCCGCATCGGGGCGGGTTTGCTCGGCGGCGGCACGGATGGCGAGTTGAGCGCCTTGCCCCTGGCCTTTGTGCGCAGCGGGGCGGCCTTGCCCTTGTTGAACGAGCAACTCAACCCGGCGTGGGCCGGTGCTGTTCGGGCCTTGAACCAGCACGTGGTGCGCCCGCTGCTGGGCGAGCGCAGCGCCTTGACCGAGCAGGACTGGGCCACGGTGCAGGCGCGCCTGGCTGACCACGTCGCCTGGCGTGCCGAGCGCCCCGACACGCCCGTGAGCGCGCTGGAGGCCGAGGCCCTGCAGGCTTTGCTGGGCAGTGGTGCTCGCGAGCGCCTGCTGGCGGTGGTGAGCGAAGACGAGGCCGCCGCCGAAGAAGCTGCCTTGATGGGCGACGTGGAACGCCTGACCCGCTATGTGCGCGACCTGGCCACCCTGTGCAACAACTTCGTGGCGTTCAAGGATTTCTACACCCGCCAGGGCAAGGCCACCTTCCAGGCGGGCACCCTGTACATGGACGGCCGCAGCTGCGACCTGACGGTGAAGGTGCTGGACGCGGGCAAGCACGCGGCCCTGGCCACCATGTCGGGCGCCTATCTGGCGTATTGCGACTGCGTGCGCAAAGGCGAGAAGATGACCATTGTGGCCGCCTTCACGGCCGGTGATTCGGACCAGCTGATGGTGGGGCGCAATGGCGTGTTTTACGACCGAGAAGGGCGCGACTGGGATGCGACCATCGTCAAGATCGTGGATCACCCGATCAGCATCCGTCAGGCCTTCTGGAGCCCGTACCGCAAGGCCGCCAGCCTGATTGGTCAGCAGATCGAAAAGTTCACCGCCAGCAAGGCCCAGGCCTCGACCGACTTCACCAGCCAGGCCGTCACCAAGGCTGGCGATCAGGTGGCGGCCGCCCCCGCTGCGGCGGGCGCTCCGGCGGCCCCGTCCCCCGCCCCGGCGGATGCCGCCCGCTTTGCCGGCATCTTTGCGGCCATCGGCCTGGCCATCGGCGCCATCGGTACCGCGCTGGCGACGCTGGTGACTGGCTTCCTGGGGCTGCCTGCCTGGCAGATGCCGCTGGCCTTGGCGGGGCTGATGTTGCTGATCTCGGGCCCGGCCATGCTGATGGCGTTTTTCCAGTTGCGCAAGCGCAACCTGGGGCCCATCCTGGACGCCAATGGCTGGGCGGTGAACACGCGGGCACGCATCAACATCGCCTTTGGGGCGGCGCTGACGCAACGGGCTGAATTGCCCGAAGGCGCCGAGCGCTCGGTCATTGACCCCTATGCCGACCAAGGCACACCCTGGAAGCGCTATGTGCTGCTGGTGGCAGTGGTGCTGGGCGGTCTGGGGTGGGCCTGGTGGGCCGGGCACCTGGGCAGCTTCAGCCGGGAGGGTTCGCTGCCGACGACGGATGCCGCGGCCGTAACCGCTGCGGCGCCTGCCTCGGGTTCCAGTGCGCCCTGAGCGGGCATGATTCGGTGGGAGGCGTGGCGCGCATCGGTTACATTGCGCCCTGTCCGTCCCGCCCAGGCTTCAGATTCCAGCATGACTGCCGATACGAACACACAACCCTCCCCCACCACTGAGGTGCCTGCCATGGATCACCCCGGCAACCTGTTCGTCGTGTCGGCGCCCAGCGGAACCGGCAAATCCAGCCTGGTCAAAGCCCTGCTGGAGCTGGATTCCCGTCTTCAGGTCAGCATTTCGCACACCACGCGAGCGCCGCGCGGCCAGGAGCAGCACGGCCGCGAGTACTGGTTCATCAGCCAGGACGAATTCCGCCAGATGATCGACCGGGGCGAGTTCTTCGAGCACGCCGAGGTGCATGGCAACTGCTACGGCACCTCGCGCACCGCCATCGAGCAGCGCATCCAGCATGGCGATGACATCGTGCTGGAAATCGACTGGCAGGGCGCCTTGCAGATCAAGAAAATCTTCCCCAACGCGGTGCTGATCTTCATCCTGCCGCCCAGCTACGAAGAGCTGCTGCAGCGCCTGAACCGCCGGGGCGAAGACACGCCCGAGGTGATCGACACCCGTATGCGCAACGCCCGCATCGAGGTGGCCCAGGCCAAATATTTCGATTTTGTGGTGGTCAATGCTCTGTTTGAGTCGGCTTTGTTCGATTTGAAGGCCATTGTTCACTCGCAGCGGTTAAAATACGCGGCTCAGCTTCGCAACAAGGCGGCGGTGTTCCGTGCGCTCGATTTGTGCTGAAGCCCTTGACTGACTTTCCGGAGCGTCCACATGGCCCGTATCACTGTTGAAGATTGCCTGCAGAAGATCCCCAACCGCTTCCAGCTGGTGCTGTGTGCCACCTACCGTGCCCGCATGCTGAGCCAGGGCCATGCCCCCAAGATTGAAACCCGTAACAAGCCCGGCGTGACCGCCCTGCGCGAGATCGCTGCTGGCCTCGTGGGCACCGAAATGCTGCGCAAGGTGCCGACCTGATTGCCTTGAGCTGGTCTGGTCACCTGGCGTGACCATGTCCCTTGCCTGGTAGAAGGCCCGTCGTTGACGGGCCTTTGCTATTTGTTCCATCAATCCCCTCGATGACGCAGACACCGCCTTCGCGGTAAAGTCGCTCCATGACCCTGGCCACCGACGCGGCAGCCGCTTCCTTTGCTGCCCTGACCCACAAGCTGGATTACATGGACGAGGCGGACATCCGCCGCGTTCGTGACGCCTATCGCTTTGCCGACGAGGCCCATCTGGGCCAGTTTCGCGCCAGCGGCGAGCCCTACATCACCCACCCGATCGCCGTGGCCGGGCTGTGCGCCGAGTGGAAGCTGGATGCCCAGGCCATCATGGCGGCCCTCATGCACGACGCCATGGAAGACTGTGGCGTCACCAAGATCGAGCTGATTGAGCGGTTTGGCGCCCCCACGGCCGAGCTCGTGGACGGTCTGACCAAGCTGGACAAGCTGCAGTTCTCGACCAAGGAGGAATCCCAGGCCGAGTCCTTCCGCAAGATGCTGCTGGCCATGGCGCGCGATGTGCGCGTCATCCTGATCAAGCTGGCCGATCGCCTGCACAACATGCGCACTATGGAAGCCATGGCGCCGCACAAGCAGGCCCGCATCGCCCGCGAAACGCTCGACATCTATGTGCCCATTGCCCACCGGCTGGGCCTGAATCAGGCTTACCGCGAGCTGCAAGAGCTCTCGTTCCGCTACATCAAGCCCTGGCGCTATAAGGTGTTGGCCAAGGCGGTCAAAAAAACCCGGGGCAACCGGCGGGATCTGGTGGAGCGCATTCAGCGCGAGGTGGAAGCGGCCTTCGCGGACGCCAACATGCAGGTTGAGGTGTACGGCCGGGAGAAGACGATCTACTCGATCTATCACAAGATGGTCGAGAAGAACCTGAGCTTTGCCCAGGTCAGCGACATCTTCGGCTTTCGCATCGTCACTCGCGAGCTGCTGGACTGCTACCGCGCCCTGGGGGTGCTGCACCAGCTGTACAAGCCGCTGCCCGGGCGGTTCAAGGATTACATCGCCATCCCCAAGGCCAACGGCTATCAGTCGCTGCACACGACGCTGGTGAACCCGGTGGGCACGGCGGTGGAGTTCCAGGTGCGGTCGCAGGCCATGCATGCCGTGGCTGAAAAGGGCATCGCCGCCCACTGGATGTACAAGGAAAGTGAAGGCTCGAACCGGGAAGCCGCCCCTCAAGAGGGTGCGGTGTGGCTGCAGTCGCTGATCGACATCCAGCACGAAACGCGGGATTCAGCCGAGTTCCTGGAGCATTTGAAGATCGACCTCTTCCCGGAGTCGGTTTATGTGCTGACGCCCAAATCGCGCATCGTGGCCCTGCCGCGTGGGGCCACGCCAGTGGATTTTGCCTATGCGATCCACTCGGGTGTGGGTGACCGCTGCGTGTCGGCCAAGATCAATGGCGAGGCTGCACCGCTGCGCACCGAATTGCGCAGCGGTGATGTGATCGAGATCGTGACCGCGCCCGGGGCCCGCCCCAACCCCCAGTGGTTGAACTTTGTGCGCACCGGGCGGGCGCGCTCCAAGATCCGCAGCTACCTCAAGAACATGGAGACCGAGGAATCCTTGGCCCTGGGACTGAAGCTGCTGAGCCAGGCCCTGCGGGCCGAAGGCCTGACCCTGCCGCCCGGCAGCGAAGAGAGCCCGGGCCGAGAGGGCGCGCTGTGGCAATCGCTGGTGCGCTGGAGTGGCAACCGCACGCGCGACGAACTGCTGGTCGACATTGGTTTGGGGCGCAAGATCGCCACCATGGTGGCCAAGCGTCTGGCGCAGTTCATGGCCGAGTCGGGCGAGCGCCCGGATGCCCTGACGCTGACGCTGGGCCGCTTCTCGGACGAGGCCCCCACCCAGGGGGCGGTGGTGCTGGACGGTAGCGAAGGGGCCACCGTGCAACTGGCGCCGTGCTGCACGCCGGTGCCCGGGGATCACATCGCAGGTTACCTGGGGCGCGGCGAGGGCCTGGTGGTGCACCGCCACACCTGTGGGGTGGGGCAGCGCCTGTTCGAGCGCGACCCCGATCGCTGGATCGAGGTGAGCTGGTCCGAAGAGCCCACGCGCCACTTCGAGACCGTGCTGCGCATCCTGGTCACCAATGGCAAGGGCGTGCTGGCGCAGGTGGCCTCGGCCGTGAGCCGCGCCGAAACCGACATCACCCACATCGAGATGGGTAATGAGCGCCTGGGCGAAACCGCCGAGTTGCGCTTGACGGTGGCCGTGCGCGACCGCCTGCACCTGGCCGATGTGATGCGCACGCTCAAGCGCTGCCCGGTGGTGATGCGGGTGGAACGCGCCTGCGCCTGACCGTCTGCGGCCTCAGTGGGCCGTGGGTTTGGCGGGGTACTTCACCGCGATGATTTCCAGGCGGTCCAGGCCGCCGGGGGTCATCAGGGACACCTCATCGCCTTCCTTGGCCCGCAGCAGCGCCCGCGCGATGGGGGACACCCAGCTCACTTCGCCCTGCAGGTTGTTCACCTCGTCGATGCCCTTGATGGTGATGGTGCGGCGCTCGCCGTGCTGGTTCTCGTAGGTGACGGTGGCACCGAAGAACACCTGATCGTTGCCATGGTGCACGGACGGATCCACCACCTCGGCCATATCCAGGCGTTTGGTCAGGTAGCGGATGCGGCGGTCGATTTCGCGCAGGCGCTTCTTGCCGTACAGGTAGTCGCCATTTTCCGAGCGATCGCCGTTGGAGGCGGCCCAGCTGACGATGTCGACCACCTTGGGGCGTTCCGTGTCGATCAGGTGCAGCAACTCGGTGCGCAGGCGGTGGAAGCCGTCCGGCGTCATGTAGTTCTTGCCACCTGCGGGCAACGGGGGCAGACCGCCTTCGTCGTCCTCATCGCCGGCGTCGTTTTCCTTGGTGAAAGCCTTGCTCATGAAGTGATTGTGCCCAATTCTGGTGTGACGGTGGCTTGAGCCGCCAAAGCGAGACAAGTTCACGCGCTGGCCGGTTTTACGCGGTGGGAGATGGATTTGTGGGCTCGCTGATCTCGCAAAAATGAAATACCTGCCGATAAGACAGACATGTTGTTGAAACGCCAGCGTTCGAGGAGATGGTGACCATGTCACGAGTGATTCCGCTAGGCCCTGGTTCGCGCATGCTGACCACCCGCGAGGCGGCCCAGCGCCTGGGCGTGTCCTTGCGTACTGTGCAACTGTGGGTCGAGGCTGACATCCTGCCCGCTGCGCGCACCCCTGGCGGGCACCGCCGCATTCCCTACAACGCGGTCGAGGCTTTGGCCTTGAGCACGGGCCTGGGTGTGGAGCCCGAGGCTTGGGGGATTCCCAGCGCGACCACGCCCGCGGCTGCGCACGGTGGCCCCATGGATGTGCTGGTGGTGGCTGATGACGCCGATTGGCAGACCCAATGTCAGCATGCGGTAGAGCCTTTCGGGGCCGCCGTGACCTTGCGTTTTGCCGAGACGGGTTACCTGGCCCTGCTGCAGATCGGCCAGAAGGCGCCGGACCTGCTCATCACGCACTTGGATCTGCCGGGCATGGACGGTTTGGCCATGCTGCACACCCTGGAGCGCTGCGAAAACCTGTCGGGCCTGCGTGTGCTGGCCTTGACCCCCTTGACGGAACAGGACCTGGCCCGACGCGGTGGTTTGCCCGGGCTGGTGGAATTGATGCCTTGGCCGGTGTCGGCCGAGGCGGTGGCGGTGCGAGTCGGCCGCTTGTTGCTGGGGCAGCGCGTGTCCTGAGAAGGAGTTCATCATGAACGAGGCATTCAGACTGCTCTTTGACCAGGTCAAAAGCGGGGTGGTGTGGGTGCAGCGCAATGGCGTGGTGCGCTACGCCAACAAGGCGGCCGTGCAGATGACTCCGGTCATGCTCGGGCAGCCCATGATGGATCCGGTGGCCGAGCGCACCGTGAAAGCGGGCGGCCAAGGCATGCTGACGCTGCCTTTCAACTTTGAGTTGACCACCCAGGAAGCCCACCCCGATGCCATCCGGGCCGTGTTGATTCCGGCACCCGTGGGGCAGGATCTGATGGTGGTGCTGAACAACGTGTCGGAAGAGCGTTGGTATTCGCAGGCCCTGGAAAACCTGATCGGCTACATCGAGGCCGAAATGGCCTCGCCCATCGAGGCGCTGTCCAGGCAACTGCCGCAGATTGAACGGCTGGCGCGTCAACCTTCGCCGCAAGACGTGGAAGCGCTGGTGCGCAATGCCCAGGTGCTGTCGGCCAAGCTGGGCAAGTTGCGCGATCTGGTCGCCGTGTTTGGCGAAAGTGCCATCCAGCGCGACGAGCGCATCCTGGTCAACGAGCTGCTTCAGCAGTCTTTGCTGGAGGTGATGCCCCAGGCCCGTGGGCGCAACATCACCGTGGCCACCCAGGGGCTGGATGCCGAATTGCCCGTCGTGTATGGCAGCCGGCATTGGTTGACCAAGGCCGTGTCGGAGTACCTGGAGCAGTCCATCCGCAGCGCGCGGCCCGGTGGCTTGATCGAGCTGTCGGTGCAGGCCGTGGGCACGCGCGTGATCGTGCGTGCGCGCAACCAGGGTCTGTTCGTGTCCAACCACGAGCGGCGCAGCGCCTTCGTGCCCTTCGGGGTGGGCGACTCCAGCACGCCGGTGGCAGGCCGCACCAGCATCGGCCTGGCTTTGAGCGAGCGCATCGTGTCCCAGCATGGCGGCTCGGTGCGGATTGAAGACGAGTTTGACTCGGTGGACTTCGTGCTGGAAATCCCGGCGGGCGCCCCTGCCACGCAGGACGCCCAGTTGTCCGTCGAGCAAGCGCAGCGCTATGCGCGTGACCTGGCCCAACTCATGGCCCGCAGCATGAGCCGCCGCATGGCCCCTGGCGGGGCAGACAGGAGTGAATCATGAGCCATCGAATCCTCATCGTTGAAGACCAGCCCGACATCTGCAAGCTGATCCGCATGACGCTGGAGTTCGGGGATTTTGAGATCCACGAGACTCACGATGGTGAAAGCGGCCTGAACATGGCCCGCGCCATCAAGCCCACCATCATGCTGCTGGACGTGATGATGCCCGGCTTGCTGGACGGCTATCAGGTGTGTGCCCGCGTCAAGGCGGACCCGGAGCTCAAACACATTCGCGTGGTGATGCTCACCGCCCGCGGGCAGGTGACGGACATCGCTGCCGGTGAGGCCGCCGGGGCTGACGCCTACCTGGTCAAGCCCTTCAGCCCTCTGGAGTTGATCGAGCGCGTGGAAGCCATCGCCGCTGAAGCTGCCGCCTGAGCGGTGCTGGCGGCTCTCCCGGTCACCGCCGGGAGCCCATCAACCAGCCGGAGCCTGACATGGTGGATGATGTACCAGAGCAGGTCTTGAGACTGATGGGGCGCCTGGAGCGCTTCACAGGACGCATGCCCATGAATCGGGTGGTGACGATCATTGTCACCCTGGGCATGCTGGTCACCTCGTTGATGATGGGCGCGGTGTGGTGGGCCGAGCAGCACCGTCAGCAGGCCGCCTTCCGCGCGGCCGCGCAGGCCCTGCAAGTGCGTGTGCAAGATCGTCTGGAGCACCGCGTGCTGATGCTGCACCAGATGGCCTTCATGAGCGGTCTGGGCACGGCCTCAGGCTCGTCGAGCGACCCCTCCTGGCTGCCGACGGATGTACAGCGCTTGAGCCTGCGCACCGAGCCCACCAGCCCGTGGGTACGCGACGTGCTGCCCTGTCTGAAGCGGGTGCAAACCGGTGAACAAACCCGCTTTTGCCCCGAGACTGGGGCTGCGTCAGGCCTGATGGGCACCCTGGCCACCCCCATCATGGGCGCCGACGACGAGTGGTTGGTCTCTCGCTTGCGCCACGAGACCGTGTGGCCACTCAAGGCCGCGCCAGGCGCCTGGCGTCTCCAAGGCGACTTTCGCCCGCTGACGTCGTGGCGCCCCGAGGGGCAGGCCGGTCGTGGCGAGCACGTCACCGAATTGCAGGTCTTGCTGCTGGGGCAGCCCTTGCCTTTGAGCATTGCCGGACGGTATGACCCGCAAACGCTGGCTGAAATCTGGTCGCCCTGGACAGGGGTGGCCGTGGCCGGCCTGGCGGGGCTGTTGTTCACCCTGGGCGGCTTGCATGTGTATGTGATGCTGATCTCCACACGGCGTCGCGCACGCGACATGGCGCGCGACATGAACGCCGCCTTGCAGCGCACGCAGTCGCGCAACCAGGTGGTGATGGACGCGGCACCCGATGCCATCGTGATGGCCGATGCGCAGGGCGTGGTGCAGTGGTGCAACCAGGCCAGCATGAGTATCTTTGGTCGGCCCGCCGAAGCCTTGATCGGGCGACCGGTCGCCGAGGTGTTGCCGGTGCTGGGCGAGATGGAGTTGGCGCACTGGTTCGAGCAGCATGGGTTCTCTAACCGGGTGATTGCGTACGAAACCTCGGGCCTGCGCAACGAGGGCACAGCTTTCCCGGTGGCGGTGTCGGCCAGCCGGGCCGAGCTGGATCAAGAATCCATCGTCACCTTCATCGTGCGCGATACCACCGATGCCAAGTGGGCCGAGCAAGAGCTTTTGCTGCGGGACCGGGCGATCGCCTCGTCGGCCGATGGCGTGATCATCGTGTCGATGACCTTGCCCAATCAGCCCATCATCTATGCCAACCAGGCGTTCGAGCGCATCACGGGCTATGAAAGCCACGAAGTCCTGGGCACCAACTGCCGCTTCCTGCAGGGGCCCGAGCAGGATCAGCCAGGCGTGCAGACGATCCGCGATGCCATCGCGCAGGGGCAGTCCTGCCATGTGGTGTTGCGCAACTTCCGCAAGGATGGGGGGCTCTTCTACAACGAGCTGGCCTTGTCCCCGGTGAGTAACGCCGACGGTCAGGTCACGCACTATGTGGGGGTGCAGACGGACATCACCGAGCGCATGGCGGCCGAGCAGGTGCTGCGCCTGCGCACCGAGCGGCTCAATGCCGTGTTTGAGTTGAGCCCCGATGGTTTCGTGGTGCTGGACAAGCGCGGCGAGGTCAGCATTGTGAACCCCTCGTTCGAGCGCATGACCGGTCTGCTGGCCGCCGACCTGGTGGGGCTGTCGGAAAGCGCGTTTGAAGAGTTGCTGGCCCTGCGGTCGGAGCCGGGTGATGTGAGCCTGGGGCAGGGCGCTGGCGTGATCGGGCAGGTCGATGCTGCCGACGACCCGGGTGCGGTCAAGCGCAGCATCTTGCAGATGCACACCCCGGTGGCCCGCACGCTGGTGCGCAGCGTGCGTCAGGGCGGGCAGGACAACGAAACCGTCATGTACTTCCGCGACATCACGCATGAGCTGGAGGTCGACCGCATGAAGAGCGAGTTCCTGGCCATGGCTGCGCATGAGTTGCGCACGCCCATGGTCAGCATCTTTGGCTTCACTGAGTTGTTGCTGAAGCGAAATTTCAGCGATGAGCGTCGGGCGGACATGCTGGGCACCATCCACCGGCAGGCTTCGGTGCTGATCAATCTGGTCAATGAGTTGCTGGATCTGGCGCGCATCGAGTCACGTCGGGGCAAGGACTTCAAGCGCGCCGAACTGGAGCTGCAGCCGCTGGTGCAGGCCGTGATCGATGGCTTGCTGATGCGCGATGATCCGCGCAAGGTGCAGTGCCAGTTGCCCGCCGAGCCCATTATGGTGAATGCCGATGTGCAGAAGCTGTCGCTGGCCGTGACCAACGTGCTGTCGAACGCCTACAAGTACTCACCGCAGGGTGGCGACATTGAGCTGGATGTGGTGTGGCGCCGTCGTGATGATCACGACGAGGTGGGGGTGCGCATCACCGACCACGGCATCGGCATGACGCCAGAGCAGCAAGGTCGGTTGTTTGAGCGCTTCTTCCGTGCAGACACCTCGGGCAACATCCCGGGGACGGGTCTGGGGATGACGATCGTGAAGGAGATCATCGAGCTGCACGGGGGGCAGGTGACCGTGCTGAGCGCCTTCGGTGTGGGCACGACGGTGACTTTGTGGCTGCCCGTGTGTGGCGGCCTGGGTGACGCGTCGGTGACGACGAGCGATGTGGCCGAGGTGCTGACAGACTGAGCCATAAAAAAACCGCAGTCCCGAAGGACTGCGGTTTTGGTATGTTGGCGCGGCTGGCAGGATTCGAACCCACGACCCCTTGGTTCGTAGCCAAGTACTCTATCCAACTGAGCTACAGCCGCATCATCCACGTGGCGCTTGGGCACAGGTGCCGCTGCACTGGGTGGGGTATCTGGCGCGGCTGGCAGGATTCGAACCCACGACCCCTTGGTTCGTAGCCAAGTACTCTATCCAACTGAGCTACAGCCGCGACGACAGAAGACCAAGACTATAGCATGTTTTCAGAGCGTTTGTCGATGGATTGTGGCCAGCTGACCGCAGCGGCCAGGCGGAAGCAGCGTGCCGCCTCCTCCGTTTGCTGATTCTGTTCGGCCAGCAGACCCAGGGCGATCCACGCCTCGCGGCGTTGCTCGGGGGGCAGTTCCTCGTGGTGGGCGGCCGACATCAGCAGCGTGCGGGCTTTGCCCCACAGTTGGCGCTCCATCAGGGCCAGGCCCACGCACAGGGCGAGTCGGGGATGCCGCAGCGCCAGGCTGCTGGCGGCATCCAGCCGGGGCAGCCAATCGGTTTCCAGGCCCGGTCGTGCCACGGTCAGCGCCTGGCAGAGGACGTCCACGGTGTCGGCGGGTAGGGTGGCCAGGCGGTCCCACCAGGGGGCCAGCCACTGTCGTGCTTCGGCGGGTTGCCCCAGTCGGGCCATGCGCTCGGCCGCGTGGGCCGTGACCAGGGGGTCTTGCCGGTCCACGCTGTCGAGTTCTTGCCAGCGCAGGCGCAATTGATCGGCATCACGGGCCTCATCCAGGGCGGCCAGTGCCAGGGTGCGCAACAGCCCTTCGGCGGCCCCCTTTGTGAAGCCTTGGTGTTTGGCCAGCAGGCGGGCGGTGCGCAGGGCTTCCACTGAATGACGAGCCTGGCGCAAGGCCTGCAGTTTCAAGCGCAGGGCCTGTGTGCGGCGAGCCACCCCGGCAGGCAGATCGGCCAGATCACGCAGGGCACGTTCAGCATCGCGGTCGTCCAGCGCACACTCCGCCGCCAGCAGGCGCGCGCCTTCTTCGGTGGCGCGTGAGCCTTTGGCCAGCCGGCCCAGATCGAGGGCACGCTGCAGGTGCTCGTCGCGACGGGGCCGGTCCTGCAGGCGGTGCAGGCTGCCCGCCGACAGCATGTGGGCCAGGGCGGTGAACTCGGGGTCGAGCTTGAGTTCGGGGGTGTCAGCCTGGATGGCGATGGCGCGCTGGCACGCCTTGTGGGCCCGCGTGTAGCGTCCTGCCATGTACAAGGCCAGGCCTTGCCGCAAGGCGGCCTGGGCCAGGCGATCACGCTGGCTCAGGCGCCAGCGACGGGCTTTGTCTGGCAGGTTGAACAGGCCGTGTAGGCCCCGGATCAAGGTGTGGATGGCCACGAAGGAGGCCACCATCAGGATCAGGAACAGGTTGAACGAGATGTCCGCCCGCCAGCCCAGCCAGTGGATGCTGACCAGCCCGTCGTTGTGACCCGCGATGGTGGCGGCCACCACGGCCAGCACGGCCAGGATGATCAACCAGATGACGGCGCGCATGCCGGCCTGCCCTCAGCGCAAGCCCGACACCGCGGCCAGGGCGGCCAGGGTGTCATCGGGGCGGGGTACGGTGGTTTGGCGTGCCTGGGTGCTGACGTCTTGCAGTGTTTGCGCCAGGCGCTGCGCTTTGCTGGAGCGCATGTCGAAGTAGCGGGGCAACACGGCCTGCACTTGAGCGAGGTCATTGAGTGCCGTTGGTGTTTGTCGGCTCAGCAAGGCCAGGCGGGCGTTGAGCAAGCGCAGTTTGGTGTTCTCGCGCAGGAAGAAGGCCTCTTCGGGGGCGATCAGCACGCTCTCGGGGTGGTCGATGCGGCTGAGACGGATCAGGCTGCGGGTTTCGTCCCACACCGACCACCACACGCCCTGTGTCCATTGCCAGGCTTGCGCGGCCCAAGACGATGTGGCGTTGTCGGTGCTGTTCTGCTCGGCGGACGGCTCGCGCGCGGATGGGCTGGCCGATGGCGTGCGCCGTGGCTCCTGGGCCGGCGGTGCATTCAGCAGACGGATTTCATCCACCAGACGCGTGGCATCGTCCAGGCGCAGGCTGAGGGTGGCCAGGTCGGCCACGCGGGTGCTGCGCAGGCGTTCCAGATCCTTGGCCAGGGCCCGACGCACGTTCTCCAGGGTGGGTTGTTGCACCCGTTCCAGGCGCTCTTGCGCGGTTTGCAGGGCCAGGATCATGGGCTCGGCACTGCCCATCAGGGCGCTTTGCTGGCTGGCCACCCGCAGGGCCGATTCGATCTCGGCCACCAGCGCCTCATCCCGAGACAGATTGACCGATCGGATCAGTTCTTCCACCTGCGTGCGCTGCAAGGCGACCTCGGCCAGGCGGGCCTCCAGCAGGGTGGCTCGGGCCGCCGCGTCGCGGGCCAGTTCCTGGGCCTGCTTGGCCGCCACGCGGGCTTCCACCACCTCGGCCTGGCTGTCTTGCTGGCGACGTACCAACTCCTCTTCCAGGGCGCTGGCGCGCTGGTGGGTCTGCCAGCTGAGCCAGGCCACACTTAAGGTGCCCAGCAGCACCAGGCCCATGGCGGGCTTGATCCATGAGGGCAGGGCAGCAGGCAGCGCAGGGCCCCGGTCGAGCGGGGGCACGGCAGACTCCGTGGTAGGGGTGGGGATGACCTGATCGTTCACGATGGGGGCATTGTATCGACCGTGGGCGGTGGCATCGCTCCAACAGCGGGGCCCTTGGTGGCCAGTTGCCGCACCTGCGCCAGGATCATCTCCAGATCGGGTGAGGTGACCCCACAGACGGTCATCCCGGCTGCCTGGGCCGCTTCAGCCACCCGGGGGTGTGTGCACAGGGCGCGGATGGGCCAGCCATCGGGCGAGGCTGGCATGCCCAGCGCGGGCAGGTGATGGGCCACCAGGTGCTGCACGGCTTCGGAGGCACTGAACAGCCACAGGTGTTGCGCCGGATGCGCCAGGGCGCCTCGGACCAGCGATTGCTGGGCTTCGGTCCAGATGCTCGGGCCCCGCTGATAACACACCACCACCTCCACCTGGGCCCCAGCAGCTTGCCATCGCTGCGTCAGCCAGGCGCGTCCACGTGCCTGCTCACCCACGCCACCGCTGGCGATCAGCACACGGGTGCCTTGCCAGTCCAGCGGGGCCAGCATCGGCCACAGGTGTTCGGAGTCGTACTGGTCGGCATCGTCGGGCGGGCGCACGATCTGTGAGGCGGTCAGCCCCGCTGCGGCCCCCACGGCTTCCAGCACGGCGGCGGTGCCGGGGCCTGGGGCCGCTGCCAGGGTGCCAGGGGGCCACACAGCGTCTGGGGGGCGAGCGTCAAACAGATGGTGTACCGCGGCCGGGCTGACGAACATCACGGCCCGGGTCTGAGGCAGTTGCGCCCAGAGGCGATGAACCGCACCAACGTCCTCGGGCGGTGCGGTGGCGATCAGAGGCAGGGCTTCCGCCGCCGCGCCATGGGCCCTCAGCCGCTCCACCCACGCCTGGCCCTGGGGCTCGGGGCGGGTCACCAGCAGCGTCGGCCAGGGCAGTGTGCTCACGCCGCCGGGGTGATCAGGGCGGCCAGCCATGCGGGGCCCGCTTGTGCTTGCAGTTGTTGGGCCACGGTGTGGCCCAGGGCCAGGGCTGCCTCCGTGCTGTGCACGGCGGCGCTGGCTTCCGCCTCGACCCAGCAGGCATCGGTGGGATGGCCCAGCAAGGCCCGCAGGCGCAGGGTGTGGCCAGGCTGGCCGTCAGCTGGAGGCAGCCAGTCGGCATGCGCGGCCAGCGGCATGGAGCAGCTGCCGCCCATGGCGCGCGAGACGGCCCGCTCGGCCTGGCAGGCCAGCCAGGTGGGGGCGTGCTGCAGGCGCTCAAGCGCCTCGTCCCACAGGGCTTGGTCAGCCCGATCGCTGCGGATCTCCAGCCCCAGCGCGCCCTGACCCGCGGCCGGCAGCATCTGTTCGACCGGCAGGCTGCAGCGGATGCGGTCACCCAGCCCCAGGCGCTTCAAGCCGGCGGTGGCCAGCACGATGGCCGCATAAGCACCATCGTCCAGCTTGCGCAGGCGGGTGTCCAGATTGCCCCGCAGGGGCTCGATCCGGAGGTCGGGCCGCAGCCGGCGCAGTTGCACCATGCGGCGCAGGCTGGAGGTGCCCACCACCGCACCCTCAGGCAGGCTGGCCAGATCGGCGTGGTCGTTGGACACCAGAGCATCACGGGGGTCTTCGCGCGGCAGGATGGCCGCCAGGCGGAAGCCTTCGGGCAGCTCCATGGGCACGTCCTTCAGCGAGTGCACCGCCAGGTCGGCGCGGCCTTCTTCCAGCGCGGTTTCCAGCTCTTTCACGAACAGCCCCTTGCCTCCCACCTTGGAGAGGGTGCGGTCGAGAATCTGGTCGCCACGGGTGGTCATGCCCAGGAGCGAGACCTCGGCCTGCCACTGGTCTTGCAGCAGGCTGCGAACATGTTCGGCCTGCCACAGCGCGAGTCGGCTTTCGCGGGTGGCGATGATGCAGCGGTTGGGGGAGGATGCGGTTCGGCTCATCGGCCGATGCTAACCCGGAAGTCGGGCGCCGCACCTGACGCCAGGCCTGCCGGGGGGGCTGTCAGGTTCAAGCGCGGCCGGGGGCCAGCGCCAACTGTCGTTTTTGAGTCTGATTGATGTAGTTCTGCAGGCTCCGCTCGGCGGCCCCCAGGTTGCCGAACGCACAGCCCAGGCGTACGCCGTGATCGGTGGGATTCAGCGGGGTGAGGTGGTGCACCAGCAAGGGCATGTCCAGCTCGGTGGCATCGTCCAGCTTCAGTCGGCAGTGATCGATGCGTGAGCCGGCATCGATGGGGGGCATCGACGGCGGCAACAGCAGGCCCACGCCGGTCAGGCTGATGTCCAGGATGCGCAGACTGACCCGTTCATCCGGGTGGCCCGGGTGCTGGAATGACGCACTGGGTGATAGGGTCACGAAGGGCCGGACGCGGAACGCCGACCGCCTCTGAAACCGGTACATCACCCGGGGCAGACGCGCATGCAGGACGGCATCGTCACCATCCTGGACCAGTAAGGGGCTGTCGATATCGAACTGGAGTTTGATGCTGTCGAGGTAGGCCACGGCCACCACCTCACCATCGGACTGAGCCTGCGACAGCGACAGGCGGTCCAGTGGGGCGTCCAGCACGATGATGCCGCGCTCGCGGTCGATCGCGCGCAGTAGGGTGGCACAGTGCTGACCATGAGGGGTGCTGAGGGTCACCAGCGCCCGCTGGTCGCGCAGGCGCGCCAGCAGGGCGTCGATCTCCAGGGGCGTGGTCAGACGGAAGTCGTCCAGCGACAGGGTGTCCGCCATCGTCAGCGCCTCAGTGCATCTTGCCGGGTTCGTGCTGGCCGTCGATCATCCTGCTCAGGTCATTCAGCCAGGGTTCGGCCAAATTGCGGATCTCGGCATCGTTGACCAGGATGCGCTGCATGATGCGGCTCTTCAGGGCCAGCTCGTCACGGTTCAGGGGGTGTTCGTTGGCGGCGTGCTTGAGTTGCGAGATCAGCACGGCGCAAGCCCCTTCCAGGCGCACCACGGTGTCCCAGTCGCCGGCGCGGGCTGCCGACAACATGTCTTGGCTTGCGTGCTCGATGGCCTCGTAGTAGCTGATCAGGGTGGCGCCGATGACCTCGTCTTCGGCTGCAGTGATCATTTCGGGGGCGTTCATGCCTTCACCTCCATCCCGGCGTGCACGGCTTGTGTGCTGGCGCTGCCTTTGATGGCCAGCCAGGCCTCGCGCACGGGCCGGATGAGCTGGCTGCATTCGTCCAGGGCCTCGCTGTCGTTGCGCAGGTTGGCCTGGGTCAGCCGCAGGCTGATGTAGGTGTACAGATCGCGCAGGTTCAAGGCCAGTTCGCCACCGGCTTCCAGGTTCAGACAGGCTTTGAGGCCTTCGTCGATGATGCGGATGGCGCGGGTGATGGCGGCAGCCTTGGCACCCATGTCCTTGGCCTGCAGCGCACCACGTGCTTCGGTCAGGGCATCCAGGAAGCCGTCGTACAGCAGGGTGACCAGGTGATGAGACGAAGCGCCTGTGACACTGGTTTCCAGTCCGACCTGGCGGTACATGCCCGACAGGGCCTGCGCGCCGGCAGGGATGGGGCGGGAGAAGGGGCTGGCAGGTGCGTACATCTGAGTGCTCTGCATGGTGACGTTGATGTATTGGTTATCGGCCTGTGCCAGCGGGGCTTGACCCTTGGGTCCTGAAGAACAGCACCCTCTTGGGGTGCTTATTGCTCAGGACCTCAGGATGACTTTTTGGAGAGCGCGGACAACTGCTGCGTGACGTAGTTTTGCAGCGCTGTCAGGTTGCCCATGTTGGTGTCCAGGGCCGTGTACTGCTTGCGCAGTCGGGCCTCGATGAGGGCCACTCGGTCTTCCAGGCGCTCGATCTTGTCGTCGTTGCGCTTGATGGAGGCCTTCAGCCCTTCCTGGCGCGTGCTGATGATTCCGTCCGAGCCCACGATCTGGCTGGCCAGGTTTTGGATTCGGCGTGACACGCCTTGGGCGCCCGGATCGCTGTCATCGTTGGCAAACAGCTTCTTCAATTCCGGCAGGTTGTCCATCGCCTTGTTCAGCTTGGTGCTGTCCAGCGACAAGGTACCGTCGGTCTTGATGTCAAAGCCCACCGAGGCCAGTCGGCTGAACGTGCTCGAGGCCGTGCTGCTGCTGCCCACCAAAGAGCGGATCTGCCTCAACAGGCCCGTCGCGGTGGAATCGCCCTGCAAGGGCCCAGCGGTCTTGCTGGCCTCGTCATACAGGGTCTGCACACGGATCAGGCCCACGAGGTCGTTGTAGGCCTTCTGGAAGTTTTCGATGCCCGTGCGCATGCTGGTCTTGTCCTGGCTGACGGAGACATCCACGGGGGTGGTGGTGACCTTGTTGAGTTGCAGCGTCAGGCCGTCCAGCACATTGGTCAGCGTGTTGCTCTCCGATGAGACGGCGATCCCGTTGATGGTGGCCTGCGCATTGCCTGCGGCCTGGTTCAAGGTCATGCTGCTGGGCGCACCCGTGGTGCGGTCATAGGCCAGGGCCGACAGACCCGGGGTGGCCCCTTCCGTCACCTCGACCTTGAACGCGTTGGATTCACCACTCGGGCCACGCATCACCAGACGAGTGCCTGCGGCATCGCTCACCAGTGAGGCGGTCACCCCGGCGTTGGCGGCGTTGATCCGGTCTCGGATCTTTTCCAGTGTGTTGTCGCCTGGGCCAATGGGAATGTTCACCGCCATCGCCGCAGCCTTGGCCGCGAAGGTGACGGCTGGCGGCGGACCGGGGTCGCTTTCGTAGGTGCCCAGGGTGATGGTCAGGCTTCCATCACCCCCCGACCACTCACTGCCGGGCACCCCGCTGTTGAACGCGGCCGAACTCACGAATTGCGACGACGCCAGCGAGGTGACATTCACGGAGTAGGCCTCCGCCGGCGCCCCCGCGCTCGCGGTGACGGCCACCGAGGCTGTGTCGCTGCTGGTGGCCGTGGTGGCCTGCCAGAAGCTGTCGCGGTTGAGGGTCGCCGCGGCATCTCGCAATGCAGAAAACGCACCCTGCACACGCCCCCAGGTCGACAGCCTGGTGTTGAGCTTGTTGTTCTCGCTCTGGATTTTCTGCGCAGGCGCTTTCTCAAGAGCAACCAGCTTGGTGACGATGGACTCGGTGTCGAATCCGGCGCCGACGCCCAGTGAACTCAGTGTGGCCATGATGGGTACCTCTCCAATGCGCAATCGTCCGGGTGTTCACAAAAGACACCAGGACGACGGGAGAATCGGCGGCATCGGGAAAAACTTGAGCGCATGATGATGGCGCTCGCGTTTTGCCGTGTTTTTTTATCGACCCAGCAAGCTCAACACCTGCTGCGGCAACTGGTTGGCCTGCGAAACCATGGCCGTGCCTGCCTGTTGAAGAATCTGTGCGCGAGACAAGTTGGCGGTTTCGGAAGCGAAATCTGCATCCATGATGCGCCCCCGAGCTGCCGCCTGGTTCTCTACGTTGACCTGCAGGTTAGCGATCACGGCTTCAAACCGATTCTGGGCGGCACCGAAGGTGGCGCGGGCATCGTTGATCTTGTCCAAGGCGACGTCGATGACCTTGATCGCTGTGTCGATCGAATCGCCCACATCAATGGCCGTGCTTTCCCAGCCGCCGATCGCAATGCCTGTGGAAACGCCGCTGCCGGTTGTTGATGCGGTGATGGTTGACATCACGTCTGCCGCATCGGACTGTGCTGTGATGGTTGAGCCTGCAGCTGCTGAACCGATCAAGCCGATGGATGCAATCTCAATGAGGTCATCATCGGTTGCGTTGGCGCCCACCTGGAAGGAGAGCGTGGATTCAAATGTCGGGCCATTATTGTTGAACAGCGGCTTGCCGTTGAAGCTGGAAGACTTGATCGTCCGATCAATTTCTTCCTGAAGCTGCGAAAACTCTTTTTGCAGATTGGCGCGGTCGCCATTGCTATTGGTGGCATTGCGGGACTGGATCGCCAACTCACGCATCCGCTGCAGATTATCGCCAATCTTGCCCAACGCACCTTCCGCTGTTTGCGCCAAGGAGATTGCGTCGTTCGCATTGCGGATGGCGACATTCATGCCGCGCACCTGACTGTTCATGCGCTCGGCAATGGCGAGGCCGGCGGCATCATCTTTGGCGGAGTTCACGCGCAAGCCGGATGACAGGCGTTGCATGGACGTGGCCAGTGACGTCTGCGAGGCGTTCAAGTTGCGCTGAGCATTCAGCGAGATGATGTTGGTGTTGATCGTTTGGGGCATGGTGCACTCCTAAGAACTCATGACTCCCGGCCGTGGGGCCGGCCTGCGGTATGCAGGCCAAAGTCGTCATGAACCGTTGCTTCGACCTGTTGTCATCAGTATTCGGCACTTGCCCGTCTAGCGATACGTTGATGAAGCCCCTTTTCATCGCACAATTTATCTCTGAAGCAAATAAAAAGCCGACCCGAAGGTCGGCTTGTGAGGGGACTGCTATCTGGCTTATCGCAGCAGCGAGAGCACCTGCTGTGGCAGCTGGTTGGCCTGAGCCACCATGGCGCTGCCCGCCTGCTGCAGGATCTGCGCTCGAGACAGGTTGGATGTCTCGGTTGCGAAGTCGGCATCCATGATTCGTCCTCGTGCGGCAGACTGGTTCTCGATATTGACCTGCAGGTTGGAGATGACAGCCTCGAACCGGTTCTGCGATGCACCGAAGCTGGCTCGCTTGTTATTGATCAGATCCAGGGCCTTATCGATGACATCAATTGCATCGTCCACTTGATCTACGCTAGCCACCGATGTGCCGCTAGAAGCAGCGCCACCGATGGCGATGCCGTTAGTGCCATCCCATCCACCCGTCACGGTGGCCATCAGGTCGACCTCAGCGGTAGCTCCCGTACCATCCATGCCGCTGATTGCTGAGGCCGCAGAGATCGAGGAGCCGCCGCCAAGCACTGCGCCCTCAATGTTGATCTTGTCCTCCGATGATGTACCAGCGCCAACTTGGAAGGACAGTGTGGTTGCTGCACCATCCGCGAACAGCGCGGTGCCGTTGAATTTGGTGCCCTTGATCGTTCGGTCGATTTCCGACTGTAGTTCTTTGAACTCCTTTTGCAGGTTGGCGCGATCGCCTTCCGAGTTCGTGGCATTACGAGACTGGACGGCCAGTTCGCGCATGCGCTGCAGGTTGTCACCGATCTTGCCCAGCGCGCCTTCGGCTGTCTGTGCCAACGAAATACCGTCATTTGCATTGCGCACAGCCACATTCATGCCGCGGACCTGGGCACTCATGCGCTCTGCGATGGCGAGGCCAGCAGCGTCGTCACGAGCAGAGTTCACTCGCAGGCCCGAGGACAGACGCTGCATGGACGTTGCCAGGGACGACTGCGAGGTGTTGAGATTACGCTGAGCGTTCAGCGAGATGATGTTGGTGTTGACTGACTGTGCCATGTTGGGCTCCTTCTAGATACCTGAACTGCTAAATAGACTGCGTCTGAGAACTCACCTGATGCGGGGGTCCCGACTACCTGGTTTGCCCGACGCTAGTCAGTCCATGAACCTTGGGCTTTCGCTTTCGGCTCTGGCCGGCTAACCGGACCGCGAAACCTTTCGATCTCGTTGTGTGTGGTATCGGAGGTGGTCAGACCCTTCTTGAGTGCTTTTTTCTCTTTTTTTGTCTTTGAATTGGCGTCAGGGGCTTGATCTCCAAAAGAATTGCGAGGGCTTTTCGGCTCAACTGAGGCTTTCTTTAGGCGGCGCTCTTCTTAGACTTGGCTTCAGATCAGCAAGGGGCAGGCACGTGTGTGCTCCTATCTACGAGGACCAGTATGAAAGCAGCCCACAAACAGAAGTCTGATGTCGTGCGCAAGGCTCGTCAGCAATGGGAGCTGGGGCTGGCATGCCGCAAGCGGCGCGACTACACCGAGGCGCTCAAGTGTTTCGAGCAGGCGGTCAAGCTGCAGCCGCGTGATGCCCTGTACCGCATGAATGCAGCGAGAACTTGCCTTGAACTCAGTCGGGACAACGACGCATTGGCCCATGCTCAGGCAGCCATCGAGCTTGATCCTGCGTGCGACATCGCCGTGACACTGCGGGCCCGAGCGCTACACCGGCTGAATCGCCATGACGAGGTCCTGGAGGTTCTGGACACCTTACCGCCGGATCGACGCGACAACCGCGAGTACTGGTCGGCTCGGGGTGTGGCCATGCAAGGAACGGGCCGACACCACGAAGCGATCCAGGACTTTCTGAAGGCGCTGGCTTACTGCATGGATGACGCGTCCACGCATTACCGCATGGGTGTCTCGTTCTACGAGCTGGGTCTCAAAGAAGAGGCGGCAGAGTGCTTCCGCACGGGGCTGATCCTGGGTTTGGGCGCCAGTGCACTCCATGTGCATGGCATGCTCGCATATGCAGAGCGTGAAAACTGCCGCTGGCTGCACGCCGATGAGCAAGTTGAGTTGATGATGAAGCTCGTGCGTGAGGCATCAAGTTCCGCAGCGATCATGACCGCTCCCTTTGCGCACGCGACTTTGATCGACGATCCTGCACACCAGCGCAAGGCAAGCACATTGATGTCCAATATCTGGAGGCATGTTCAGCCCGTGCAGCGCCGGGAGCGTACACGTCAGCCAGAACGCATGCGGATTGGCTATCTCTCTTCGGACTTCCACCAGCACGCGACGTGCGTTTTGATGTGCGAACTGTTTGAGCACCACGACCGCAGCCAGTTCGAGGTGTTTGCATACTCAACTGGGGTAGACGACCGATCTGCGATGCGGCGCCGGGTGGAGGTCGCTGTTGAGCACTTCATTGATGTCAAAGGGCTACCGGATCAAGCAATTGCGGAGCGAATTGCAGACGACGACCTGGACTTGTTGATCGACCTCAAGGGGTACACCGCGGGCAACCGCATGGGTGTGCTGGCCCGCCGGCCAGCCCCACTGCAGGCCGCTTTTCTGGGTTTTCCCGCGACCACCGGCGCTCACTTCATTGACTACATCATTGGCGATCCGGTGGTGACGCCAGCCGAGCACGCGCATCATTTCAGCGAGAAGATCGCTCAGATGCCCGTTTGTTATCAGCCCAACGACCGAAAGCGCCCATTGCCTCAACCCATGACTCGGGCTCAGGCTGGATTGCCCGAGGGTAAGTTGGTGCTGTGTGGCTTCAATCAGTCCTACAAGATTTCTGCAGAGGTCTTGGATGTGTGGACAGAGTTGCTCAACGATCTGCCTGATGCTGTCTTGTGGTTGCTCGATTGGCATGGCCAGGCCCGCCCCAATCTCATGAGCGAGCTGGCCATGCGCGGTATAGGTCCAGAGCGAGTTCTGTGGGCGCCACGATGGGATTTGGCGCCCCACATCAGCCGCATGGCCCTGGCCGACATCTTCATCGATACATGGCCTTGTAATGCACACACCACAGCCAGCGATGCGCTCTGGGCTGGTTTGCCGGTTGTCACGTATGTGGGCAAGACCTTCGCATCCAGGGTGGCATCAAGTCTGCTGAACGCCTGTGACTTGCCAGAACTGGTCTGTGACAGCATCGACGCGTACAAGAGTTGCGTTCTGAATTTGGCTGCTGATTCCGCCGCCAGGCAAGTACTGAGACAGCGTCTTGATGTGGCGCGGCAGTCCAGCAGATTGTTTGACAGCCAACAGTTCGCACGCGACTACGAAGCCTTGCTGAATCGGATGATTCAGCGTTACCGAAGTGGCCTGCCCCCCGGTACCTTGACCTGATCCCGTCGTTGGCCATCATCATGGCCCATGCACATCAGGTCATCAGTGAAAAGCTCTCATACGAGAGCTTTTGCTTTGGAACTCTTGGTATTCAGCTGAGCTTTCTCAGCCAATCTTGCACCTGACGTTGATCGAGTGGGCGCAATTGGCTGATGCCACGTGCTTCACTCAATTCCAGGAAACGCGCTTTCTCGCGCAACATCGCACGCATGGTCTCTGTCAGGGGCAGTTCGCCTCGCTGAATCTGCTCACGCTCAACCCAGTGGAGTTCGCAGTTGAACGCTTGCCGAGGCTTGAGGTCGGTGTCCCGCGAGCCTCGGTCATCAATGAGGACAATGATCGAATTGCGGTGGTGCCGGGTCAGGGATTCCATCAGATCAGCCAGGTCCAGCGCGGTACGCACCTCGATGACATAGACCCCCAGATCCATCACCGGGCATGAAGATGCCAGACTCATGGGGAGCATGCCCTTCACCACCTCATCCTGGCGACGACTGGAGTCAAAAGCGCCTCCTTCGCGGCGTTGAGAGGCTTCGTAGATTGACTGGCGTTTCACGGGGATGGCCTGCAGCCATCGAGCGGGTCTTGATACGGCGATGGACGCCAGATTCCTGGCCTGAAGCCAACGAGCAAACCAGATGTCGGCCATGTTCGGCGCAGGAAAGTCATCCAGTGTGGGGTGGATGACCGCTGTGTGGAAAGCCACGGTGCCCGTGCCCAGCACATGGACGTGGCGTTGGCGCATGAGCAGGTGTTCGAAGTGCAATACGTGCCTGGTCTTGGGGTCGTAGTAGTGGCTCAAGGGCTGGTTGAGCAAACAGGCATGCACGCCCACGGCAGCGTTCCCTTCCTGAGATGCCAGCGCTTGGCACATGTGCAAGACGTAGTCCCTGGGGTAGGCAATGTCGTCGTCGCAGGTGAGGTAGATTGATTCGGGTTCGCGAGACACACCCACAAATTTACCTGCATCGCCGAGCTTGGAGCCCTCCGGATCGAGCACCGGGGTGATCCGGTCAGCGAATCGGTTCAGCACGGTCGGTACGGTCTCATGGCCGTTCAGGTAAAGATAGAGGTGGTCCACCTGGTTCATCAAGGAGGCCACCGCTGTCAGCATGGCTTGCTCATTGCCTTTGACGGTGGCCATGCCCGCGACGATTCGGCGCGTGGCCGGCAAGCGAGCCAATGTGCTGGCAGGGAGTTGATCAAGCGCATGGCGCACTGCTGCCGGCCGATGGCGGAAAAGATAGGTCGGTGTGTCGCAGTAAACCGCCACACGAACGTAGCCCAGAGGGCGGATGATCTCTTCGACAGATGCCAGTTGATCGCTGGTCGCCGCCTCGATCAACAGATCTGGGTGCACCCGTTGAAGAACGGCCGTGGCCCCCCGGAGCACAGCGGGCTCCATACCTTCCACGTCAATCTTGATCAGGGATGGGTGTCTGTTGCCGACGATGTCATCCAGTCGCCTGACTTGCACCGTCACGTCCGGTGGCGTTCCGGCCTTGCGCATGGCTACCGAGGCTCGCCCCAGGTTGTTGGGGTCGTTATCCTGCATGGTGGCCTCGCCATCTTCGGCGCCTAGAGCCACTGCGTGCAGCTCGACCTGATCGTGAACTTCGTTGAGCTGGATGTTTTGTCGCAGCAAGCGCAGCGCAGGAGGGTTGGGTTCGACCGCGATCACCTTCAAGCCCATCACTTTGCTCAAGTAGACTGTGTGGTTGCCGATGTTGGCGCCTACATCAACCACCAGCGCATGTTCTGGCAAGCGTGGCGCAACCTCGTCGAGCATGGCCTGCTCGTAAAAGCGCCCGTGGTGCCGAATCTGCTGCTGGATGTGGTCTTTTGGATCCGGCAGGTGCATGCGGATCAGGCGGTTGTGCTGGATGAACTCGAACGGAGGCACGTGGTGCATGGCGATGCTCCAAAGGGGTGATCGGGTTCAGCTATGCAGGTGCAGTGCCTGGGCTGGGCCACGGTGTGTCGCACATGCCAGTTCTGGCATTTGTGTAGCGATCTCCGAACTGGCGGCCTGAATCTCTTCAGGGGTCAGCCCTTCAATCCACACGCTGAAGTCAAGCAGCTGCAGGTGACTGGCCAGTGCTGCAAGCGCAATCACGGCGTCGCGTCGCGCACCGAATGCTGATGCTGTGATCAGCACAGTATCGAAGGCCAAGTCCTGGGGCAGTTGCCCCAGGTCAGGGAGGTAGGCCACCCGGTCTGCGAAGCAGTATTCGGCCCACCGCGTGAACCGCTGGCGTTCATCCAAGGTGCTGTTCACCTGAGTCGCCAACGACTCATGGGCTGACGCCAGCAAGTGGTATGTTTCTGCGCCGGCAAGTTCGCTCAGCAGCGTCAGCATCGACGCGTTCACGCCATCCCCCAGTACCAGTACCTTGCGGTTCTGGTCTGATTGCAGTCGCTGAAGCCAGGCGACGCCCAACCACGGGTCTGGGTCTGGGACTGCCGCAGGCTGCTTGCTCAACCAAGGCAACAGTCCCGGGACTCGGTGGGCAAGATGGATGGCACAAGCAGTATCCCAAGGCGAGGATGCCGAGCTTGCTACCGCATCCGAGGGCTGCTTTGCCATGTCAACGCGGGGGAGCTCTGGCTTGGACTTCACGATCTGCGCGCACAGGCGCTGTTTGGGTGAGTTCAACGAACTGGCCTCGGGCCCTTGATTGTGATGGGACTGTGGGTTGCTCTCTGTGTAGCGGTAAGCTCTGATGGGAAGGAATTCGTATCGCCTGGTCTGATCCAGCATCGGATAGGCAAGTGCCAGGTCGCAGGCAGCGTCCAGCCAGCGACCGTCAGGGTACTGGAAGTAGCTCTCGGGCACGTTACGCATCAGGCTCGCCCGAAAACTGAAGAGGTGGCTTGTTCGCCAACTCTGCGATCGGGGCGACTCTGAGGTGTCCAGGGGCTTGTTGGCACCCACACGCCCACGATCGGTGACAAAGTTGGTCCACACGACATCGCGCCCTTGCCGGTAGCACTCGGCGAGTTTGCTCAGCACCTCGAGATCAATCAACTGGTCGTCCGCATCGAGCACAACCACAATATCGTGCTGAGGGGCGATGGCCCTCAGATGCACGCTGGAGCTGTAGGCTTTGCCTTGTCGGCTGGTGTTGTTCAACAGGGTGTGATGGCCTGGCATCAATCGCGTCAGTGACTGGCGCGCCAAATCCAGAGTGCGGTCGTCAGAACAATCATCCACAAACAGGATGTGGGTGTGAGGGTGGGATTGCTGCGCCACCGACTGAATCGCTTGCTCCACATACATTTCGCAGTTGCGGCCGGTCATGAATACCAGCACGCGCATCGATTGTTCTGCCATCGCGCATCCTTTCTCGGGCATGCGCTCGGGATATGGCGATGCCCTCGCAGAGTTTGAGGGCTCCAGTGCCACGCCACTGTCCAGAGATGCATGGCGTTCTCCATGTATCTCTGAAACGTCATGGCCTGCTCAGCTGGCGAACAACTTCTGGCCCGTCAGCCGCTCATGCTCACGGATGGCGAAGCGATCTGTCATCCCGGCGATGTAATCGGCCACCGCACGATAACGGTCTTCCCGCTGCGCGAAGTCGTCCCGCATTTCCTGCGGGCGGTCGGTGTAGGCGGCGAACAGTTCCACCACCACGCGCTTGGCGCGCACCGTCGTTTCGTTGACCTGTTCGTGCCGGTACAGCTCTTTGAACAAAAAGCGCTTGAGTTGGGTGCTGGCCTCGCGCATCTCGGCGGTGAAGCGCACCAGGGGGGGGCACAAGCGGGCCTCATCCGCGTTCAGCGGCATGTGCTCGGCGATGCGCGCGCGTGTGGCATCGATCACGTCATACACCTGCTGAGACAGCATGCGGCGGATGCTGTCGAACAAGAGGCGGCGACCGCGCACCTGGGGGAACTCCGCCAGGGTGGCATCGCGAAATCGAACGAACAGGGGCACAGCGTCCAGCTGTTCCAGGGTGATCAGCCCGGAGCGCACACCATCGTCGATGTCATGGGCGTTGTAGGCGATCTCGTCGGCCAGGTTGCACAGTTGGGCTTCCAGGCTGGGCTGCGTGCCTTTGATGAAGCGGTGGCCCACACCCCCCGGCTCCTGGGCCTCCAGCAGCTCGGCATGTTTACGCGAGCAGTGCTTGAGGATGCCCTCGCGCGTCTCGAAGCTCAGGTTCAGGCCGTTGTAGGCGGGGTAGCGCTCTTCCAGTTCATCCACCACCCGCAGTGATTGCAGGTTGTGCTCGAACCCGCCGTGGGGCTTCATGCAGTCGTCCAGGGCATCCTGCCCGGCGTGGCCAAAGGGGGTGTGCCCCAGGTCATGGGCCAGGGCGATGGCCTCGACCAAATCTTCATTGAGGCCCAAGGAGCGTGCAATCGAGCGCCCCAACTGAGCCACTTCCAGCGAATGCGTCAGGCGTGTGCGAAAGAGATCGCCTTCGTGGTTGAGGAAGACCTGGGTCTTGTACACCAGGCGCCTGAAGGCCGTGCTGTGTACGATGCGATCGCGGTCACGCTGAAAATCACTGCGCGTGGGCGCGGGGGCTTCAGCGTGGCGTCGCCCCCGGGTGTGCTCAGGATGACTGGCGTAGGGGGCAAGCCACATGGTGGATCAGGACCAGCGGGGTGTTCAGCGGGTGTGCGCAGCGATCACGTCGCGCACCACGGACTCGGGCGCCGGGCGCATGCCCGCCTGACCCAAGGGGCCAATGACGACGAACCGGATTTCGCCGCCTTCGGCCTTCTTGTCCACCTGCATCAATTCCAGATAGCGATCGGCGCCCAGTGCGGGGCCCTTGACGGGCAGCCCGGTGCGGGCGATCAAGGCCTGTATGCGCTGCGAGGTGGCCTCGTCGATCAGCCCCAGGCGGGCCGACAGGTCAGCGGCCATGACCATGCCGCAGCCCACGGCTTCGCCGTGCAGCCATTCGCCATAGCCCAGGCCAGCCTCGATGGCGTGGCCGAAGGTGTGGCCGTAGTTGAGGATGGCGCGCAGGCCGGACTCTTTTTCATCTTGCCCCACCACCCAGGCCTTGATTTCGCACGAGCGCTGCACGGCGTACTTCAGGGCCTGGCGGTCGCGGGCGAGCAGGGCATCCATGTGCGCCTCCAGCCAGCCCAGGAATTCGGCATCGGCGATGGGGCCGTACTTGATGACCTCGGCCAGGCCGGCCAGCAACTCGCGCTGGGGCAGGGTGTCGAGCGTGACCAGATCGCACACCACGCGCAGTGGCTGGTAGAACGCGCCAATCATGTTCTTGCCGGCGGGGTGGTTGATGGCGGTCTTGCCGCCCACGCTCGAGTCCACCTGGGCCAGCAAGGTGGTGGGAACCTGCACAAAGGGCACGCCCCGCATGTAGCAGGCGGCGGCAAAGCCGGTCATGTCGCCAATCACGCCACCGCCCAGGGCATACAGCACGGTTTTGCGGTCGGCTGCTTCTTCCAGCAGTGTCGTGAAGACCTGGTTCAGGGCGGGCCAATCCTTGTACTGCTCGCCATCGGGCAGCTCCACATCCTGCACGCGCTGGTGCAGCGGGGCAATGGCCTGCCGCAAGCGTGCCGTGTACAGCGGGCCCACCGTGGTGTTGGTGACGATCAGGGCCTGGCTGGAGCACGGCAAGCCGGCAAAGGTGTCGGCCGCGTCCAGCAGGCCTTCGCCGATGAGGATGTCGTAGCTGCGGTCGCCCAGATGGATGGGCACGGTGCTGGTGCCTGCAGGAACTGCTCGGGCGGGCGGAAGCGGGGTAGAAGCCATGGATGCCGTCGAGGTGGGGGCGGATGGCCCCACCGGACATCACCAGACACGCACACCTGGTGGCGGTGGCAGGCATCCAGACCCGAAAAGCTCAGGGTGTGAATAGGGGGGTGACGAGCCTTAACCCCGGCACTGAAGGCAAACGGTTAGGGCTGCTTCGTTCCCGACCTGACCCGATTGGCCGCGCCCCCATGCGGGGAGGCCCGTCACTGACTATTGTACGGGATGTGCCAATCCCCGGTGTCTCACGCGGGCGCCGGCTCCTGATCCAGCCAGGCGTGCAGCGCGGCCTGATGCTGTTGCATCACCACCCGCAGTCCGGCCAGCACGGTCTGTACCTGTGAGGTGTGCCCCGCGTGGCAGGCCCCCTCCAGGGCGCCGGCCAGGGCCGCCAGGCCCGGCAAGCCCAGGTTGCCGGCGGTGCCTTTCAGGCGGTGGGCCAGTTGTCGTGCACGCTCCGGATCGTCGCGTTGGGCCGCCTCGAAGCGATCGCAGAAGTCGGCCTGCTCCTGGCTGAATCGGCTGATCAGGGTGCGCAGCAAGGCGGGCTGGTTGCCACATCGGCGCAGCGCGCCGTCCAGATCCAGGGTGAGGGCCTCGGTGCGGGTGGATTCAGGCATGGCCACGTTCTCTGTGGGCGGCTGTGGCGGTGCTGCTGAGGCGTGGACTGGGAGGGCCGCCACGGGCGCACGCCGGCTGTAGCGCAACACCATGCGCACCAGGTCGTCGCTTTCAAAGGGCTTGCTCAGGTGGTCCAGCATGCCGGCGTCCACGCAACGCTGCCGTTCTTCCGGCAAGGCATGGGCCGTGAGGGCCACGATGGGCAGGGTGGCGTCGCGCATGTGCAGCAGTTCGGTGGCCTGCAAACCGTTCATCACGGGCATCTGCACGTCCATCAGCACGATGTCGTAGAAGCCCGCGCCGAGTTCTTTGACTTTGTTCAAGGCCTGCTTGCCGTCCTCGACGCAGTGCACCTCAGCGCCGTGCTGGCTGAGCAGTCCCAGCAAAATGTCCCGGTTGATGTCCACATCGTCGGCGGCCAGGATGCGCAGGCCATGAAGGGGGGTGCTCTCCGTGTTCAATGCCAACGCGCAGGGCGAGGTCGCCACGTCCGCGGCCTCAGCCTCCTCCATGGGCAGCTGGAGCGTGAAGGTCGAGCCCTCGCCCAGGCGGCTGCTCACGGTGATGTCGCCGCCCATCAGTCGCGCCAGTTGGCGGCTGATGCTCAAGCCCAGGCCGGTGCCTCCGAAGCGGCGCGAGGTGGAGCCATCGGCCTGCTCGAAGGGCGAGAACACCCGCTCCTGCATGTCCGGGTGCAGCCCGATGCCCGTGTCTTGTACCGCCATGCACAACTGACCGTGCTCGGCACTCACTCACATGCAGGGTCACACTGCCGTGCTCGGTGAACTTGATGCCGTTGCTCAGCAGATTGATCAGGATTTGGCGCATGCGCAGCGGGTCGCCCATCACGGCAGCGGGCAGCGTGCCAGCGGTTTTCAGTTTCAGGGCCAGGCCCTTGTCGCGTGCCTTTTGCGTGACCAGGGTCAGGGCTTCTTGGGCCACCGCTTGTGGGCTCAGTGCGCAGCGCTCGACGCTGAGCTTGCCTGCATCGATCTTGGAGAAGTCCAGGATGTCGTTGATCACGCCCAGCAGGTGACGCCCTGCATGGCGGATGCGCTCAAACCCCTGGCGCACAGGGGCAGGAGCGTCCTGGCGCAGGCCCATCTGGGCCAGGCCCAGTATGCCGTGCAGCGGTGTGCGGATCTCGTGGCTCATGTTGGCCAGGAAGGCGCTCTTGATGCTGGCCAGTCGCTCTGCTTCGGTTTTGGCGTCGGACAGCTCGCGCTGCAGGGCTTTCTGTTCCGAGATGTCCACCGACAGCGTCAACACGGCCTCCGGGCGGCCGCTGGCGTCAGGCAAGGCCACTTTCGTCACCAGATGGTCAACCTGGGTGCCGTCCTGACGGGTGTGAGAGACCTCATAGCGTACCACCGGCGTGCCCGTGAACAGGGCGTCATCGTCACGGCGAATTTGCAGAGCCACCGCTGGTGGAAACACGTCCTCCGCCCGGCGCCCCAACAGCTGGCTGCGAGACAGTCGCGTCGCCCGCTCAAACAGGCGGTTGCACAACTGGTAGCGGCCTTGCTGGTCCTTGATGGTCAGGCTGACAGGCAGGGCCTCGATGATGGCCTCCAGCCGACGCTGCTGCTGCATCAGTTCGGTGGTGCGATCCCGCACCTGCTCGGCCAGGTGGGCGCGGTGCTCCAGCAGCGCGCGCTCGGCCTGCAAGCGGGCGGTGATGTCATGCGCAAAGCCCACCACATGAGGCTGTCCATCCAGCGACAGCACTTCCATGCGGATGGACCACCACAGCTCATGGTTCCTGGCGCCTCGGCTGCGCCATTGCAACTCACGGGGGCCGTGCAGCCAGGTGTCTCGCACCGCTTGCAGCAATGCATCGCTGCGGTACTGTCCCTCACTGAACAAGGCCTGCTCCACCAGATCACGCCGAGACTGCACCCCGTGGGCATGCAGCGCATGTCGGTTGGCGTAGCGCACGGCCCCCGTGTCCTGGTCGAAGATCAGGATGGCCAGCGGGGCGTGATCCAGCAGGGTGGACAGGCGCTGCTCGCTGTCTTGCAGTTCAGCCCGTGTGGCCTGTAACTCGTCCACCTGGGACTGCAAGTTGGTTCGTGCGCCATCCAGTGCGTTCATGGCGTCCCAGAACACCTTGCTGTAGCGGCTGATCAGGGTGCCAATCACCAGAAACACGATGATGTTGGTCACCGCATAGGCCACAGGCGGGGGCACGTTGCCACTGCTCACCCCCGGGATGAAACCCGCCAGTTGCAGGTAGAGCTGCAGCAACACCCCTGCAATGGCCACGCGGGTCCACCACAAGCCCACCCTCGGGCCAATGGTGAACGAGATGAGGGCGATCATGGCTGCGGGCACCACGGTGCTGGCCGATCCCACGCCTGTGCCCAGGTACAAGGCCATGCCCAGGCACAGCGTGAGCAGGCTGCCTGCAAAAAACATCACGCTGATGCGAGCCCCACACAGCCGTGACAGCAGCAGAGCCACGGCCGCGATCGCCGTCAGCGCGAAGGCACTGCTCAAGCGGGACTCTTGCATCACCGGGTTCTGGTTCGGCATCAGGCTGAGGGCCAGCATCAGCAGGCTGCCCCCCAAGGCCGAGACCAGCATGGCCACCTTCACCGACTCCAGCACTTCGCCTTCGATGCGGGCACGAACCTCCTGCAAGGTGGTCTGCAGCAGGCTGGGTGATGGGTCGGGGGTGTCAATCATCGCCGTTCAGGCAGCGGATCAGCTTGTTCATGTGGGCCTCGATCTCGTTGCTTTGATCGAAGACAGCCATGGCCTGTTCCAGGTGGCGCTGAACAGTGTCAGACAACAATTCTTCCTGCGTCTCTGACAGCCCCAAGTGGATGTACGAGGCCTCGATGGCCGATCGCAAGCGCTGGAAGACCTGCTCCAGGTGCATGCGGTTGGCATGCTGCTGGGCCGAGATGTCCACCAGGGCCTCACGGGTCAGGGCCACCAGGCGGCTGGAGCGTTCGGCATGGTGGTGCTGGTTTTCGGCATCCAGGGCTCGCATGCGCGCCACCAGGCCTTCCGCCAGCAGCGCCACGTTGTCGCGTGCACGGGCCAGGCGCTCGATGGTGTCCGGGTCGTGCTGCCCCGGAGAGGGTAGCAGCGGCAGGCCGCGCACCAACATCACCACGCTGCCGTAGTTGTAGCTGGTGTTGTCGTGCCCCACGGCCTGGATGCTGGGCCCCTTGGCCTGTTCGATGTGATCCAGCAGCGAGTGTTCCAGCGCGCTGCATTCGGCGCGTGCCGTGCTGGACCACACCCCTGCGCGACCGACCAGGCGCAGGCAGCCATCGAAGCCCATCTGGCCCAGGGTGTCGAAGAAGACTTCGGCCAGGGCGCGGTAGTGGCGACATTCGGCCAGCCGGCGCTGGAAAGTCAGCACCAGCCCCACCTCGCCGTACATGTCGGCCGTGCTCATCACGGCGTTCATGGCTTCATCCAGCTGACCGCTCAGGGCGCGTTGCCGTGCGCGCTGTTCGACCGCCAGGGCAATCTTGGCGTGCAGCTCGGCCACTTCAAAAGGCTTGGTCAGGTAGTCGCTGGCGCCCACACGGTAGCCCTTGAGGCGCTCGTGCAGATTGACGCGGGCGGACAAGAACAGCACGGGCACATCGGCGGTCGCGGCCTGGGATTTCAGGGCCTGGCAGGCGGCGTAGCCATCCAGATCCGGCATGTCCACATCCAGCAAGACCAGATCAAACGGGTCTTGCTGGGCGGCCACGAGGGCCGCTTGCCCCCCGGTCACGGTCACCACGTCGTGGTGTGCGGACAAGGCAGCATCCAGCATGGTCAGCGTGACGTCATCGTCATCGGCCACCAGCAACTTGGCTCGGTTCATGATTCCTCCCTGTGTCGACTGCCGGACATGGCGGCTCGCGACGGTGGGGCTTTTGGCCCTCGGGAGGAATATCGTGCGAACTGACGCGAACTTGAGGGGCTGCGTTGAATGCGGAGCCCTCAGTGAAACAGATCAGCGCAGTTGCAGTTCGTCGGCGCCGTAGGTCACGCCCAGCGGCTCGATGATGACCTGCTTGGGCCCGTCTTCCACGCGGCCCGCCACCCAGGCGTCGATGCCCAGGCCCTTGGACACGGCCACCACCCGCTCGGCGTGCTCGGGCTTGACGTACAGCGCAAAGCCGGCGCCCATGTTCAGCGTGCCGTAGGCCTCGTGGTCGTCCAGGCCGCATTCCTTCTGAATGAAGGCCAGCACCGGGGTCTTGGGCGGCACCTGCGTGATGCGGTAGGTGAGTGGCTTGGGATGGCGCAGCAGCTTGCGCCAGCCGTGACCCGTCACGTTGGCGCAGTAGTTCGGGATGATGCCCTCGGCTGCCAGCGCCTCGGTGACGGGCGAGTACAGCACGGTGGGCGCCAGCAGGGCCTCGCCGTAGCTTTGGCCGTTGCCGATGTCGGTGAGGTAGCCCTGGGGCAGGCGCTCGGCCAGCTTGCGCGCCAGCGACAGGCCGTTGGCGTGGATACCGCTGGAGGCCAGGAAAACGATGGCGTCGCCGGCGCCCAGTGCATCGCCCACTGACAGGCGGGTCTTGGGGCTGATGATGCCGGTGCAGGAGGCCGCCAGATCGACGCGGCCATCGGCCACGATGCCGGCCAGGGCCGGGGTTTCACCGCCGCCCCAGGCTACGTTGCAGACCTCGCAGGCCTTTTTCCAGCCGGCCACCAGGGCGTTGGCGCGCACCTTGTCGCCGAACCAGTCCGAGCCACCGGCGGCCCAGTAGGCCTGCACCACCAGGGGCGTGGCGCCCACGGTGATCAGGTCGTTCACCGCCATGGCGATGGTGTCCTGGGCGATGCTGTCGTAGTAGCTCTTGCCCGTCAGGGTGGCCATCTCGTCGGCCACCAGGGTCTTGGTGCCCAGGCACTCGACGATGGAGGCCAGGTACATCGGGCCTACGTCGACCACATAGGCCGATTCGCCACGCGAGGCCAGCACCTCGCTGAACCCATGGCTGGCCAGGTGCGAGCCTGTGGCGGCGGCGGCACGCTGCGCGGCCACCTTCAGCGGATCGATCAGGTCGTAGTTGACGCCAGCCTGGTCGTAGGTGAGGGGCGCATTCGGGTTCTGAGGCGTGGCAGCGGTCATGGGCTCGGCGTCTGAGGTCGAAAACCCGTGATTATCCCGTAGTCGCCAGGGCTCATTGGCTCATCTTGAGGGCTTCTTCGATCTGGTACTCAAAATAGCGCTGTCCGGAAAACGCAATGGTGGCCATCAGCACGGTGGCCCCCACCAGCAGCGCCACGACGATGCCGATCACCACCGCCCAGCCACTGGCGGGGCGGTCGGTCTCGGGCACCTGGGCGTTGTGGCGCGCGTGCCAGGCCTCATCCGGTGTCAGGCCGAACACGATGGCCTGCAGCATGCAGGCGGCCACCATGAAGCCCAGCACGGGCAACAGCAGCCAGGCCAGCTGGTCGTTCTGCCCCAGGTCGAACACCCGACGCACGCCCCAGGCGCCCAGCAGGGTGGGGATGGGGCACAGCCAGCCCAGGCGGTCGTTGAGGCCATACAGGTAGAAGCGGTGCAGGCCGAAGGGGCCGCCCAGGATGGCGGCCCAGGTGGCCAGGGCCTTGGATTTGGGCTGCGAGCGATCTGAGGACATGCCGAAACTCCACGGGGGCTACACAAAGCGCGGGCGCCTGACTATAATGCGCGGTTTTCTGGCCTACGCTGGGTGAAAGCCCTGCGCGTATCTAAGTGGGCCTGAACTTGTGGTGTGCTGGGGTCTGGACAACGTCCGCCACAGCGTGCTGCCTGACCCGACCGCCCGAGTGTCTCCTGGTGCGACGGTCGTTTCATCCCAATTTGAAGGACACATCATGGTCGTGATTCGACTCTCTCGCGGCGGCTCCAAGAAGCGCCCGTTCTACAACATCGTCGTGGCCGATTCCCGCTGCCGTCGTGACGGCCGCTTCCTGGAGCGCGTGGGCTTCTACAACCCCGTGGCTTCCGGCCAGGCTGAATCGCTGCGCGTCTCCACCGACCGCATCGCACACTGGACCCAGCACGGCGCCCAGATGTCTGACACCGTGGCCCGCCTGCTGCGCGAAGCCAAGTCCAAGGCTGCTGCAGCCTGATTCAGCACACCTTCCTCGACCATTCGCCTGCCGATGACGACTGCTTCTGCCGCTCCTGCCCCGGTGCTCGACGACGGAGAGGTCTGGCCAGACGATGCCATCGAGGTGGGACGTGTGCTGGACGCCTGGGGCGTCAAGGGGGGCTTGAAAGTCTTGCCCTTCTCGTCCGACCCCCAGGCCCTCTTTTGTACCAAGCGCTGGTTCCTGAAGCCTGCCGAGTTGCCCGGTGGCGCTCGCGCGCCCGCGCGTGCCTCGTCGCGAGCCCCCCAGGCCGCTGCCTCGGCGGCAGGCCAGGCGGGTGAGGTGGTCAAACTCCAGCGCCCCCGATTTCTGAAGGTGCGTCAGGCCCGCGAGCAGGGCGACGTCATCGTGGTCACCGCCGAAGGCGTGGATGACCGCAACACCGCCGAAAGCCTCAAGGGCGCGCGCGTGTTCGTGTCCCGCTCGGCCTTTCCTACCCCCGGCGACGACGAGTTCTATTGGGTGGACCTGATCGGGCTGGACGTTATCAACCGTGAGGGCCAGGCCCTGGGTCGTGTGGTGGATTTGATGGACACCGGCCCCCACTGCGTGCTGCGCTGCGAAAGCGTGGGCACCGATGGCCAGCCCCTTGAGCGCCTGATCCCGTTCGTCTCGGCCTACATCGACCAGGTGAGCCTGGCCGATCGCCGCATCGTGGCCGATTGGGGCCTCGATTACTGAGCCGAGCTTCGGCGTCGTGCCCTCTGGCGCCCGATGACCGGCCACCCCCTCGCTTCGGATGGGCCATGAGCGTGCGCTTCGACATCATCACCCTGTTTCCTGAGCTGTTCGAGCCCTTTCAGCGCGTGGGGGTGACCCGTCGCGCCTTTGAGCAGGGCCTGGTGGACACCCACCTCTGGCCTTTGCGGGACTACGCCGAAGGCGCCTACCGCCGGGTGGATGACCGCCCTTTTGGCGGCGGGCCGGGCATGGTCATGCTGGTCGAGCCGCTGGTGCGCTGCCTGCAGGCCATCCGTGTCGCGCAGGCCCAGGCGGGGTGCGAACGCCTGCCGGTGGTGTTGTTCAGCCCGGCAGGGCGCCCCCTCACCCAGGAGCGTGTGGCCGCGTTGGCTGCATCGCCAGGCTGTGTGCTGCTGTGTGGTCGCTACGAGGGCATTGACCAGCGCTTCATCGATGCGTATGTGGATGAAGAAATCAGCCTGGGCGACTATGTGTTGTCGGGTGGCGAGTTGCCAGCCCTCACGCTGATGGATGCCGTGGCTCGCCTGCAGCCCGGGGTGTTGCATGATGCTGCCTCGCACGAGCAGGACAGTTTCTCGAATGGTCTGCTGGACTGTCCGCATTACAGCCGCCCCGAATCCTTGGCGCTGGGCTCGCAGGCGCCTGATGGCGCCGACGAGGTGATGGCCGTTCCTCCGGTGCTGCTGTCTGGGCACCATGCCGAGATTGCGCGCTGGCGTCGTCAGCAGCAACTGGCCATCACGGCACGCCGCCGGCCGGAGTTGATCGAAGCGGCTCGGGCTCGTGGTGAGCTATCGAAAAAGGATGAAGACTTTTTGCGCGGACTCGCGCTATAATCTCGGGTTTTCGATCCTCTACCCGACCGCATCGGGTCAGGCCACTGTCAGGTTCGCCTTTCAGTCAGGCGTGATCCACATTCATTCAGGTGCGGGCAAGATCATTTAGGAGCCCCTTGATGTCCAACATCATCCAGCAACTCGAGCAAGAAGAAATTGCTCGACTGAACAAGACCATTCCCTCGTTTGCCCCCGGCGACACCGTGGTCGTCAGCGTGAACGTGGTCGAAGGCACCCGCAAGCGTGTGCAGGCTTACGAAGGCGTCGTGATTGCCAAGCGCAACCGTGGCCTCAACAGCAGCTTCATCGTGCGCAAGATCTCCAGCGGCGAAGGCGTGGAGCGTACGTTCCAGCTGTACAGCCCCCTGATCGCCAACATCGAAGTCAAGCGTCGTGGCGATGTGCGTCGTGCCAAGCTGTACTACCTGCGTCAGCGCTCCGGCAAGTCGGCCCGCATCAAGGAAAAGCTGGCCTGAGCGCAGCGAGGCCACTCAGCCTCAGGCTGAGTGGTGCCATGCACAGCATGGCAAGCCGGCTTTCGCCCAGAGCAAAAGCTGGCCTGAGCGTAGCGAAGCCACTCAGCCTCAGGCTGAGTGCACGAATACTCTCCACAAAGCCGCGTTGGTTCAGACCATCGCGGCTTTTATCATTGGCGCATGGCCTTCACCATCGATCCACGGCAAGCCGAGTTGCTTGGCCATGATCTGCATCTGCCTCCTCTGAGTGCCGACCGCTGGAGCGCGGCCTCACTGGCTGAGCGTTTCCGCTCGCCGCCCTTGTGGCAACCAGATGTGGAGGTGGAGCGTTGGTACCAGGCGCCCAACCCCTTGCCTGCCGCAGTGCTGGTTCCCCTGGTCATGCGCCAGCAGCCCTCGGTGTTGCTGACCCAGCGCACGGCTCATCTGAAGAAGCACGCGGGGCAGATCAGCTTTCCTGGCGGTCGCACGGAGCCCACCGACCCCGACCCCGTGGCCACCGCCCTGCGCGAGGCGCACGAAGAGGTGGGCCTGGCGCCCGACCGCGTGAACGTGCTGGGCAGCTTGCCCACCTACACCACCGGCACGGGCTTTGTGGTCACCCCCGTGGTGGGTTTGATCGACCCCACCGAGCACGAGCTGGACTGCCTGAACCTGGTGCACGACCCCAACGAGGTGGATGAGGTTTTCGAGGTGCCGCTGGCCTTTCTGATGGACCCTCGGCACCACCAGCGCCGCGCCTTTGATCTGGCGGGCACCAGGCTGGAGTTTTTCTCCATGCCCTGGCAGCCCAGCCCCGAGAAGGAGTACTTCATCTGGGGGGCCACGGCGGCCATGTTGCGTAACCTCTATCGATTCTTGTCGGCCTGATCTTGACGTTTTTTTGCGAAGTGGCATCCCGGGTGGGGCCGCTATGATGCGTTCATGAGCTTTTTTGCCGTGTTGTTCGCCTTGCTGGCTGAGCAACTCAAGCCTTTGTCCAACCTCAATCCCATTCACCACGCGCTGGTGGGCTGGGTGCGTTGGGCCGGGCGCAATTTCGACGCGGGCGATCAGGTGCACGCCAAGGTGGTGTGGTGCATCACCGTGGTGGTGCCCGCGGCCGCCATCGGCCTCTTGTTTGTGCTGGTCAATCACTACAGCACGGTGCTGGCCCTGATCTTCAATGTGGCGGTGCTGTACTTCATGCTGGGCTTCCGACAGTTCAGCCACCATTTCACGGCCATCCGGGACGCGATCGAGCAAGGGCGCGAAGACCGTGCCCGCGAGTTGCTGGCCCAGTGGCAAAGCGTGGATGCGTCGGAGTTGCCGCGCACCGAAATCCTGCGTCACGTGCTGGAGTACTCGCTGCTGGCCGCACACCGCCATGTGTTCGGGGTGTTTTTCTGGTTTGTGGCGCTGTCCACTCTGGGGCTGGGCCCCGCCGGCGCGGTGTTGTTCCGCATGGCTGAGTTTGCCAGCCGCTACTGGTCGTACAAGAGCCAGGTGACAGGCACGCCCACCCACGATCGGCTGATGGGCCTGTCTCAGCACCTGTTTGCGGTGCTGGACCATGTGCCCGCCCGGTTGACGGCCTTTGGTTTTGCCGTGGTCGGCAACTTCGAGGACGCGGTGGACGCCTGGCGGCGGCACGCTGTGCTGTGGGTGCGCGCCAATGAAGGCATCATCCTGTCGGCAGCCTCAGGCGCCCTCGGGGTGCGCCTGGGCGGTCAGGTGGCGCCGTCGGTCAGCGACGAGGCCTCGGATGTGCGCCGCACGATGACGCAGGGTGATTCACCCGATGTCATCCTGGCCGAGGGCAGCACGCAGGGTGCAGATCCGCAGCCAGCCCACTTGCGCAGCGTGGTGGGCCTGATCTGGCGCTCGGTGGTGCTGTGGATGTTGCTGCTGGCGCTGCTGTCGCTGGCCAACCTGATCGGTTGATCCGTCGGCGCCCGCGTCCTGCTCAGGTTCTGCTCACAGCCTGCAGGCCTGAGTCCTCAAAGGGCCTGGGCCCGTGTCAACCAGTCGCGCAGAGCGCCGATCATGTCGCCCTGGCTGAACGAGCAGCTTTCTTCAGTGAACAACGCGGCGCTTTCCAACTGGTTCAACACCCACTCCAGCACGTCCAGATATCGGGCTGGCAGTGCGGGCTGGTGGGCCCGAGCGGCGTCTCGCCAGGTGCGCGCCAAGTCGTTCAAGGACAGGTCGCCTCGGGCGTAGGCGTCCAGGGTGGGGGCCAAGGGGCTGAGGTGGTTGCTCATCGGGCACTCGTGTGGGGCTTACCAGCGGGGCTGGCTCAGTTCTTCAAACAGGTCGGTGTACAGGCGCAGGCGCAGTGGGCTGATCTCGCCCCGCTCGGCGGCGGCGCGCACGGCGCAGCCCGGCTCTTGCCGGTGCGTGCAGTTGTGAAACCGGCATTCGCCCAGGTGCGGCGCCAGATCGGGCATGAGGCTGGCCAGGGACATGGGCTCGATGTGGTGCAGGCCAAACTCCTGAAAGCCTGGTGAATCGATCACGGCTGTAGTGCGGGTGTCGTCCAGCCAGTACCACAGCGAGCTGGTGGTGGTGTGCCGCCCCGAGTTCAGGGCCTGCGAGATCTCGCCCACCTGGGCCCGTGCTTCGGGCAACAGGGTGTTGATCAGCGTGCTCTTGCCCGCACCGGAGGGGCCCAGCACCAGGCTGGCCTGGTTTTGCAGCAGGGGCATGACCTGGGCGCGGGCGACTTCGGCCTCGTGCTTGAGCGACAACTCCACCACTGGGTAGCCCATGGCCCGGTAGGGCGCCAGGCGCTCGCGGGCGGTGGGGGTGCCGGGCAGATCGACCTTGTTGAGCACGATGGTGACGGGGATGTCGGCCGCCTTGGCCGCGATCAGCGCGCGTGTGAGCTGCACCTCGCTGAAGACGGGCTCGACCGCGATCCACATCAGCAACTGATCGAGGTTGGCCGCGAAGGACTTGCTGCGCCATTTGTCCTGCCGGTACAGCAGGTTGCGCCGTTCATCCACGGACAGGATCACCCCCTCGTCGCCACCTTCCAGGGTGGGCTCCCAGCGCACGCGATCGCCCACCACGGCCTCGGATTTCTTGCCCCGGGGGTGGCAGATCAGGCGTGGGCCTTCGGTGGGCTCCACCACCAGGTGGCGGCCGTGGGTGGCCACCACCAGGCCTGCGCGCCCGGCGGGCTCACCGGTGGCCTTGGCGCGCTTGTCGTGGCGCCCTGCGCGCCCCGGCGTGCCAGGGCTGCTCGTGCTGTGCTGGCGTTTCATCGCGCCAGGGCATCCACCCGGGCGGCGCAGATGAAGTCGTTGATCGACAGGCCGCCCACCGAGTGGGTGGACCAGCGCAGGGTGCAGCGGTTGTAGCCCACGATCATGTCGGGGTGGTGGTCTTGCTGGTGGGCCACCCAGGCCACGGCGTTCACCAAGGCCATGGTGTGGTGAAAGTCCGGGCACGTGAATGTGCGGGTCAGCACCGCCTGCTCGCCTTCACCGTCCACGCGCCAGTCTGGCAGTTCAGCCAGCAAGGCGGGCAGGGCGTCGGCCGACAGGGCCGGGCCACTTTGGTGGCTGCAGTGTTGTTGGGCCAGGGGCAGGGTGCTCATGGGTGGGCGGGCGTGGGTTGGATAGACAAAGCGCGCATGGCCGCCAGCCGCTCGGTGGCCGGCGGGTGCGAGTAATGGAAGCGCACGTACAGCGGGTCGGGCGTCAGCGTGGATGAATTGTCTTTGTACAGCTTGATCAGGGCCTGGGCCAGGTCATGGCCGCTGGCCTGGGCGCAGGCATAGGCGTCGGCCTGGTATTCGTCGCGGCGCGACAAGTGCGAAAACACCGGGGCCACGAAGAACATCACCGGGGGTAGGGCCAGCATGAACAACAGCAGGGCCAGGGCATCGTTGGGGGCCTGCAGGTTGGGCATGACGCCCAGGCCCTGGTAGAAGGCCACCTGGGTGGACAGCCAGCCCAGCAGTGCAAAGCCCAGCAGGCTGATGACGAACATCATCACCATGCGCTTGAGCACGTGCTTGTGCTTGAAGTGCCCCAGTTCGTGGGCCAGCACGGCTTCGACCTCGCCATGGCTGAGCTTGCTCAGCAGGGTGTCGTAAAACACCACGCGCTTGGATTGACCCAGGCCCGTGAAGTAGGCGTTGGCATGGGCCGAGCGGCGGCTGCCATCCATCACGAACAGGCCCTTGGCCTGGAAGCCGCAACGCTGCATGAGTTGCTGCACGCGCTCGGCCAGCACGGTGTCTTTCAGGGGCTCGAACTTGTTGAACAGCGGGGCGATGAACAGCGGGAAGACGATCATCAGCAGCAGGCTGAAGCCCACCCAGGCGCCCCAGGCCCACAGCCACCACATCTGGCCGGCGGCGCCCATCAGCCACAGGATCAGGGCCAGGATGGGGCCACCCAGCAGCACGCCCACGAGCAGGCCCTTGAACTGGTCGCCCAGCCACATGCCCCAGCTCATGCGGTTGAAGCCGTGGCGCTGCTCGATGCGGAAGGTGTTCCAGGCCTCCAGCGGCAGGTCGATCAGGCCGCTGATGAGCATGAAGGCGCCAAACAACGCCAGTTGATAGGCCATGGGGCCCCAGTGGTCCAGCGTCCATTCGCGCACCACCACATTGAGCAGGCCCAGGCCACCCAGCAGCGTCCAGCCAATCAGCACGGCGGCGGATACGGTGGCCGACACCAGGCCAAAGCGCAGCTTGTCCAGGGTGTAGCGGGCGGCTCGCTGGTGGCTGTCCAGGCTCACGTCCTGCGCGAAGGCGCCGGGCACGGCGTGCTGGTGTTGGGCCACATGGCGGCTCTGGCGGGCGTCCAGCCACAGGCGCGTGAGCAGTGAGGCCACGACGAAGAACGCAAAAATGAAGGTCAGGGTGAGGGCATCCATAGGGCAGGAGTGTACGATTCGACCCCATGAGCGACACGTCCCTGCCCCAAAACCCTGCCGACACCTCTGCTGCCGTGGTTCCCACCCTGGCCAAGAGCGAGAACAACCTCATCTGGATCGATCTGGAGATGACCGGCCTGAAGCCGGAGAGCGACCGCATCATCGAGATCGCAGTGGTGGTGACCGATGCGCACCTGGGCGTAAGGGTGGAGGGGCCGGTGTTTGCCGTGCACCAGAGCGATGCCACGCTGAACGCCATGGATGCCTGGAACAAGGGCACCCACGGCCGCAGCGGCCTGATTGACCGTGTGAAGGCCTCGACCGTGAATGAAGAGGCTGCGGCCGATGCCGTGATCGCCTTCCTGAAGCAGTATGTGCCAGCGGGCAAGTCGCCCATGTGCGGCAACTCGATCTGTCAGGATCGCCGCTTTCTGGCCAAACACATGCCCAAGCTGGAAGCCTTTTTTCACTACCGCAATCTCGATGTCAGCACCCTCAAGGAGCTGGCCAAGCGCTGGAAGCCGGGTCTGGTCGAGGGCTTCAAGAAGGCCCAGAAGCACACGGCCATGGCCGACATCCACGAGTCCATCGACGAGTTGGCGTACTACCGCGAGCACTTCCTGGTGAAGTGACGCGGGTGAATTGACGTTGGTGTCCTGAGGTCAGCCTGCGGGGTGGTCGGTCTGAGCGGATGGCGCTGGAGTCTGTGATGGATGAACTCCGTATCGTGAGATTGGATACACCGGCCGCACCCGGTGTGGTCGACCACCCGCGGCCCGATCGGTTGGAGTCGGGCAACCCGCGTCGCGAAACCTGGACGCTGTACGAGTCGGCCGATGGGCAGATGAGCGCGGGCATCTGGGCCTGCGAGGTGGGGCGCTGGCGCATCGTGTTTCCGCCCGGCAAGGACGAGTACTTTTTCGTGCTGGAGGGCTGGGTGCGTTTGCATGACCAGCATGGCGGCTACACGGACGTGCGGGCTGGGCAGGGGGCGGTCATTCCGGGTGGTTTTAAGGGCGCGTTTGAGGTGCTGGAGGCGGTGCGCAAGCACTTTGTGGTGGTGGAGCGCTGATACCGCGTGGGCTCAGCCTCGCCGCGCGCCCCACGCTGCTCATGTCCCCCGGGCCTTTGGCCCTCCTCCTTGACTTCGCTGTGTGGGTCGCACGGCGAGGCTGGCTGGCGAGGTGGTCGGTCTAGCGCCAGGGCCAGGCTTGGGTGGCTTGAGACAGGGCCTCGCCCAGTGTCGGGCCCTGGATGGTCAATCCAAGTGCCTGGGCGGCTTGGGTGATGGCGGCCACGGGGTCGTCCAGGTTCAGGGGGCTGGCGCCGTTCTGTTTGGAGAGTTTTTCGCCGTTGGCGCCCATCACCAAGGGGGTGTGCAGGTAGTGCGGGGTGGGCAGGCCCAGGGCCTGTTGTAGCCAGATCTGGCGGGGGGTGTTGTCGGTCAAGTCTTCGCCGCGCACCACGTGGGTGATGCCCTGGGCGGCGTCGTCCACCACCACGGCCAGCTGGTAGGCCCACAGGCCGTCGGCGCGGCGCACCACGAAGTCGCCCACGGCCTCGCCCAGGTCTTGCTGTTGCGGGCCCAGACGGCGGTCGTGCCAGTGGATGAGGCCCTCAGGCAGGCCGGCATCGGGCACGCGCAGGCGCCAGGCGCGGCCTTCGCGGCCCTGCAGGCCGCCGCGTTCGGGGCGGCAGGTGCCGGGGTAGCTCAGCTCGCCATGGCGGGGTTTGATGCGGCCCAGGGCCTCGTTGGTGCGGGCGATGTCGGCCCGCGTGCAGGCGCAGGGGTAGGCGTGACCCGCGGCGATCAATTGATCCAGGGCGGCCTGGTAGGCGGTCGCGCGCTGGCTTTGCCACCACACCTCGCCATCGGGCACCAGACCGCAGCGCGCCAGTTGCGCCAGGATGAGCTGGTCGGCCCCGGCGATGCAGCGTGGGGTGTCCACATCTTCGATGCGCACCCGCCACTGCCCGCCGTGTGCGCGGGCGTCCAGCCAACTGGCCAGAGCGGCCACCAGCGAGCCGGCGTGCAGTGGGCCGGTGGGGGAGGGGGCAAAACGGCCGATGTAGGCGCTCACAGCATCAGGCCCTCATGCAGGTCAAGCAGGGCACAGCGTGTGGCGGGGCTGGCCAGTTGATGCACCCACCAGCTCAGGGCTTGCCCAGGCGGCAAATCACCCTGACGCCAGGCGTAATGGGGTTTGACGACACGCGGTGGGCTGTCGACTTCGCGGGCCACCAGGCGACCGGCCTGGATGTGCGGTCGCACCATGGGTTCGGGCAGGAAGCCGCAGCCCAGCCCCCGTAGCTGCGCTTCGAGCTTGGCGGGCATGGAGGGCACAGTCAGCACATCCTGGCCGGGCAGGATGCCCACGGTGGTGGGTGCCAGGCCTCGGGCCGTGTCGGCCACCGCCACCACGCGGTGCTTGGCCAGTTCGGCCATGCTCAGGGGCTCAGTCAGTGTGGCCAGAGGGTGGTGTGGCGCCACGGTCAGCACGAAGCGCAACTCGCCCAGCGCCTCGGTGCGGATGCCAGGCACGGCGGCTCGTTCGCCGGCCACGCCAATGGCCAGGTCGGCCTCGCCCGAGGCCAGGGCCTCCCAGGTGCCGGTCAGCACCTCGCTGCGCAAGCGCAAGCGGGTGGGCGGTTTGAGGTTGTAAAACGCTTCGATCAGGTCAAAGATGGCATGGGGCGCGATGGCCTTGTCCACGGCAATCGTCAGCTCCGACTCCCAGCCCGAGGCCACCCGCTTGACCCGGTTGGCCACGGCGTCCATCTGTTGCAGCAGCAAGCGGCCTTCGCGCAGCAGTTCATCGCCGGCCGCCGTCAGCCGCGCCTGGCGGCTGCTGCGATCAAACAGCAGCACGTCCAGGGCATCCTCCAGCTGGCGCACGCTGTAGGTCAGGGCCGAGGGCACCTTGCCCAGTTCGCGGGCAGCGGCGGCAAAGCTCCCTGTGCGCGCGATGGTGACCATCATCTGCAGGGCTTCGGGGGTGAGCACGTGGTGGCGGTCGGCGGGCATGGTGCGGCGAGCTGGTTCGGTGTCGTTCAATTCATTTGAATGATGCCGTCAGTGTGCCTCAGCCTCAAGTGGTGCGTGCTTCCATACAGTGGAATCCATGGCGGACACGCTGGCCCCCCGATGGACGGGGGATGCGAAGGCCGACCACGAAAGGAGCCCACCATGATGACCCTGCGCCGCGCTGACGACCGAGGCCACGCCGACCACGGCTGGCTGCAGAGCCACCACAGCTTCTCGTTTGCCGAGTACCAGGACCCGGCGCACGTGTCGTTTGGGCCGCTGCGTGTGATCAACGACGACATCATCGCCCCGGGCGCCGGTTTTGGCATGCACGGCCACCGCGATATGGAGATCGTCACCTACGTGCTGGACGGCGCCATCGCGCACAAGGACAGCCTGGGCAATGGCGCCACCGTGCGGCCCGGCGAGGTGCAACGCATGACCGCTGGTCGCGGCATCCTGCACAGCGAGTTCAACCCGTCGGTGAATGACCGCACCCGCCTGCTGCAGATCTGGATTCACCCCACCGAAACCGGCTTGCGCGCAGGCTACGAGCAAAAGCACTTTGCCGACGCCGACAAGCGCGGGCGTCTGCGCGTGGTGGCCTCGCCCGATGGGCGCGACGGCTCGGTGTCTTTCCATGCCGATGCGGTGATGTACGCCGGGCTGTTCGACGGCGACGAGGCCTTTGAGCTGCCGCTGGACGCCTCACGCAAGGTGTATGTGCACGTGGCCCGGGGCGAGTTGCAGGTCAATGGCCAGACGCTGCGCGATGGCGACGCCCTGAAGCTGGAGGCCGAAAGCCTCCTGCACCTGGGCCGAGGCCGTCAGGCCGAGGTGCTGGTGTTCGACCTGGCCGCCTGATTCGTGGCCCTCGCTCAGGAGCCGACCATGTCAGTTCTGTTGCGCTTCCAGGCTGTAGGCGGCATGGTCGTCTTGCCCCAGGTGTTCCACCAGCCAGGGCAGGGCTTCGTTCAGGCGGTCGTACAGCGTGTAGGGCGGGTTGATGATGAACATACCGCTGCCAAACAGGCCCCGGCCGCTGGGGTCGGCACGCTTGACGCGCAGCGTGGCGTGCAGCCAGTCCACCTTGTCGAGCTGGTCAGCCAGGGCCTTGAGCTGGTTGGGCAGCTGGTGCGATTCGTGGCGCGCCACCTGCGGGTACCAGATGGCGTAGGTGCCGGTGACGAAGCGAGGCAGCATCTCGCGCAGCGTTTGCACCACGCGGCGGTAGTCGTCCTTCATCTCGTAAGGCGGGTCGATGTGCACCAGCCCTCGACGCGGCGGGGGCGGCAGGCAGGACTTCAGGCCCGCAAAGCCGTCTTCGGCGTGGATGGTCACGCCCCGCTTGACGTCACCAAAGTGCCGGCCCAGCAGGCCCAGCTCGGTGGGGTGCAGCTCGAACAGCCGCAGGTGGTCGCCCTCACGCAGCATCTGGGCGGCCAGTTGCGGCGAGCCGGGGTACCAGGCCAGATCGTCACCATGGTTGATGTGGGCCACCTGCTCCAGCAAGGCGCGCACGGCGGTGGGCAATTGGGCGTCCTGACGATGGGGCCAGAGCTGGGCAATGCCGCTGTCGGCCTCGCCACTGGTGCTGGCGTGCTTGCCACCCAGGTCGTACAGGCCGCTGCCGGCGTGCGTGTCGATCACCCAGAAGGGTTTGTCTTTGTGCAGCAGGTGCTTGATGACCTGCACCAGCACCATGTGTTTGAGCACATCGGCGTGGTTGCCCGCGTGAAAGCTGTGTCGGTAACTGAACATCGCGCAAGGGTAGCCTGATTTTTTCTCTCTCACCTCTCATTTCGAAAGGAAATTCACCATGAGCAAGAAGATCGTGATCGTGTACTTCAGCGGCTACGGCCACACCCGCCGCATGGCCGAGTCCGTGGCCCAAGGCGCGGGCGGCATCCTGCTGGAAGTGGATCAGGAAGGGCAGTTGCCTGACGGCGGGTGGGACACCCTGGCCGCCGCCGATGCCATCATCTTCGGCGCCCCCACCTACATGGGCAGCGTGCCCTGGCAGTTCAAGCGTTTTCTGGATGCCAGCTCCAAGCACTGGTACACCCAGGCCTGGAAGAACAAGATCGCAGCGGGTTTCACCAACTCGGCCTCGATGAACGGTGACAAGCTGTCCACCCTGCATTACCTGTTCACCGTGGCCATGCAGCACAGCATGATCTGGGTGGGCACGGGCCTGATGCCCAGCAACAGCAAGGCGGCCACGCGCAATGATGTGAATTATGTGGCCTCGTTCAGTGGCGCCATGGCCTCCACCCCGTCGGATGCCAGTGTGGATGAGATGCTGCCTGGTGACCTGGAAACCGCCCGCCTGTTTGGCGAGCGTGTGGCCCAGGTGGCCCAACGTTTTCAACGCTGAAGCATGAACCCATCCACCCCTCGTTTGCTGGTGATCGCGGGCAGCGCCCGTGATGGATCGTTGAACACACAACTGGCGGCCGTGGCTGCCCACAAGGCCCGTGCCCTGGGGGCTGACACCACCGCGGTGGATTTGCGTGCCCTGGACTTGCCCGTGTACGACCAGGACGTGCTCAACGCCCAGGGCATGCCCGACGGCGCCCGGCGCTTGCGTCAGCTCTTTGCTGAGCACGACGGCCTGTTGTTGGCCAGTCCCGAGTACAACGCGCTGCCCACGCCGCTGTTCATCAACGCCTTCGACTGGCTGTCGGTGGTGCAGGCTGAGGGCAACCTGCCTTCGGGCACCGGCGCCACGGCCGGCAAGCCGGTGGGTCTGATGGCCGCGTCGCCGGGTGCCCTGGGGGGTATCCGTGCCCTGCCCATCGTGCGCACCTACCTGAGCACCAACTTCGCCATGGTGGTGGTGCCCGAGCAGCTGGCCTTGTCGGGGGCTGACAAGCAGCTGGCCGATGCGCAGGCCTTGAAGGACGAGCGCATGGACCAGATGCTCGACAAACTGGTGGCCTCGGTGGTGCGCCAGGCCTGGTGGGTGTTACAGGCTCGCTGACCTGGTCAGCGACCGGCTTGGGCCACGCTCAGGGGCGAGGGCCCGTGGGCGTGTCACTCAGAAACTCGCGCAAGACCAGCACGGTGGCGCGCGGGTCTTCTTCTTGAGGGATGTGTCCCAACCCGGGCAACATCACCAGCCGGCAGCGGGCGATGTCGCGGCAGAACAGCTCGCCTTGATCCGGCGAGATCATCTCGTCGCGGTCGCCCCACATCACCAGCGTGGGCTGCTGGATGCGGCGGATCAAGGCGGCGTTGCTGCCAAATTGGGCCTGGTCCATGCGCTGGAACAGCGCACGGCGATTGCCCACCCGCAAGGCGAGTTCAAAGTAACGGTCGATCTTGTCGGGGGTGGCCCGGTTCGGGTCACCAAACACACTGCGCACGCTGGAGGCCACCAGCGCCTTGGGCAAGATGCGCTCAGACACCCAGCGCAGCCAGCGCGAACTGGCCACCTGGAAGGCCAACGGCATGGACAGCACCGAGGGCTGATAGCCGTCCGAGGCCAGCAACACCAGGCGCTCCACGCGCTCAGGCGCCAGCACGGCCGTCTGCCAGGCCACCTCGCCGCCCAGGGCGTTGCCCACCAGCACCACCTGCTTGAGGTTCAGCGCATCCAGCAGGCGCAACACGAAGCGGGTGTAGGCGTCGATGCGGTAATCGCCCTGGGGGCTGGGCCCGGTCAGGCCAAAGCCGGGCAGGTCCACGCTGATGACCCGCCGGTCGGTTTGCAGGGACTGCTGCCAACCCTCGAAGGTGTGCAGACTGGACGACATGCCGTGCAGCAGCACCAGGGGGGTGGGGTCGTCGCGCGGGCCGGTGTCACGGATGTGCACCTGCATGCCGTCCAGCTCCAGGAAGGTGGACGGATGGGTGCCCCAGCGGGCCACGAGCGGCCCCAGTTGACGGTCAGGTTCCCAGGTGGTGAAGACCACCGCGGTCAGCCCGATGGCAAAGAGGACGGACGTCCACCACAGGCGCTTGAGCCACTTCATCGTTCAGGCAAATGGGCGGTTAAACGGCTTGAAAACGGGCGCTGGATGCTGGGATGCGCGGGCCATGCCCTCAGGCCGCCTTGCGGGCGGGCTGGCGCGGCTGGTTCATCTTGCGCAACTGGCGCATGATCAACACCTGGTAGCTGGCACCCAGCAGACGCACCACCTTGTCGAGGAACTTGGCATCCGGGCCCACCAGCACGCGGCGGGCGTTCTTTTCCACCGCGGTCAGGATTTGCCGAGCAGCCGATTCGGCCGTGGTGGTGTTGATCATCTTGTTGGCCCGGCGCTTTTGCTGCTCCTCGGTCACACCGGTGAGCTTTTCCATCACCGGGTCCACCTTGCCGGCCATGGCGATGTTGGTGGCGACGCCGCCCGGGTGCACGCAGGTGGCGCTGACGCAAGAGCCTTCCATCTCCAGCTCCATGCGCAGGGCCTCGGTGTAGCCGCGCACGGCAAACTTCGTGGCGTTGTAGCAGCCCTGCGTGGGCACCGACATCAGGCCGAACAGGCTGGAGGTGTTGATGATGTGGCCGTCGCCCGAGGCCTTCAGGTGCGGCAAGAAGGCCTGGGTGCCATACACCACGCCCCAGAAGTTGATGCCCACGATCCATTCGAAATCGCTGAGCTTGACGTGCTCCAGCGGGGCGGTCAGGGCCACGCCGGCGTTGTTGAAGATCAGGTTGACCTTGCCGTGGTCGCGCACCACCTGATCGGCCCAGGCGTACACCTCGTCCTTGTTGGCCACGTCCAGCCGGGTGATGGTGACCTTCACCCCATGCTGGCCGGCGAGCTCGGCCGTTTTGACCAGCTCGGTCTCGTTGACGTCGCTCAGGGCGAGGTGGCAGCCTCGACGAGCCAGTTCCACCGCCAGGGTGCGGCCCATGCCTGATGCAGCGCCGGTGATGGCGGCCACCTTGTTCTTGAAATCTTTCACGTTCGTCTCCGGCGTTGTGCGTCACCCCGTGGCCAAGCAGGGCTCAGCGGGTGCGGGCAGTGATGAAGTCGCCGCATTCCTTGAGCGTCTGGCGCGCTTCGGGCAGCAGCAACATGGTGGGCCACACATGCGGCAGCCTGGGCTTCAGATGCAAGGTGCTTTGCACGCCCTGGGCCTTGGCCCGTTCGTGCAGGCGAGTCGAGTCCGACAGCAAGATCTCATGCTCGCTGGCGTAGATCAGCAGCGGCGGCAGGCCGCTCAGGTCGCCAAACAGGGGCGAGGCCAGTGGCGTGGTGGCTGGCTGGCCAGCCAGGTACATGGCCGCCGCCTCGGGCAGCGACTCCGGGTTGAACATCACGTCCACATCGGCCTTGGTCTTCATGGTTTCGCCCGAGCAGCTCAGGTCCGTCCAGGGCGAAAACAGCACCGCGCCAGCCGGCAAGGGCAAGCCGGCCGCCTTGGCGGCCAGCAAGCAGGCCAGGGTCAGGCCGCCTCCGGCCGAGTCGCCGGCAAACACCACGGTCTTGGGGGCGGTGCCTTGGGCCAGCAAGGCCTTCCACCAGGCCAGGGCGTCGTCCACGGCGGCGGGGAAGACATTTTCGGGCGCCATGCGGTAGTCCACCGACAGCACGCGTGCCTCGGCCGTGCGGGCCAGGTAGGCCGACACCGGGCGGTGCGTGTCCAGCCCGCAGAAGAAGTAGCCGCCGCCATGGAAGTACACCACCGTGCGCTTCGGGTTGGCCACGCTCAGCCACTCGGCCGGGCACAGGCCCTGGCTGGGGTTGGCGGGCACCGGGGTGTGGCTGATCTCCTTCGGGGGCGGCGGATAGCGCTTGGCCATCTGGCTGACCTTGCTGCGCGCCTTCTGCACATTCAACGGGCCACGGCCTGCGCGTTTGAACTGCCAGCGCAAGACGATGTTGGTGATGACGGCCTGGATGCTCATGCGCGTTCAGTCTGGTAAGGGTTGAGCCGGAAGCGGCGGGTTTTGAGGCGGTACGCAAATGTAAAGCCTGGCCAGGCTGCCGTGTTGCGGCCTTGGTCATTGAGGTACCAGCTCTTGCAGCCTGAATTCCACACCGTGCCCGTGAGGGCCTGTTGCACATGGCCCACGAACCGGGCCTGGGCTTCGGGTTTCACCTCGATCGTGCGCAGGCGCCGCTCTTTCATGGTCTTCAGCGCCTCCACGATGTAGTGGGCCTGCGATTCGATCATGTAGACCATCGAGTTGTGGCCCAGCCCGGTGTTGGGGCCCATCAGGATGAAGAAGTTGGGAAAGCCCGCCACGGTGATGCCCAGGAAGGCCTCGGGGCCCTGGCGCCACAGATCCACCAGGTCCACGCCGCCCTTGCCGAAGATGGCGCCCTTGGGGATGGGGTCTTGCACCTTGAAGCCCGTGCCGTAGATGATCACATCGACCGGGTGCTCGCGCCCATCGCTGGTCACCACGCCCTTGGCCGTGATCTCGCGGATGCCGTCGGTGATCACGCTCACGTTGGTGCGGGCCAGGGCCGGGTAGTAGTCGTTGGAAATCAGCAGCCGCTTGCAGCCCGGTGTGTACTGGGGCGTGAGCTTGGCCTGCAGGGCCGGGTCTTTGATGTGTTTGCGGATGCGGTGCTTGCCTACCTTGGCCACCAGGTTCATCCACTCGGGCTTGTACTTGAAGGCCAGAAAGCGTGCCTCCAGCATCCAGTACAGCTTGTGGCGCGCGATGCGCTGGCGCCAGGGGTTGGACTGGAAGTCGGCGCGTTCACGTGCACTCACCGGCCGGTCCATCTTGGGCAGCACCCAGGGCGGCGTGCGCTGGAAGTAGCTCAGGTGGGCCACCCGGGGGGCGATCTGGGGCACGAACTGGATGGCGCTGGCACCGCTGCCGATCACGGCCACGCGCTGGTCGTCCAGGTTCACGTCGTGCCGCCAGGTGGCCGAGTGGAACTGGGGGCCCTCAAAGCGCTCCCGCCCCGGGATGTCAGGGTAAGCCGGGTTGCTCAAGCCCCCCATGCCCGACACCAGGGCCTCGGCCTCGAACACACGGCCATCGTCGGCCGTGACCACCCACAGGCGGCGTGTTTCATCCCAGCGGGCACCCACCAGATTGGTGTGGAAGTGGATGTGGCGCATCAGGTCGTACTTGCGCGCCACATGCCGCAGGTAGGCCAAGATTTCAGGCTGTGGCGCGTACAGCCGCGACCAATTGGGGTTGGGCTCGAATGAGAAGGAGTACAGGTGCGACTCCACATCGCAGGCGCAACCCGGATAGGTGTTGTCGCGCCAGGTGCCGCCCACCTCGCCTGCGCGCTCCAGGATGATGAAGTCGTCTTCGCCGGCCTCACGCAGCTTGACGCCCATGCACAGCCCGGAGAAGCCGGTGCCCACGACGATGATGCGGTGCCGAGGGGCGGTGGTGGGGCCGGTGGACTGCGGCGAATGCAGGGAGGAGGTGGGGGGCGTGGCGGTCATGGTTGTCGTGGAAGCAGTCCTTGATATGTGACAAGGTTTCTTGTCACAATATCTTTGACAATGCTTCATGTCAACATAGGGCCCTGTATGGATGCATCAATTCCCGACATGCCGGCTCCCAGCCGACGACGCTACGGTGGCGTGCTGCCTGAAGAGCGGCAGCGCCTGCGCCGCGCCAAGCTGATCGAGGGCGCCCTGGAGGTGTTTGGCACCAAGGGCTTCCACGTGGCCACTGTGCGCGACATCTGTGTGGCCGCGCACCTGACCGAGCGCTACTTCTACGAGTCGTTCAAAACCCTGCCGCAGCTGTTCCTGGCCACCTATGCCGAGTTGCGCCACCAACTGATGGCACAGACGCTGGCTGCCTTGTCACGGGCCGAGCCCACGCCCATCGGCATGCTGGAGCCTGCCATCCGGGTGTTTTTGCAGTTCATCGAGGAAGACCCCCGCCGGGGGCGGATCATGCTGGTCGATTCCTTCGCGGTCGATGACCAGGTGGCGGCCCTGAGCGATGCCACCGCCCGCGATTACTCCAACATGCTGCGCCAGCACCTGGACAAGCTGGTGCCCGATGCGCAGCTCACCGGCCCGGTCAGCCTGGATTTGCTGGCCCACGGCATGATCGGCCTGAACGTGCTGCTGGCCGCCCGCTGGATGCAAAGCGGCTTCGTTGAACCCATCGACCAGGTGGTGCAGACCAACCTGCTGCCCTACCGTGGCTTGTTGTCCCTGGTCACGACATCGGCCCCGTGATGGGGCCGGCAGGGTGGGGCGGGGGGCGCTGTGCCCCCTGAGGCTCAGGCTAAGGCTCAGGCTTGTGCCGGGGCCGTGTCCTTCATGCCGTAGGCTGCCACCAGGCGCTTGCGCTGCGCTGGCAGGAAGTTGATGCGCGCGGCATCACCCCCCGTGGCCTTGACCACGCGGTGGTCCATCACCTTGAACCACAGCGGCGGCACATACGCGATCAGGAACATGCCCGTGTAGCCCAGGGGCAGGAAGGTCGGGATGTCGTGGAAGCTGCGCAGCGACTGGTAGCTGCGGGCCGGGTTGGCGTGGTGATCCGAGTGGCGCTGCAACTGGAACGTCAGGATGTTGGACAGCACGTGGTTGCTGTTCCATGAGTGGTGGGGCTGGCAGTGCTCGTAGCGGCCATCGGCCTTCTTCTGGCGCAGCAGGCCGTAGTGCTCGATGTAGTTGGCCGAGGTCAGCATGAAGGCGCCGAGGAAGGCCAGCACCATCAGCAGCACCAGCGCTTGCGTGCCCAGCCAGGCGGTCATGCCACCCCACACCAGCGCGGTGCCGAGCCAGCCCTGGAGGATCTCGTTGTCCAGGCTCCAGGCCGACTTGCCCTGGCGCTCCAGGCGCTCCACTTCCAGATCCCAGCCGCGGAAGTAGGCGCCGGGCATCTCGCGGAACATGAAGCGGTAAATCGTCTCGCCCATCTTGGACGATGCAGGATCTTCCGGCGTGGCCACGTGGCGGTGGTGACCACGGTTGTGCTCGATGCAGAAGTGGGTGTAGGCGCCCAGTGACAGGTTGAACAGCGCGGCCTTGCGCGGCAGCCATTCCTTCTTGTGGCCCAGCTCGTGACTCATGTTCATCACCAAGCCCAGCATGAAGCCGTTGATGATGACGGTGGTGACCACGCCATACCAGGGCACCGCATGGGTGGACAGGAACCACACGTTGAACAGCGTGGTGGCCCAGCCCACCGGGATGGCCAGGTAAATCATCCAGCGGTAGAAGCCGTTGGACTCCAGGTCCGGCACGGCCGACTCGGGCGGGTTGCTGGTGTCGTCACCGATCAGCCAGTCCAGCACCGGCACCAGCACGAACATCACCAGGAAGGGCAGCACGTACCAGGCCGCATGTTCATGGCCCATCCAGGCGGCCATGGGGCCGGTGGCCGCGATGGCCGGAAGCAGGGTCGGCAAGATCCACAGGGCCTTTTTGCGGTCCTGGTAGGGGGCGGCCATCGGGTCGGGCAGCACAGCGCTCATGTTTTGTCTCCTCGGTGGGTGGGATGCCCCGATCTTGCGAGACCTCACCCAAATGGGGTACCGTCGGTGCTGGCAACATTTCGTCATTTGGTGACAAACTCTGTGTCTGTCTCATCGCCCTCTGTCCAGGCCGCCGACTGGCTGGCTCCGGCCCTGCACCCGATTTACGCCCGGCTGATTTGCGCCGAGATGCGCCGCCGTGGCTTCGATGAGGCCCAGATCCTGGCTGGCACGCGTCTGGACTGGGCGGCCTTGCACGAGGGGCAGCGGCACCTCAGCTTTGACGAGGTGAGTCGGCTCATTCGCCGCGCCATCAGCCTCACGCAAGAGCCCTGGCTGGGCATCACCGTGGGCTGGGGCACGCAGTTGTCGGCACACGGCCCGGTGGGGGTGGCGGCCATGTCGTGCGACAACGTGGGCCAGGCCCTTGCGCTCATCCAGCGCCATGTGGGGCTGCGCCAGTCGCTGATGGCCCTGGAGGTGCAGGCCGACGGAGACGAGGTGACGCTGCTGGCGCGCGAGCGCCTGCAGGCCCCGGATGTGCGCGAGTACATGCTGGGCCACCTGATGGGGGCAGGCCTGCGGGTGCTGGACACCCTGACGGGCCTGGACATGACCCGCCTGGCAAGGGTGGAGTTTGCCTTCGCCGAGCCGCCCTGGGCCGACGCCTACCGGCGCTGGTGGCCGCAGGTGCGCTTTGGTGCCGAGCACACGGCCTTGATCCTGCCCATGAGCCTGCTGGCCCATCCTGGGCTGGCCCCTGACCCGCAAACGCACCGCATGGCCCTGCGCGAGTGCGAGCGCCTGTGGGCCCAGCAAAACGATCCTCGTGACCGCCTGGGGCCGGTGGGTGATCGACTGCTCAAGGTCTTGCTGGCCTGCGAGGGCGCTTACCCCACCTTGACCGAGCTGGCCGAGCGCGAGCACGTCTCGTCGCGTACCCTGATCCGCAAGTTGCGCGACGAAGGCCTCACTTACCAGCAGTTGCTGGATCGGGTGCGTGAAGATCTGGCCTGTTGGTGGTTGCTGCACACCGACCTGAGCGTAGAGGCCATCGCCGACCGCCTGGGCTACCAGGACACCTCCAATTTCAGCCGAACGTTCAGGCGCTGGGTGGGTATGACGCCCACCGACTTCCGGCGTGCCGCCAGCGCTTAGACTTTGAACACCGCCACCGACTGAACCAGCTCGGCGGCCTGGTGCTGCAGGCTTTCCGACGCGGAGGCCGACTGCTCCACCAGCGCCACATTCTGCTGCGTGCCGTGGTCCATCTGCTGGATGGCCTGGCCGACCACGGACACACCGGCTTGCTGCTCGGCACTGGCCGTGCTGATCTCGCCGACGATGGTGTTCACCCGGCCGATGGCCTCGACGATCTGGACCATGGTGTCGCCGGCCTGGTTGACCAGCGTGCTGCCGCGCTCGACGCGTTCAGCGCTGGCCGTGATGAGGTGCTTGATTTCTTTGGCGGCTTCGGCGCTGCGCTGAGCCAGCGAGCGCACCTCCGAGGCCACAACCGCGAAACCGCGGCCTTGCTCGCCCGCGCGGGCGGCCTCGACCGCGGCGTTCAAAGCCAGGATGTTGGTCTGGAAGGCGATGCCATCGATCACCGAAATGATGTCGGAGATCTTGCGCGAAGCCTCATTGATGCCTTGCATGGTCTCCACCACCTCGCGCATCACGCCGCCACCTTGCTCGGCGACCAGGGCGGCTTCCTGGGCCATCGTGGTGGCCTGCTGGGCGTTCTCGGCGTTGCGCTGAACCGTGTGGCCCAGCTCGGACATCGTCGAAGCCGTCTGCTGCAGCAAGCCTGCCTGCTGTTCGGTGCGCTGAGACAGGTCCTGGCTGCCTTGCGAGATCTCGGCGCTGGCCGTGGCCACGGCTTCGGCGTTGCCGCGTACGCGCGTGACCACCTGGGTCAGGCTGGCCTGCATGTCGGACAGGGCAGCCAGCAGGGGCGTGAACTCGTCGTTGTGGGCGTCGTGCACGTTGGTGCTGAGGTCCCCGTCTCGCACCCGCTCCGCGACCTCGCGCGAGCGCTCCACCCGAATCCTCAGCGTGTGCCCGATCCACCACGACAGGGCGACCATGGCGCCACCGATGAGCGCGAACGCACCCAGCAGCAGAGCCAAGGTCTGCTGGATGCTGGCCTGGATGTGGGCGATGTCCTTTTCGGCGCTGTCGCGCTGGTAGTTCACCGATTCATTCAGCAGCGACAGCAGGGCGTTGCGAGCGGGGATGGTGTGGTCGACCAGGTAGGCAAAGGCCTCGTCCTTGCGGCCTTCGGTGATGAGCTTGACGTTCGCCTCGCCCTGCACCCAGAAAGCTTGCACGGCTGGCGGAATCGTCTGGAAGCGCTTCTTGCCGACCTCGGTGAACAGCTGTCCTTCGTACTCTTTCAGCAGTTCGTCGATGCGCTGGCGCTTGACCTGCACGTCTTGAAGCGCGGCGTCTCGCTCGGCCTCGTTGCGAGCCAGCATCGCGTGGCGCAACTGCAGCGACGCCCGGGTGACGTTGAGCTCGATCTCGGCGATTTCCGCCAGCTGCGGGATGCGTCGATTGGCGGTCCGCTCGCTGACGGCGGCGACATCCTGCAAGCGCCAGACCGTGAAAACCGCGGCGCCCAGCAAAACCGCACAGACCACCACGGTGGCCCAGGTGAGGCGCGCAGACAACCCGCGAAGTGCGAAGAAAGACATACAGCACTCCTGTTCGTTACTCGCATGTATTTCGGTTGATCCAGCGCCCCACTGGAGGGGCCGAGGCCGGGAACGGCGACAAAACCGAGGCGATCCGCCGAATTCCGCACGGTTGAAACGGCAAATCTGGCAAATCTGTGGGCCTTCGGCTTTGTCGATGGCGCGTCGCAGCGCCGTTGATGGCTTGCCGGGTTGCAGGCAGAACCCGGCTCCAGGCGAGTCGGCTGCTGCCGGGGCTTCTTACAATCTCCCACATGCCATTCGTTCACCTCCGAGCCCACACCGAATACTCCGTCGTCGACGGCACCGTCCGCATCGACGACCTGGTCAAGGCCGCCCGCAAGGACGGCCAGCCTGCGGTGGCGGTGACCGACCTGTCGAACCTCTTCGGTGCGGTCAAGCTGTACTCGGAGGCGCGCAAGAAAGGCGTGCAGCCCATCATCGGGGCCGATGTGTGGCTGGAGCCGGAAGAGGGCGCCAAAGCGCCCACGCGCCTGCTGCTGCTCATCCAGAACCGCCAGGGCTACCTGCGTTTGTGCGAGCTGCTGGGCGAGGCCTGGACGGCCCCCGGGCAACGCACCCACGCGTGGGTGTTCTGGCAGTCGCTGGTGGCCCACAACGACGGCCTGATTTGCTTGAGTGGTGCCGACCTGGGCCCCGTGGGCCAGGCCCTGCTGATGGGCGATGCAGCCAAGGCCGAGGCCTGGGCACACAAGCTGGCCGAGGCCTTCCCGGGCCGGTTCTACATCGAGCTTCAACGCAGCGGGCACGCCACCAACGAGCCCCACATCCGGGGGGCGGTGCCGCTGGCGGCCAAGCTGCAGTTGCCCGTGGTGGCCACCCACCCCATCCAGTTTCTGGAGCCCGACGACTTCGAGGCCCACGAGGCCCGTGTCTGCATCGCCGAGGGCGAAACCCTAGGCAACCCCAAACGCATCAAGCGCTTCACCAAAGAGCAGCACTTCAAAACGGCCGCGCAGATGGAGTCCCTGTTTGCCGACATCCCCTCGGCGATTGCCAACACGGTGGCCATTGCCCGGCGCTGCTCGCTGACCCTGGTGTTGGGCAAACCGCAGCTGCCCGACTTTCCCACGCCCATCATGCCCAATGGGCAGCCCCAGCCCATGGAAGACTACTTCCGAGAGCTGTCGCACCAGGGCCTGGAAGAACGATTGCTGCATCTGTTCCCCGATGCGGCCCAGCGCGACGCCGAGCGCCCGCGTTATGTGGAGCGCCTGGACTTCGAGATCGACACGATCCTGAAGATGGGCTTTCCGGGCTACTTCCTCATCGTGCAGGACTTCATCAACTGGGCCAAGAACAACGGCTGCCCGGTGGGGCCGGGCCGGGGCTCGGGGGCTGGCTCGCTGGTCGCTTACGCACTCAAGATCACCGACCTTGACCCGCTCAAGTACAACCTGCTGTTCGAGCGCTTCCTGAACCCCGAGCGGGTGTCCATGCCCGACTTCGACATCGACTTCTGCCAGAGCAACCGCGACCGCGTCATCGACTACGTGAAAGACCGCTACGGCCGCGAGGCTGTCAGCCAGATTGCCACCTTCGGCACCATGGCCGCCAAGGCCGCGCTGCGCGATGTGGGCCGCGTGTTGGGCATGGGCTATGGCCATGTGGACAGCATCGCCAAGCTGATCCCGGCGCCACCGGGCAAGACGGTGACGCTGGCCAAGCTGCCGCCCGACTTCGACCCCGACAAGGCGAAGGTGATTTACGCCCGCCACGAGGCTCCCGAACTCAATGAACGCGAAGAAGCCGAAGAAGAAGTGGCCGCGTTGTTGGCCCTGGCCGAGCGCGTGGAAGGCTTGGTGCGCAACATCGGCATGCACGCGGGCGGTGTGCTCATCGCACCCGGCAAGATCACCGACTTCTGCCCGCTCTATCAGCAGCCTGGCAGTGACTCGGCCGTGAGCCAGTACGACAAGGACGACGTCGAGCAGATCGGCCTGGTGAAGTTCGACTTCCTGGGCCTGGCCACGCTGACCATCCTGGAGACGGCCAAAGAGTTCATCATGGCCCGCCACCCGGACCAGAAGGACTTTGACTTCGCCAAGATCCCATTGGACGACGCAGCCACCTACCGGCTGCTGTCCGAGGGCAAGACTGTGGCCGTGTTCCAGCTGGAATCGCGCGGCATGCAGGGCATGCTGCGCGAAGCCAAGCCCAGCGTCTTCGAGGACATCATCGCGCTGGTGGCGCTGTACCGTCCGGGCCCGATGGACCTGATCCCTTCCTTCTGCGCGCGCAAGCACGGCAAGGAGGAAGTCACCTACCCGCACCCGCTGATGGAGTCGGTGCTCAAGGAGACCTACGGGATCATGGTCTACCAGGAGCAGGTGATGCAGGTGGCCCAGATCGTGGGGGGCTACTCGCTGGGTGGCGCCGACCTCTTGCGCCGCGCCATGGGCAAGAAGAAGGTCGAGGAGATGCAGCACCACCGTGCCATCTTCTCGGAAGGTGCGGCCAAGAATGGCATCAGCAAGGAGCTGGCCGACGAGATCTTCGACTTGATGGAGAAGTTCGCGGGCTACGGCTTCAACAAGTCGCACGCAGCCGCCTACGCCTTGCTGGCGTACCACACGGCCTGGCTGAAGCAGCACTACACCGCCGAGTTCTTCGCAGGCAACATGACGATTGCCAGCGACGACACCGACAAGCTCAAGATTTTCCACGACGATGCCACGCAGAACTTTGGCATCCGCTTCACGCCGCCCGATGTGAACCAGGGCCAGTGGCGCTTCATCCCCATCGACAGCAAAACCATCTGCTACGCGCTGGGCGCCGTCAAGGGCACCGGGCAGGGCGCCATCGAGGCCATCGTGCGCGAGCGCGAGGCCAACGGCCCGTTCAAGAGCTTCTTCGATTTCTGCTGCCGGGTGGACCGCAAGCTGGTCAACAAGCGCGTGGTCGAGGCGCTCATCAAGGCCGGCGCCTTTGACAAGCTGGTGCCCCACCGTGCCGGTTTGCTGGCCAGCGTGGGTCTGGCGTTTGAATACGCCGACACCCTGGCTGCCAACGCCCACCAGGGCGGCCTGTTCGACTTTGGTGACAGCCACGCGGCCTCGACCAACGAGCCCGACCTGGTGCCCACCGAGCCCTGGTCCACCAAAGAGCAGCTGACGCTGGAAAAAACTGCCATCGGCTTCTACCTGACGGGCCACTTGTTTGACGAGCACGAGCGCGAGGTGCGCCGCTTTGCCAAGCGCATCAGCGACCTGCAAGACAGCCGCGAGCCGCAGATGGTGGCCGGCATCGTCAGCGAGATGCGCATCATCAACGGCCAGCGCGGCCGCGTGGCCATCTTCAAGCTGGACGACAAGAGCGAATCCATCGAGGCCGTGGCCAACCAGGACACGCTGGACGCCAACAAGGACACCCTGAAAGACGATGAGCTGCTCATCATCCAGGGTAAGGTGCAAACCGACCGATTCTCAGGCGGTTTGCGCCTGAACGTGCAGCAGGTCATGAGCCTGGCTACCGCCCGCTGCCGTCATGCACGTTTTGTGCGCCTGGTGGCGCGCGACCAGACCCTGCCCATCGACACGCTGCTGCAAGAGTTCCCGGCCAAGCGGGTGCCTGCGGCTGAGCCCGACCTTCCCGACGCCGTGCAGGGCCTGCCCCTGCGCATCATCGTCGAGCGCCACACGCCCGAGATCTCGGCCCGGGGCGAGCTGGACCTGGGCGACCGCGCCCGCGTCTTCCCCAGTGATCAGGCGCTCAAGCGCCTCAAAGAGCTGATGCCCCAGGCCGAGCCGACCGTGGTGTACGGGGAGGGGTGAGGGCGCTTTGCCCAGGGCTTGATCAGCGTGCTGCGGAGGCGCTGCACGAGCTCCAATCGCACACCAAACGCATGGCGTGGTCAGGTTGGGGCTTGGCTTCTGAGCGGGGGTGCATCCGCAGCACCCCCAGCCGGGCGGGTGAGGTTGTCCCCGAAAAGTGGAGTTCTTAGCTCATGACCACAAAGCTGGAAAGGAGCGAAGAAATGGTCGACAAGCAGGTACGGGGCAAATACACCCTGGAGTACAAACTGGAGGCGGTTCGGCAGGTCAAGGCCGGACAGTCAGGCGCGGTGGTGGCCAAGGTGTTGGGCATCCCGTCGTCGAACGTGTCCAACTGGGTTCGCCAGGATGCCAAGGGGCAACTGGGTGCCGTTGCGGCGAGCCAGAAGGCCCCGGTGGTCACGGCTGAACAGATGGAGCTTGCACGGTTGCGGGCCGAGGTGGCGCCAAGGGACTGATCTTCCACAGCGACCGAGGCAGCCAGTACTGCAGCCATGAGTTCCAAACCACGCTGAAGGCCTGGGGCATCGACTCATCGATGAGCCGCAAGGGTAACTGCTGGGATAACGCGCCCACGAAGAGCTTCTGGGGCCATCTGAAGGTGGCTTGCGTGCTGGGGCAAAGGTTTGCCACCCGAGAGCAGGCCAAGGCCACCATCCTGGACTGGCTGGCTTTCTACGATCACGCTCGTTTGCACTCGGCACAGGGTTACCTCAGTCCCATGCAGTACGAACAACGCTGGCTGGCGGTTCAGCGCAAGAACACCGCATGACACCCGGGCTAAGCACTCCGAAATTCAGGGGCAACCTCACTCTCTGTTTGAACGAATGTTCATGTGCCCGTGTGATTCAGAACGCACCGGGTCTGATGCGCAAGGTCGAGGAGATTCGATCCCACAGGGCCATTGTTTCGGCAGCGTTCAACGTGGCGCTTTCAAGCGGCTTCTCGGTTGCGGCCTGCTCCAGTGTGGGTTGTGGTCGCGGATACTTTACGCCACTGACTAGACTGAAAAAGAGCAGCGGGCGCTCCGCGTCTCCGGCCTTACTGTTCATTTCGGCGTTCATGTCGTAGAGCATCACGTCTTTCCATTGCTGAGAAAGCCTCTGCATCAACCACTCTTCAAAGATCAATCCGTTGACGTTGCGAGTTCCTTTGCGGAGTGTTTTGCCGCCCTCTCGGGCAAGGGCCTCTTCGACCTTATGGCGCTGCAGTAGTGTGTCGTCCTCCGGGCCGATGCTGCTGTTCGAGCTGAACGAAAAATAGACGTCGGGTACCCCCTTCCAGTGGTGATTCATGTCCACCCACTCTTCATCAGTCGGCGGACCTTGAACAAAGCCATTGGCAAAGCACACGCCTGGTTCAATGGGGATTTCGGTGTCAGATCGAGGGCGTGTTCTCTTGTACACGTCGAAAAGCTTTACCAGTCTCTCTTCGACATTGTCACGCCTCTGGTCCTCGGGATACGCGTAGCTGCTCAGAGTCGTATTCGTACTCTCAATTGTCATGGTGAACGAAACGTTGTTCGACCATGAGACCAGCTCCCATGCGCGCAATGCAGCGCTGCTTCCCGTCCTCGACCTGTTGAAAACCAGACCAACCCCCTCAGGGAGCTTTCGAATCTCTGTCAGCGAGGGTGTTTCTTCAGCGTCTATCTTTTCGCGCTCCAATGCCATCTTGCGTCGCTGTAGCCGAGCATCGAAATCAGCTCTGGACATCGGCGTTGCTACAATTGACACACCTTCGATTTGCGTGATGCTGCTACTGTTCAGGACAAATTGTTCCGGCAGGTCGATGAGGTATCGACCAACGCAGCGAGCCGTCATGTGATCGGTCAGATTGGAAACGCGCTGAACTTCGGCTGGTGTCATGGCGGGTTTTTCGGATTGACATGCGGTTATCAAGAAGACGCCACAAGCAAGGATGACAGTCTTCAAGAAGGTGCTGCAGAGAACTTTCATTCGTACTTCAAGCTGGTGTGCTGTACTTGCTGCGCGATCTGAACAATGGCGCGCAAAGTAAAGCGGCAGGCCCGCAGATTCTCTGCGCCCTTGGTGTGGTTGTAGGCCGGCTCATGGCCAAGAGCCACTTCCAAAAACGCCGTGCATCGTGATCTGGGTGCAATCCCCGAGCGTCGAGGTACCGTGCCATCTCCTGGCTCGTCAGGTTCGCTGATGCGATAGGTTTGCTGTTCCGCCTTGAGCCAGCCATCGCCTTCGAGCTTCGCGGCAACGGTACGTTTTGTTGTGAGTTCGCTCGGGTCGAGGTGCCGCGCTTCCAAGAAGTCAGAGCGACGGCCTCCGCGCAGCCAGCTACCGCCGTTCCCTGTCCACTTTACTGTGCCATAAGCTCTGAAGTCGTTGCTTGAGCCGCAAAAGGCGTAGGTAACCGGGTGATATCTGCTGCGGAGTCTGTCGTGTAGCCCTCTGACGTTTTCGGTGATCAAGTGCGCATAGGACCTCCAATCCTCATCCACCTGAGCTTGACGCTTCTTTTGATGGCGCTCGTCGTTGAGGGGGTTGATCAGGGCGTCATCACACATGCTCCACCACTTGCCGCGCACGGTATAGATTTCGGCGTAGGGGTTGCCCTGTTTAGGCAGGCTGTGTTCTTGCGCACCATCCTTGATGATGAGCCAACCGTTACCGTACTCGGGTGTGGGAAGCAGTTGCAGTGGGCCTGGCGCAGTTGAGAGTACCGCAGTCATCTCTGCAGCGTCTTCCCCCAAGGCCTTGCTCCCCAGCCAGCCTTCTATCGAGTCCTTGATGCCTTCGCCCGGGTTCTCTGTGCCCGACTTGAGGCGACGATAAACCGCAGCGGCGCCAATGGCGGGCATCACGCCGTGAATGATCCCGAAGATCTTGTCGCGGTATCCCAGTACTTCGGAGCAGTATCGAGCCACCAAACCACCCATGCTGTGGGTGACAATGATGACCTTCTCCACCTTTTTGCGCTCGCTGCGGTATCGCGCAATGATCTCGTCAATGCGCTGCCCGAGTCGCTTGGCGGAATTTGCGTTGTCATCAAGCCAGTTGTATCCGCAGGCGTACACCGGAAATCGGTACCGGTAGCTCAAGGCTACTTCGTCGCGGGTTAGCAGCGCCTCTCCCAGTTCTGCCCCCAAGGCCTCTCGCATCAAGCGCACGCGTTCGCTGACGTGAGGGTCGTCAAAGTCATTGAGGGCATTTTCTAGCCACACCAATGAGTGCTCGTAGCTGAGCGCGGCAACCTCGCCCCATCCGCGTCGGCGCAACTCCTCATCGGGCAGTTGCGTCCCTTGGGGAATGGCGCCGTTTCTGTCCACGTCCATCGCAGTGGGGGATAGATAGGTCTTTCTGATCTTTGCTCCTCGGGTGAGCCATGCGGCTGCCGTTTTTGGGTTGTCCAGACGCCATTTCATGGCCTTGTCTGGCGTGGTGTTGCGTTGGATGAGGTTGCTACCCATTACCCCCGGCACAAAGACCACCGGTATGACCCGATCAGGCACCATCATGCATTGTGCAAAGCTATCGTCAGGGGCTGACATCTGGGTATGCCAGATGGGGTTGCCACGCTTGTCGTAACTTGGCCTGATGACACGCGCCTTGAGTGTTGTGAGATCTGCTGCCATCTTCAGAGCTCTCCCAAGATGCTAAAGCTCAATGCTTCCATGAAGTAGCTTTTCTGCAGGCCCGTCTTGCCTGCTGCGTCGGTAGTGCCGCGAATGACTGAACCATCTCCTCTTTTGATTTCATAGCGGCGGTTGGCAACGGGTAACCCGTCGAACGGCCACGTAAGAACCATTTCTTCGTCGAACTTTGATGGGCCGGACATGGCATTCATGGCCTGTGCGAGCGTACCCGGCCCCACCATCGACTTCTTCCCCGCCTTGATGGTGAGCGTGCCCGGGCACTGCACCGTGAGTTGCCCGCCTTCGATGACGATGCTGGCGCCGCCGCTGACGGCCAGCACGACCCGCTTGGCTGC
>JBKBMV010000004.1:0-170496 GCA_046295615.1 Aquabacterium sp.
GAACTTCATCGCCATCGCCTACCTGCGCATGTCCAAGCTCAAGCACCTGCCGGCCAGCCCGTTCGCGCCGGCGATGCCCCAGTGACAGTGTTGCTTTCCACACGAAACGACATGGAGCCGGTGCGGTGCGGTGCGGTGCGGTGCGGTGCGGCACGGTGCGGTGCCCTAGAGGGGCGCGCATGGCCAGCCGATAGGGCTCTTGCGGGTGTCGAGCCCCGCGTCCCGTGCCAACTCCAGCAGCGACGCCAGCGATAGGAGTTCTATGGGGCCGGTATGGGTCGTTGCACCGCAGTTCTGCGGTGCCGAAGCCTTACTCGCTCTGATCAGCGCGGTCAGCACCCGCCAGCTGCAGGTACAAGGCTGACTGATCCAGGTCACCCCAGCCATTTTCCTCGGCGAGGGCATACAGTTGTTCGAGTTGGTTGGTGATGGGGCAAGCCATGCCTAGTTGTGCTGCGGTCTGCATGGCATTGCGTAAGTCTTTGTGCTGAATGCGGAGTGAGCCGCGCTTGGCGTAGTCTTGCTCGACCATCCGTTGACCATGGACCTCCAAAATGCGGCTGTCGGCAAAGCCGCCGCGCAGCGCCTCACGGACTTTGGCGGGGTTGGCGCCTCCGCGTTGCGCAAGCAGCAAGGCTTCTGCCACAGCGCCGATGGTGATCCCCACGATCATCTGATTGGCCAGCTTGCTCAACTGTCCACACCCTGGTGGCCCAACGTGCGTTGGTCGGCCCAGAATGGTCAGAACGGGTTCAGCGCGTGCATAGTCTGACTCTGTGGCTCCAACCATGATGGCCAGGGTGCCCGCTTCTGCGCCCAGCGTCCCCCCGGAGACTGGGGCATCCACCGCGCTGATCCCGTGCTGGGCGAGGCGAGCGAAGATTTCCTGAGCCTGCTCTGGCCTGATGGAGCTCATGTCAATGAGCAGTGCGCCCTGGGGCATGGCGGTGGCGGCGCCTTCTTCACCAAACAGGACCTGGAGTACAGCGTCGCCGTCGGTGAGCATGGTGATGACCACCTCTGCGTTCGTACATGCGTCGGCGGGTGTTTCGGCCACCCTGGCGCCCGTGGCCCCAAGGGTAGTGGTTTTGTCGCGACTGCGATTCCAAACGGTCAGTGAGTGGCCTGCGTGAAGCAATCGTTGGCCCATGGGTGTACCCATCAAGCCGCAGCCTAACAATGTGATGTTCATGGGCAATGGTCGCGCAGTGTGCGAAAAGGCGCAGTTGTCACGTAAAGTCACCGTTCCTCCCTTGTTTGAAGGACAGGCAGGGCTGATATTTTCGGCGAACATCCTGCTTGTGGGATGGGGGCGTGTGTGCGATCGCCGCCCAAGTGATGTGACAACAACCAAAACTGACACACATGGCAGATCCGCAGGTCATTGACCACTCCTCCCTCATCGAGCCGCTGGCGCAGGCGCTTTTCGAGTCCTTGCAACAAGCGGGATTGGCCGTCACGCTGAAGGACGTGGCGCAGGGATGCTATGTCGCGGGTAACCAAGCTGCCGCCGAGTGGTTTGGTCGCTCTCTGGCTGGTGTCACGGACATTGATCTGATGGATGGGGTACAGGCCGCTGCGTTGCGCGCTGCTGATCAGCAGGCCTTGGCGGCCGGCTATGGTGTTCGGGCGGAGCACAAGCTGGAGTTGCCGGCAGGCCGTCGTGAGTGCGTGGCATGGCGCCGGCCGGTGACGGTGGCCGACAAGCTGATGTTGCTGACGGTGTGGCAGGACGTGAGCGAATCCCGCCGGCGTGATGTGCAGCTGCAAACCGCGCTGGAGCAGCTCGAGGCACAGCAGAAGGCCAATGCCGCATTGCATCGTGAGCTGGAGGGTAACCAGGTACGCGATACCGTGTCTGGTCTGTATCAGCGGGCCCACTTCGAGGAACAGTTGCGGCGAGAGGCTGATTTGTCCAGTCGTGAGCAACGCGAGTTCGCGCTGGTGTCGGTGGCGGTGGACAACATGGATGAGGTGTTGCGCCTGCATGGGCCGGAGGGCTGCGAGCGTGTGGTCGAGGCGTTGGGGCGCCTGCTGCGTGCCAATACACGGGCTATGGATTCCCCGTGCCGTTTGGGCGGCGATCGGTTTGTGGTGCTGTTGTCGGGGGTGGGACTGGCCACCGCACATTCACGGATGGAGCATCTGCGGCGCCAGTGTGCGCAACACGTGGTGCCTTACAACGGGCAGCAGATTCCATTCACGGTCAGCATGGGCGTGGCGAGTTTTCCGCACACGGCGGGCATCGTGGAGGAGTTGCTGCGCAGCGCTGACCGTGCGATGGCTGGGGCACGAGAGAAGGGCGGCAACCGCATCGTGCTGGCCAGTATTCAGTTCGCGCCGGCCACCTGAGGTTTCTCGACGCCCCCAAAGAATCGGCCTCCCGTGGGAGGCCGATGTGTTTGTAAGGGTCCGTTGCAGACCGGTTGCCGCATTCCTGAACCCAGGGGATTCAGGTGGGCGAGGTCAGCAGCACTTCGGGTTCATCTGACGCGAGACGATCACACCTGCGATGCGATGTTCCAAGCCCTGGCTCAAAGAGCATCGGTTCAAGGAAATAAAAACAACCGCGAATGCAACGAACGATTTGATTGTAGTCCGGTCTGCGATGCGGTGGGGCTGAAGTGCACTGAGTTACCTGGGTTGATCTGCGGGCTGGAGCGCCGCCCCCCGGATTCACAACAACTGACCGTCCTTGGCCAAGGCCTGGTCGAGGCGCTGAATCAGCTGGTCCAGTTTGTCCCCCGCATGGTCCAGGTCATCGGATGTCGTGCTGCGAGGTGGTGTGGTCGCGGCGGCGTCGTTGCCACGATCGGTCTGGCCGTAGGCCAGATTGAGTGCCGCCAGCACAGCGATGCGCTCGCGGGCCTTGAGCTTGCCTGAGTCGCGGATGGCACACATCTCGCGATCCACTTGCGCCACGGCTTCGCGCAGGCGTGTTTCACCACCTTCCGGGCAACCCAGAAGGTAACTTTGACCCATGATGACCACTTCAATCTGCTTCATGCTGGCGGATTCTGATCAGGGGTGTCGGTATGGTCTGCTGGCGATGGCTCGCCGAGCTGCGGAAGCTTGTCGATCAATGCGTCAATGCGTGCTCGGGCCGCAGCCAGGCGGGCGCGGAGAGAGTCACGTTCTTGAGTCAGTGCGGTGACCTGTTCGCTCAGCAACGTGTTGACGCGCTGCAGTTCTTCATGGCGCACCAGCAAGCGCTCGACGCGGTCAGTGAGTTCTTCAATTCTGGACATCGGGCAGGCAGAGGCAGGGCACCCTTGGGCATCAGACTCGGATTGTAGGGCGCTTAAAATGTGAACCGTTGGTGCTCGCGCTGGGGTTCGCCCAGTGCAGTTAAACGGGAAGCAAGAGGGTCACGCATCGCCGATGCCAGCCTGACTTGCGCTGCCCCCGCAACGGTCGGCGGTCGATCATGCTCTTGATGAGCTTGATCCGCTTGCGTTCTTCAGCCACTGGGCCTTGGGCCTGGGAAGGTTTCGCAGGTTGCACCGCCCAGCCCGGATACCGGCCGACAGGTGGTTTCGCGTCAGCGTGCTGATGCGGGGCTTTTCGTCCGTGACCTGCGGGGACGCTGGTCGGGACTTTTGTCTGTGTTGTTCATCATGTGGATCAAGAACTCGACGCGCAAGGCGTCTGGGGTGGGTGCGGCCGTTTGTGCTGTGCTCGGTGGTGTGTGTGTGTGCCCAGCGTTTGGGCCACGCCAGCGCTGAATGAGGTGGTGGTGACCGCGTCGCGTCAGCCGGAGCGTTTGTCGGCGGCCTTGGCCGATGTGACCGTGATCTCGCGGGAAGATATCGATCGATCCGGGGCCTCGACCTTGGAGGATTTGCTGGCACGGCAAGCGGGGGTGGGTTATGCCGCCAACGGCGGCGCAGGCGCACTCTCCAGTGTGTTCGTGCGCGGCACCAACTCCGGTCATGTGTTGCTGCTGGTCGATGGGGTTCGTGTGGGGTCGGTGTCTGCTGGCTCTTCCAACTGGTCGCGTTTGCCGCTGGCGCAGATCGATCGGGTCGAGCTGGTTCGCGGCCCCTTGTCGTCGCTGTATGGAAGTGATGCGATTGGCGGTGTGGTGCAGGTGTTCACCCGTCGCCCCGATCAGGCCTTGAACTTTGATGCCGAATGGGGCGTGGGCACGCGTGGCACCCAGCGAGGGCATGTGTCGACCAGTGGGGTGCAGGGCCGATTTCAGTACGCCCTGACGTCGTCGTATGAGCGCACGCGCGGCATTGACGCTACCCTCAGCCCGACGGATGGCGATGATCGGGATGGGTTTGAGCAGGGTGCCATCCACGCGCACTTGGGCTACCAGTTGTCGGCCGATCACGGGCTGAAGCTGAGCGCACTTTTCGGGCGTGGCGAGAATGAGTACGACGTGTCGTCTCTCGCTGATGCGTCCAGTCGCACGAACACGTCAAGCACCTCGGTCACGTGGTCTGCGCAATGGACGCCTCGTTGGCACAGTGAACTCCAACTGGGACAGGGCGTGGACGATGCCGAAGAGCGCCAGGATGGTGAGCCGCAATCTCGCCTCCGATCAACGCAGCGACAACTGTCATGGCAACACAACTTTGGTTCTGACCTGGGGCAGTGGACCCTGGGGATGGAGCGACTGGAGCAACGGCTGGACGCCACGTCGATTTACGATCAAACCAAGCGAAGCAACAACGCCGTCTTTGCCGGTTGGCTGTGGAGCCCAGGTGCGCATTCCGTTCAAGTCAATGGGCGTCGTGAGCACAACAGCCAGTACGGCGGGCAATCGACAGGTTCGGTGGCCTACGGATATCGATGGTCAGAGCATTGGCGTGGCAGCGTGTCCTATGGAACGGCTTTCAAGGCGCCTGCGTTCAACGATTTGTACTTTCCCTTGTCCTGCTTCCCGCCGTTTGGTTGCTTTGGTGGCAATCCAGACTTGAAGCCCGAGCGTGCGCGCAACCGCGAGGCTGCTGTGCACTATGAGCGTGGTGCACATCAGGTGTCTTTGCGGTGGTATCTCAACCACGTCAGTGATCTCATTGTGTGGGGCAACACGCCCACCAACGTGGGACGTGCACGCCTGGAAGGCTGGTCCTTGGCTTACCAGACCTCCTGGCGCGGTTTAGACTGGTCTGCGCAGGTCGATCAGCTCAGTGCGGTGGACCAGTCCACCGGTGACATGCTCTTGAAGAGAGCACGTCATGCAGGTGTGCTGACGTTGGGCCAGCGAACCGATGGGTGGGACTGGCGTTTGGAGTGGCGAGCTCAAGGGGGGCGGCAGGACTTTGTCGGTGACCGGATGGGTGGCTATGCTGTGTTGAACGCCTATGTCTCCAAGCGTTTGGCGACGCGTGGTTGGTCCGTGTTTGCCAAGGCAGATAACGTTTTTGATCGCTCTTACGAGTTGGCCAAGGGGTACCGCACGCCCGGACTGACCGCCCTGGTGGGCGTTCGCTACACCATGCCGTGAGGGTGATGGTGTGAGTCGCACAGGTCTGGCTTTGGAGTGGTCTCTGGTGGTCTCATGGGCCATGGGGCTCCTCCTCACGGCTTGGCTGTGTAATGGCGCGATCGCATCGCCTGCGGTGGTGCCTCAACGGGTGGTGTCGCTGGATTTGTGCACCGACTGGATGCTGGCGCGCCACCTGCCTAAAGTGCGGGTGGCGGCCTTGTCGCCCTTGCATCGGCGCTATCCCGTGGATTGGGTAGGGCTGGATTGGCCGCATCATGATGGTAGCCTGGAGCAGGTGCTGGCGTTGAAGCCGGATTTGGTGGTCACGGGGCAGTACAACGCCTTGGCCTTGCGTCAACGTTTGCGCGCCTTGGGGGTGCGGGTGGAGGTGTTGGCCCTGCCGCAGCGCTTGCATGAGGTGGACGCTTACGAGCAGGCCTTGCTTGACATCCTGGGACTTGGGCTGAGTCAGGCAAGGAACGTTGCTTCAGTGAAAGCTTCTGCGTTTGCCCGTGGGCGAGCGATGCTGTCTGAGTCTGCGTCTGTGGTGGCGAGGCCTCGTCTCTTGCTGCTGGGTGCCAACGCCATAGGTACCGGGCGTGGCACCCTGGAGGATGACGTGATCTCTTCGGCGGGCTGGGAAAATGCCGTGGAGAGGTCCGGCCATGTGGTGCTGGACCTGGAGCGCGTGGTGCAACGACCGCCGGATGCGGTGTTGTGGGCAGCGCCACGGCATGCGGCGCAGGCCAATCGCTTCGGCGAGCACCCGGTGTTGAGGCTGGTGGTGCCGCCACATCGGTGGTTGAGTTCGGATTACTGGCCTTGGCAATGTCCGGGCCCGTGGACCTGGGATCTGGTGGAGCAATTGTCGGCATGGCGTCAAGAAATGCGTTGAGCATCGCTGCAGGCGCCGTGCTACTGCTGGCAGTGGCCTGGGCCTCGCTGAGCGTGGGTTCGGAGCCGGTTGCCGTGGGCCAGGGCCTGTGGACCTGGTGGCAGGGTGCACTGACGCCCGAGGCCCTGATCGTGGGTGAGGTGCGACTGCCGCGTACCTTGCTGGCCTTGGGGGTGGGGGCAGCGTTGGGGGCGGCTGGCGCTGCCTTGCAGGGGCTGTTGCGCAATCCCTTGGCCGAGCCTGGGTTGACCGGCGCCAGTCAAGGTGCTGCCTTGGGTGCGGCGGCCGTGTTCTATCACGGCTGGTGGGCATGGGCGGGGGCCCTGGCCGTGCCGATGGCGGCCATGTTGGGGGCGGCTCTGACCTTGTTGTTCATGCTGGTACTGGCCGGGTCGGCTCGCGCCAGCATGGTCATCATGGCGGGATTGGCTGTGGCGACCGTCAGCGGAGCCCTGCTGGCCTTGGTCTTGAACTACGCGCCCAACCCGTTTGCCATGCAGGAACTGGTGTATTGGCTGATGGGCTCGGTGGCTGATCGTGGGATGAACGAGGTGGGGTGGCTGGCGGTGGCCGTGCTGGTGGGTGGCGCGCTGTTGTGGTCTCAGCGGCGCCTACTGGCCGCGTTGAGCTTGGGTGACGTCGTGGCTGAGAGCCTGGGCATGGATGTGCGCTGGGGCGCGCGACGGGTGGTGCTGGGCGCAGCCGTGCTGGTGGGTGCATCGGTGGCGGTGGCGGGCAGCATCGGCTTTGTGGGCTTGATCGTGCCGCATCTGGTGCGGCCTTGGGTGGGGCATCGTCCTGATCGATTGATCGGACCGTCTGCTCTTCTGGGGGCGGTGCTGGTGTGCGCGGCCGACATGGTGGTGCGCACATTGCCGGGCGTGCAGGAGCTGAAGCTGGGCGTGCTGACCTCGTTGTTGGGCGCACCGGTGTTCATCTGGCTGGTGTGGCGCGAGCGGGTGAGGTGGTGATGAGCAACGGCGGGTTGACGGCAGTTCAGTTGACGGTGCCGGGTCGCTTGCAGGGCGTGGATCTGGAGGTGCGCCCCGGTGAGTTGCTGGGCCTGCTGGGGCCCAATGGCGCAGGCAAGTCCACCTTGCTGAGTGAGTTGTCGGGCGCCGCAACGCGGCAGGTTGCGCCTCGCCGGTCTGCGGCGACTCAGGTGGTCCATGGGACCGTGTCGTGGCGAGGCCGGCCCTTGTCAGCAGCGCCCGCTCGTGAGCGGGCTCGTGCCATAGGCTACCTGCCGCAGCAGGTGGTGTCGGCTTGGGATTTGTCTGTGCGTGACGTGGTGGCCTTGGGCCGGCTGCCCTGGGGGGATGAAGGCCAGGCGGAGTCGGTCGATCAGGCGATGCACCAGACGGACGTGTGGGCCCTGCGTTCGCGGTCGGTACGCACCCTGTCAGGCGGTGAGTGGGCCCGGGTGTGCCTGGCGCGCGTGCTGGCGGGTGAGCCCGAGGTGATGTTGGTGGACGAGCCCACCTCGCATCTGGATGTATCGCATCAGTTGCAGGTGATGGCGCTGCTGCAGGCGCAAGCGCAGTCGGGGCGGGCGGTGGTGGTGGCCGTGCATGACCTGGGGCTGGCCGCCCGATACTGCCATCGGCTGGTGTTGCTGCACCAAGGACGGGTGGCGGCACAGGGGTCCGTGGATGAGGTGCTGCGACCAGACCTGTTGCGCACCGTGTATGGCGTGGCGGTGCATGTGGACCTGCAGGCCGTGCCGCCGGTGGTCTTGCCTTGCTGATGTGAAGGACGACTTGGATGAAACCCAGCAAGAACCTGGATGAGCTGTGCTACCCCTTCATCCACGAGGCGTCGGCCTTGTGCGACTTCGAGGTGGTGACCGATGAACTGTGCGGTCTGGTCGGCGCCATCCTCAGCGAGCTGACAGACCCGCTCTGGGATGATATTCGCGCCGATCTGGAGCACCTTCAGCCCTTGGTGTTCCATGTCAATGGATCGATACGCGGGCGCATGGCTGTGACCGAGACCGACCTGCAGTGGTTGCAGGCCCGGCTGAATCACCACCGCAGCCATCTGTCCCAAGCCCTGGGTGGTTTCGTTTTGCCGCGCGGGTCATCACCGGTGCCCCACCTGCATCTGGCGCGGTCCGCTGCCAAGAAGGCCATCCGCTGGATGGTGCGCGTGGAGCAGGAGGGAAAGACCGTAGACCCCATCCTGCCCCGGTTTTGCAACATGATGTGCAACTTCTTTTTTGTGCTGACCCTCACGATCAATGAGCGGCGTGGCGTGGCCGAGGTGCCCTTCCACAGCCGCAGTTATGGTTGACCCATGGACATCCAGACCCCACCCAGCGAAGCCCCGCAACAACGCGAAAAAGCCGAGCGCCGCGGCCTGCTCATCGTCAACACCGGCGATGGCAAGGGCAAGAGCACGGCGGCGTTTGGCCTGGCGCTGCGCGCCCATGGCAGGGGCAAGCCTGTGCGCATCTTTCAGTTCATGAAGGTGCCCAGCGCCCGATTTGGCGAGCACCGTGCCTTTGAGGCCTTGGGTGTGGCCATCGAAGGCCTGGGTGATGGGTTCAGCTGGAAGAGCAAGGATCTTGAGCACTCGGCGCAACTGGCCCGAGAGGGTTGGGCCCGTGCTCGCGCCGTCATCGAGGCGGGCGACACCTTTCTGGTGGTGCTCGATGAGATGACCTATCCGATCATTTATGGCTGGATTCCCTTGCAGGAGGTGGTGGATGCCTTGCGCTCGCGCCCCTCTCAGGTTCATGTGGTGATCACCGGACGGGATTGCCCGGCAGAGATCATTGAGATCGCCGACACCGTGAGTGAGGTGCGCAAGGTCAAGCACGCTTATGAAGCGGGCATTCCGGCACAACGCGGGATCGAGGACTGAATGTCTGTGTCTCATCCGCAGCCCTGGCTTCAGCCCATTCCCAGTTTGTGTGATGCAGCCTTGTCGGCCCAGTTGCAGCACGCCCTGGATCACAAGACCAAGCCGGTGGGGGCCTTGGGGCGCCTGGAGCAACTGGCTCACCAGATCGGGCTGATCTTGGGCACCGCGCAGCCCCGCTTGCGCGAGCCCCAGGTGGTGGTCTTTGCCGGCGATCATGGTCTCGCGGCGCGAGGGGTATCGGCGTATCCGCCTGAGGTGACGGCCCAGATGGTGCTCAACTTTCTGGCCGGTGGTGCCGCCATCAATGTGCTGGCCCGGCAGCATGGGCTGTCGTTGACGGTGGTGGATGCCGGGGTGGCCGCCGATTTGCCGCCCCATCCGAGCTTGCAACATCGCAAGGTGGCCCGGGGCACGGCGGACAGCAGCCAGGGCCCAGCCATGACACGCGAGCAGTGCGAGCAGGCCCTGCGCGAGGGCGCGGCCGTGGTGGGGGGCTTGCCGGGCAATGCGCTCGTGTTGGGTGAAATGGGCATTGGCAACACCTCCAGCGCGGCCTTGATCATGGCCAGGCTGACGGGCTTGCCCCTGACCCAATGTCTGGGCCGAGGCACCGGCCTGGCCGATGCGGCGATGCGGCAGAAGCATCAGGTGCTGGAGTCGGTGCTTCAGCGGCACCACAACGTTCACGAGCCCTTGGAGGTTTTGCAGGCGTTTGGTGGGCTGGAGGTGGCCATGATGTGTGGCGCTATGCTGGAGGGGGCGGCACAGAATCGGGTCATCGTGGTGGATGGCTTCATCGCCACCAGTGCCGTGCTGGTGGCCCATGCACTGCAGCCCACCGTGCTGCAGCGATGCGTGTTTTCGCATCGATCCCATGAACAGGGTCATGGTCGCATGTTGGCTTATCTGGGGGTGGAGCCCTTGCTGCAGCTGGATCTGCGCTTGGGGGAGGGGTCTGGCGCGGCGCTGGTGTGGCCTTTGCTGGAGTCAGCCTGCCGCTTGCTGTGCGAGATGGCCAGTTTTGAGTCGGCCGGCGTGAGCACGTCGCCAGGTGCGGCACCATGAGAGCGCAAGGCCTGTGGGCCTCGGCATTCGCGGCGCTGGCACATGAGTGCCGCTTGTTCATGGTGGCCCTGCAGTTTCTGACCCGGGTGCCGGTGCCCGCATGGGTGGGGTGGCAACCGGCCTGGATGCCGGCCAGCATGCGCTACTTTCCGCTGGTGGGGGCATTGGTGGGGGCGTGGTCGGTGGCCGTGATGGCCTTGGTGGCGCTCTGGTGGCCTCCCGCGGTGGCGGTGGGCTTGAGCATGGCGGCCAGTGTCTGGCTGACCGGTGGTTTTCATGAGGATGGCTGGGCAGACACCTGTGATGGGCTGGGTGGCGCGGTCAGTCGTGACAAGGCCTTGCTGATCATGAAGGATTCGCGCTTGGGTACCTATGGCGCACTGGGCCTGATCCTGCTGCTGGGCTTGAAGGCCGCGGTGCTGGTGGAGTTGTTGAGCCCGCGCGCCACGGGGCTGGACAGCGCCACGGCCCACCACGTGCACCAGGTGCTGTTGATGTGGACGGGCCTGGGCTTGGTGTGGGCCCACGCGCTGTCTCGGGTGCTGCCGGTGGTGCTGACCCGATGCTTGCCGTATGCGGGTGATCCGGAGCACGCCAAAGCCAAGCCTCTGGCGTTGGCGGTGGCCTCGCCACAAGTGGGTGCATGCCTGTTGGTGGTGCTGTTGGTGGCCTTGGCGATGCTGGGCTTCTTTGTTCATGGCCGCTGGCCGGTACCCACCTTGGCGCAAGCCCTGCTGGCGAGTGTGGTGGCGGTGGTGTTGGTGGGCGCATGGATGGCCTGGTGGCTGCGTCGTCGCCTGGGCGGGTTCACGGGCGACACCTTGGGGGCCAGTCAGCAACTGTCCGAAGTGGCCGTACTGCTGGCCTGGTTGATGGTGGTGCATCCCAAGCCGTGGTGAGGGGGGCCGTGATTCAACCTACGCAGGCTGCGACAGGCCTGGTGTGGCGTCATCCCCGTCCGCAAGGCCATCAGGGGCGGTGCATTGGCCGCACCGATCTGCCTGTTGATCCGCGCAAGGCGCGCCGTCTGGCGCGGCGCATCGATGCCCATGCCCGTCAGTACGGTCTGCCCAGGTGGGTCGTGACCTCGCCGTTGCGTCGCACCGCCGCCGTGGGGCGCGCCTTGCGGCGGCTGGGGTGGCGCCATGTGGTGGATGAGGCGCTGCTGGAGGCCGATTTTGGTGCCTGGGGTGGGCTGGCGTGGTCGGACATCCCCGTGAGTGAGGTCGATGCCTGGGTGGCTGACTTTGCGGATCACGCGCCAGGCGGTGGTGAAAGCCTGCGCGCCGTGATGCAGCGGGCGGCCGCGTGGTCCGCACCCGTGCCTGGCGCGACCGTGGTGGGGCATGCCGGCTGGATGCTCGCGCGGCAATGGGTGGCGCAGCATGGCCTGGACCGCCTGCCTGAAGCCGCAGAGTGGCCAGCCCCGCCAGCCTACGGTGCCGCCTGCGCCATGCCGGTCACATCGTTGGCCTGTTCATCACCATAGTCGGTGTCCATGGCCTCGGCCTCCAGGCCTTGTTGCTGCAGCCACCGCACCAGCACACCTTCTTGTCCGTGGGTCACGATGATGCGCTCCGCCCCCGTGGCGGCGATGGCCTGGACCAATCCGGGCCAGTCGGCGTGGTCTGAGAGCACGAATCCCCGATCGACCCCGGCGCGGCGTCGTGCACCGCGCAATTGCATCCATCCGCTGGCCATGCCGTCGCTGGCGTTCTGCAGTGCCCGTGACAGTGGGCCTCGGGTGGCGCTGGGTGGTGCCAGCACCAGGGCTTGTTGCCAGATCGTGGGATCTTTGATCTCGCTGAAGCGCAAGGTGGGTGGCAGCGCGATGCCCGCGTCTCGGTAGGCGTCATTCAAGGGGTCGATGGCGCTGTGCACCACGATGGGCCCCAGGTGCTGATCCACCCCGGCCAGCAGGCGTTGCGCCTTGCCAAAGCTGTAGCCCAGCAACAGGCTGGGGCGCCGGTGCTGCTGGTTGTCTTGCCACCAGGCGTTGATCTCATCCATCACTTCGCCCGAGGGGCGCCACCGGTAGATGGGCAGGCCGAAGGTGCACTCCGTGATGAACACGTGGCAGCGCACCGGCTCGAACGGAGCGCAGGTTCGGTCAGGTTCGGTCTTGTAGTCTCCTGACACCACCCAGACCCGGCCTTGGTGAGCCAACCGCACTTGGGCAGAGCCCAGCACGTGGCCCGCCGGGTGCAGCGAGACAGTCACATCGCCGATCTGACAGGGCTGGCCGTAGGGCATGGTTTGGACGCTGATGTCACCCAGACGGGCCCGCAGCACACCCACACCTGGTTCGGCGCACAGGTAGTGTTGGTGCCCGGCGCGGGCGTGGTCAGCGTGGGCGTGGGTGATGACCGCCCGCTCCACGGGGCGCCATGGATCGATGTAGAAGTCGCCGGGAGGGCAGTACAACCCTTGCGGTCGACGGATGACCAGATCGTCGCTGTGCGCCATCGTGGGTCGCTGGGCTTCAATAGCGGCCCGTGGCGCCGGCCAGACGCAGGTAGGTCTTGGCCAGCCAGGACACGAAGGCGCGCCCGACGCGCCTGCGCCACCGGCTGGAGTCCCCCTGCTGCTGGGGAGAGACCTGCCGACTGAGTGCGAAATCCTGGGCCAGGTTGCTCGACAGCGTTTGCACGAACGCCCGATCACGCACGATGAGGTTGGCCTCCAGGTTCAGCACCAGGGACAAAGGGTCCAGGTTGGAGGAGCCCACCGTGGCCCAGTCGTCGTCCACCACCAGCACCTTGGCATGCAGGAAGGCCGCCTGGTACTCGTGGATCTGCACCCCATCGCGTTGCAGTTCGGCATACAGCACCCGCGCTGCCATGCCGGCGATGCGGTAATCCACCTTGCCTTGCAGCAGCAAGCGAACCTGAACCCCGCGGGCCGCGGCACGGCGCAGGGCCAGCCGAATGGCCCGTCGGGGATAGAAGTAAGGCGTGACGATGTCGATGCGGTGTCGGGCGTTCTGGATGGCGCTCAGCGCCGCGCGCTCGATGGTGCGGCGTTGGCGCAGGTTGTCGCGCAGGACAAACGCGGCCCGCATGGGTTGCTGGGAGTGCAGGCCGCCATGCATGCGGTCCTGTTCTCGCGATGTGAGCTTCAGTCTGGCCTGCTGCCACAGGGTGCGCAGGCTGCGAAGCTTGTGTGGATCTCGGCCCCACTGGGCCAGATCATCGCGCCAGTCGCGCCCCACCCGTGCCCGCGTCCACAAGGCCCGGATGGTGTGCAGCACCGGGGTCACGCTGGGGCCTTGCACGGTCACGGCATAGTCGAGTCGTGGTTGGTCGCTCCAGCCGTGGGCCAGATCAAAGCGATCATCGATCAGGTTGATGCCCCCCACATAGGCCGTGGCGTGATCCACCACGCACAGCTTGGCGTGCATGCGGCGCCATTGGCCTGCGTCCAGCAAGCCCCACCAGCGGCGGATGGGGCGGTACACCTCCAGCTGGATGCCGCTGAGTCGCAGATCGTCCCACAGTGAGCCGGGCGCGTCACGAGAGCCCAGTCCATCCACCACCAGGTGCACATGCACCCCGCGCCGGGCAGCCCGCATCAGGGCTTGCAGCACATGGCCAGCCTGGCCTTGCGGGGCCAGCATGTAAAAGGCCATCCACACCGAATGGCGAGCCCGGTCGATCTGATCACGCAAGGCCGGGAACAACTCGTCGCCACCCCGCAGCAGATGCACCTGGTTGCTGCCCGTGTAGACCGGCTTGCGCTGGGCGTACCACGCCAGCTGCGGCCAGCCGTCCTCATCCTCGCGGGAAGGGGGATGCCAGGGGGTCACGCGGCGGGGTCCTGAAGGTCCAGCTCGACCACCAGCGGCAAGTGGTCTGACAAACGGGCCCAGGTGCTGCCCTTGGGCACCATGACGGATTCACAGCGCATGCCGCGTGTGTACACCCGGTCCAGGGCCAGCACCGGGATCAGCGAGGGGTAGGTGGCCACCCGGGCCTGGTCGCCCGGGCCCGCACGGTGCAGCCCCGCTGATGCCAGGATATGGTCGAGCTTTTCGTTCCAGTCATTGAAGTCGCCCGCCACCACGACGGGGGCACCGGCGGGAATCTGGTCTGACACCAGTTGCGCCACGCGCTCGGCCTGCCGCACCCGACTGGCATGGATCAGGCCCAGGTGCACCACCACCACATGCACCTCGACGCTGCGCCAGTGCACGGGCACATGCAACAGACCGCGCTGCTCGAAGCGGTGATCAGACACATCGTGGTGTCCCACATGGCCGATGGGCCAGCGGGCCAGCAGGGCATTGCCGTGTTCACCATGTCGTGTGACGGCGTTGGTGCGGTAGGCCACCTCGTAGCCTTCCGGGGCCAGGTACTCGGCCTGGGGTATGCTGGGCCAGCTCTGCACGCCAAAGCGCGTGGGTGAGAAGGTGCGGGCCTCCTGATGGTTGAAGCGCCGCACTTCTTGCAGGCACACAATGTCGGCGTCCAGCGCCTCGACCGCCAGGCCGAGGTTGTGGATCTCGAGCCGCTTGGTCGGCCCCACGCCGCGAACGCCCTTGTGGATGTTGTAGGTGGCCACACGCAGGTGGCGGGTGCCCATGGTGGTGGGCGGCAGCAACGACGACTGAAGCGGATTGAGCACGATGGGGCAGGCGATGAAGTCCGTTCAGGCTCAACGATAGCGCGTGATCGACAAGCCAATGCGCTGGTCAGCCCATTTTCAGCCCGCCAATTGCGCGCTCAGCCGCTGGGGCAGTTGCAGGATGGCCTCGGCGTTGGAGGGGGAGAAGCAGCGATCGGCCGCCTCTTGCCAGGGCAGCCAGACGAATTGTGTGTGCTCGCCGGGGGCCAGTTGCACCGGGGTGCCGGCCGGCACGCACAGGCTGAAGACCCGTTCGGTGTTGTGTGTCACACCCGGGCCATAGCGGTGTCGCCAAACCGGGTAAATCTCGTAAATGTTCTCCAGCGCCCAGTCCTGAAGGGCCTGCTCAGGGATCCCGGGAGCCCCGACCACGATACCGGTCTCTTCCGCCACTTCGCGCAGGGCGGTGTCACGCCACGACTCATCCAGCCGATCCTTGGAGCCTGTGACGCTTTGCCAGAAATCGGGCTGCTTGGCGCGCTCCAGCAGCAACACATGCAACTCGGGGGTGTGGATCACCACCAGCACGGATTCCGGGATTTTGTGGGTTGAGACGGTCATCGGGGGCTTTGCGTGGACTGTGCCGCAGCTTACCCCAGCCGTTTGTCCCTGCCCGCAGCATGCTCATGTCGCCCAGGCGATGTCACTGGTTCAGTCGCGCCAGGAAGGCGGTGAACTCGTCCTTCAGGTCGCTGTAGTAGTGGGATGTCCATGCCGAATCGCGCACAAAGGCCTCGATCAGGGTGCGCCAGTGCTCGTCGCCCAGTTGCTGTCGAACCTGCGGAAAATGGGCCTCCACCATCTGGCTGGCTCCCAGGTAGACCAGGTGCCGATAGACCCGCATGCCCGCCAGGGTGTAGCCCTCGGGCACCTCGTCCGTCAGGCCCCTGACGTAGTCGTAGAAGGCGGGCGCAGGCATGCCAGCTCCTGGTTGAGGGTGGGCAGGTCGGGCAGATCGTTGTCCCACTCCAGCAAAATGGGCAGCCCATGACGCGCTTGCAGACGCCGAGCCATGGCCGCCGTGGGCGGCTCCACAGCTTGGCTGTGTGTGTCGATGTGCAGGCCAAAGCGCTCGTCAAACTCGTGGCCGGCTACATGCAGGTAGGTGACCCGTGCCAGGTCCAGGCGTGCGATGAACTCGTCCAGGCCATCGGTGCCGTGGTTCTTCTGGTTGACGCTGATGTTGTTCAAATCCAGCAGGATGTGGCAGTCGGCATGCTCGGCGATGGCCGCCAGAAAATCGGCCTCGGACATCGTGCCGATGTTCGTGTACCAGGTGCTGTTTTCAACCGCGATGCGGCGGCCCAGCGTGTCCTGTACCTCACGAATGCGGTCGCCTACACGGCGTACCTCATCCACCGTGAAGGGGATGGGAAACAGATCGTAGAGCTGGTGTGCATCGCCACTGGCCGCCAGATGGTCGGAGTAATGGCATGCGCCCAGGTCATCGATCAGGTCGCGGATCTCATTCAGAAAAACACGGTTGAGCGCAGAGGTGCCGCCCAGATTGAGTGACACACCATGCAGGTACACGGGACGATCCGCCGCGATGAGTTGGTGCAACGGCGCGCGATCGCGCCGCACCCAGTTCTCGGGCACAACCTCGAAAAAGTCAGCGGCCACGGCCGACATGTCCCAGTTGGCCATCTCGCGGCGGTAACCCAGCCCCAGCATGGTGTTCACCCGAGTCACTCAGCTCACTTCTTGCCGCAGGTGGCTTCTTTGTCATCCTTTTTGCCGCAAGACGCTTCTTTGTCGTCCTTCTTGCCGCAGGAGGCGTCCTTGTCCTTCTTGCCGCAACCGGCATCCTTGGTGGTGGTTTCTTTCTTGCCGCAGGTGCCGGCACCGCACTTGTGTTCGCCGTGGTGGCCAGCCCAGGCCGTGGTGGCAATGATGGTGGCAGCGGCGGCGGCGATGGTCTTGAGGTTCATGGTGTTTGCTCCGTGATGCGCCAGAGGGCGCGGGGTTGATGGCGTCAAGGCTTGGCTGGCCGCCATACCCATTTGGTCGTGCGGCCTGCTCATTCCTGACGCTGTTCATGTACGAAAGTCTGGCGACATTGGATGCACGGCGCCCCACGCACAGCCAGGGCCTGCAGCCAATCGTTCCAGTGGGCCACAAAAAAGCCGCCCGAAGGCGGCTGTGGGATCAGGGCAAACCCGGTGTTCAGGCCGCAGGGGCCTGACCCGCTTGCGGGTTGCGCAGGCGGATGTGCAACTCGCGCAGTTGCTTCTCGTCCACCATGGACGGTGCGCCCGTCAGCAGGCACTGGGCGCGCTGGGTCTTGGGGAAGGCGATCACGTCGCGGATGGACTCGGCCTTGGTCATCAGCGTGACCAGGCGGTCCAGGCCGAAGGCCAGACCACCGTGCGGGGGGGCGCCGTATTGCAGCGCGTCCAGCAGGAAGCCGAACTTGACCTTGGCGTCTTCGTCGGTGATGTTCAGGGCCTTGAACACCTTGGACTGCACGTCGGCGCGGTGGATACGGATCGAGCCGCCACCCAGTTCCCAGCCGTTGAGCACCATGTCGTAGGCCTTGGCGATGCACTTGCCAGGGTCGGTGTCCATGTAGTCTTCGTGACCATCCTTGGGGGCCGTGAACGGGTGGTGCACGGCGTTCCAGCGGTCTTCATCCTCGTCGTACTCGAACATCGGGAAGTCGACCACCCACAGCGGTGCCCAGCGGTCTTCGAACAGGCCGTTGGCCTTGCCGAAATCGCTGTGGCCGATCTTGATGCGCAGGGCACCGATCGCGTCGTTGACAACCTTGGCCTTGTCTGCGCCAAAGAAGATCAGGTCGCCATTCTTGGCGCCGGTGCGCTTGAGCACCTCGGCGATGGCGGCATCGTGCAGGTTCTTGACGATGGGCGATTGCAGGCCCTCGCGGCCAGCGGCCACGTCGTTGACCTTGATCCAGGCCAGGCCTTTGGCGCCGTAGATCTTCACGAACTCGGTGTAGGCATCGATCTCGCCGCGCGACATGGCGCCACCACCCGGCACGCACAGGGCCACCACGCGGCCACCCTTGGTGGTGGCGGGGGTGGAGAACACCTTGAAGTCGACATCGGCCATGACGTCGGTCAGCTCGGTGAACTGCAGCTTGACGCGCAGGTCGGGCTTGTCCGATCCATACAGGTGCATGGCGTCGGCGTACTTCATGACCGGGTAGGCGCCCAGGTCCACGTTCAGCGCCTTCATGAACACGTGGCGGATCATGCCCTCGAACATGTCACGGATTTCCTGCTCGGTCAGGAAGCTCGTTTCAATATCGATCTGGGTGAATTCGGGCTGGCGATCAGCGCGCAGGTCTTCGTCGCGGAAGCACTTGGTGATCTGGTAGTAGCGGTCGAAGCCGGCCACCATCAGCAGCTGCTTGAACAGCTGGGGCGATTGGGGCAGGGCGAAGAACTGGCCGTCATGCACGCGCGAAGGCACCAGGTAGTCGCGCGCGCCTTCGGGGGTGGACTTCGTCAGCATTGGGGTTTCGATGTCGACAAAACCGTGCTCGTCCAGGTACTTGCGGCACTCCATGGCCACGCGGTAGCGCAGCATGAGGTTCTTCTGCATGTAAGGGCGGCGCAGGTCCAGCACGCGGTGCGTCAGGCGCACGGTCTCGGACAGGTTTTCGTCGTCCAACAGGAAGGGGGGCGTCACCGAGGGGTTCAGCACCTCCAGCGTGTGGCCCAGCACCTCGATCTTGCCGCTGGTCAGGTTGTTGTTTTCGGTGCCGGCCGGGCGGGCGCGCACGACGCCGGTCACCTTCAGGCAGAACTCGTTGCGCACGTCTTCGGCGATCTTGAACGAGTCGGCGCGATCGGGGTCGAACACCACCTGCACCAGGCCTTCGCGGTCACGCAGATCGATGAAGATCACGCCGCCGTGGTCGCGGCGACGGTGGGCCCAGCCCATCAGCGTCACGGTCTGGCCCATCAGCGCTTCGCTGACCAGTCCGCAGTAAGTGGTGCGCATTCTTGTGCTCTCCAGAAATGAAAGGGGCCCGAGGCTGGTTGGTGCCAGCGTCGGAACCCGCTATTGTCGATCAGGTTTGGGATGGTGCGGCGCCAATAGGCCGGGTGAGACCCTTGGAGTCTGCCGGGCGTCAGTGGCAGGCGCAAGAGGTGCCGCAGCCCGCAGCCGGGGCGTCGCCACCCGAGGCGGCCGAGCTGCCGCTCTCGGTGGTGGTGGCTGAGCCAGCGTCGCTGGCCCCGGACGCCGCCGTGGTGCTGGTGGCCTGGTTGCCACCGCGGAAATCCGTGACGTACCAGCCCGAGCCCTTGAGCTGGAAGCCGGCGGCGGTCAGTTGTTTTTTGAAGGTGTCGGCCCCACACGCGGGGCAGGTGGTCAGCGGGGCGTCCGACATCTTCTGCAAGACGTCCTTGGCGTGGCCGCAAGACTCGCAACGGTAGGCATAGATGGGCATGTTAGAACCTCTGGTGTACCCGTCTGTCGATCAAGTCCACTATTTTATCCGACGACGGTTGTTGAAGGGGCAGAGTCGCCCCCTCATCCGCAGACCTCAGACCTCGCCGATGTGCTTGGGATGGCCGTGGTGCGGAGCGATCCACTGAGGCGCCAGCGAACCGATGAACATGCCCGCCAGAGCGGCCAGCAAGCCGGCCAACTGCCCAGGGAAGGCTTCGCCGGCCGTGGGGTGGAAGGTGAACCAGATCAGTGTGCCCAGCCCCAGGAAGATGGACAGCACGGCGCCCTGCGTGGTGGCGCGCTTCCAGTACAGGCCGAACACCAGCGGCACGAAGGCCCCCACCAGCGGGATCTGGTAAGCACCCGACACCAGTTCGTAGATGGAGGTGCCATCCATCAGCACCGCGTAGGTCAGCACCGAGGCGGCAAACACCAGCACCGACACCCGCAGGGCCAGCAGCACCTGCTTGTCACTGAGGTGGGGATAGATGTTGCGCAGGATGTTCTCGACGAAGCTGGTGGACGGTGCCAGCAGCGTGGCCGAGGACGTGGACATGATGGCTGACAGCAGGGCCCCGAAGAACAGGATCTGTGCAATCACCGGCATGTGGTTCATGATCAGCGTGGGCAGGATCTTCTGCGAGTCATCGCTCAGCAACGCGGCGGTTTGCTCCGGCATGATGATCATGGCGGCAGTGGCGATGAACATGGGCACGAACGCGAACAGCAGATAGCTGAAGCCGCCGATCATGGTGCCTGTGCGGGCGGTGTTGGCATCCTTGGCCGACATCACGCGCTGAAACACGTCTTGCTGCGGAATGGAGCCCAGCATCATGGTGATGGCGGCCGCGATGAAGAACAGCCAGCTGTGCAGGGTGTTATCGGGCAGGAAATCCAGCCAGTTGCGCTCTTGGGCCAGTGCGATCACCTTGTCAGCGCCGCCGGCCTGCTCGCCGGCCAGGTAGGCGATGAAGCTCAGACCGCACACCAGCACGATCATTTGCAGGAAGTCGGTCCAGGCCACGGCCAGCATGCCGCCCACCAGAACGTAGGCCAGCACCATGCCGGTGCCCACGATCATGCCTTCCATGGGGGTGAGCCAGCCGCCGGTGAGCAGGCTGAACACCAGGCCCAGGGCGGTGATCTGGGCGGCCACCCAACCGAGGTAGCTCAGGATGATGGCCACGGAGCAGAAGATTTCGACGCCCTTGCCGTAACGTTCGCGGTAGTAGTCGCCGATCGTCAGCAAGTTCATCTTGTAGAGGCGTGCCGCAAAGAACGCCCCGACCAGCACCAGGCACATCGAGGCGCCAAAGGGGTCTTCGACCACGCCACCCAGGCCGCTTTCCATGAATGTGGCGGGAATGCCCATCACGGTTTCGGCGCCAAACCAGGTGGCAAAGGTGGTGGTGATCACCATGGCCAAAGGCAGGCTGCGACCCGCCACGGCAAAGTCTGCGGTGTTGTGGACCCGCGTGCCTGCGAACACACCGATGCCGAGTGTCAGCACCAGATACCCAGCCACGAACCAGATCAGAGTGGAGTCCATGTTCGGCAAACCTTTCCGAATAGAGCCGACCAAGAAAAGGGCAGGAACGCTTTGGGGGCGTATCTCTCGGGGGCGCAGTGTAGACCGTGTCGGCCCAGGATTCCCGGACAGGCCCTGAAAGCGGGGGGCATCTCCAGGGTGGTCGTGGTCTTTACAAGACGCCCAGCACGTTCAGCCGCAGCAAGAGCTGGGCCATCACCAGGCCCATGATGAAGCCCAGGAGGATCCACAGTACCGCCGACAGGGTGCGGTTGGCCTGGCGCTGCTCTTTGAGGATGGCCAGCAAGTCGCGGCGCAGGCCCGTGTCACCTTGAGTGAGGTTGTGATGCACCAGCCTGGGCAACTCGGGCAACAGCTTGGCGTATCGAGGCGCCTCGCGCTTGAACTGGCGCAGCAAGGCGCGCCAACCGATTTGCTCCTGCATCCATCGCGCCAGGAAGGGCTTGGCCGTGCTCCAGAGGTCCAGGTCGGGGTCGAGGTCGCGGCCCAGACCCTCCACGTTGAGCAGGGTCTTTTGCAGCAGCACCAATTGTGGCTGGATCTCGACGTTGAAACGGCGAGAAATCTGGAACAGGCGCATCAGCACCTGGCCCAGGGAAATCTCTTTGAGGGGCCGATCGAAGTAGGGCTCGCACACCGTGCGCACGGCGGCTTCCAGTTCGTCCACCCGGGTGCTGGGTGGCACCCAGCCCGACTCGATGTGCAGCTCGGCCACGCGCTTGTAGTCGCGGTGGAAGAAGGCGATGAAGTTCTGCGCCAGGTAGTCTTTGTCCACCTCGGTCAGGGTGCCGATGATGCCGAAATCCAGCGCGATGTAGCGGCCGAAGTGGGCCGGGTCCAGGCTGACCTGGATGTTGCCCGGGTGCATGTCGGCGTGGAAGAAGCCATCCCGGAACACCTGGGTGAAGAAGATGGTCACGCCGTCGCGTGCGAGCTTTTTGATGTCGACCCCGGCGTCCCGCAGGCGCTGGATCTGGCTGATGGGCACGCCCTTCATGCGCTCCATCACCATCACGGTGGGGGTGCAGTAATCCCAGATCATCTCCGGCACGATGACCAGATCCAGGCCCTGCATGTTGCGTCGCAACTGGGCGGCATTGGCCGCTTCGCGCACCAGGTCCAGCTCGTCGTGCAGGTACTTGTCAAACTCGGCCACCACCTCACGGGGCTTGAGCCGCTTGCCGTCGGCCCAGAGGCGTTCGACCCAGCCGGCCAGGGTGCGCATCAGGGCCAGATCGTCATCGATGATCGAAAGCATGCCCGGTCTGAGCACCTTGACGGCGACCTCTCGGCCGTCGTGCAGCACAGCGAAGTGCACCTGGGCGATCGACGCACTGGCGATGGGCTCGGTGTCGAAGCTGCGAAACACGGCACTCAGGGGCTTGCCCAGCGCCTTCTCGACCAGGGCCTCGGCCTGCTTGCCCGGGAAGGGGGGCACCCGGTCTTGCAGGCGAGCCAACTCGTCGGCCACGTCGTGCGGCAGCAGGTCGCGCCGGGTGGACAGCATCTGGCCAAACTTGACGAAGATGGGGCCCAGGTGCTCCAGCGCCTCGCGCAGCCGCTCGCCCCGCGGAGCATTCAGGCGACGCCCGAACGACAAGATGCGGGCCACGAGGCTCCAGCCTGGGCTGCGCAGGCTGTCCAGCGCCAAGCCGTCCAGGCCGTAGCGCACCACAATCCAGAAAATGTAGGCAGAACGCAACAAGCGCGGCACCCGGTGTCAGCGGTGAGGGGCGCCGTGAGAGCGTGCCCGCAAGGTGCCCCACCCGCGTTGCAACGCGTCACGGGCAGATTCGGCGGTGCGGCGCAGCAGCTCGGTCGGGGCGGCGCCCAGCCATCGAGCCAGGTCGTCTTCCAGATCCCAGCGCAGGTTCTTGAGCAGCCAGGCGGCCGTCTCGGCCATCTGCGCGTCCCCCTCGATTTGCACCTCCGGACGGTTGCCCCGCAGCGCCTCCCAGGCCAGTTGCCAAGGTGGTGGCAAGGTCACCGTCAGCCGCAGGGCGGGGGGCGTGGTGAGTGCCATGTCCTGGGGCGTGAGCGCCTCGGGTGTCCACTCCAGCAAGCCCGCGGGCGTGATGGTCCACATCAGGGCGGGCGGCAAACCGTTTTGCAGGGGCAACAGCCGGTCCACCCATTCCGGGGGGCGGAAGCCGCTGGCCGATGTCCATTGAACGCTCAAACTGCGGCCGGCGTGTGGGCGCAGTTTGTCCATGGCCACCGTCTCGCTGGCCAGCACATGGTTGATCAGCAGGGTCAGGCGTTCCAGGGCCCAGGGGGTCAAGGGGTGCAGCGTCTGAGAAGTCATGATGGCATTGTAGGTGGGGGACAACCTGGGGCGTCCGGCCGACGTTTTAGGTCACTCTTGCAACGTTTTGGCGTCATCCTGTCACGAAAACTGATCCACAATCGAACGCTGACGTCGGCCTGGCGCGATTCCTGCCTGGGTCGGCTTTTTATATTTCACCGGCGTCTGGTTTGATGCCCCTGCTGCGGACGCCCGTGGCTGGGCGGCCTGCAGTTGTTCATGTTCAACAATCGAAACTACAACCGAACGTTTTTCAACGCGCCCCAGTCGGTGACCTCTTTCGTGGCGGCCTTCATGGAGCCCGCCATCATTGTGGTGACCTTGTTGGCCGCCATGGCGTTTTTCGGTGAGCCCATGTCGCGCGCACCCATGGCCCTGTGCCTGCTGGTGTTTGCACTGACTTTTCCGGGCCGCAACCGCTTCCACGTGTCGCGCCTGGAGGCGGGCATCGACATCCTGGGCTCCTGGGTGTCCATGCTGGCCATCCTGTGGTTGTGTGGTTATGCCACCAACAGCCTGATCTTTTTCGATGCCGACGTGATGCTGGCCTGGGCGGTGGCCACGCCTTTGCTGCAATGGCTGGCCGTGATCTCGGGCAAAGCGGTGCTCAAGCACCGCGCCTCGCGTCCGGGCGCTCGACGCCGGGCCATCGTGGTGGGGGCGGGCCCCCTGGGCGGCAAGGTGGCCCGTGCGCTGCAAAGCCACCCCGATCAGGGCACCGAGTTTGTGGGCTACTTCGATGACCGCACCGACAGCCGTGTGCTGCCCGAGGCGGTCAGCATGCGGCTGGGTGGCCTGCGTGACGTGGCCAACTACGTGTATGCCCATGGCATCCATGAGGTCTACATCACCTTACCCTTGGGCTCACAGCCGCGCATCGTGGAGCTGATGGAGGCCGTGCAGGGCACCACCGCGTCTCTGTATTTCGTGCCGGATGTGTTCGGCATCAGCATCATCCAGGGGCGCTTGCAGGACATGAACGGCGTGCCGGTGGTGGGCATTTGCGAAACCCCGTTCACGGGCACCAACGGCCTCGTCAAGCGGGTCTCGGACATCATCCTGGCCTGCATCATCCTGGTGCTGATTTCGCCCTTGCTGTTGGCCGTGGCCATCGGGGTGAAGATGTCGTCGCCGGGGCCCATCATCTTCAAACAGCGGCGCAATGGCCTGGACGGCGAAGAAATCATCGTCTACAAGTTCCGATCCATGCGCACGCAGGACAATGGCCCGGTGGTCAAGCAGGCCACCAAGGGTGACCCCCGCATCACGCCGTTTGGGGCCTTCATCCGCAAGACATCGCTGGACGAACTGCCTCAGTTTGTGAACGTGCTGCAAGGTCGCATGAGCATTGTGGGGCCCCGGCCGCACGCCGTCGCCCACAATGAAGAGTACCGCCGCCTGATCAAGGCTTACATGGTGCGCCACAAGGTCAAGCCCGGTATCACGGGCTGGGCCCAGGTCAATGGCCACCGTGGGGAAACCGACACCCTGGACAAGATGCAGGCCCGTGTTGAATACGACCTGGAATACCTGCGCAATTGGTCTCTGGCGCTGGATCTGCAGATCATCGTGCGCACCGTGCGCCTGATGGTCTTTGATCGCAACGCGTATTGAGCCAACACACCCCCATGCCCGCCGAGGAGGAGCCATGCCCCGATACGATCGCCAGCCCACTGGCTTTGACATGAACTGCGGCGTGAAGCCCGCACTGCTGGCCCTGATGGTGAGCGCCTTGATGCTGCCTGCAGCCCAGGCGCAGGAGGATGACCTGCCCTTGTTCCTGACGGCCAGTCAGACCTTCACGCGTGACAGCAACCTGTTCCGCGATGACGCCAACAAGCAGTCCGACACCATTTCCAGCACGGCACTTCGCCTGGGTGTGAACAAGGCGTATGGTCGTCAGAATTACCGCTTGGATGTCACGGCCAGCCGTAACAGCTATTCCGAGTTTGACCAGTTCAACTACAACGGCCTGGTCAGCAGCGGCGAGTTTGTGACCGACATTGGTTCGCATTTCAGGCTGACCGCCAGCGGGGCCGCGTCTGAAACCTTGCCGAGGTTTGAAGACAGCGAGGCCAACCGAACGGGGCGCAACACTCTGAGAGTCAAAAGAGGCGCACTGGATCTTCGCTACGGCCTCTACGGGCGCATGTCCGTGAACATGGGCTACAACCAAGCCGATCAAAAATACCGCATCACCACCTCCGACAACCGTGATTCGGATACTTGGAATGCGGGTGTGCGCTATCAGCCCACCGATCTGATGTTCTACGGGCTGAACTACTCGCAGACTGACACCAAGTTTGTTGATCGCGTGAACAAGGAACAGGTGCAACGGCGCAACCTCAGTTTGGTGGCCAACTGGCGGGTCACAGGCTTCAGTCTGCTCAGTGGCAGTCTGGGCTACACCCGTGAGCGTTACGAAAAAGATCCTGCCGCCGATTTCAATGGGGTTACCGGTTCGGCGGCGTGGACGTTCACGCCGGCGGGCAAGGTGTCTTACAGGCTCAATTGGCTCCGCGACACGAACAACCAGGGTGGATTCACCGCGGCTGGTGGTTTGGCCACGGTCAGCCAACAGCGCTTGACCAATCAGTTTGCGGCCTCTGCATCTTGGCAAGCGACATCAAAAATCGCTGCCAATCTTCAATTGACCCATGTTCGTTACGATGAGGAACGCTCTCAAGAGAGTAGCTTGCCTCCGTTGAATGCAGACGCATCGCAAAAAGGCCGACTGAACTCTATTTCTTTGGGCGTCGACTATCAGCCATTACGGAGCTTGTCAGTGGGCTGTGATGTCCAGCGATACGACCGTACCGAGTCGGTCTTCTCCAGAGCCTACAGCGGCCGCTCCATGTCCTGCTCCGTGGGTTTCACCCTCGACTGACTCTGACGCCTGCGCTTCCTCATGCCCCACGCCCCCTGCATCCTCCTGACCGGTGCTACCGGCTATATCGCGTCGCACACCTGGTTGGCCCTGCAGGAGGCGGGTTACAGCGTGGTGGGCGTCGACAACTTCGTCAACAGCTCACCGGTGGTGCTGGACCGCCTGCGTGAGATCGGTGGGCAGCCCACCCATTTCGTGCAGGGCGATGTGCGTGACCCTGCCGTGCTGGACCGCTGCTTTGCTCTGGCCCAGCCACTGGGTGGCATCAAGGCCGTGGTGCACTTTGCCGCTTTGAAGGCGGTGGGCGAGTCGGTGGAGCGTCCGCTGGACTACTTTGAGAACAACCTGGGCAGCCTCCTGGCCGTGAGCCAGGCCATGCAGCGTCATGGGGTGTTCGACCTGGTGTTCAGTTCGTCGGCCACGGTGTATGGTGAACCGGAGCGTCTGCCCATCACGGAAGACGCCCCCTTGCGCGCCACCAACCCCTACGGCCAGACCAAGCTGGTGGGCGAGGAGTTGCTGCGCAGCCTGGCGGGCTGCGATGCGCGCTGGCATGTGGCGTGTTTGCGCTATTTCAACCCCGTGGGGGCGCACCCCAGTGGTCGCATCGGCGAAGACCCGCGAGGTATCCCCAACAACCTGATGCCTTATGTGGCGCAGGTGGCCGTGGGCAAGCGGCCGCACTTGAACGTGTTTGGCAACGATTACGACACGCCAGATGGCACGGGCGTTCGCGATTACATCCACGTGTGTGACTTGGCCGAAGGCCATGTAGCGGCCGTGCGCTACCTGGGTGAGCAACAGCGCTCGGTGACGGTGAACCTGGGCACGGGGCAGGGCTACAGCGTGCTGCAACTGGCGCAGGCCTATGGCCGCGCGGCGGGCCGAGAGATCCCGCTGGTGTTTGCGCCCCGTCGGGCCGGTGATGTGGCGGCCTGTTATGCCGATCCCGCCTTGGCGCAGCGCCTGCTGGGCTGGACGGCCCGTCGTGGCCTGGACGACATGTGCATCGATTCGTGGCGCTGGCAATCCACCAATCCGGGTGGGTTCGAGGGTTGAGCGAGTTTGCTAAGGTTTGAACCATGAACAACACCATCCTTCCCGTGATCATGGCCGGCGGTTCAGGGACCCGCCTGTGGCCCCTGTCTCGTGCGCTGTACCCCAAGCAGTTTCTGGTCTTGCAAGACGACAACCAGAGCCTGTTCCAGCAAGCCCACCTGCGCCTGCAGGCCCTGGGGGCTGACGACATCACGGTGCTCAAGCCTTGCGTGGTGGGCAATGAAGAGCACCGCTTTCTGGTGCTGGACCAGTTGCGCGAACTGAAGGGCGAGCCTTCGTCGCTGCTGCTGGAGCCCGCTGGCCGCAACACCGCCCCGGCCGTCACCCTGGCAGCTCTGCAGGCCACGGCCGATGGCAGTGACCCCATCCTGGTCGTCACCCCGGCCGACCAGACGGTCACCAAGCCCCAGGCCTACACGGCCGCGCTGCAGTTGGCCATCCGCGCTGCAGCCAATGGCGACATCGTCATCCTGGGCATCACGCCCGACAAGCCCGAGACCGGCTTTGGCTACATCCGCACCAGCGGGGCCGATGCCCAGGGCGTGCGCACCGTGGCCGCCTTTGTCGAAAAGCCCAACCTGGAAACCGCCAAAGCCTACCTGGCCGACGGTGGCTACTTCTGGAACAGCGGCATGTTCGTCATGAAGGCCTCACGCTGGCTGGCCGCGCTGGCGCACTTCCGCCCTGACATTGCCGAGGCCACCCGTAAATCCTTTGAAGTCCGCAGCACCGATGCGCAGTTTGTGCGCCCGGGCAAAGAAGAGTTCAAGGCCGTGCCGTCTGAGTCGGTGGACTACGCCGTGATGGAGCAGTGCCCCGCCCAGCCCAACAGCGGCTTTGTGGTGCGCATGGTGCCGCTGGACGCGGGCTGGTCGGACCTGGGCGCCTGGGATGCCGTGTGGCAGGTCAGCCCGCACGACGCCCAAGGCAACGCAGCCCATGGCGACGTGCTGATGCAAGACAGCAAAGACACCCTGGTGCATGCCACCAGCCGCTTGGTGGCGGCCGTGGGCCTGGACAACGTGGTGGTGGTGGAAACACCGGATGCCGTGCTGGTGGCCGACCGCAGCAAGAGCCAGGATGTAAAGAAGATCGTGGCCAAGCTGGAAAGCGCTTCGCGCACCGAGGGCACGCTGCACCGCCGCGTGCACCGCCCCTGGGGCTGGTACGACTCGATCGACATGGGCCCGCGCTTCCAGGTCAAGCGCATCATGGTCAAGCCCAAGGCCTCCTTGAGCCTGCAGATGCACCACCACCGCGCCGAGCACTGGATCGTGGTCAGCGGCACGGCCGAAGTCACCGTGGGCGACAAGGTGGTGCTGCTGTCCGAGAACCAGTCCACCTACATCCCGCTGGGCACGGTGCACCGCCTGATCAACCCCGGTGCCATCCCGCTGGAGATCATCGAGGTGCAGTCCGGCAGCTACCTGGGCGAAGACGACATCGTACGCTTCCAGGACAACTACGGGCGTTCGGCCTGATGGGCACGCCATCTGATGCGCCTCTGACAAAAAGCCACCTCATGCGGTGGCTTTTTGGTGGCTGACCTGACTTGACTGGGCTGTCTGACCTGTCAGGTGCGCTCAGGCAGGGCTAGCAGGAGTTCAAGAGGGGTGTCGGCGATCACATCGGCACCCCAAGTCTCAACCTCGCCGTTGTGGCCGATGTAGCCCCAGCCCGCCACGGCGCTGGGCATGCCAGCCGCCTGGGCGGCCTGGATGTCGCGCAGGTCGTCACCCACGTACAGCACACTGCCAGGCGCCACACCCAACTCGGCTGCTGCGGTCAGCAGAGGCAGGGCGTGCGGTTTGGCATGGGCGGTGGTGTCGCCGCTGATGGTGGTGCCCGAGCGTTGCATCAGGCCCAAGCCCTGCATCACCGGCACGGTGAAGCGGTGCGGTTTGTTGGTGACAACCCCCCAGCGCAGCCCACGGGCCTCCAGGGCCTCCAACAGCGGCGCTACCTCGTCGAAGAGGCGCGTGGTCTCGCTCAGGCAGGCCTCATAGTGGTCCAGAAAGCGGGTGCGCAGGGCCTCAAACTCGGGGTGCCCAGGGGCGATGTCCAGCCCCACACCGATCAGTCCACGAGCCCCCGCAGAGGCGTACGGACGCAGTTCTTCCAGCGGCAGCGGGGGCAGGCCACGGTCAGCCCGCAACCGGTTGAGCGCGCCGCCCAGGTCGCCAGCGGTGTCAGCCAGGGTGCCGTCCAGGTCGAACAGCACGGCGGTGGGCTCTTGAACCCAGTGAATCTTGCCCCGCAGCGCCATCTCAGGCCTGCAGCGGCTTGCGACAGGCCACCAGGTAGTTCACGCTGGTGTCGCCCGATAACCAGTAGCGCCCGGTCAGCGGGTTGTACTCCATGCCCTTGAACTGGGCCAGGTCCAGGTGCGCTTCGCGGATCCAGCGGGCCAGCTCGGCAGGGCGGATGAAACGCCCGTATTCGTGCGTGCCCTTGGGCAGCAGCTTGAGCACGTACTCAGCGCCCACGATGGCAAACAGGAAGGACTTGGGGTTGCGGTTGATGGTGGAGAAAAACACCCAGCCGCCCGGTTTGACCAGGTTGGCGCAGGCCTGCACCACCGAGGACGGATCGGGCACGTGCTCCATCATCTCCATGCAGGTGACGACATCGAACTGACCGGCCTGCTCGGCCGCCAGGGTTTCGACCGCCACGCTGCGGTAATCCAGGTTGGCCACGCCGGCTTCCATGGCGTGCAGTTGGGCTACCTTGAGGGGCTTGTCGGCCAGGTCGATGCCCAGCACGTTGGCGCCACGGCGGGCCATGGATTCGGCCAGGATGCCGCCGCCACAACCCACGTCCACCACCCGTTTGCCCTTGAGGCTGGCCAGCTGGTCGATCCAGTCCAGGCGCAAGGGGTTGATCTGGTGCAGGGGTTTGAACTCGCTTTCAGGGTCCCACCACTTGTGGGCCAATTCGCTGAATTTGGCGAGTTCTTGCGGGTCGACGTTGGTGACGTTGCTCATGCGGCAATCCTACCGCCAATCGGTGTCCCTGCCGCTGGTGTGCGGGCGCGGGTTTGGAGGCTCTTCGGGGGCATGCGGCCGCCAAAGCCCTTGGAAGACGCCTCAGGCGTCCTCGTCGGCGTCGCGCAGTTGCTTGAGTCGCCGGTACAGCGTGTTGCGGCTGATCCCCAGGCGGCGAGCCGCCTGGGACATGTTGCCCTGGCTGGCGCGGATGGCGCGCTCGATGGCGGTGTGAGACAGGCGCTTGAGGTTGGTTTCGGGCTGGGCCTCGTCGTGGGTTTGCAAGGCCAGGGTTTGGCGCGGGGCGGCCACCTCGGCCACCAGGGGCGGTTCGTCGTCCCGGTAGGGCTTGGAGAAGACATCGTCCCAGAGGTCTTCGCCGAAGTGCTCCCAGTGCAGCAGATTCTCGTGGGGCGACAGCAGGGCGCAGGCCGTGCGCAACACCGCATGCAACTGCCGCAGGTTACCTGGCCAGGGGTGCTGCATCAGGGCCTCGACCACCTCGTCGGCCATGTCGGGCACGCGGCCATGCTTCATCTCGTGGCCCAGCGTGTGCAGCATGTCCGAGATCAAGGGGATGAGGTCGTCGCGCTCGCGCAGGGCGGGCATCTGCACGGTCAGGCCAGCGATGCGCCAGTACAGGTCTTCACGGAAGCGGCCTTGGGCCACGGCCTCTTTCAGTTGGTGATGCGTGGCGCACACCAGCACGAAATCGACCGGGATGGGGTGTGTGCCGCCCACCGGCACCACGGCCTTGTCTTGCAAGACGCGCAGCAGGCGGGCTTGCAGCGACAGGGGCATGTCGCCGATTTCGTCCAGGAACAGGGTGCCGCCATCGGCCATGCGGATTTGCCCCGGCGAGCCTTCGCGCCGTGCGCCGGTGAAGGCCCCGCCGACATAGCCGAACAGTTCGGATTCGATCAGGCCTTCGGGCAGGGCGGCGCAGTTGACGGCCACGAAGGGTTGATCTTTGCGGGCGCCTTGCTTGTGGAGGGTGCGCGCGAAGACCTCTTTGCCCGTGCCCGATTCGCCCTGAATCAACAGCGGAATGCCTTGCGCTTGTACCTTCAGGGCGCGCTGCGAGGCCAGGTGCACGCGGGCGTCCACCCCGTGACTGCGGCGCACCAGGGTGCGCAGGGGCACGCTGGCGTTGGGGTTGGCGCGGGGCCGGGGGGCGGCACCCGAGGCCCACACGCGGCGGCGGCGATCGGGGTCGTCGCGCACATAAAGCGCGTCGCCGCGCATCGTGGTGATGCGGGTGGCCTGGCCGTTGCCGGGCAGGTTTTGCAGGCGCAAGGCGTGGGGGCCCAGCACGCGGTCCAGCGTGATGGAGCCGATCTGGCTGTTGCACAAGCCCAGCCATTCCTGCGCGATGGCGTTGGCGCCCATGATCCAGCCGTCTTCGGACAAGGCGATCAGGCCTTCGCCCACGGCGCCCAGGCCCTCGACGCGCGGGTGCAGGCGCAGCAGCAGATCACGGGTGTGGCGGGCATGGAAGAGCTTGTCTTCGATCATGCGGCTGGCCGAGCGCACCAGCGCGCTGGTGTGAGGGTGGTAGCCCCGCTGGTCGCCCGAGATGTCGATCACGCCGCACAGGCGACCATCGGGCGCGCGCACGGGGGCCGCCGAGCAGGTCAGGAATCCGTTGCGCTCCAGGTAGTGTTCGGCGCCGTGCACGACCACGGGGCGCCCCTCGATCAGGGTGGTGCCGATGGCATTGGTGCCGCGCAACTCTTCCTTCCACAGGGCGCCGGGGCGCAGGGAGACGCGCTCGGCTCGGGTCAGGAACTCGGGGTCGCCCAGGCTGTGCAGCAGCAGGCCTTGGGCGTTGGCCAACACCACCATGCTGCCGGAGTCGCGCATCTGGTCGTAGACGAACTCCATGACCGGGCGGGCATGACTGAGAAACTCGGACTCTTGCTCCAGGGCAGCCTTGAGCGTGCTGGCGTTCACCAGGGGCGGGCCGCCCATCAATTCCATGGGCGAGAGCCCAGCCTTCTGGCTGCGTTGCCAGGATCGGGCCACCACCTCACCCACCAACTCTGCGGGCACATCACCCGACTCAAGCAGGCGCTTTCGGGCCTCGACGAGGCGGTCCTGGGTGGTGGAGGGGCTGAGGTGCATGGCGCTGTCGCGGGGTTGAACAAGCGCAGTATGCGCCCGCGTCAGGGGGGTGACACTCGGGTTCCCCCTGTGTCAGTCTGGCGCAGCGTCACTTTTTGGTGCGCCGGATGACACACCGGTTGTGACAGTGGTGGGTGGCCACCCCCTGAGGCGCATCGATGCCGTTCAGGGCTTACCCGGATGGCACAGCTTGTGCGCAAGAAGGCTCAGGCCCCGCCAGGAGGCCGGCCGGTCAGGGGCTTGTCCCGGCTGGTTCATCACCATCGCTGAGGAGACATCCATGCGCTACCCCCACCCCGGCCAAGCCGGCGCCCCGCTGAGCTTCAAGACCCGCTATGACAACTTCATCAACGGCCAGTTCGTGCCACCGGTAGGGCGGCAGTACTTTGACGTGATCACGCCCATCAGTGGCAAGGTGTTCACGCAGGCCGCCCGATCGACCGAAGCCGACATCGAACTGGCCCTGGACGCTGCACACGCTGCCAAGGACCGATGGGGGGCCACCTCGCCCACCGAGCGCTCCAACATCCTGCTCAAGATCGCCGACCGCATCGAGCAACACGCCGAGAAGCTGGCGTATGCCGAAACCGTGGACAACGGCAAGCCCATCCGCGAAACGCTCAACGCCGACATTCCCCTGTCGGCCGACCACTTCCGTTACTTTGCGGGCTGCCTGCGTGCGCAAGAGGGCGCCTTGAGCGAGATCGACGGCAACACCATCGCGTATCACTTCCACGAGCCCTTGGGTGTGGTGGGGCAGATCATCCCCTGGAACTTTCCCATCCTGATGGCGGCCTGGAAACTGGCGCCAGCCCTGGGCGCGGGCAACTGCGTGGTGCTCAAGCCGGCGGAGTCCACGCCCGTGTCGATCCTGGTGCTGGCCGAGCTGATCGCCGACCTGTTGCCCCTCGGTGTGCTCAACATCGTCAATGGCTACGGCCGCGAGGCGGGCATGCCGCTGGCCACCAGCAAGCGTATTGCCAAGATCGCGTTCACAGGCTCGACCGCTACGGGCAAGATCATTGGCCAGGCCGCGGCGGCCAACCTGATCCCGGCCACGCTGGAGTTGGGTGGCAAGAGCCCCAACATCTTCTTTGACGATGTGATGGCACAGGATGACGCCTTCCTGGACAAGGCCATCGAGGGCATGGTGCTGTTCGCCTTCAACCAGGGCGAGGTGTGCACCTGCCCGTCGCGTGCCCTGATCCAGGAATCGATCTATGACCGGTTCATCGAGTGTGCTGTGAAGCGCGTGGCGGCGATCAAGCAGGGCTGTCCGTTGGACATGGACACCATGATGGGCGCGCAGGCCTCCAGCATGCAGATGGACAAGATCTTGTCCTACATGGCACTGGGCAAGGAGGAGGGCGCGCAGGTGCTGATCGGCGGTGATCGAGCGCAACTCGGCGGAGACCTGGCCGATGGCTACTACATCCAGCCCACGCTGTTCAAGGGCCACAACGGCATGCGCATCTTCCGTGAAGAGATCTTTGGCCCGGTGCTGGCCGTGACCACCTTCAAGGACGAGGCCGAAGCCCTGCAGATCGCCAACGATACGCCTTATGGCCTGGGCGCGGGCGTGTGGACCCGCGACATCAGCCGTGCGTACCGCTTTGGTCGCGGCATCCAGGCCGGGCGCGTGTGGACGAACTGCTACCACCACTACCCGGCGCACGCCACCTTCGGTGGCTACAAGGAGTCGGGCATCGGGCGCGAGACCCACAAGATGATGCTGGACCACTACCAGCAGACCAAAAACATCCTGGTGAGCTACGACCCGAACAAAATGGGCTTCTTCTGAAGCGTGAGTATTGAAGCCTGTGGCGGCCGTCGGACTGAGCGGCCGGGAAGGGCCCTGTCGGTTTTGCCGAGCCGTTCGCCTTACCGGGGGAATGGCTCTGGCCGGGGTCACAAGCCCCGCTTTTTATTCTCCACGTTGGCCGGTCGGTGTCCCTCGGGCATCGACCGGTATGTTTCTGGGCTTCAGGATAATGAACGATTGATCACAGGAGTTCATTCATGAGTCTGACGGTGTATGGCATCCCCAATTGCAGCACGGTGAAGAAGGCCCGGGCCTGGCTGGACGCCCAGGGGCTGGCCTATCAGTTTCACGACTACAAGAAGCAGGGCGTGCCCGCCGATCGCTTGCCTGCCTGGGTGCAGGCTCTGGGTTGGGAAAAGCTGGTCAACCGCCAGGGCACGACCTGGCGCAAGCTGGAGCCGGCCGTGCAGGCCGCTGTGGTGGATGCGGCCAGCGCCCAGGCCTTGATGCTGTCGCAAGCCAGCGTGATCAAGCGTCCGCTGCTGGAGCGCGACGGCGTGCCGCTGGCCATCGGTTTTGACGAGGACGTCTGGCGCGCCGCCTTGCGTTGATATGGCCACCACCGGGGGCATTCGCCCCCCGAGGGAGACGCCAGGGGGGCGCTTGCGCGCTCCGCCGGCGCCAGGAGCGATTCAGGCCGCCAGCAACTGACGCAGCACAAAGGGCAGGATGCCGCCGTGCTGGTAGTAGGCCACCTCGATGGGCGTGTCGATGCGCAGCAGCACGGTCACGGTCTGCCGGCTGCCATCAGCGCGCTCAATGATGAGTTGCGCATCGGCCTGGGGTTTGATCTCGGTGCCCAGGTCGATGCTGATCACCTCGTCGCCCTTCAGGCCCAGCGATTCCCAGCTGTCGCTGCCCTTGAACTGCAGCGGCAGCACGCCCATGCCCACCAGGTTGCTGCGGTGGATGCGCTCGAAGCTGCGCGCCACCACGGCCTGGATGCCCAGCAGTTGAGTGCCCTTGGCCGCCCAGTCACGGCTGGAGCCAGTGCCGTACTCTTCACCGCCAAAGATCACGGTGGGCACGCCTGCCGCCATGTACTTCATGGCAGCGTCGTAGATGTAGAGCTTCTCGCCCTTCTGGTCCCCGTCCAGCTGGAACAGGGTCAGGCCGCCTTCTTCGCGTGAGCCGTCGGCCAGGGGGGGCAGCATCAGGTTCTTGATGCGCACATTGGCGAAGGTGCCGCGCATCATCACCTCGTGGTTGCCCCGGCGCGAGCCATAGCTGTTGAAGTCGGCCTTCTGCACGCCATGGGCCTTCAGGTATTGCCCGGCGGGCGAGGACTCCTTGATCGACCCGGCGGGTGAGATGTGGTCGGTGGTGATCGAATCCCCGAACAGGGCCATGATGCGCGCGCCCTTCACGCCCAGCCTAGCGGCTGGGGGCTGCATTTCGAACCGGTCAAAGAAGGGCGGCTTGGCGATGTAGGTGCTGGTGGGCCAGTTGTAGACCTGACCGCTCACGCCCTTGGTGGCCTCCCACAGCTTGCCGGGTTGGGTCTTGACCTTGGCATAGTTTTCTTTGAAGGCCTTGCCGTCCATGGCGTACTTGAGCAGGGCGTAGATTTCATCGCTGCGAGGCCAGATGTCGCCCAGGTACACCGGCTTGCCCTTTTTGCCGATGCCCACGGGCTCGGTCATCAGGTCTTTGGTGACGTTACCCGCGATGGCATAGGCCACCACGAGAGGCGGGCTGGCCAGGAAGTTGGCCTTCAGATTGGGGTGGATGCGGGCCTCGAAATTGCGGTTGCCCGACAGCACGGCCGCACACACCAGGTCGTTGTCGGTGATGGTCTGGTTCAGCTCGGGGGCCAGGTCACCCGCGTTGCCGATGCAGGTGGTGCATCCGTAGGCCGCCACGGCAAAGCCCAGTTGCTCCAGGTAGGGCAACAGGCCGGCTTTGCTCAGGTATTCGGTGACGATGCGCGAGCCCGGGGCCAGCGAAGTCTTGACGTGGGGCTGCACCGTCAGACCGGCCTTGACGGCCTTCTTGGCCAGCAGGCCTGCGGCCAGCAGCACGCTGGGGTTGGAGGTGTTGGTGCACGAGGTGATGGCCGCGATCAGCACATCGCCGTTGCGGATGTCCACCGTCTTGCCACCCAACGATGTGGGGTAGACCTTGGACAGTTTGTCGGCGGGCTGGTTGAAGCCGTTCTCGGCCACGGGCTTGCTGAAGAGCTCGGTGAAGGTGCGGCTGAGGTGCGTGATCTCGATGCGGTCTTGCGGGCGCTTGGGGCCGGCCAGCGAGGGAGTCACGGTGCCCAGGTCCAACTTGACCACCCTGGTGTAGTCGATGTCCCCGGCCTTGGGCACCCCAAAGAGCTTTTGCGCCTTGAAGTAGGCCTCGAAAGCCTCGATCTCTGCCTTGGTGCGTCCGGTGCCCTTGAAGTAGGCGATGGTTTTGTCGTCCACCGGAAAGAAGCCCATCGTGGCGCCGTATTCGGGTGCCATGTTGGCGATGGTTGCCCGGTCGGGCAGGGCCAGCGAGGCTGTGCCCTCGCCAAAAAACTCGACGAATTTGCCCACCACCTTTTCTTTGCGCAGGATTTCGGTGATGGTCAGCACCAAGTCGGTGGCGGTCACGCCTTCACGAAGTTGGCCGCTGAGCTCGAAGCCCACCACATCGGGCGTCAGGAAGTACACCGGCTGGCCCAGCATGCCGGCCTCGGCTTCGATGCCGCCCACGCCCCAGCCCACCACGCCGATGCCGTTGATCATGGTGGTGTGGCTGTCGGTACCCACCAGGGTGTCAGGGTAGGCCACGCCGTCCTTCACGTGCACACCGCGGGCCAGGTACTCCAGGTTCACCTGGTGCACGATGCCAAAGCCTGGCGGCACCACGCCAAAGGTGTCAAAGGCCTGCATGCCCCACTTCAAGAACTCGTAGCGCTCGGCATTGCGCTCGAACTCGATCTTCATGTTCAAGTCCAGCGCCTTCTTGTCGCCGTAGTGGTCGATCATCACCGAGTGGTCCACCACCAGATCGACCGGCACCAGGGGCTCGATGCGCTTGGGGTTGTGCCCCAGGTCCTTGGCCACGTTGCGCATGGCAGCCAGATCGGCCAGCAGGGGCACCCCGGTGAAGTCTTGCAGCACCACGCGGGCCACCACAAAGGGGATCTCGTCCGTGCGCTCGGCCTGTGGCTTCCAGCCGGCCAGTTGCGCCACATGCTCTGGCGTGACCTTCTGCCCATCGCAATTGCGCAGCACCGATTCCAGCACGATGCGGATGGACACCGGCAACCGTGACAGCCCTGCATGGGTTTTGGCCAGGGCGGGCAGCGAGTAGAACTTGAGCGATGCCCCCGATGCCGTCTTGAACGACTTGAGCGTGTGGGCAAAGGGGTGGGTAGGGGCGGACGAGGCCATGGAGACTCCTTGGGCTTGGACGAGGAACAAACAAAAGAAGCAAACGGGGGGTAGGGCCCAGATACATTCTGGCAGCAGATGGCGTCACGGTGGGGGCAGACAAAGAACCCCTGTCTGCGATAGGCTCTTGCCTTTGCCTTTGCGTGGCAGGCCTGTGCCGCTCATGCAACTGTTCGGTTCACTGCCTCTTTGCCGTCCCATGCGTCCGTCCAGCCCCGTCCACCTTCGTGCTCGCCCGTCCCGGCGAGCGGCCTCTGGTGTCGTGGACTGGTTCCTGCTGGCCATGATCGCCGCCGTGGCCGTGGCCTCTTTCGCGCCCGATTGGGGCCGCAGCGAGGGCGTCCTGCACCTGGGGCGCATCACCGATGTGGGTGTGTTTCTGCTGTTCTTTCTGCACGGCATGGGCCTGTCCACCGACAGCCTCAAGACCGGCGCTGCCAAGTGGAAGCTGCACCTGCTGGTGCAGGCCAGCACCTATGTGGTCTTTCCACTGTGGTGGGCGCTGGGGGCGCTGACGCTGGGCCCGTGGATCTCGCACGACCTCCTCATGGGCTTTTTCTACCTGGCAGTGCTGCCATCGACTGTGTCGTCGTCCGTGGCCATGACGGCCCTGGCCAAGGGCGATGTGGCGGCCGCCGTGCTCAATGCCACGCTGTCCACGCTGCTGGGCGTGTTTCTCACGCCCCTGCTGGTCAGCCTGGTCATGGGGCAACAGGGCGTGGCCATGGAGGTGGGCGACACCATGCTCAAGGTGGCGCAGATGCTTGTGCTGCCCTTTGTGATTGGGCACCTTTTGCGGCCCTGGCTGGCGGGTTTGTTCACCCGCATCAAACCCTACACCACCGTGTTTGACCGGGGCGTGATCGTGATGCTGGTGTGGGTGGCCTTCAGCGATTCGGTGGCCGATGGCCTGTGGCGCGATCACGGGCTGGACTTGCTGGCGCAGGCGGCGCTGGGCGCCGTGTTGTTCCTCTACCCCATGCTGTGGTTCACGCGCAAGGTGTCGCGCGCCCTGGGGTTCAGCCGCGAGGACGAGATCGTGGCCGTGTTCTGCGGCTCCAAGAAGACCCTGGCGTCCGGCATGCCCATGGCCAAACTGCTGTTTGGGGGCAATGCCGCCATGGGGGTGCTCGTGCTGCCCATCCTGCTGTACCACCAGCTGCAACTGTTTGTGTGCGCCGTGATGGCGCGCCGGTACGCGGCCCGGGTTCGTCGCCGCGTGGTGTGAGCTCGTTGGCTCGGTATCCCTGGGGGGGAGAGCCGCTGTTCAGCGCACCCGGAACACCTGTGCCGCCCGCACCAAGGCTTCGGCTTGGCTCTTGAGTGATTCGGCTGCGGCGGCTGCTTCTTCCACCAACGCGGCGTTTTGCTGCGTGGTGTGGTCGATCTGACCGATGGACTGGTTCAGGCTGGCCAGGTCGTCCGACTGCTCGGCCGTGGCCGTGGTGATGCCCTGGATCAACTCGGTTACCTGCGTCACGGCTTGAACCACCCGACGGATGGTTTCGCCGGCCGACTCCACCTGCTGCGTGCCATCGCCCACCTTCTGCACCGAGGTGGTGATGAGCTGATTGATCTCTTTGGCCGCTTGTGAACTGCGACGTGCCAGCGAGCGCACCTCGGCGGCCACCACGGCAAAGCCCTTGCCTTGTTCGCCTGCCCGTGCTGCTTCCACCGCAGCGTTCAGCGCCAGGATGTTGGTCTGGAAGGCGATGCTCTCGATCAGCTGGGTGATCTCGCTCATCTTCTTCGACGATTCCTGGATACCCACCATGGCCGCGACGATCTGCTGAACGGCTGCGCCGCCCTGTTCGGCTGTTTGCGTGGTCTGTTCGCTCACCTGGGCCACCTCACGGGCCGTGTCCGCCGTCTGGCGCACGTTCTCGGTCAGCGTGGACATGGCCGTCGTCGTTTGCTCCAGGCTGCCAGCCTGGGTTTCCGTGCGGTGCGACAGGTCGTTGTTGCCCGCCGCGATCTCGGCAATCGCCCGCTGGATGCCATCGGTTTCGGTGCGCACATCACCATGGCCAAGCCCGTCTGCACCCAGGTAGCCACTCTGGTGACATCCCCAGCCAGGAGGGCAACAAGACCAAGGGGAAGGACAAGGCCACGCCTGTGTTCAGGCGGCCGGTCAGGTGAATGCGCCCCAGCTTGCCGGCCCAATCGCGCCAGCCGAAGTAGCGCACCCGGCCAGCGTGCAGTTTGAAGGTCTGCACCCCGCTGGCCGCTTCGTCACGCATCAGCTTGTAGAGGGCTTCGGCCTTCTCCACCTGCTCGCGGCTTGGCTTGGTGCGCACGGACAGGTAGCCCATGGGCTTGCCCTTGTCCATCAAGGGCGTGACATGGGCATGCACCCAGTAGTGGTCGCCGTTTTTGCAGCGGTTCTTGACCACGGCCGTCCACGCGCGGCCATGCCCGATGGTGGACCACATGTCCTTGTAGGCGTCTGCCGGCATGTCCGGGTGGCGGATCAGGTTGTGCGGCTGGCCAATCAGCTCGGCATAGCTGTACCCGCTCACTCTGACAAACGCCGCATTGCAGTGCGTGATGACGCCTTGACGGTCGGTCATCGACACCAGCATCTCGTCGGCCGGGTAATCGTGTTCTCGCCCGGTGACGGGCAGGTTGAGTCGCATGGGCGGTGCTCCGCGCTTTGAGGCTAGACTTCCCCCGATCTTCCCGGTTTGGCGATCCGTCGGCGCCGGGATGAAAATGTGAAAAGTGCCCCAGTTTTGAAATGAATCAAGCGTCCTCGCCTGCCTCGCTGGAGCCCGAGGTCGCCTACTGCCCACCGCCCGACCAGGGCGTTCACCTCTGGTTTGCCGACGAGGTGATGCTGGTGGCCGACAAACCGGCCGGGCTCTTGACCGTGCCTGGGCGCGGGCCTGACCGGCAGGATTGCCTCTGGACGAGGGTGGCGCGCACGCACCCTGATGCCCGCATCGTTCACCGCCTGGACATGGCCACCTCGGGCCTGGTGGTCATGGCGCGCGATGCCGAATCCCACCGCCGCCTCAGTGCGGCTTTTGAGCAGCGGCAGGTGCACAAGCGCTACGAGGCCTGGGTGCGTGGCAGCATGGCCCACGATGAGGGAGAGATCGATCTGCCCTTGACGACCGACTGGCCCCGCCGGCCGCGTCAGATGGTCTGCCACGAACATGGCAAACCGTCCTTGACCCGCTACCGTGTGATCGAACGTGATGCCGAGCGAGGCTGGACGCGTGTCTCACTGGAGCCCATCACCGGGCGCTCACATCAGCTGCGGGTGCACCTGCTGGCCCTGGGTCACCCCATCGTGGGCGACCCCCTGTATGGTCCCGTGGACGCCGATTCCCCCTGGGGCCGGATGTGCCTGCATGCGGTCTGGATGGAGGTGCCCCACCCGGGGCCTGACATGGGGCGACGCGTGGTGCTGAACAGCCCGGCACCGTTTTGAGCCGAACCCCGGGGCGCGACCGGTTGACCGTCTGTCTTGCCGAGGCGGGGCAGGGGCGATTTGACGCCCGCCTGCAGGCGCCGCGCGGCACGGGATCGGTGGCAAAATCGCGTCTTTCCATCTGACCCTGGTTGCCATGAGCGCAGTTGTCATCAGCGGAACCGGCCTCTACACGCCGCCGCACACCATCACGAACGCCGAACTGGTGGCGTCGTTCAACGCCTACGTCGATCTCTTCAACGCGGAACATGCGGCCGAGATCGAAGCGGGCACCGTTCAACCGCTGGCCTATTCCAGTGTCGAGTTCATCGAAAAGGCGTCCGGCATCAAGAGCCGTTACGTCATGGAGAAGACCGGCATCCTCGACCCGACGCGCATGTACCCGCGCTTCCAGGAGCGCAGCGATGACCAGCTCTCCATGCTGGCCGAGATCGGTGTCGAGGCCGCCAAGCAGGCCCTGGCCGCGGCCGGCAAGACCGGCGCCGATGTGGACGGCGTGATCTGCGCCTGCTCCAACCTGCAGCGCGCCTACCCGGCCATTGCCATCGAGATCCAGAACGCCATTGGCGCCGGTGGCTATGCCTTCGACATGAATGTCGCGTGCTCGGCCGCCACCTTCGGCCTGGAGCAGGCGGTCAACGCCGTGCGCAATGGCTCGGCCAAGTGCGTGCTGGTGATCAACCCCGAAATCACCTCGGGCCACCAGGAGTGGAAAGACCGCGACTGCCACTTCATCTTTGGCGACGTGGCCACCGCCACCGTGGTGGAACGCGCCGACACGGCCACCTCGGCCGAACAGTGGGAAGTGCTGGGCTCGAAGCTGGCCACGGTGTTCTCCAACAACATCCGCAACAACTTCGGCTACCTCAACCGCAGCGAAGACAGCGATCCCGCCGCCCGCGACAAGACCTTCCGCCAGGAGGGCCGCAAGGTGTTCAAGGAAGTGGTGCCCATCGCGGCGGCCCACATCGAGTCGCAACTGGACGCCCTGGGGCTGGCTGCGTCGGACGTGCGGCGCTTCTGGCTGCACCAGGCCAACCTGTCGATGAACCAGCTGATCGTGAAGAAGCTGATCGGTGCTGAAGTGACGCCCGACGTGGCGCCCCTCATCCTGGACGAATACGCCAACACCTCGTCGGCCGGCTCCATCATTGCGTTCCACAAGTCCCGCAGCGATCTGCCCTCTGGCAGCCTGGGCGTGATCTGCTCGTTTGGCGCTGGTTATTCCGTCGGTAGCGTGGTGGCGCGCAAGCGCTGAACGGCCTATGGCCGGCGATTTCACCTTCTACTGGCACGACTACGAAACCTTCGGCCGTGAGCCGCGCCGGGATCGGCCCGCTCAGTTCGCTGGCATCCGCACGGATGCCGAGCTGAACGAGGTGGGTGCACCCTTGATGGTGTACTGCCAGCCAGCGCCTGATTTCTTGCCCGACCCTGAAGCCTGCCTGCTCACAGGCATCGTGCCCCAGACCTGCCTGGCACAAGGCCTGCCCGAGCACGCCTTTGCCGAGGCCATCGAGCGCGAACTGGCCCAGCCCAACACCGTGGGCCTGGGCTACAACACCATCCGTTTCGATGACGAGATCACTCGCCACCTGTTCTGGCGCAACCTGATCGACCCTTATGGCCGCGAGTGGCAAAACGGCTGCGGCCGCTGGGACCTGCTGGACGTGGTGCGCTGCACCTGGGCCTTGCGCCCCGAGGGCATCAACTGGCCCAAGCACGACGACGGCCGTCCCTCGTTCAAGCTGGAGCACCTCAGCGCCGCCAACGGCCTGGCTCATGAAGCGGCGCACGATGCGCTGTCTGATGTGCGCGCCACCATCGCCTTGGCGCGGCTGATCCGACAGGCTCAGCCCCGGCTGTGGGAGCACTGCCTCAAGCTGCGCAAGAAAGACGCCGTCATGGCCGAGGCGGGCCTGGACAAGCCCCGTGCCGACTGGAAGCCCTTCTTGCACATCTCGGGCATGTTCGCGCATGAGCGCGGCTGCATGGCCCTGGTGTGGCCCTTGGCCCCGCACCCCAGCAACAAGAACGAGGTGCTGGTGTGGGATCTGGCCCAAGACCCGTCCGCCCTGGGCGGGTTGAGCGCCGAGGACATCCGGCTGCGCATGTTCACCAAGGCGGCTGATTTGCCCGAGGGCGTGGAACGCTTGCCCATCAAGAGCGTGCACATCAACAAGTCGCCCGTGGTGGTGGGTAATTTGAAGATCCTCACGCCCGAGCTGCAGCAGAAGTGGTCCATCGACCTGGCTCAGGCGCACGAGCGTGCCGAGGCCCTGCGGGCGCTGGGGGCGCGCATGGACGGCATCTGGGCCGAAGTGTTCAGCCGGCCTGAAGGGCGCGCCGAGGTGGACGTGGACGAAGACCTCTATGGCGGCTTCATCGGCCATGACGATCGCCGCCTGCTGACGCGCTTGCGTGGCATGACGGGCGAACAACTGGCTCAGCAGTACGGCGACCGCGCGCCCGCGTTCGCGGACGAGCGCCTGGGCGAGCTGTTTTTCCGCTACCGCGCGCGCAACTTCCCCGACACCTTGAGCGAGGCCGAGCAGGCGCGCTGGCAGGCCCTGCGCACGGCCAGGCTGCATGAAGGGCAGGGCGGTGGTATGTCGCTGCAAGCCTTCTTCGAGCGCATTGATCAATTGGGCGAACAGCTGGCGGATGATGATGAGCGCGGTCAGGAGATCCTGGGGGCGCTGTACGACTACGCTGAGCAGATCGCACCTTGACGGCGCCCAAGGTGGCTACACCAACCCTCCATCTGCCCGCGAGCCTGGCCGCGCCGGTACTGAATTACCTGGGGGCCTACCCGGCGCCCATCCTGGCGCAGGTGGCTGCCCTCATTGACCAGGGCCGTCTGCCCCAGGTGCTGCAGCAGCGCTATCCCGAGCGCCATGCCGTGCAGTCCGACACGGCCTTGTACGCCTACGTGAGTGAGCTCAAGGCCCTGCATCTGCGCGGGGCGGATCCCGTTCACAAGGTGGCCTACGACAGCAAGCTCAAGGTGATCCAGCACGCCCTGGGCACCCACACCATGGTGTCACGCGTGCAGGGCGGCAAGCTCAAGGCCAAGCGCGAAATCCGCATCGCCAGCCTGTTTCGAGAGGGGCCACCCGAGTTCCTGCGCATGATCGTGGCGCACGAACTGGCCCACCTCAAAGAGCGCGAGCACAACAAGGCCTTCTATGCCTTGTGCACCCACATCGATGCCGACTACCAGCAGCACGAGTTCGACCTGCGCCTGTGGCTGGTGTCGCGCGAGCTGTTTCCAGCCCCGGCGTCGGCCTGAGCCTCAGGGCGTGCGGGCGCGCTGCTTCAGCGCTTCGATGTCTGCTCGCAGCGTGGCCCGGCGTTCATCGTCCTCGTCCAGGCGCTGCAAGAGCAGCTCCATGTGGTGAAGCTGACGTGCGGCGTCGCCTCGCGCTTGAGCCCGATCGATCAACCAGCTCAGCTCTTGTTCGTTGACCACCTCCTGGCGCACCAGCTGGCTGTCCGTCACCGTGCCCACCAGGGCGGCCACCGACGTGGTGATCGTGAAGGCCAGCGCCCCCAGGCCGCCGACAATGTAGAAGCCGCGGCGACGGGTGTGGTTCTCTGTGAAGGCCGCCATCACCGCGAAGAACAGGATCAAGGCCCCCAGGGCCGTCATCGCGATGGTGTAGCCCGTGAAGGCGAAATCCAGCCGCACGGCGCGGATGTCCAGCGTGGACAGCAGGCCGCCCAGGAACAAGCCGATGGCCAGCATCCACAGGGCTTGTCGTCCACGAGCGTGCTCGGGAAAGACGTTGAAGGCCTGCATGGCAAAGCCGAACAGTGAGGCCAGACCGGTGATGATGGCAAAAGCGTCCATGGGGTAGGGGCAGAGCAGGTAACAAGTCAGCCCTGATTCTGATGGCAGTGACCTCAGCCGCTGCCTGTGAGCGCCAAAATCAAGGGGGTCGTGAGCGACGAGAGTGCGGTGGACAGCACCAGGCTGCTGGCCACCGGCCCTTCCAGCACCTTGAAGTGGCGTGACATCAGGTACACATTGGCACCGATGGCGATCGAGCCCAACAGCACCACCACGCGGGTTTCCAGCTCGGGCAGGCCGATGGCGATGGCGATCAGCCACACCACCAGGGGTTGCACCAGCAGCTTGAGGCTGGTCATGGCCAGGGTGGTCTGCCACTGTTCACGCAGCGCGTAGCCTGCGAGACTCAAGCCCAGGGAAAACAAGGCCAAGGGGGCCGCCAGCTCGCCCACCCAGCCCAGGGGCGTGCGCACCAGGTCGGGCAGGCGCCAGCCGCTCAAGCCAATCGCCGTGCCGCTCAGTATGGCGACGATCAGCGGGTTCTTCAGCACATTCAGCACGGTCTGGCCAAAGCCCTTGACCGTGGGGCTGCCATGCCGCGCCCACTCCACCGACACGCTCACCAAGGTCCACAGCGTCAAGGAGTTGAACACCAGCACCAGGGCCACGGTGGGCAGGGCCTCTTCGCCCAGGGCGATGCGTGCCAGCGGGATGCCCAGCAAGGCGTTGTTCGAGAAGATGCCTGCCAGCGCGAACACCGACTGGCTGACCCCGTCCAGCCGGAACACCCGCCAGGCCAGCAGCCGGCCGATGATGAAGACCAGCAGGCAAGCGCCGAAAAAGGCGATCAGGGCGCGACTGTCCACCGGGGGCAGTTGCGAGAGCTCGCTCATCATCCGGAACAGCAGTGCCGGCAGCGCGATGTTGAACACCGCGTCGGCCAGGTGCTTGTTGGCGCGCTTGGGCCAGTGGCGCCAGTACGCCAGCCCCCAGCCCACGCCCACGATGAGGAACAGCGGCGCGCACAGCGCGATGTAATGCGTCAACACAGACAAGGACACAGACACAGGCAGGCACCGATCAAAAAAGCCCACCAGGTTTCCCTGGCGGGCTTGATGCGATCACTCAGGCACAGGGGCTGAATGAGCCCCTCACGCCTGGGTTATCAGGCGGCCGTCACGCCCTTGGCGGTCTCCACGTACTCTTCAATCTGGTTGAAGTTCATGTACTTGTAGATCTTGTCGGCATCCTTCGTCACCACACCGATTTCGGCCAGGTACTCAGCAGGCGTGGGCAGCTTGCCCAGCTTCGAGGCCACGGCGGTCAGCTCGGCCGAGCCCAGGAACACGTTGGTGTTCTTGCCCAGGCGGTTCGGGAAGTTGCGGGTCGACGTGGAGATGCAGGTCGAGCCTTCCTTGATCTGAGCCTGGTTACCCATGCACAGCGAGCAGCCGGGCATTTCGGTGCGGGCGCCAGCGGTGCCGAAGGTGTTGTAGTAGCCTTCCTTGGTCAGCTCGGCAGCGTCCATCTTGGTGGGCGGGGCCACCCACAGGCGCACCGGGATGTCCTTCTTGCCTTCCAGCAGCTTGCCGGCGGCGCGGAAGTGACCGATGTTGGTCATGCACGAACCGATGAAGGCTTCGTCGATCTTGGTGCCGGCCACTTCGGACAGGAACTTGGCATCGTCCGGGTCGTTCGGGCAGCAGACGATCGGCTCCTTGATGTCGTTCAGATCGATCTCGATGACCGCAGCGTACTCGGCATCGGCGTCGGCTTCCAGCAGTTGCGGGTTGGCCAGCCAGGCTTCCTGGGCTTCGATACGACGTTGCAGGGTGCGAGCATCCTGGTAACCGTCAGCGATCATGTTCTTCATCAGAACGATGTTCGACTTCAGGTACTCGATGATCGGTTCCTTGTTCAGCTTGATGGTGCAACCGGCAGCCGAACGCTCAGCAGACGCATCGGACAGCTCGAATGCTTGCTCGACCTTCAGGTCGGGCAGGCCTTCGATTTCGAGGATGCGGCCCGAGAAGATGTTTTTCTTGCCCTGCTTGGCCACGGTCAGCAGACCAGCCTTGATGGCGTACAGGGGGATGGCATGCACCAGATCACGCAGGGTGACGCCAGGCTGCATGGTGCCCTTGAAGCGCACCAGCACCGACTCAGGCATGTCCAGAGGCATCACGCCGGTGGCGGCGCCGAAGGCGACCAGGCCCGAACCGGCCGGGAAGGAGATACCGATGGGGAAGCGGGTGTGCGAGTCGCCGCCGGTGCCGACGGTGTCGGGCAGCAGCATGCGGTTCAGCCACGAGTGGATCACGCCGTCGCCCGGACGCAGGGCCACGCCACCGCGGTTCGAGATGAAGGCGGGTAGCTCGCGGTGCATCTTCACGTCCACAGGCTTCGGATAAGCCGCAGTGTGGCAGAACGATTGCATGACCAGGTCGGCCGAGAAGCCCAGACAGGCCAGGTCCTTCAGCTCGTCACGGGTCATCGGGCCGGTGGTGTCTTGCGAACCCACGGTGGTCATCTTGGGTTCGCAGTAGGTGCCGGGGCGGATGCCTTGGCCTTCGGGCAGACCGCAGGCGCGACCGACCATCTTCTGGGCCAGGGTGAAGCCCTTGCCGGTGTCCTTGGGCGCCACGGGCAGGCGGAAGACGGTCGAGGCGGGCAGCCCCAGGAACTCACGGGCCTTACCGGTCAGCGAGCGGCCGATGATCAGGTTGATGCGGCCGCCAGCGCGCACTTCGTCGAGCAGCACTTGCGACTTGAGCTGGAAGTTGGCGATGACCTCGCCATTCTTCTCGATCTTGCCGTCATAGGGGTAGATGTCGATGACATCGCCCATTTCCATCTTGGACACGTCCACTTCGATGGGCAGCGAGCCCGAGTCCTCTTGCGTGTTGAAGAAGATGGGGGCGATCTTGCCACCCAGGGTGACGCCGCCGAAGCGCTTGTTAGGCACGAAGGGGATGTCTTCGCCGGTGGCCCAGATCACGCTGTTGGTGGCCGACTTGCGCGAGGAACCGGTGCCGACCACGTCGCCGACGTAGGCGACCAGGTTGCCCTTCTTCTTGAGGTCTTCGATGAACTGGATCGGGCCGCGCTTGCCGTCTTCTTCGGGCTTGAAGGCCGCGTCAGGACGGGTGTTCTTCAACATTGCCAGATAGTGCAAGGGGATGTCGGGGCGGCTCCAGGCGTCCGGGGCGGGCGACAGGTCGTCGGTATTGGTTTCGCCAGGTACCTTGAACACGGTCACAGTGATCTTCTTGGCGACTTCAGGGCGGCTGGTGAACCATTCGGCGTCGGCCCACGACTGCATCACGGCCTTGGCATTGGCGTTGCCGGCCTTGCACAGCTCTGCGACATCATGGAAGGCGTCGAACATCAGCAGGGTCTTCTTCAGGCCGGCTGCGGCGACTTCGCCGACTTCAGCGCTGGAGAGCAGGTCGATCAGGGGCTTGACGTTGTAGCCGCCGACCATGGTGCCCAGCAATTCGGTGGCCTTGGCCTTGGAGATCAGGCCGACGGAGATGTCACCGTGTGCCACAGCCGACAGGAACGAGGCCTTGACCTTGGCAGCGTCGTCCACGCCTGGGGGCACGCGGTGCGTCAGCAGGTCGAGCAGGAAGGCGTCTTCGCCAGCGGGCGGGTTCTTGATCAGCTCGATCAGGTCAGCGACCTGCTGAGCGTTCAGGGGCAGCGGGGGGATGCCCAGCGCGGCGCGCTCGGCAGCATGTTGACGGTAGGCTTGCAGCATGGGGTATACCTGATTGGAAGAACAAGAATCACAGACGCGCTGCCCGACAACGAGGTGTGGCCAGCGGGCACGGGCCTGCGTGGGGCTTCATGAGCGACAGCTCTCGGGCATGCAACGGTCGTGCAGCCCAGTATTGTCTCTCAGGATTTGCCCTGTGTGCACGGCTGTGGGTGCAATTATTGAAGCAGGGTTCGTGCCGCGACGAGGGTGTTGAGCAGGGAAACGCAATCATGGCGCCCCCAAACCGCCTTGCGGCGGTGGTGGCGTTGGCCGGGGCAGGCGCCCTCAGCGGCCCGCATCCCCTTGCAGGCCGAACATGGATTGACGCGGCCGGCTGGCCAGCTCGCGCTCGGCATCGCGCTGCACCTGGTGCACGCAGCCATCCACCAAGCGCTGCCCCTTGCGCGGGTCCAGCAGCATCGATTTGGTCAGGATCTGGATCATCAGAGCGGCGCCACGCACATCTTCCAGGCGAACAGCGCCTGTGGCGGTCAGGGTGGGCTTCATCAGCCAGCTTTGTTGACCATGGCGCAGGCGGAAGTAGCCTTGCTGACCGTCATGCGGATCGATCGAAATGCGTTGGCCAAACTCGCAGTCGTATTGCCCCACCAGCACGCGTTCGGCGGCGGACATCTGCTCGGGGGTGGCCAGGGCCAGTTGCATCTGCTGCAGCACTTTGGCGCTGGGGCGCCCGCTTTGGGTCTCGCTGGCCTGCGCGGGCAATATGCTCAGCAAGGCCAGGGTGCTGGCCACGGCCAGGCCGGCGCGTTGAACAAAGTGGGAGCGTGGGGTGTGCTGCATGGTCGGTGGGTCGCCGGGCGGGCCCGGCAGATGAAATCGCTGAATGCCTGGATGGTGCCACCATTTCGTGCAGGTGACCACCCGGGACACCCCGCTGAGCCGCGCCAGGCATCACGGTCGTTACGGGGCGTCACACTTCAGTGGCGCGAATGGTCAGAAGCTGTCGCTCGGCACGCGAACCCAGCCTTCCATGATGATGCGGGCGCTGCGGCTCATGATGGCCTTGGTGACCGTCCACTGGCCGTTGACCTGCTTGGCCTGGGCGCCCACACGCAGCGTGCCGGAGGGGTGGCCGAAGCGCACGGCTTCACGCTCGCCCCCGCCAGCGGCCTGGTTGACCAGGGTGCCGGGGATGGCGGCGGCCGTACCGATGGCGACCGCGCAGGTGCCCATCATCGCGTGGTGCAGTTTGCCCATCGACAGCGCGCGCACCAGCAGGTCCACATCGCTGGCGTTGATGATCTTGCCGCTGGAGGCGGTGTAGGTGGTGGGCGGGGCCACGAAGGCGATCTTGGGTGTGTGCTGGCGGGTGGCCGCTTCGTCCGGCGTCTTGATCAGGCCCATGCGCAGGGCGCCCGCCACGCGGATGGCCTCCAAGCGCTTGAGGGCCTCGGCGTCCGTGTTGATCTGCTCGCGCAACTCGGTGCCGGTGTAGCCGATGTCCTTGGCGTTGACGAACACAGTCGGGATGCCCGCCGTGATCATCGTGGCCTTGAGGGTGCCGATGCCCGGCACGTCCAGGTCGTCCACCAGGTTGCCCGTGGGGAACATCGAGCCGCCTTCGTCGCCATCGTCGGAGGGGTCCATGAACTCGAGCACGATCTCGGCGGCCGGGAATGTCACGCCATCGAGTTCGAAGTCACCGGTTTCCTGCACCTGGCCGTTGGTCACGGGCACGTGGGCGATGATGGTTTTCTGGATGTTGGCCTGCCAGATGCGGACCACCGCGGTGCCGTTCTCAGGGATGCGGGCCGGGTCGATCAGACCTGCATGGATGGCAAAAGCGCCCGCAGCGGTTGACAAGTTGCCGCAGTTGCCTGACCAGTCCACAAAGGGCTTGTCGATCGAGACCTGTCCGTAGAGGTAGTCCACATCGTGATCGGGCACACTGGACTTGGACAGGATCACGCACTTGCTGGTGCTGGACGTGGCCCCGCCCATGCCGTCGATGTGGGCGGCGTACGGGTCGGGGCTGCCGATGACGCGCATGAACAGCTTGTCGCGCGCTTCGCCGGGCTGCTGGCAACTGGCGGGCAGGTCTTGCAGGCGGAAGAACACGCCCTTGCTGGTGCCGCCACGCATGTAGGTGGCGGGGATCTTGATTTGTTCGGGATGAGCCATGCAATGCTCCTTCAAAAGGTAAGAAGCCGAAGCGCGCAATACTTTGCGCCACTCCGGCCTGACCCAGCGGCAGCCGTGGATCCGGCTTTGCCGGTCCACTGGCTGGCCATGCTGGCCGCGTCAGTCCCAAGGGACTGCCTCGTCGCCAAGCAAGAAAAGTCCACAGGACTTTCCTTGTCCGGGCTCCGCCCCCTTGAGGGGGAGCGCCAAAGGCGCTCGGGGGGTGTCACTTGTTAGCCGCAAGAAAATCCTGAGCGAAGCGCTGCAACACGCCACCGGCCTCGTACACCGACACCTCTTCGGCGGTGTCCAGACGGCTGGTCACCGTCACGCGCTCGGTCTGACCGTTCTTGCGGTGGATCACCAGGGTCAGGTCGGCGCGCGGCTTCAGGTCGCCTTCCACGTCGAAGGTTTCGGTGCCGTCCAGGCCCAGGGTCAGGCGGGTGGTGCCTGGCTTGAACTCCAGGGGCAGCACACCCATGCCGATCAGATTGGTGCGGTGGATGCGCTCGAAGCCCTCAGCCACGACAGTCTCGACACCGGCCAGACGCACGCCCTTGGCCGCCCAGTCACGCGAGGAGCCCTGACCGTAGTCGGCACCGGCGATGATGATCAGCGGCTGGCGGCGGTTCAGGTAGGTCTCTATGGCCTCCCACATGCGCATCACCTGGCCTTCGGGCTCCACGCGGGCCCATGAGCCGACCTTGATGCTGCCATCTTCCTCGCGCACCATCTCGTTCTTCAACGTCGGGTTGGCAAAGGTGGCGCGCATGGCGGTCAGGTGGTCGCCACGGTGGGTGGCGTAGGAGTTGAAGTCCTCTTCCGGAAGCCCCATCTTGGCCAGGTATTCACCGGCGGCCGAGTTCGGCAGGATGGCGTTCGACGGCGACAGGTGGTCGGTGGTGATGTTGTCCGGCAGGATGGCCAGCGGGCGCATGCCCTTGAGCGTGCGCGGGTTGGCAGCCAGCGCGCCGACGCCTTCGGTGTCCCAATAGGGCGGGCGACGGATGTAAGTGGACATGGGGCGCCAGTCGTACTGCGGCGACACCTTCTCGCCCTTGTCAGCCTGAATGGCGAACATGGGCTCGTACACAGCGCGGTACTGCTCGGGCTTCACGGCGGCCTTGACCACGGCGTCGATCTCTTCGTCCGACGGCCAGATGTCCTTCAGGCGGATCTCTTTGCCATCGACCACCGTCAGCACGTCGTTTTCGATGTCGAAGCGGATGGTGCCGGCGATCGCGTAGGCCACCACCAGCGGCGGCGAGGCCAGGAAGGCCTGCTTGGCATAGGGGTGGATGCGACCGTCGAAGTTGCGGTTACCCGAGAGCACGGCGGTGGTGTAGAGGTCGCGGTCGATGATCTCTTGCTGGATCTTGGGGTCGAGTGCGCCCGACATGCCGTTGCAGGTGGTGCAAGCAAAGGCCACGACGCCGAAGCCCAGCTTTTCCAAGTCGCCCAGCAGGCCGGCTTCCTTCAGGTACAGCTCCACCACCTTCGATCCCGGGGCCAGCGAAGACTTGACCCAAGGCTTGCGCGTCAGGCCCAGCTTGTTGGCGTTGCGCGCCAGCAGGGCGGCCGCGATCACGTTGCGCGGGTTCGACGTGTTCGTGCACGAGGTGATGGCCGCGATGATCACGGCGCCATCGGGCATCGTGCCTTCGTCGGCTTTGGGCATGGTCCATTGACCAGCGATGCCCTTGGCGGCCAGATCGCTCGTGGCCACACGGGCGTGCGGGTTCGAGGGGCCTGCCATGTTGCGCACCACGCTCGACAGGTCGAACTCGAGATTGCGCTCGTACACCGCGTTCTTCAGCGAATCCGACCACAGGCCGGCGGTCTTGGCATAGGTCTCGACCAGCTTGACTTGTTCTGCAGTGCGGCCGGTCAGGGTCAGGTACTCCAGCGTCTGCTCGTCGATGCTGAACATGGCGGCGGTGGCACCGTATTCAGGGGCCATGTTCGAGATGGTGGCGCGGTCGCCGATGGTCAGCTTCGAAGCGCCTTCGCCGTGGAACTCCAGGTACGCACCCACCACCTTGTTCTTGCGCAGGAACTCGGTCAGCGCCAGCACCACGTCGGTGGCGGTGATGCCAGGCTGGCGTTGGCCCGTGAGCTTGACGCCGACGATTTCGGGCAGGCGCATCCACGAGGCGCGGCCCAGCATCACGTTCTCGGCCTCCAGGCCGCCCACGCCGATGGCGATCACGCCCAGCGCGTCCACATGGGGCGTGTGGGAGTCGGTGCCCACGCAGGTGTCGGGGTAGGCCACGCCATTGTCAGCGTGGATCACGGGCGACATCTTCTCCAGGTTGATCTGGTGCATGATGCCGTTGCCCGCGGGGATCACGTCCACGTTGGCGAAGGCCTTCTTGGTCCACTCGATGAAGTGGAAGCGGTCTTCGTTGCGGCGCTCCTCGATCTCGCGGTTCTTCTGGAAGGCCTCGGGGTCGAAGCCGCCACATTCCACAGCCAGCGAGTGGTCCACGATCAGCTGCACGGGCACCACCGGGTTCACCTTGGCCGGGTCGCCGCCTTCCTTGGCGATGGCGTCACGCAGGCCAGCCAGGTCCACCAGGGCGGTCTGGCCCAGGATGTCGTGGCAGGCCACTCGGGCCGGGAACCACGGGAAGTCCAGATCGCGCTTGCGTTCGATGATCTGCTTGAGACAGTCGGCGATGATGGCCGGATCGGCCTTGCGCACGATGTTCTCGGCGTGCACACGGGCGGTGTAGGGCAGGGTGGCCCAGGCGCCAGGTTGGATGGCTTCGACGGCGGCTTGCGTGTCGAAGTAGTCCAGGTTGGTGCCCGGCAGGGGCTTGCGGTATTGGGTGTTGATGTTGCTCATGGCCGAAGGCGTGGACGAGGCAATGGAACGGGGCGAGAGGCCGGCGTGCGCTGGAAGGTGAAAGGGCGCCACATCACCCTTGGCAATGTGGCGCCCCTCGGTGGCTGGATTACTTGCGGTCCTTCAGCGGCACGAACTTCTGGTCTTCCGGGCCGGTGTAGTTGGCCGAGGGACGGATGATCTTGCCGTCGATGCGTTGCTCGATGATGTGAGCCGACCAGCCCGAAGTGCGGGCGATCACGAACAGCGGCGTGAACATGTCGGTGGGCACGCCCATCATGTGGTAGCTCACGGCGCTGAACCAATCCAGGTTCGGGAACATCTTTTTGATGTCCCACATCACCGACTCCAGGCGCTCGGCGATGTTGTACATCTTCATATTGCCCTGCTCGGCGCTCAGGTCGTGGGCCACCTTCTTGATGACCACATTGCGTGGGTCGCTCACGGTGTAGACGGGGTGACCGAAGCCGATCACGACTTCCTTGCGCTCCACGCGGGCGCGGATGTCGGCCTCGGCCTCATCCGGGTTGTCGTAGCGCTTCTGGATCTCGAAGGCCACTTCGTTGGCGCCGCCGTGCTTCGGGCCGCGCAGGGCGCCGATGCCGCCGCAGATGGCCGAATACATGTCCGAACCCGTGCCGGCGATCACGCGCGATGTGAAGGTCGAGGCGTTGAACTCGTGCTCGGCGTACAGGATCAGGCTGGTGTGCATGGCGCGCACCCAGCTGTCGCGCGGCTTCTCGCCGTGCAGCAGGTGCAGGAAGTGGCCGCCGATCGAGTCGTCATCGGTTTCCACCTCGATGCGCTTGCCGTTGTAGGCAAAGTGGTACCAGTACAGCAGCATCGAGCCCAGGCAGGCCATCAGCTTGTCGGCGATGTCGCGGGCGCCGGGGTGGTTGTGGTCTTCCTTCTCGGGCTTGACGCAACCCAGCACCGACACCCCGGTGCGCATCACGTCCATCGGGTGGCTCGAGGGCGGCAGCTGTTCCAGTGCGACCTTGACGGCGGCAGGCAGGCCGCGCAGCGACTTCAGCTTGGCCTTGTAGCCGGCCAGTTCAGCCACGTTGGGCAGCTTGCCGTGCACCAGCAGGTGGGCGATCTCTTCGAACTCGCAGGTCGTGGCCACGTCGAGGATGTCGTAGCCGCGGTAGTGCAGGTCATTGCCGCTGCGGCCCACGGTGCACAGGGCGGTGTTGCCAGCGGCGGTGCCCGACAGGGCGACCGACTTCTTGGGCTTGAAACCAGGGGTGGGGGTGTCGTTGGTGGCGCTCATGGGGTGTGTCTCCAGATGAGGTGAATCAGCGGATTGAATTACTTCTTGGCGGCAAACAGCGCGTCGAGCTTGCCTTCGAACGCGTGGTAGCCGATGCGGTCGTACAGCTCTTCGCGGGTCTGCATCAGCTCGACCACATTGCGCTGGTGGCCGTCACGGCGCACGGCGGTGTACACGGCCTCGGCGGCCTTGTTCATGGCGCGGAAGGCGCTCAAGGGGTACAGCACCATGCCCACGCCCGTGGGGCGCAGGTCGTCCACGCTGAACAGCGGCGTCTTGCCAAACTCGGTGATGTTGGCCAGCACGGGCACCTTCACGGCGTCCACAAACTTCTTGTATGTTTCCAGGTCGTAGGCGGCCTCGGCGAAGATGCCGTCGGCACCGGCTTCCACACACTTGATGGCGCGTTCAATCGCGGCGTCCACGCCGTGCACCTGGATGGCATCTGTGCGGGCAATCAGGAAGAAGTCCTTGTCCGTCTTGGCGTCGGCAGCGGCCTTCACGCGGTCCACCATTTCTTCGGTGGACACGATTTCCTTGCCGGGACGGTGGCCGCAACGCTTGGCGCCCACCTGGTCTTCGATGTGGCAGGCGGCGGCGCCGGCCTTGATCAGGCTCTTGACCGTGCGCTCGATGTTGAAGGCACTCGGCCCGAAGCCGGTGTCGATGTCGACCAGCAGGGGCAGGTCGCACACGTCGGTGATGCGCCGGGTGTCGATCAGCACGTCTTCCATCGTGTTGATGCCCAGGTCAGGCAGGCCCAGCGAGCCAGCGGCCACGCCGCCGCCCGATAAGTAAATGGCCTTGAAGCCGGCGCGTTGGGCCAGCAGGGCGTGGTTGGCGTTGATCGCGCCAATGACCTGCAGGGGGGATTCTTCCTGCAGCGCCTGGCGAAAGCGCGCACCGGGGGATGAGAGGGCCATGTCATGTCTCCTGTAGGAGGGTTTCACCAAGGAACTGCCATACCCAACGCAACGGGTGTGCCAGTGTGCCAGAGGGCGCTGTTGATGCACAGACGTTTTCGCAAGTGATTGATTTCACTAGGTTTTGAACGATATGGGGCGTGAATGGGGCGCCGGGTATCTGTTTCAGTTTCAATATTGAAACATTGATACACTTCATTGAAACAATTGCTGAACCAATGAAACGCCCATGCCCCTGATCGGCTCACCCTTGGCGCCTTCCGATGCCCGCCCGCGCATCGTGGCCATCGGCTTCAAGCGCATCCACCAGATGCTGCAGGCACTGGTGCCCGAGCTGGCCGACCGCGCGGCGGTCGAGGTGCTGGACGCCGGCTTTGATGCCGCCGTGGCCCAGGTGCGCCAGCGCCAGGCCATCCAGGCGGTGGATGTGGTGGTGGCTGCGGGCTCCAACGGCGGCTACCTGCGGCAACACCTGGAGCTGCCCGTGGTGCTGGTGAAGGTCGGTGGGTTTGATGTCTTGCAGGCCCTGGCCGCGGCTCGACAGCGTTCACAGCGTGTGGGCCTGGTGACCTGGCAAGGCGCCCCGCTGGACTTGAGCCCCTTCAACACCCTGTTCGACCTGGGTGTCACCCAGCGCACCTACGCCACCGAAGACGACGCCCGCGCCTGCCTTCGCGCCTTACGGCAGCAGGGCATCGAGGTGGTCGTGGGGCCGGGCCTGGTGGCCGATCTGGCCGACGAGATGGGCCTGAGCGGCGTGTTCCTGTATTCGATGGATGCGGTGCGCGAAGCCCTGCACGATGCGGTGGAGGTGGCCCGAGCCGCCCGCATCGAGCAGGCCAAACGCGAGCGCCTCAACACCATCCTGGGGCAGCTCAGCGATGGCGTGATCGCGGTGGACCGACAAGAACGCATCCAGACCCTCAACCCCAGCATGGCGCGTTGGCTGGGGGTGCGGCCGGATGAATGGTTGGGACGTGTGCTCACCGAGGTGTGCCCCGAGCTCAGCCTGCAGTCGGTCTTGCGCCTGGGCGAAGCCGATGTCGAGCGCATCGAGCGGGTCAAGGGCAAGACCTTGATCGTCAACCGCCTGCCCATCATTGAGCAGGGCCAGCTGACCGGCGCGGTGCTCACCTGCCAGGACCCGATCTCCATCCAGCGCGTGGATCGCCACCTTCGCACCCGCACCAAGGCGCCAGCCACCCCTCGTCGCCACGCGCTGGAGCAGCTGCTGGGCCGCAGCCCGGCCATCGATCAGTTGCGGCGCATGGCCGCGAATGCGGCGCGCAGCGCGGCCACCGTCTTGCTGATTGGCGAAAGTGGCACCGGCAAGGAGTTGGTGGCGCAGGGCATCCACGCGGCCAGCGACCGCCGCGACATGCCTTTCGTGGCCCTCAACTGCGCGGCCCTGACCGAAACCCTGCTGGAAAGCGAGCTGTTCGGTTACGAAGAGGGCGCCTTCACCGGCGCACGTCGCGGCGGCAAGATTGGCCTGTTCGAGGCCGCCCACCGGGGCACCTTGTTCCTCGATGAGGTGGGCGAGATGCCCTTGTCGCTACAAGCCCGGCTGCTGCGCGTGTTGCAAGAGCGCGAGGTGCTGCGCGTGGGGGCCACCGAGCCCACCCCCGTCAACGTGCGCGTGATCGCAGCCACCCACCGCGACCTGCGTGAGCAGGTGGCGCAGGGCTTGTTCCGCCTGGACCTGTTTTACCGACTCAACATCTTGCGTCTGGACGTCCCGTCCCTCAGACAGCGGCGCGACGACGTGCCTTTGCTGGCCGAGGCCTTGCACGCCAGGCTGTGCCACCGCCTGGGCACCGACCCCGCCCGCACACGTCCCTGGTTGCAGGCCCTGGTGCAGGCGTCGAGCGCCTACGACTGGCCTGGCAATGTGCGTGAGCTGGAGAACTTGCTGGAACGCCTGCTGGCCTACGCGGGCGATGAGCCTGGGGATGCCCCGCGCGTGCAATCACTGCCAGAGCGCCTGCGTCTGATCGCACCTGAGCTGTTCGAGGACGCCAAGCCCCTGGTCCCGCCGGTCGGTCGGGCGCATGCTTGCGTTCAGGAGGCCACCTCAGGTGACACCGACTGGCGCCGCCAGCAAGCCCGGCATGAGGTTGAGCACCTTCAGCAGGTGCTGGCGGCCTGCGGTGGCGACCGTCAACGCGCTGCTGAGGCGCTGGGCATCAGCCGCACCACGCTGTGGCGCAAGCTCAAGGCAGCCGCACGGCCGTGAAGGCTCAAAACGGCCCGGGCAAGATCTTCAGACCCAACAGGATGACCGAGGTCACCGCATTGAAGGTCACGCCCAGCACGGCCTGCATGTACAGCACCGCGGACAAGGCCTGGGCTTGCAGGCCATGCTCCAGCAGCACCCCCACCAGAAAGCTCAGCACCGTCAACACCGCCCAGCGTTTCAGGTACACCGGCAGCCAGCGGGCCTGAAGCTGGTTGTGGTGCCAGGCGGCAGCGCGCTCGAACTGGTTGGGGCGGTTCACGTCTTCAAACAGCCATCCGAAAAACCAATACCGGTACAGCAACTCCCGCAGACGCAGCGCGTGCGCAGGGGTGGGGGCAGCAGCAGGGGGTGCAGACATGGCGGTCTCCCAAATCACCCTCTGATCTTGCCAAGAGGAGGCGCTGCTGCAAACGGGGAACATCGGCATTGGCGTGTCGTTTCACCGCGCCTAGCGCCCCATGCTGGGGCATGAGACGTGGAAGCCGCCCTGGCTTTACACTGCGCGCGAGTTGTCCCCCGCCCATCTGCATGTCTGCCACCACGCCCAAGGTGCTGTCGCTCATCCCCCCGATGACGCAGCTCAACACCCCGTACCCCTCCACCGCCTACCTGACGGGATTCCTGCGGTCGCGGGGCGTGTCGGCCGTGCAGGAAGACCTGGCGCTGCAACTCGTGCTGCGCCTGCTGAGCACTGAAGGCCTCCAGGCCATTCATGAGGTGGTGCAGGCCCAGCCTGCCGCTGCGCACACCCCGCCCGTGCTCGCTTTCATCGAGCAGTTCGCGGCCTACCAGGCCACCATCGGCCCCGCCATCGCCTTCCTGCAGGGGCGTGACCCGACCCTGGCCCACCGCATCAACACCCGCCGCTACCTGCCTGAGGGCCCCCGGTTCGCCTCGCTGGATGTGTACGTGGACGACGACGGCGGCGACCCGCTGTCCTGGGCCTTTGGTGCCCTGGGCCTGCAAGACCGTGCCCGCCACCTCGCCACGCTCTACCTGAATGACCTGGCCGATGTGCTGCGCGATGCCATCGACGAGCGCTTTGAGTTCGTGCGCTACGCCGAATCTCTGGCCATCAGTCAGCCCACGTTCGCCCCCTTGGCCCAGGCCCTGGCCGCGCCGCCCAACCTGGTCGACACCACCCTGGCCGAGCTGACGCTGGCAGCCATGGCGCGTCACCAGCCCGATCTGGTCATTTTGTCGGTGCCCTTCCCGGGGGCGGTGTATGCCGCCTTCCGCATTGCGCAGACCATCCGCCAGCACCACCCCCAGGTGCGCATCGCGCTGGGTGGTGGTTACGTCAACACCGAACTACGAGAACTGAGCGAGCCCCGCGTGTTTGACCACGTCGACTTCGTGTGTCTGGATTCCGGCGAGCGCCCGCTGCTGGCCTTGCTGGAACACCTGCAGGGCCAACGCTCGCGCGAGCGCCTGGTGCGCACCTTTGTGCGTGATGACGCCGGGCAGGTGCGTTACATCAACTGGCCTGAGCCCGACGTGCCCTTTGCCGACTGGGGCACGCCCACCTGGGACGGCCTGCCGCTGAACCAGTACCTGTCGCTGCTGGACATGCTCAACCCCATGAACCGGCTGTGGTCGGATGGGCGCTGGAACAAGCTCACCGTGGCCCACGGCTGCTACTGGAAGAAGTGCAGCTTCTGCGATGTCAGTCTGGATTACATCTCGCGTTACGAGACGGCCACGGCCGAGGTGCTGGTCGACCGCATCCAGGCCATCGTCGCCGAGACCGGGCAGACCGGCTTCCACTTCGTGGACGAGGCCGCCCCGCCCAAGATGCTGCGCGCCTTGGCCGAAGAGCTCATCCGCCGCCAGGTGGGCATCTCCTGGTGGGGCAATGTGCGATTCGAGAAATCCTTCACGCCCGAACTGTGCGAGTTGCTGGCTGAGAGTGGCTGCATCGCCATCTCGGGTGGCCTGGAGGTCGCCTCCGATCGGCTGCTGAAGCTGATGAAAAAAGGCGTGTCGGTGCAGCAGGTGGCCCAGGTCACGCGGGCCTTTGCCGATGCAGGCATCCTCGTGCATGCCTACCTGATGTACGGCTTTCCCACGCAAACCGAGCAAGACACGGTGGACGCGCTGGAGTACGTGCGCCAGCTCTTTGCCAACGGCTGCATCCACTCCGGCTTCTTCCACCGTTTCGCTTGCACGGTGCATTCCCCCGTGGGGAAGGACCCGGCCGCCTATGGCGTGCAGCTCATCGAGCTACCACCCGTCAGCTTTGCCAAAAACGACATCGGTTTCATCGACCCCACCGGAGTCGACCACGACCGCCTGGGCCGGGGCCTGAAAAAAGCCATCTACAACTACATGCACGGCATCGGCCTGGAGCAAGACGTGCGCAGCTGGTTCCCCATCAAGGTGCCGCGCCCCAGCGTGCGGCGCGACGTCATCGAACGCGCCCTGGCTCAGGCCTGAGCAAAAAAGGCGGCTTCGATGTCCGCAGGCAGGGGCTGTCCGGTCAGCCAGGCCCGCTCCAGCACATGCCAGTAATGCCGGTAGCTGGCCCGATCGTGCAGCACGCCCTCGTGCGAGATGGGCGCCCAGTGCGCCGCCTGACCCGCCACCAGGATCTCGACCGCGTCATCCACCTCGGCCGTCACGGGTGCGAACGCGTCAATGATCACCGGGATCTGATCTGGGTGGATGCTCCACATCCGCGTGTAGCCCAGTTCGTTGGCGGCACGCTCGGCCGCCTTGGCCAGCCCCCGTCGGTCTTTGAACTCGGTGACCACGCAGTGGGAGGGCGTGATGCCCGCGGCATGGCAGGCCGCTGAGATCTCCAGCTTGGCTCGCAGCACCAAGGGGTGGCTGAACTGCCCCGTCACGCTCATGGCGCTGGCCGGGATCGCGCCCCGGTGTTCTGACACAAAATCCATCAGGCCGAACGACAGCGATTCGATGCCGGGCAGGGCGGCGATCTCGTGCACCTGCTGCAGCGCCCGGTGGGATTCGATCAGACCATGCACGGGAATGACCCGCTCCACCCCATGGTGCACGCGTGCCTCACGGATCAATGACACCGCCCGGCTGGCTGCCTCGGCATCCGCCAGCTTGGGCACCATCAGGTAGGCCAGCTTCGAGCCCGCCTGACGCACCAGGGTGTCGATCTCGCGTTCAAAAAAGCGGTGTTTGGGGTCATGCACCCGCACGCCCACCCGCCCGCACGCATTGGTCGGGCTGTTCAGCAACTCGCAAATCAGTGCCAGTTGTTCGTCTTCCCCGCCCACGGGGGCGCCATCTTCCAGGTCCAGCGTCACGTCAAACACCGCGTGACCTGCCTCCTCAGCCATCTCGGCCTGCAGGGTCAGGCTCTTGCGCATGCGCGCTTCCACGCCGGCGTAGTGGTCGCACACCGGCAGGGCCGGTGGACGGGGCTCGGCACCAAAAAGCGCCTGGCGGGGATGGATGGCGGTCAGGGTGGACATGGTCGCACTTGTGCAGAAATGGAGGTTTCAGCCAGTATGCCAGCGCGGTCTTGTCGTGGATTTGTTCAAGTTCAAGGTATTTCGGTCGATGAACCAGCCGTGGAGGCCCTCACGCCGCCATCGTTTTCAGGATGAACACCATGCGATTGAACGAACTGTCACTCAGAACCCGTTTGGGCCTCGGCTTTGGCGCAGTGCTGCTGCTCACGGCCCTGATTGCTCTGGGTGGGTGGTTGCAGTTGAGCCAAAGCCGGGATGCCATCGAGGCAATGGCGCAGGCCAACGCCCGCGCTCAAGACACCCGGCACTGGCAAGGGCTGACCAGCGTGAACGTGGCGCGCACCCTGGCGATTGCCAAATCCGGCAACAACGAGACGGTCAAAAGCCATTTTGAGCCTTTGATGAAGGAAACATCGGCCGAGATCTCGACGATCCAGAAGCGTTTGGAGGAGTCCACGACCGAAGAGGGCCAAGCTCTGTTTGCCGACGTGGCGGCCAAGCGCAAGTCGTACATCGACTCGCGCAACGCCATCTTCAACCTGCTGGACATCGAAGACCCGGGTGCCATGGAGGCTCTGGACAGCGTGCTGATGCCAGCAGCCCAGCAGTACCTGGCCGCCATCAATGCCTACGAGCAGCAGCAGCAAAAGATCGCCGCAGAACTGGCCGCCAACAGTGATCGCCGTGCTGCCCAAGCCCAATGGCTGTTGCTCGGCTTGACCCTGGCCTGTCTGGGGGTGGGTGTAGTGGTGGCTTATACGATGGCCCGCTCGGTGGTCAAGCCCTTGGTCGAGGTCACCCGCGTCACCCGCGAGATTGCTGCGGGCGACCTGACCCAACATGTGCAGGTGCGCGGCAATGATGAGGTGGCTGAGACCCTGAAAGCCCTGGTCGAGATGCAGCAATCGCTGCAGCGCGTGGTGGGCGATGTGCGCGCCGCCACCGATTCCATCACCATTGCCAGCTCCGAAGTGGCCGCCGGCAGTCAGGATCTCTCTGGTCGCACCGAACAGGCGGCCTCCAATCTGCAGGAAACCGCTTCGTCGATGGAGCAGATTTCCGGCACCATCCAGCATTCCTCGGATGCCGCACGCACCGCCAATCAGCTCGCCTCCAGCGCCGCCACCGCCGCCTCCCAGGGCGGAGAGGTCGTCTCTCGCGTGGTGTCCACCATGAATGCCATCGCCCAGGGTTCGCGCCGCATTGCCGACATCATTGGCGTCATCGATGGCATCGCCTTCCAGACCAACATCCTGGCCCTGAATGCGGCGGTCGAGGCTGCGCGGGCTGGTGAACAGGGGCGGGGCTTCGCCGTGGTGGCCAGCGAGGTGCGTGCTCTGGCGCACCGCGTGGCCGAGGCCGCCAAAGAAATCAAGACACTGATCGGCGCTTCGGTGGAGCAGGTGGATGTCGGCTCCAGCCTGGTGCAGGAAGCCGGCGCGTCCATGGCCCACATCGTGGATGCCGTGCAGCGCGTGTCGGACGTGATTGGTGAGATCAGTGCTGCGGCCACCGAGCAGTCCGATGGCATCGCCCAGGTCAACATGGCCGTCACCCAACTGGATCAGATGACGCAGCAGAACGCCGCACTGGTCGAACAATCGGCTGCAGCCGCGGAAAGCCTGAAGGATCAGGCCACCCGGCTGTCGCAGGTGGTGTCGGTGTTCAAGCTACCCGCCTGAAGCTGACCGATCCACGGCGAATGCCGTGGGCCCATGAACAAAGCCGACCCATGAAGGTCGGCTGGCTTTTTGGTGTGGCGCTGGCCTGAACGGGCGACCGAAGTCGCCCAAGGGCATCACAGCAGGTGCTTGACGCCGTCCTTCTCGACTTCCAACTCGGCCAGGGTCTTGTTGATGCACTCTTGCGAGAACTCGTCGATGGGCAGACCTTCGACGATCTTGTACTCGCCGCCTTCGCAGGTGACGGGGTAGCCGAACATGACTTCCTTGGGAATGCCGTATTCGCCGTTGGACGGGACGCCCATGGTGACCCACTTGCCGTTGGTGCCCAGAGCCCAGTCACGCATGTGGTCGATGGCGGCGTTGGCAGCCGAAGCAGCCGACGACAGACCCCGGGCGGCGATGATGGCGGCGCCACGCTTGCCCACGGTGGGCAGGAACACGTCACGGTTCCACTCGTGGTCGTTGATGGTGTCCTTGACCGACTTGCCGTTCACGGTGGCGAAGCGGTAGTCAGCGTACATGGTGGGCGAGTGGTTGCCCCACACACACAGCTTCTCGATGTCGCCCACGGCGCAACCGATCTTGGCGGCGATCTGCGAGGCAGCGCGGTTGTGGTCCAGGCGCAGCATGGCGGTGAAGTTCTTGGCCGGCAGATCCGGCGCCGACTTCATCGCGATGTAGGCGTTGGTGTTGGCGGGGTTGCCAACGACCAGCACCTTGACGTTGCGCGAGGCCACGGCGTTCAGCGCCTTGCCCTGGGCGGTGAAGATCTGGGCGTTGGCGGCCAGCAGGTCGGCACGCTCCATGCCAGGGCCGCGAGGACGGGCGCCCACCAGCAGGGCGTAGTCGGTGTCCTTGAAGGCGGTCATCGGGTCGCTGTGGGCTTCAATGCCGGCCAGCAGGGGGAAGGCGCAGTCTTCCAGCTCCATGATCACGCCCTTCAGCGCGTTCTGGGCCTTCTCGTCGGGGATTTCCAGCAGTTGCAGGATCACGGGCTGGTCCTTGCCCAGCATTTCGCCAGAAGCGATGCGGAACAGGAGGGCGTAACCGATTTGGCCAGCGGCGCCGGTGACGGCGACGCGAACGGGTGCTTTGCTCATATGCAACTCCGAAAGGGGGTGGTGGGCAGGTTGGTGAAAACCTATAAGTGTACTGTCGCGCGGCAGTCTACGACCACGCCCGCCGATCGTCAATTCTCTTATGTCTTATATAAGACATCTATCAGCAAACCCGTGGACTTTGCCCCGTGAATGTGGTGCAATCACGCCGTCGTCCAGCGACACCCCTGCTGCGCGCACCTGGTTCCACGGCCTACCCGGCCCGCTTCCTCACCCCCACGTGTTGTCCACCATGCCCTCATCCAATCCCGTTGACGTGCTGCCGCCAGGCGCCGGGGCGGTTGGGTCGTCGCCTGTGGCCGGTGCAGGTGAGTCGTCGGCGCCCTCGTTCAGCCCCCTGTACCAACAGATCAAGGCGCTCATCCTGCGCAGCCTGCAGGCCGGCGAATGGCGCCCTGGCGAGGCCATCCCCAGCGAGCTCGAGTTGGCTGCCCGCTTCAAGGTCAGTCAGGGCACCGTGCGCAAGGCCGTCGATGAACTGGCTGCCGAAAACCTCCTGGTCCGCCGCCAGGGCAAGGGCACCTTTGTGGCCACGCACCACGAAGAGCACGTTCAGTACCGCTTCCTTCGGCTTGCGCCCGATCAGGCTGACGCCCTGGGCGGCAACACCCACCGCACCTTCCTCGATTGCCGCCGCTTGCGCGCGCCGGCCGATGTGGCCCGGGCCCTGAGCATGAAGCAGGGCGAAATGGTGGTCGAGGTGCGCCGCGTTTTGCACTTTTCTGGCCAACCCGTGGTGCTGGATGACATCTGGCTGCCCGGCCACCTGTTCAAAGGCCTGACGGCCGATCGGCTCAGCGAATACCGTGGGCCCATGTATGCCCTGTTCGAGTCCGAGTTCGGTGTGCGCATGATCCGCGCCGAAGAAAAGCTGCGTGCCGTGCTGGCTGACGCCGAAGTGGCCTCGATCCTGGATGTGGCCGTCGGCACCCCGCTGCTCAGCGTCGAGCGCCTGGCCTACACCTATGGTGATCAGCCCGTCGAACTGCGCCGTGGCCTCTACCGAACCGACCGCCATCACTACCGCAACGAACTGAGCTGAACGCCGAAAAAACTTCGACTGGATCACGAATGTCCCGCTCTGATGTGGTTTGTCACATGGATGAAGCAAAGCAGAGCAGACGCCTCGGGCAGGGGATTGCCCTAAAATCCCGCATTCTCTTGACAGAACTTAACGACGCTCGGCAGGAGCCCCCACAACATGGCTGACAACGCGAAAACCCCACGCCCCGTCTACCGGAACATCCACGTCACGGACATCGTCTCGTACCGCCTGCCTCCGGCTGGCATCGTGTCGATCCTGCACCGCATCAGCGGCGCCGTGTTGTTCCTGCTGATGCCCTTCATCATCTGGATGTTCGACACCTCGGTCTCGTCCGAGATCTCGTTCGACACCTTCACCAGCGTGTTCACGGTGGGTTGCATGGACGGCGCCATTCCGGGCTGGTTCTTCAAGCTGGTGGCCCTGGGGCTGATCTGGGCCTACCTGCACCACTTCATCGCAGGCGTGCGCCACCTCATCATGGACGCCACCCACTCGGTCAGCAAGCAGCAAGGTCACTCGTCGGCCATCGTCACCCTCGCCCTGAGCGTGGTATTGACCGTGGCCCTGGGCGCCAAGCTCTTCGGTCTGTTCTGATTCCCACGATCCTTCCCCCGGAACCACAACCATGTCACAAAACTACGGAACCAAGCGTGTCGTGACCGGCGCGCACTATGGTCTGCGCGACTGGCTGGCGCAGCGCGTCACGGCGGTCCTGATGGCCTTGTACACCATCGTCCTGCTGGTGCAGGTGCTGCTGGCCCCCTCGCTGGATTACTACGGCTGGTCAGCCATCTTCGCGTCCCAGTGGATGAAGTTCCTGACCTTCGTCGTCATCGTGGCACTGCTCTACCACGCGTGGGTGGGCGTGCGAGACATCTGGATGGACTACATCAAGCCCGTGGGCATCCGCCTGACGCTGCAAGTGTTCACCATCGTGTGGCTGGTGGGTTGCGCCGGCTGGTCCATCCAAGTGTTGTGGAGACTGTAAAAAAATGACTGCCATCGCTACCTCCCTCCCCACCCGCAAGTTCGACGTCGTGATCGTCGGTGCTGGCGGTTCCGGCATGCGCGCCTCGCTGCAGCTCTCCCTGGCTGGACTGAACGTCGCTGTGCTGTCCAAGGTGTTCCCCACCCGCTCGCACACCGTGGCGGCGCAAGGCGGCATCGGTGCCTCGCTGGGCAACATGTCGGAAGACAACTGGCACTATCACTTCTTTGACACCGTCAAGGGCTCCGACTGGCTCGGCGACCAGGACGCCATCGAGTTCATGTGCCGTGAGGCCCCGAAGGTCGTGTACGAACTCGAACACTTCGGCATGCCCTTCGACCGCAACCCCGACGGCACCATCTACCAGCGCCCGTTCGGTGGTCATACCGCCAACTACGGTGAAAAGCCCGTGCAACGCGCTTGCGCAGCCGCTGACCGCACCGGCCACGCCCTGCTGCACACCCTGTACCAGCAAAACGTCAAGGCCCGCACCCAGTTCTTCGTGGAATGGATGGCCCTCGACCTGATCCGCGACGCCGAAGGCGACGTGGTCGGCGTGACCGCCCTGGAAATGGAAACCGGTGATGTGCACGTGCTGCACGCCAAGACCGTGCTGTTCGCCACCGGCGGTGCCGGCCGCATCTACCAGGCCTCTACCAACGCCTTCATCAACACGGGCGACGGCCTGGGCATGGCCGCCCGTGCCGGCATCCCGCTGGAGGACATGGAGTTCTGGCAGTTCCACCCCACCGGCGTGGCCGGCGCGGGCGTGTTGCTGACCGAAGGCTGCCGTGGCGAAGGCGCCATCCTGCGCAACGCCAACGGTGAGCGCTTCATGGAGCGTTACGCGCCCACCCTGAAGGATCTGGCCCCGCGTGACTTCGTGTCCCGCTCGATGGACCAGGAAATCAAGGAAGGCCGTGGCTGTGGTCCCAACAAGGATTACGTCCTGCTGGACATGACCCACCTGGGCGCCGAGACCATCATGAAGCGTCTGCCCTCGGTGTTCGAGATTGGCCACAACTTCGCCAACGTCGACATCACCAAGGAGCCGATCCCTGTGGTGCCGACCATCCACTACCAGATGGGTGGTATCCCCACCAACATCCATGGTCAGGTGGTGGTCCCCAAGAACGGCAAGCCCAACGAAGTCATCAACGGTCTGTACGCCGTGGGTGAATGCTCCTGCGTGTCGGTGCACGGCGCCAACCGCCTGGGCACGAACTCGCTGCTCGACCTGGTGGTGTTCGGCCGCGCCGCCGGCAACCACATCGTCGAATTCAACCTCAAGACGAAGAGCCACAAGCCGCTGCCCAAGGACGCTGCCGACTACACCCTGTCGCGCCTGGCCCGACTGGACAACCAGAAGAACGGCGAATATTGCCAGGATGTCGCCAACGACATCCGCGCCACCATGCAGAAGCACGCTGGCGTGTTCCGCACCCAGGCTTCGATGGACGAAGGCGTCAAGAAGATCAATGCCATCCGCGATCGCGTCAAGAGCATTGGCCTGAAGGACAACTCCAAGGTGTTCAACACCGCCCGCATCGAGGCCCTGGAAGTCGAGAACCTGATCGAAGCAGCCCAGGCCACCATGACCTCGGCTGCGGCCCGTTCCGAATCGCGTGGTGCCCACGCTCACAACGACTTCCCGAACCGCGACGACGCCAACTGGATGAAGCACACCCTCTGGTATTCCGAAGGCAACCGCCTGGACTACAAGCCGGTGAACCTCACCCCGCTGACCGTGGAATCGGTGCCCCCGAAGGTCCGTACCTTCTGATCGCAGCGAACGAAGCATTAGGAATCCAACATGAGCCAAAAGCGCACTTTCCAGATCTACCGCTACGATCCCGACAAGGACGCCAAGCCCTACATGCAGACCATCGAGATCGAACTCGACGGCAACGAACGCATGCTGCTCGACGCCCTGGTCAAGCTCAAGGCCGTGGACCCCACCCTGTCGTTCCGCCGTTCGTGCCGCGAAGGCGTGTGCGGTTCGGACGCCATGAACATCAACGGCAAGAACGGCCTGGCCTGCCTGACCAACATGCGCACCCTGCCGCAAACCGTGGTGCTCAAGCCGCTACCGGGTCTGCCCGTGGTCCGCGACCTGATCGTGGACATGACGCAGTTCTTCAAGCAGTACAACTCGATCAAGCCTTACCTCGTCAACGACACGCCGCCGCCCGACAAGGAGCGTCTGCAGTCGCCTGAAGAGCGTGAAGAGCTCGACGGCCTGTACGAGTGCATCTTGTGCGCCAGCTGCTCGACCAGCTGTCCCAGCTTCTGGTGGAACCCCGACAAGTTCGTCGGCCCTGCCGGCCTGCTGCAAGCCTACCGCTTCATCGCCGACAGCCGCGATCAAGCCACGGCCGAGCGCCTGGACAACCTGGAAGACCCGTACCGTCTGTTCCGTTGCCACACCATCATGAACTGCGTGGACGTGTGCCCCAAGGGCCTCAACCCCACGAAGGCCATTGGCAAGATCAAGGAACTGATGGTCAAGCGTGCCGTCTGATCGGCCTGCCACCGTCTCCATGCCCGCCATGAACAACGTCCTCCCAGCCGCCGAGCAGTCGCTCGACCCCGATCTGCTCAGGCGCCTGCGGTGGCGTTGTCGCCGTGGCTTGCTCGAAAACGATCTGTTCATCGATCGATTCTTCGAGCGCCACGAACCCCATCTGACGCAGCCCCTGGTACAGGGTTTGCTTCAGCTCATGGACCTGTCGGACAATGACCTGCTCGACCTCTTCCTGGCTCGCAAAGAGCCCGAGGGTGAGTTGGACAATCCCGACGTTCGTCAGGTCCTCTCCTTGATGAGGGTGGCCCAGACAGGATGAATGCTCGTTTTTTCAGCCGTGAGCATGCCGTGCCAGGCTGAAAACACGAGTTTGTCTTCATAATGTCTGATCGGGATTAACCCTGGTTACCAAATTTTTCTTACAAGACAGACCACTAGGAGTGCTCATGACCCCGTCCGACGTCAAAGCCACCCTGTCGTTCTCCGACGGCAGCCCCAGCATGGACTTGCCCATTTACAAGGGCTCAGTCGGCCCGGATGTGATCGACATCCGCAAGCTGTACGCCCAGACTGGCAAGTTCACCTACGATCCCGGCTTCCTGTCGACCGCCTCGTGCAACTCGAAAATCACCTACATCGACGGTGACAAGGGTGAGCTGCTGTACCGCGGCTACCCCATCGAGCAACTGGCCACCCAGTGCGACTTCCTGGAAACCTGCTACCTGCTGCTGAACGGCGAGCTGCCCAACCAGGCCCAGAAAGACGACTTCGTCAGCCGCGTGACCAAGCACACGATGGTCAACGAGCAGATGCAATTCTTCCTGCGTGGCTTCCGCCGCGATGCTCACCCCATGGCCGTCCTGACGGGTCTGGTGGGTGGCATGTCGGCCTTCTACCACGACAGCACCGACATCAACAATCCTGAGCACCGCAAGATCGCGGCGATCCGCCTGATCGCCAAGATGCCTACGCTGGTGGCCATGGCGTACAAGTACTCGATCGGTCAGCCGTACATGTACCCCAGCAACGACCTGTCGTACGCGGGTAACTTCCTGCGCATGATGTTCGCCACGCCGTGCGAAGAGTACAAGGTCAATCCGGTCGTCGAGCGCGCTCTGGACCGCATCTTCATCCTGCACGCCGACCACGAGCAAAACGCCTCCACCTCGACCGTTCGTCTGTGCGGTTCGTCGGGTACCAACCCGTTCGCCGCCATCGCGGCTGGCGTGGCCTGCTTGTGGGGTCCGGCTCACGGTGGTGCCAACGAGGCTTGTCTGAACATGCTGGAAGAAATCCAGGCCATGGGCGGTGTCTCGAAGGTGGGCGAGTTCATGAGCCAGGTGAAGGACAAGAACTCCGGCGTGCGCCTGATGGGCTTCGGTCACCGCGTGTACAAGAACTACGACCCGCGCGCCAAGCTGATGCAGGAAACCTGCAACGAAGTGCTGGCCGAGCTGGGTCTCGAAAACGACCCGCTGTTCGCCCTGGCCAAGAAGCTGGAGCAGATCGCTCTGGAAGACGACTACTTCGTGCAGCGCAAGCTTTACCCGAACGTCGACTTCTACTCGGGCATCGTGCAACGCGCCATCGGCATCCCTGTGCCGCTGTTCACTGCCATCTTCGCGCTGGCCCGCACCGTGGGCTGGATCGCCCAGCTGGACGAAATGATCGGCGACCCCGAGTACAAGATCGGTCGTCCCCGTCAGCTGTTCGTCGGCGCCCAAAAGCGCGACGTGCAGCCGATCGCGAGCCGCTGATCGCTCTCATCGGCCGGCGCCCGTGTTTCGCGGGCTCGGGCCCGCACATGACCCCGGCTTGGCCGGGGTTTTTTCGTGTTTGACAGGGCTGGGCTCATCGCAGCAAACACCTCCACGTGTCCGAGAGACGCCTGGGGATGACGTGCTGTGTCGTAAAATTGACAACTTTCCCCAACCTGGGGGCCATTGGCCCCTTCCCCGCGCGACAGGATCATGGGACGCACTCTCTACGACAAGATCTGGGACGAACACGTCGTCCACACGGAAGACGATGGCACAGCAGTGCTGTACATCGATCGTCAGTTGCTGCATGAAGTGACCAGCCCGCAGGCCTTCGAGGGCCTGGACCTCGCGGGTCGCAAGCTGTGGCGCCTGTCGGCCAACTTGGCCACCAGCGACCACAACGTGCCCACGACCGACCGCCGCGACGGCATCAAGGACCCGGTGTCCAAGCTGCAGGTCGACACCCTGGATGCCAACTGCGACCGCTTCGGCATCACCCAGTTCAAGATGGGTGACAAGCGCCAGGGCATCGTGCACGTGATCGGCCCGGAGCAGGGCGCCACGCTGCCCGGCATGACCATTGTGTGCGGCGACAGCCACACCTCCACGCATGGCGCCTTCGGTGCACTGGCTCACGGCATTGGCACGTCCGAGGTCGAGCACGTGATGGCCACCCAGACGCTGCTGGCCAAGAAGGCCAAGAACATGCTGGTGAAGGTCGAAGGCCAACTGCCTGCCGGCTGCACCGCCAAGGACATCGTGCTGGCCATCATCGGCAAGATCGGCACGGCGGGCGGCACGGGTTACACCATCGAGTTCGCAGGCAGCGCCATCCGTGCCTTGAGCATGGAAGGCCGCATGACCATCTGCAACATGGCCATCGAAGGCGGTGCTCGCGCCGGCTTGGTGGCAGTGGATGACACCACCATCCAGTATGTGCAGAACCGCCCCTTCAGCCCCACCGGTGTGGAGTTGGAGCGGGCCATCGCATACTGGCGCACGTTGCACTCCGACCCTGATGCCCACTGGGATGCGGTGGTCGAGCTGAAGGCCGAAGAGATCGAGCCGCAGGTCAGCTGGGGCACGTCGCCCGAGATGGTGGTGGGCGTCAACGACCGTGTGCCCGATCCCGACAAGGAAAAGGACCCGGTCAAGCGCTCGGCCATGGAGCGTGCCCTGCAATACATGGCGCTGGAGCCCAACAAGGCCATCAGCGACATCTACATCGACAAGGTCTTCATTGGCTCGTGCACCAACAGCCGCATCGAAGACATGCGCGCGGCCGCCGAGGTGGTCAAACGCGTGGGGGGGCGCATCGCGTCCAACGTCAAGCAGGCTTTGGTGGTGCCCGGTTCGGGCCTGGTCAAGGAGCAGGCCGAGCGCGAAGGCCTGGACAAGATCTTCACCGCAGCAGGCTTTGAATGGCGCGAGCCGGGCTGCTCCATGTGTCTGGCCATGAACGCCGACCGCCTGGAGCCCGGTGAGCGTTGTGCCTCCACCAGCAACCGCAACTTCGAGGGCCGTCAAGGCGCGGGTGGCCGCACCCACCTGGTCAGCCCGGCCATGGCGGCTGCAGCGGCCATGAAAGGTCATTTCGTGGATGTGCGCCGTCTGGCCTGATTCCTTCTGTTCAACCCTAGGCTGATTCAAGAGAGTCCTGAACATGCAACGCGCTTTCTCGCTCCTCGTCCTGGCTTGCGCCGTGGCTTTTGCCGGCTGCAACACGATGCACGGTATCGGCAAGGACATCGAAAAGGCCGGCGAAGCCATCTCTGGCGCCGCCAAGTAACCACGTACAGCCATGCAAGCATTCCGCATTCACAAGGGCCTGGTGGCGCCGATGGACCGGGAGAATGTCGACACCGACGCCATCATCCCCAAGCAGTACCTGAAGTCCATCAAGCGCACCGGCTTTGGTCCCAATCTGTTCGACGAATGGCGCTACCTGGACACGGGTGAACCTGGTCAGGATCCGGCCACGCGCAAGCCGAACCCGGATTTCGTGCTCAACCAGGCGCGCTATCAGGGCGCTTCGGTGCTGCTTGCCCGCAAGAACTTCGGTTGTGGCTCCAGCCGTGAGCACGCGCCCTGGGCGCTGCAGCAGTATGGCTTTCGCGCCATCATTGCCCCCAGCTTTGCCGACATCTTCTTCAACAACTGTTTCAAGAACGGACTGCTGCCCATCCCGTTGAGCGAGCAGCAGGTCGACACCCTGTTCAACGAGGTGTTCGCCTTCCCGGGCTATGAGTTGACGATCGACTTGGAGCGCCAGGTGGTCATCAAGCCCGATGGCACCGAACTGGCGTTCGAGGTGCAGCCCTTCCGCAAGTACTGCCTGCTCAATGGTTTTGACGACATCGGCCTGACGCTGCGTCATGCCGACAAGATCAAGGCCTTCGAAGCCGAGCGCCTGGCCCAGAAGCCCTGGCTGAACAACCGCATCGTCTGATGCCCCGCTGACTAGAAGAACCGAGAACCAACATGGTCATGAAGATTGCTGTGCTGCCGGGTGACGGCATCGGCCCCGAGATCGTCAACGAGGCGGTCAAGGTGCTGAAGGTGCTGGACCTGCCTTTCCAACTGGACGAAGCCAAGGTCGGCGGCGCCGCCTTTGACGCCCACGGCCACCCGCTGCCCGAGCACACCCTGAAGCTGGCCATGGAATCGGACGCTGTGCTGTTCGGCTCGGTGGGCGACTGGAAGTACGACAAGCTCGATCGCCCGCTGCGCCCCGAGCAGGCCATCCTGGGCCTGCGCAAGAACATGGGCCTGTTTGCCAACTTCCGCCCAGCCATTTGCTACCCGCAGCTCACCCACGCCTCCAGCCTCAAGCCCGAACTGGTGGCGGGCCTGGACATCCTCATCATCCGTGAGCTGACCGGCGACATCTACTTCGGCCAGCCGCGCGGCCGCCGCGAATCGCCCGATGGCGAATTCAAGGGCGCCCCGGAAGCCTTCGACACGATGCGCTACTCGCGCCCCGAGATCGAGCGCATCGCCCACGTGGCCTTCCAGGCTGCCCGCAAACGCAACAAGCGCGTGACCAGCGTGGACAAGGCCAACGTGCTGGAAACCTTCCAGTTCTGGAAGGACGTGGTCACCGAGGTGCACGCCCAGTATCCGGACATCGAACTCGACCACATGTACGTGGACAACGCCGCGATGCAGCTGGTCAAGGCCCCCAAGAAGTTCGACGTGCTGTTCACCGGCAACATGTTCGGCGACATCCTGTCGGATGCCGCAGCCATGCTGACCGGATCGATCGGCATGCTGCCCTCGGCCTCGCTGAACGCCAAGGGCCAGGGCCTGTACGAGCCCAGCCACGGCTCGGCCCCCGACATCGCCGGCAAGGGCGTGGCCAACCCGCTGGCCACCATCCTGTCTGCTGCCATGATGCTGCGCTTCAGCCTGAACCAGGAAGAGGCCGCCAGCCGCATCGAGCGCGCTGTGCAGACCGTGCTGGAGCAAGGCCTGCGCACGCCGGACATCTACTCTGAAGGCACGAAGAAGGTCGGCACCGTCGAGATGGGCGAGGCCGTCGTGGCCGCCCTGAAGGCGCAGTGACCCCGCCACATCGGTTCAATATCAAACTCGTTGACTGAGGATACACAACATGGCTACGACTCTGGTTGGTCTGGTGGGCTGGCGCGGCATGGTCGGCTCGGTCCTGATGGACCGCATGCAGGCCGAAGGCGACTTCGCTCACTTTGAACCCCTGTTCTTCTCGACGTCCAACGCGGGCGGCCAGGCCCCTGCCATGGCCAAGAACGAGACGACGTTGAAGGACGCCTTCAACATCGACGAACTCAAGCGCTGTGACATCGTCATCACGGCCCAGGGCGGCGACTACACCAACGAGGTGTATCCCAAACTGCGTGCGGCCGGCTGGAGCGGCCACTGGATTGACGCGGCCTCGTCGCTGCGCATGAAGGACAACGCCGTCATCGTGCTGGATCCGGTCAACATGCCGGTCATCAAGAATGCACTGGCCAACGGCGGCAAGGACTGGATCGGCGGCAACTGCACCGTCAGCTGCATGCTGATGGGCGTGGGTGCGCTGTACAAGGCTGGTCTGGTCGAGTGGATGTCCACCCAGACCTACCAGGCGGCCTCGGGTGGCGGCGCCCAGCACATGCGCGAGCTGCTGACCCAGTTCGGCACGCTCAACGCCGAAGTCAAGTCGCTGCTGGACGACCCCAAGAGTGCCATCCTCGAGATCGACCGCAAGATCATCACCAAGCAGCGCGCGCTGACCGAGGCCGAAACGGCCAACTTCGGTGTGCCGCTGGGCGGCTCGCTGATCCCCTGGATCGACAAGGATCTGGGCAACGGTCAGTCCAAGGAGGAGTGGAAGGGCATGGCCGAGACCAATAAGATTCTGGGTCTGGGCGAGGGCTTCGGCTCGGCCCCGATCCCGGTCGATGGTTTCTGTGTGCGCATCGGCGCCATGCGCTGCCATTCGCAGGCCTTGACCTTCAAGTTGAAGAAGGACGTGCCCGTGGCCGACATCGAAGCCATGATCGCAGCTGACAACGAGTGGGTGAAGGTGGTGCCCAACACCCGCGAGGCCACGATCAAGGATCTGACGCCTGTGGCCACCACCGGCACGCTGACCATTCCCGTGGGCCGCATCCGCAAGCTGGCCATGGGGCCGGAGTATGTGGGTGCCTTCACCATTGGCGACCAACTGCTGTGGGGGGCGGCCGAGCCGCTGCGCCGCATGCTGCGCATCCTGCTGGACCGTTGACACGGGGGCTTGGGCCGCTGGATTCAAAAGGCGTTCGACCCGGTCGGCGCCTTTTTTGATTTTCGAGCGATGGGGTTTGCAACGTCTGGATACAAAATCTGCGCTGGGGAATGTTGCCTTGCCACGACAATGCAGACCCACGAATCTCTCCTGGGGAAATGATTCGTGGGCAGGGGCTAGATCAGTATTTGCATGAGCTTGTCACCCTATATGCTTGATGTTATTGTGATTTCTGCTGCGTACCGTCTGCAGGTGTTGTCGCGTCCTCCTTTTGGGCTGGATTTTTTGGCGACAGCCGGCTGTTTGCTCAGCCCATGACGACTTGGGAGACGCCTTGAAAGATCATCCGTTGTCCGCAGGGAATTTCTCCCTGCACCGTGTGGCCGTTGCGGCCCTGTTGTCGGGCGTTGCCCTCTTGCCCGCCTCGGCGTGGGCGCTCGGTCTTGGGCGCTTGAATGTGCAATCGGCTCTGGGCGAAAGCCTGCGTGCCGAGATCGATGTCACCAGCCTGACGGCCGAGGAGGCCGCTTCCTTGCAGGTGAGGGTGGCGTCGCCTGAAACCTACAGTGCGGCGGGCGTGGATTACAACGCCGTGCTGTCGGCCACGACCATCAGCCTGCAGCGTCGCGCCGACGGTCGGCCGTTCCTGCGCATCAGCAGTGATCGCTCGGTGCAAGAGCCCTTTGTGGACGTGATCCTGGACCTGGCCTGGTCCTCGGGTCGCTTGGTGCGCGAGTACACCCTGCTGTTTGATCCGCCGGCCGCTCGCGCCGCTGCGCCCGTCACGCCGCCCGCGATGACCGCACCCGCAGTCGCCCCGGCGCCTGTGGCCGTGGCGCCCAAGCCTACGGCCAGCGCCCCGGCCCCTGTGGCAGTTGCACCGGCACCCGCACCGGCGGTGACGACGCCTCCGGCGCGCCCGGTGGTGCCGACCCCGGTGGCGGTGGCGCCCAAGCCCGCGCCGTCAGCCCCGGAGCCCGCCGCGTCCGAGCCTGCCCCGCGTCCTGTGGCGCAGACACCCATGCCGGCGCCAGCGCCTGCGCCCAAGGCCCCGCAAATGGCAGCCTCGGAGTCGGCCGCAGAGGGCGATCGTCAGGTGCGGGTGCGCCGTGGTGACACGCTGTCGCGCATTGCCCAGAAAGAAATGCCGGATGGGGTCTCGCTCGACCAGATGCTGGTGGGCCTGTACCGCAGCAACCCGCAGGCGTTCTCGGGCAACAACATGAACCGCCTGAAGTCGGGCGTGGTGCTGAGCGTGCCGTCGACGGATGAGTTGCGTGCCGTGTCTCAGCCTGAGGCTCGTCGCATCATCCAGGCCCAGAGTGCCGATTTCAGCGCCTACCGTCAGCGCCTGGCCGAGGCGGCGGGTACAGCGGCACAAGCCCAGCCTGAGCGCCAAGCCAGCGGCAAGGTCGAGGCCGAGGTCAAAGACCGCCAGCAAGCCGCTGTGACCAGCCCTGACAAGCTCACGTTGAGCAAGGGCGGCATGACGGCCCAGAAGGGTGCTGCCGCTGAAGACAAGCTGGCCCAGGCCCGCGCCCAGAAGGAAGAAGCCGCCCGCGTGGCCGAACTGAACCGCAACCTGGAAGAGTTGCGCAAGGTTCGTGAGAAGGCCGAGGCCGACAAGGCAGCCGCCGCCAAGGCCGCTGCTGACAAGGCGGCCGCAGAGAAACTGGCCGCCGAGAAGGCTGCAGCCGACAAGTTGGCGGCCGAGAAGCTGGCTGCTGAGAAGGCAGCCGCAGAGAAGGCGGCCGCCGACAAGCTGGCGGCTGAGCAGGCTGCGGCCAAGGCAGCTGCAGCCGCCGCATCGGCCGCATCCGCGCCCGCCAGCGCCGTGGTGATCGACATGGCAGCCTCCGAGGCTGCTGTGACGCAAACCGCCGATGCCGCCTCTGACGCCGCCTCCGAAGTGGCACAGGCGCCGTCGCTGCCCGTGCCGGCGCCCGTCGCGCCGCCCGCACCAGTGGCGGAAGAAGAGCCTGGCTTCCTGCAGTCCCTCAACCCCATGCTGTTGGCAGGGGCCGGTGCCGGTGTGGCGCTGTTGGCGGGTCTGGCCATGTTCTTGCGCTCGCGTCGCCGCAGCGAAACGGGTGAAACCTCCTTCCTGGAAAGCCGTCTGCAGCCCGATTCGTTCTTCGGCGCCAGCGGTGGTCAGCGTGTGGACACGCGGGATGCCACGGGCGGTCCGTCGTCCATGAGCTACTCCTTGAGTCAGCTGGATGCCATCGGCGACGTCGATCCCGTGGCCGAGGCCGATGTGTACCTGGCCTATGGCCGCGACCTGCAGGCCGAAGAAATCCTGAAGGAAGCCTTGCGTTCCAACCCCGAGCGCCTGGCCATTCGCACCAAGCTGCTGGAGGTGTATGCCAAGCGCCGTGACACCAAGGGCTTCGAAGCCCTGGCCACTCAGCTGTATCAGCTGACGGGTGGTGTGGGTGAAGACTGGGCCCGGGCCCAGGAACTGGGCATGGGCATTGACCCCGAAAACCCGTTGTACCAACCGGGAGGTCAGCCTCCGGTGGCCGCACTGGCCGCAGCCGCCACGGCGGCCGAGCCCCTGGGGGCCAGCACCGTGCCGCATTCGGTGATGCCCACCCCCAGCACGCTCGACACCTTCGCGCCCACGGGCCTGGAGGCTGAGCCTGCCGCTGCGCCAGCGCCGATGACGTCGGCCGATCTCTCGGACGTGGATCTGGACATCTCGGCTCCGGCGCCTCTGGATGCCGTGACCGATTCGGTCTCGCCCCCGATCACCGAGGCGGGTTCTCTGCCAGAGCTGCGCACCGATCTGCCCGAGCTGGGTGGCGCCGTGGCTGAAACCGCCCCGGCCGTGCTGGATGCGCCTGCCGAGTCCCCCCGTGATGATTCCGCGTCGCTGGACTTCGACCTGACGCTGGATGAGCCCGCGCCCGTGGCGCCGGCCGCCCCGGCCGAGCCTAACCCGGCTTCGTCCTTCGATTTCGGCTCGATCAGCCTGGATCTGGATGAGCCTGGCAAGGGTGAGCCGGGTGGTGAGGTGATCGAGTCGTCGCTGATGGATGTCGAGCCGGACACCGCGTCGGGTCAGCTGGATCAGGTCTCGGACGACCCCATGGTGCGCAAGTTCGAGCTGGCTGAAGAGTTCCGTCAGATCGGTGACGTGGACGGCGCCCGCGAACTGCTGCAAGAGGTCGTGGACACCGCCACCGACGCCGCCCTGAAGGCCAAGGCCCAAGCCATGCTCGACAACCTGGCTTGATGAACCCTGTGTTGAGCCATCCGCCGGAGGCCCCTGGGGCCCCGGCTTCAAGGGCGACCCGGCGGGTCGCCCTTGGTGTTTCATACGTGGGCAGCGCCTACAAGGGCTGGCAATCGCAGCCCCAGGGCGGCACGGTGCAGGATGTGCTCGAGCAGGCCTTGCACCGCTTTGCCACCGTGCCGCTGAAGGTGGTCTGTGCCGGGCGCACGGACGCCGGCGTGCACGGCATCAACCAGGTGGTGCACCTGGACAGCCCGCTGGAGCGTGATCCCTTTTCCTGGGTGCGTGGCACCAACACCTTCCTGCCGCCCGATGTGGCCGTGCAATGGGCGCACGAGGTGGGCCCGGACTTCCACGCCCGCAACAGTGCCCGTGGCCGTCGGTATGCCTATGTGGTGCTGGAGTCGCCCGTGCGTCCCGCGCTCGAATCAGGTCGCGTGGGTTGGGTGTTTCGCCCGCTGGACGGCGATGCCATGCGCGAGGCGGCCACTCACCTGTTGGGTGAGCATGATTTTTCGTCCTTTCGTTCGTCGATGTGTCAGTCGCCCACGCCCGTCAAGCACCTGCGCGAGATCCAGATCCGCCGCTGCGTGCGCGGCGGCGGTGACACCGCCTATTGGCGCTTTGATTTCGAGGGGCAGGCCTTTTTGCATCACATGATCCGCAACATCATGGGGTGCTTGATCGCGGTTGGCTCGGGCAATCAGCCCCCCGATTGGGTACGGCAGGTGCGCGACGCCCGTGACCGCAAGGTGGCTGCGCCCACCTTCTCGCCTGATGGTTTGTATTTTCTGGGGCCTCGCTACGACCCGGAATGGGGTCTGCCCACCCAGGTGCCGGCCATGGACTGGCTGCCAGATTGATTTCGCATGGTGATATTTAGGGTGGGCGCTGGGCGTTTTCCCTGCTTTTTGAGACAATCGGACATCAACACCCCGCCAGACCAACGGACTGGCCAGCTGGATGTCATTGCCTAGCCACCATCGCACGCGGATCAAGATCTGCGGGCTGACCCGGGAAGCCGATGTGGACGCCGCCGTCGAGGCTGGCGCTGATGCCATCGGTTTCGTCCTCTACGATAAGAGCCCCCGCCACGTGTCGGCCACGCGGGCTGCTGAACTGGCTCGTCGCCTGCCCCCGTTTGTCACACCGGTGCTCTTGCTGGTCAATGCCACGCCGGCACTGGGTCGCCAGGCGCTGGACGCTGTCCCCGATGCCTTGCTGCAATTCCATGGCGACGAGTCGCCAAGGGACTGCGTCGAATTCGGGCGGCCTTTCATTCGGGCGGCCCGCATGGCCCCGGGGGTCGATTTGGTAGACTTCGCGCAGTCTTACCAGTCTGCCCGCGCCATCCTGGTCGACGCCCATGTGGAGGGCTATGGCGGGGGCGGGCAGGTGTTTGATTGGTCCCTCTTGCCATCGGCCTTGGGGCGTCCGCTCATCCTGTCGGGTGGGCTGGACGTGGTCAATGTCGCCGAGGGCATCAGGCGAGTGCGGCCCTGGGCCGTGGATGTCAGTTCCGGCGTGGAGTCTGCCAAGGGCATCAAGGATGCCGAGCGGATGCGCCAGTTCTGCCAGGCGGTGCGTGCGGCCGATCGGCTGTGCGCAGACGCAGCGTGAGCGCCCGGGCCTGGCCTGTGCAGAATGATTGCCGAGTTTGAGATGCTGAATTACCAACAGCCCGACGCCCGAGGCCACTTTGGCCCCTACGGCGGCACCTTTGTGTCCGAGACCTTGATCTATGCGCTCGAGCAGCTCAAGAACGCCTACGAACACTACCGCCATGACGACGAGTTCAAGGCCGAGTTTCGCCGTGAGCTGGCCCACTTTGTGGGGCGCCCCAGCCCCATTTACCACGCAGCCCGTCTGAGCCGTGAAATCGGTGGCGCCCAGATCCATTTCAAGCGTGAAGACCTGAACCACACCGGCGCCCACAAGGTCAACAACACCATTGGTCAAGCCCTGCTGGCCAAGCGCATGGGCAAGCCCCGCGTGATCGCCGAGACCGGCGCGGGCCAGCACGGGGTGGCCACGGCCACCATCTGTGCCCGCTACGGCATGGAATGCGTGGTCTACATGGGCGCTGAAGACGTCAAGCGCCAGTCGCCCAACGTCTACCGCATGCACTTGCTGGGCGCCAAGGTCGTGCCGGTCGAGTCCGGCAGCAAGACCCTGAAAGACGCGCTCAATGAAGCCATGCGCGACTGGGTCACCAACGTCGAGAACACCTTCTACATCATCGGCACGGTGGCTGGGCCGCACCCGTACCCCGCCATGGTTCGCGACTTCCAGAGCGTGATCGGCGAGGAGTGCCTCAAGCAGATGCCCGAGCAGATCGGTCGCCAGCCGGATGCGGTGGTGGCCTGCGTGGGCGGTGGCTCCAACGCCATGGGCATTTTCTACCCCTACATCCCGCATGAGCAGGTGCGCCTGATCGGTGTCGAGGCCGCCGGCGAGGGCTACGAGAGCGGCAAGCACTCGATGTCGCTGCAAAAGGGCGTGCCAGGCGTGCTGCACGGCAACCGCACCTACCTGCTGCAAGACGAAAACGGCCAGATCACCGAAACGCACTCTGTCTCGGCCGGTCTGGACTATCCCGGCGTGGGCCCGGAGCATGCCTACCTGAAGGACATCGGTCGCGCCGAGTATGTCGGCATCACCGATCAGGAGGCGCTGGACGCTTTCCATCGCCTGTGCCGCACCGAGGGCATCATCCCCGCGCTGGAATCCAGCCACGCCGTGGCCCATGCCATGAAGCTGGCCGCCACCATGCGCCCTGATCAGCATGTGCTGGTCAACCTGTCCGGTCGCGGCGACAAGGACATTGGCACCGTGGCCGACCTGACCGGTGCCGAGTTCTATTGCCGTCCCTCGTGCCGTGGCATGTCGGTCAAAGGAGGTGCATGATGGGCACCGTGAGCACCGCCACCCGCCTGGACGCCACCTTCGCCACCCTGAAAGAACAGGGCCGCAAGGCGCTGATTCCTTACATCACCTGCGGCGATCCCTTCCCGGGCAAGACGGTCGACATCATGTTGGCCATGGCCGAGGCCGGGGCCGATGTGATCGAGCTGGGCGTGCCGTTTTCCGACCCGATGGCCGATGGCCCGGTGATTCAGCGTGCGGCCGAACGGGCCCTGACCCACGGCATTTCGCTGAACCATGTGCTGGAGGACGTGCGCGCCTTCCGCGCCCAGAACGCCAGCACCCCGGTGGTGCTGATGGGCTACGCCAACCCCATCGAGAACCATGACCTGCGTCATGGCCCTGGCAGCTTCGTGCGCGACGCCCAAGCCGCTGGCGTGGACGGCGTGCTGGTGGTGGACTACCCGCCTGAGGAGTGCGAAGAGTTTGCCGCCCGTCTGAAGGCGGTGGGCCTGGCCCCGATCTTCCTGCTGGCGCCCACCTCGTCAGAGCAGCGCATGGCTGACGTGGGCCGCATCGCGGCGGGCTACGTGTACTACGTGTCACTCAAGGGCGTGACGGGGGCTGGCCACCTGGACACCTCGGCCGTGGCGGCCATGGTGCCCCGCATCAAGGCCCATGTCAGCGTGCCCGTGGGCGTGGGTTTTGGCATCCGCGATGCCGAGACGGCCAAGGCCGTGGCGGCGGTGTCTGATGCCGTCGTGATTGGCTCGCGCCTGGTGCAGTTGCTGGAAGAGCAGAATCCCGACACCGTGGTGGCCGCCGCCCGCGGTTTCATCGCCGAGATCCGTGCGGCCCTTGATTCCCTGAAAGGTTGACCATGAGCTGGCTTGAGAAACTCCTTCCCCCGAAGATTCAGCCAACCGATCCTGCCGAGCGTCGCTCGGTGCCGGAAGGCCTGTGGGTGAAGTGTCCCTCCTGCGAAACCGTTCTGTACAAGAACGACCTGGAAGCCAATCTGAACGTGTGCCCGAAGTGCGGTCACCACCACCGCATTAGCGCGCGTGCTCGCCTGGACGCCTTCCTGGACGCTGAAGGGCGCTACGAGATCGGGCAGGAAGTGCTGCCGGTGGACGCCTTGAAGTTCAAGGACAGCAAGAAGTACCCCGAGCGCCTGAAGCAGGCCATGGAAGCCACTGGTGAGACCGATGCCCTGATCGTCATGGGCGGCTCGGTGTGCAGCATCCCGGTGGTGGCGGCCTGTTTCGAGTTTGACTTCATGGGTGGTTCGATGGGCTCGGTGGTGGGTGAGCGCTTCGTGCGTGGCGTCGAAGCCGCCGTGGACACCAAGACCCCCTTCATCTCGTTCACCGCCACGGGCGGGGCACGCATGCAGGAAGGCCTCTTGAGCCTGATGCAGATGGCCAAGACCAATGCGGCACTGACGCGCCTGGCCAAGGCCAAACTCCCCTACATCAGCGTGCTGACGGACCCGACCATGGGCGGTGTGTCGGCCAGCTTCGCTTTCATGGGCGATGTCGTGATCGCCGAACCCAAGGCCCTGATCGGCTTTGCCGGCCCGCGCGTCATCGAGAACACCGTGCGCGAGAAGCTGCCCGAGGGCTTTCAGCGTGCAGAGTTCCTGATGCAAAAGGGCGCCATCGACATGATCATGGACCGCCGAGAGATGCGCCTGGCCGTGGCCCGCCAACTGGCCATCCTGTTGCGCCAGCCCGCCGACGCCGTCGCGGCATGATCTGGTGCACCGGGCTGCGTCAGCGCAGCCCGAACCCTGGCGGGCTGCGCTGACGCAGCCCGTTTTGTTTCCACCAGGCCCTGATCGCCCACGCGGCGGGGGTCGTTTGAATGACCGATGTGACTGCCGTGAGCACTGCGACGCCCCAATCCCTGGACGACTGGCTGGCCCACTGTGAGCGCCTGCACCCTGTCAGCATCGACATGGGGCTGGACCGGGTGGGCGAGGTGTGGCGTCGCGCGGACGTGACGCTGGGCACCCCCGCCGGGCAGGAGCCCGCCGACGGGGCGCCGGTGGTGTTCACCGTGGCCGGCACCAACGGCAAGGGTTCCACCTGCGCCATGCTGGAGGGCATCTTGCAGTCCGCCGGGTTCCGGGTGGGCGTCTATGGATCGCCGCACCTGGTGCGGTTTGAAGAGCGCTGCCGCATCCATGGCGAGTTGGTGAAGGCCGATGACTTGCTGCCACATTTCGCCGCCATCGAGGCTGCCCGGGGCGAGGTGGCGCTGACCTATTTCGAATTCACCACCTTGGTCATCATGCGATTGCTGGCCAGCAGCGGTCTGGATGCCGTCATCCTGGAGGTGGGGCTGGGCGGTCGTCTGGACGCGGTGAACGTGGTGGATGCCGATTGCGCCATCATCACCAGCATCGATCTGGACCACATGGAGTTTCTGGGCCCGGACCGCGAGAGTATCGGTCGCGAGAAGGCCGGCATCATGAGGGCAGGGCGCCCGGTGGTGGTGTCCGATCCGCAGTTGCCAGATTCCGTGGTGGCGCAGGCCGAGCAGGTCGGTGCCGATTTGTGGCGCTTTGGCCGCGATTTCAATTACGCCGGTGACCGCCAGCAGTGGTCCTGGGGCGGGCGCCAGAAGCGCTTCAACGGCATGGCGTATCCGTCCTTGCGTGGGGCCAATCAGTTGCTGAACGCCTCGGGTGTGCTGGCGGCCCTGGAGGCCATGTGGCACCGCCTGCCGGTGTCGGCCCAGTCGGTGCGCACCGGGCTGGCCACGGTCGAGTTGCCGGGGCGGTTCCAGATCATTCCCGGTCAGCCCACCTTGATTCTGGATGTGGCCCACAACCCCCACGCCGCGGCCACTCTGGCCGTGAACCTGGACCAGATGGGCTTCTTCCCGCGCACGCATGCGGTGTGGGGCGCCATGGCCGACAAGGACCTGGGCGGCATGGTGCGCAAGTTGCTGCCCTTGGTGGACGCCTGGTACTGTTGCGACCTGCCCACCTCCCGGGCTGCTTCGGCCCAGACCTTGGCGCAGTGCGTGTCGGATGAACGTGCGCAGTCCACCGTCAGCGCCTTGCCGCCGGCCACCGTCACCACGCACGCCGATCCCATGGCCGCGTTGCACGCGGCGCTGGCTGCCGCCGACCCGGCGGATAGAATCGTGGTGTTTGGTTCTTTCTACACCGTGGGCGGGGTGCTGCATGACGGCTTGCCCCGCCTGAATGCTCCCCACCTGCCCGGTGCTGCCACGCCAGCGCCGGGTCATTGACTTCCTGGCCGCGCCTTTTCCATGCCGTTGTCGACCCTCGTTCAGCGCTTTCGTCATGCTGCGGGCCATCGTCCGGGGGCTGAGCCAGCGGTCAGCACCCCGGCCGATGTGGAGGCCGCCCGCACCCGCGCGCGCCGACGCTTGATCGGCATGCTGGTGCTGGTGGGGGTGGGCATGGTGGTGTTTCCGACATTTCTGGAAACCCAGCCTCGTCCGGTGTCTCGTGATGTGTCCGTCAGGGTGGCGGGTGGGGCGCCTGACAGCGCCACGCCATCATCAGGCGGCCCCTTGGCAGCTGCAGGGCGGGTGACCCCGGCCGTGTCGGTGGTTCCTGCTGTGCCCGTGGTTCCGCCTGAAGTGCCCCCGTCGGCTGAGCCCGCTGTGGCGGCAGAGCCGGCTCCGGTGGCCGCCCCGCAGCCCACACCCAGGGCGGAGGCCCCAGCCCCGGCCGTGTTGCCCAAGCCTGAGCCCAAGCCGGCCCCGAAGCCCGAGCCCAAAGTGGCGTCCAAGGTTGAGGTCAAGCCCACGCCCACGCCCACGCCTACGCCAAAATCGGCTGAGCCCGTCAGCAACGAGCGATTTGTGGTGCAGTTTGGCGCCTTCGCCGATCCCCAGTCGGCCAGCGAAGCCCGACAAAAGCTGGAGCGGCTGGGCATCAAGACCTACGCACAAGAAGTGGCCACACCGGCTGGCAAGCGCACCCGGGTGCGCATGGGCCCCTACACCTCGCGCGCCGAGGCGGACAAGGCCTTGGCCGCGTTGCGCAAGGCCGGTCTGGATGGCAAGGTGCTGACCCTGTGAGACGGTCGCGCCACCGAGTTGCACCATGGATGTGAACGCCGCCGCCCCCTTGACCAGTTCGGTGTCCTGGCTGGACTGGTTGATCCTGATCGGCCTGCTGACCTCCTTGGGGCTGGGTGCCTGGCGTGGCTTGGTCAAGGAAGTGATGGCCCTGGCCGGATGGCTGGTGGCCTACACGGCGTCGCAGACTTTGGGTGACGATGTGTCTTTGCACCTGCCGGTGGGTGAGTTGGGCAGCACGCTGAACGTGATTGCCGGCATGGTGCTGGCGTTCGTGCTGGCCTGGGTGGCCTGGGCGTTCTTGTCCTGGGTGGTGGGGCGGATGGTGCGGGCGTCTGTTTTGAGTACGCCTGACCGTGTGCTGGGTGCCGGCTTCGGCGCCGTGCGGGGTTTGGTGGTGGCCATGATCTTGTGCGTGCTGTTCAGCATGACGCCGGTGCGCGATACCGAGTTGTGGCAGCAGTCCCAAGGCGTGGCCTGGCTGCAAGCGACCGTGCTGACGATCAAACCAGTGCTGCCAGCCGAAGTGCTGGCCTACCTGCCGGCCTGAGGGCGGGCAGGCAACCGATAGATGACGAGTTTTTTGCGAGGTGAATCATGTGTGGCATCGTGGGTGTGATTTCCAAGGCGCCGGTCAACCAGCTCATTTATGACTCGCTGCTGCTCTTGCAGCACCGGGGTCAGGATGCAGCAGGCATCGTCACGGCCGGGCCGGATGCCAAGGGCCGCAAGTTCTTCATGCACAAGGCGCGTGGGATGGTCAAGGACGTCTTCCGCACGCGCAACATGCGTGCGCTGCCGGGCACAGTGGGCCTGGGTCAGGTGCGCTACCCCACGGCGGGCAATGCCTTCAACGAAGAAGAGGCCCAACCGTTTTACGTGAACGCGCCCTTCGGCATCGTGCTCGTGCACAACGGCAACCTGACCAACGCCCATGCGCTGAGCAAAGAGCTGTTCAACATCGATCGTCGCCACCTCAACACCGACAGCGACACCGAGGTGTTGCTCAACGTGTTTGCCCACGAGCTGGAACTGGCCGGCCGTGAGCTGCCGCTGACGCCTGCGGCCGTGTTCAAGGCCGTGCGGGCCGTGCACAAGCGCATCAAGGGCTCGTATGCCGTGATCGCGCTGATCGCCGGCCACGGCATGGTGGCCTTCCGCGATCCGTTCGGCATCCGTCCGCTGTGTTACGGCGAGGCCGATCTGCCCGAGGGCCGCGAGGTGATGGTGGCCAGCGAGTCGGTGGCCCTGGAAGGCACCAGCCACAAGTTCATCCGCGACGTGCAGCCGGGTGAGGCCCTGTTTGTGGACCTGGACGGCGTGGTGCACGCCGAGCAGTGCGCCGAGAACACGCGCCTGAACCCCTGCATGTTCGAGTACGTGTACCTGGCCCGCCCAGATTCGGTCATCGACGGCGTGTCGGTCTACCAGGCCCGCCTGAACATGGGCGAGACCCTGGCGCAGCGCGTGATCTCGACCATGCCGCCCAACGAGATCGACGTGGTCATCCCCATCCCCGAGTCCAGCTGTCCCTCGGCCATGCAGCTGGCGCAAAAGCTGGGCAAGCCCTACCGCGAAGGTTTCGTGAAGAACCGCTACGTGGGCCGCACCTTCATCATGCCGGGGCAGGGCGTGCGCAAGAAGAGCGTGCGCCAGAAACTCAATGCCATCGGTCTGGAGTTCAAGGGGCGCAATGTGTTGCTGGTCGATGATTCCATCGTGCGCGGCACCACCTCGAAAGAGATTGTGCAGATGGCCCGTGAGGCTGGCGCCCGGAAGGTGTACCTGGCCTCGGCCGCACCGCCCGTTCGCTTCCCCAACGTGTACGGCATCGACATGCCCACCAAGAGCGAGTTGGTGGCGCACGGTCGCACCACCGAAGAAGTACGTCAGATCATCGGTGCCGACGCGCTGATCTACCAGGACGTCGAAGCCATGAAGAAGGTGGTGGGCTTGCTCAACCCGGCCATCAAGGGTTGTGAGGCCTCGTGCTTTGATGGCGAGTACATCACCGGCGACGTGAGTGCCGAAGACTTCGCCGCCATCGAATCGCAGCGCCTCACGCAGAAGGACGAGGAAGACGCCAGCAATTCGCGCCTGGCCTTGCAGAACCGCGCTGAGTGACCAGCCCCTGAACCGGAGCGCCCCCATGGCCGCACCTGACGACAAGAAACGCCTGCCGCGCAAGGACCTGCCCGCCGATGCCCGCATCGAGACGCTGTCCGTGCGCGAAGGCCTGCCGCCCACGCAGTGGGGTGAGAACTCTGAAGCGCTGTTCTTGACCAGCAGCTTCAACCACCCCGATGCGGCCACGGCAGCAGCGCGTTTTGCCAACGAAGAAGAAGCCTTCGTCTACACGCGCTTCACCAACCCGACGACGATGATGTTCGAGCGCCGTCTGGCCGCGCTCGAAGGTGCCGAGGCCTGCATCGCCACGGCCAGTGGCATGAGCGCCATCTTGCTGATGGTGATGGGCTTGCTCAGGTCGGGTGATCACATCGTCTGCTCACAGAGCGTGTTCGGCTCGACCATCACGCTGCTGCAGCGCGAGTTCGGCAAGTTCGGGCTAGAAACCACGTTCGTGTCGCAGACCGATGTGCAGCAATGGCGTGATGCCATGCGGCCCAACACCAGGCTGCTGTTTGCCGAGACGCCCAGCAACCCGCTGACCGAGGTGTGCGACATCCGCGCGCTGGCGGAGATCGCCCATGCGGCGGGCGCCTGGCTGGCCGTGGACAACTGCTTCTGCACGCCTGCGCTGCAAAAGCCGATCGATCTGGGCGCCGACCTCATCATCCACTCGGGCACCAAGTACCTGGATGGGCAGGGCCGTGTTCTGGCCGGGGCCATCTGCGGCCCGGATGCCATCATCAATGGCCCTCTGATGAGCACCCTGCGCGGCGCAGGCATGGCGCTGTCGCCCTTCAACGCCTGGGTGGTGCTCAAGGGCCTGGAGACCTTGTCCATCCGCATGGCCGCGCAAAGCGCCAACGCCTTGAAGCTGGCGCAGTGGCTGGAACAACAGCCTCAGGTGGATCAGGTGTTCTACCCCGGCTTGCCCAGCCATCCGCAACACGCGCTGGCCATGGCACAGCAAAACGGCAGTGGCGGGGCGGTGGTGTCTTTCACCGTCAAACCGGCTCAGGGCGAGATCACCGTGCCAGCGCCGGCCGTGCTGGGCGATGACGCCAAGCGCCTGCGCCAGGCCGCCTTCCATGTGATCGACCACACCCGCTTGTGTTCGATCACGTCGAACCTGGGCGACACCAAGACCTTGATCACGCACCCGTCGAGCACCTCGCACGGGCGCCTCACTGAAGACCAGCGCCTGGCCGCCGGCATCACGCAGGGCATGATCCGCGTGGCCGTGGGTCTGGAGCACATCGACGACCTGACGGCCGATCTGGCCCGGGGTCTCGACACCCTGACAGCCTGAACCGCACCTGCCGATCACCTGATTCCGACATGACCCAAGTCCGCACCCGCTTTGCCCCGTCGCCCACCGGCTTCATCCACCTGGGCAACATTCGCTCGGCCCTGTACCCCTGGGCCTTTGCGCGCGCCAACAACGGCGTCTTCATCTTGCGCATCGAAGACACCGATGAAGAACGGTCCTCGCAAGCAGCCGTCGATGTCATCCTGGAAAGCATGCAGTGGCTGGGCCTGAACCACGATGAGGGCCCGTTCTATCAGATGCAGCGCATGGACCGCTACAAAGAGGTGATGCGCCAGATGCTGGACCAGGGCCTGGTCTACCCCTGCTACATGAGCAGTGCCGAGCTGGACGCCCTGCGCGAGCGGCAGATGGCAGCGAAGGAAAAGCCCCGCTACGACGGCACCTGGCGCCCCGAGCCCGGCAAGACCTTGCCGCCGGTGCCTGCCGGCGTGAAGCCCGTGCTGCGCTTCAAGAATCCCAAAGGCGGCAGCGTGGTGTGGGAAGACAAGGTCAAGGGCCGGATCGAGATCAGCAACGACGAGCTCGACGACCTGGTCGTCGCGCGGCCCGCACCGGCCGACAGCGACGACATCATTGGCACGCCCACCTACAACTTCTGCGTGGTGGTGGATGACTTGGACATGGGCATCACCCATGTGATCCGCGGCGACGACCACATCAACAACACCCCGCGCCAGATCAACATCCTGCGCGCCTTGGGTAAAGAGCCCCCGGTGTATGCCCACCTGCCCACCGTGCTCAATGAGCAGGGCGAGAAGATGAGCAAACGGCATGGCGCCAAGCCCGTCACGCAGTACCGTGATGAGGGCTACCTGCCCGATGCCATCGTGAACTATCTGGCCCGCCTGGGCTGGAGCCACGGCAATGACGAAATCTTCTCGCGCGCCCAGCTCATCGAGTGGTTCAACCTGGACCACCTGGGCAAGAGCGCCAGCCAGTTTGACGAGGCCAAGCTGCGCTGGGTGGCCCAGCAGCACATGAAGACTGCCGATGACGCCATGCTGGCCGGTCTGGTGCGCGGCCAATGTGCAGCCCGTGGCCTGAGCCTGCCGGCATCGATTGACGATGCGCGACTGGCCGCCATGTGCGCCTTGTTCAAGGATCGTTGCGCCACCACCGTCGAACTGGCCGAGTGGCTGAGCATGTATGGCGCCAACGTGAGCCCGCCTGCGCAAGAACTGGCCGAGAAACTCACCGATGCCGTGAAGCCCGCCGTGGCCGCGTTTGCCCAGCGACTGGCCGAGGTGGCGTGGGAGCCTGCCGCCATCAATCAGGCCCTGAAAGACACGCTGACCGAGTTCGGCTTGAAGATGCCGCAGTTGGCCATTCCCGTGCGTTTGCTGGTGTGTGGTCGTTCGCAAACGCCGTCGGTGGATGCGGTGCTGGCCCTGTTTGATCGCAACGTGGTGTTGGCGCGACTGGCGGTGTGATGGTTGTGGTCCGGAGCACACAACTTGCGTAGAGATCAAAAAACGGGCTATACTCTCATTCTCGCTTGAACGACGCTTTGTTTGAAACAAGGCAGCCGGGCAAACCGAAGAAACGCTGCGAAAGCAGTGGTTCCAAGGGGGTATAGCTCAGCTGGGAGAGCGCTTGCATGGCATGCAAGAGGTCAGCGGTTCGATCCCGCTTACCTCCACCAGCACCCACGGGGTGTTCGGTGACCAGGTTGCAGTTGAACCAGGCACAGCGTCGGTCAGGTTGTATGAAGGATTCAGTCCCCTTCGTCTAGAGGCCTAGGACACCACCCTTTCACGGTGACTACAGGGGTTCGAATCCCCTAGGGGACGCCAAGTTTGACGGCACTTGGCTGGCGCAAGTCAGCAAAGTCGTTACCGACGCGGAGTGGTAGTTCAGTCGGTTAGAATACCGGCCTGTCACGCCGGGGGTCGCGGGTTCGAGTCCCGTCCACTCCGCCAAGTTTTATGGGCGTTGCTGGTGACACAGCAGCGTCGAATTGAGTCAGTCGCGGTGCCAGTGTGGCGCCCTGTTGTGAACGCACGATGGGGGTATAGCTCAGCTGGGAGAGCGCTTGCATGGCATGCAAGAGGTCAGCGGTTCGATCCCGCTTACCTCCACCATCCAACCAGGCGTCAACCGGTATCGAGACAGGTTCAATTCAAGACAATTTACAAGACGGAGTCCCCTTCGTCTAGAGGCCTAGGACACCACCCTTTCACGGTGACTACAGGGGTTCGAATCCCCTAGGGGACGCCAAGTTTTGACGGCACTTGGCTTGCGCAAGCAAGTGAAGTCGTCACCGACGCGGAGTGGTAGTTCAGTCGGTTAGAATACCGGCCTGTCACGCCGGGGGTCGCGGGTTCGAGTCCCGTCCACTCCGCCAACGGTCAAGAGCCGCTGCAAGCATGTGTTTGCAGCGGCTTTTTTTCGTCTGCATGTCATCCACTGCCATCGCGCGCTGCAGCAGCGCGCGTTCCCCGCCTTGGGGGGAATGGTGTGGCACGTGGTCCCATCATTGCTTGGTTGTCACGCAGCCCTGCCTACAATGTCGGCCAGGGAACACGGGCGCATCGCAGCGGTTGCAGCGGTTCGGCCCCATCAGACACGATCAATCCATAAACGATTCAAGAAGGACCCCCATGCAAGTTGCTGCCTCCATCTTCAAGGCCTATGACATCCGCGGGATCGTCGGCCAGACCCTCAGTGAGGCCGTGGCCGAGCACCTGGGCAAGGCCTTTGGCACCGAGGCCCTGAAGCTGGGCGAAAAGGCCGTCGCCATCGGTCGCGATGGCCGCTTGTCGGGCCCGTCGCTGAGCGCCGCCCTGATCAAGGGCCTGCGCAGCACCGGCATCAACGTGATCGACCTGGGCGCCGTGACCACGCCCATGCTGTATTACGTGGCCGCCACCCGTGGCGATCAAGGCTGCCACAGCGGCATCCAGGTCACGGGCAGCCACAACCCCAAGGATTACAACGGTTTCAAGATGGTGCTGGCCGGCCGTGCCATTTATGGCGACGACATCCAGGGCCTGCGCCAGCGCATCGAGCGTGAAGAGTACGCCAGTGGCGACGGCTCGCTGTCCGAGCTGAACATCCTGCCCGAGTACACGCAGCGCATCGTGGGCGATTGCAAGCTGGCGCGCCCGCTCAAGATCGTGGTCGATTCGGGCAACGGCATTCCGGGTGCATCGGCGCCAGGCATCCTGCGGGCGCTGGGCTGCGAGGTCACCGAGCTGTACTCCGAGGTGGATGGCGACTTCCCCAACCACCACCCCGACCCCTCCAAGCCCGAGAATCTGCAGGATCTCATCCAGGCCGTGAAAGCGCAGGGCGCTGATCTGGGCCTGGCCTTCGATGGTGACGGCGACCGCCTGGGTGTGATCACCAAGGAAGGCCACAACATCTTCCCCGACCGCCAGATCATGCTGTTCGCGCGTGACATCCTGTCTCGCGTGCCAGGCGGCAAGATCATTTATGACGTGAAGTGCAGCCAGCAACTGGCCGTGGCCGTTCGCGCGGCCGGTGGCGAGCCGCTGATGTACAAAACCGGCCACTCGCTGGTCAAGGCCAAGCTGAAGGAAACCGGCGCGCCGTTTGCCGGCGAGATGAGTGGCCACATTTTCTTTGCCGAGCGCTGGTATGGCTTTGACGATGCCACCTACACGGCCGCACGGCTGCTGGAAATCCTGTCCAAAGAGGCCGATCCCAGCGCCTTGCTGAACGCCCTGCCTACCAGCCACAGCACGCCTGAGCTGAACGTGCCTTGTGCTGAAGGCGAGCACCACGCCGTCATCGAAAAGCTGCGCCAGACGGCCAGATTCGAGGGCGCCGAGATGACGACCATCGATGGTCTGCGCGCCGACTACCCCGATGGGTTTGGTCTGGTGCGTGCCTCCAACACCACACCGGTGCTGGTGCTGCGCTTTGAAGGACAGACGCCCGAGGCGCTGGAGCGCATCCAGAAGCACTTCATGGCGGCCATTCTGGCGGTCAAGCCCGACGCCCATGTGGGCGCCTCGGCACACTGAGCGGCGACCCAAGGCCGCCAACGCCACGCAACGCAAGTTACAAGGACCGCAGATTCTGGCGCGCTGGCTGTATTCGCTCCTGCTGAGACTGGGGACGCCCGCCTACCTGTGGCGGGTGTGGTCGCGCGGGCGCGACGAGCCTGGCTACCGCGCTCACTGGCCTGAGCGCCTGGGCTGGGGCGGCGCCACCGTGGCACCAGGCGCTGGCCCGGTGGTGTGGGTGCACGCCGTGTCGCTGGGGGAGGCCCGCGCGGCCGAGCCCCTGGTGCACGCGCTGCGGGAGGCCATGCCCGGCATGCGCTTGCTGCTCACGCACACCACGGCCACGGGCCGAGAGGCTGGCCAGGCGTTGCTGTTGTCTGGCGATGCCCAGGTTTGGCTGCCTTATGACACGCCCGGCGCCGTGCGGCGTTTTTTGACGCGACACCAGCCCTCGGTGGGGGTGTTGATGGAAACGGAGGTCTGGCCCAATGTGCAGCATGAGGCGCAGCGCGCCGGCGTGCCCATGGTGCTGGCCAATGCCCGATTGAGCGTCAAGAGCCTGCGGCAGGGGCAGCGCTTTGCAGCCTTGTTGCGCCCGGCCGCTCAGTCCTTGCGCCTCGTGCTGGCTCAAACCGAGGATGACGCCTTGCGGCTGCGCCAGATGGGCGCTCCGGTGGTGCAGGTGATGGGCAATGTCAAGTTCGACATGGCACCGGCGCCGGCATTGCTGGCGCAAGGGCAGGCCTGGGCGCAGGCGAGTCAGTCACGCCCCCTGGTGCTGGCCGCCAGCACCCGCGAGGGTGAGGAGTCAGGCTTGCTGGCCGCCTGGCGCCGTGCAGTGTCGAACAGTCACACCGAGGGCGTGGCGGATCGGGCCGCAGCCCACGATCAGACCCCTGTGCGCCCCCGCCTCTGGATCGTGCCCCGCCATCCTCAGCGTTTTGATGAGGTGGCCGCCTTGATCCAGGGCGAGGGGTGGTCCTTGTCGCGTCGCAGTGCCTGGCCTGAGGGCGTGCCTGATGCCCAGGCCTTGCAGGCGGATGTGTGGCTGGGCGACTCCATGCGCGAGATGCCGGCGTACTACGCCGCTGCGCAGCTGGCGCTGTTGGGTGGCAGCTTCGAGCCGCTGGGCGGCCAGAACCTGATCGAGGCGGCGGCCTGCGCCTGCCCGGTGATCATGGGCCCGTCGACCTTCAACTTTGCCGAAGCGGCCGAGCTCAGCGAAGCGGCGGGGGCCGCGTTTCGGGTGTCAAACTGGGATGAGGGCGTGGCCCGGGCGATGGCCCTGTTGGGGCAGACTGAGGCCTTGTCCACGGCACGCCAGGCGTCGCAGGCGTTTGCCCATGCGCACCGAGGCGCCGCGCAGCGCATGGCCGAGGCCGTGGCGGGCTGTGTTCAGGCGCGCAGTTCGTCCCATTCGGGGTGACGGCGCAGGTACACCTCCACATAGCTGCACACGGGCCGCACCTTCCACCCTTGGGCTTGGGCCCACTGCAGGGCGGTCTTGACCAACTGGCCCGCGATGCCGCGCCCCTCCAGGGCCGAGGGCACCACGGTGTGGGTCATGGCCATCACGCCGTCGCGCAACTCGTAATCGGCGCGGCACAACAGGCCTTCTACCGTGGCTTCAAAGCGGCTGGCCTCGGGGTTGTGGATGATGTTCAACGGTGTGCTCATGGTGGGCTCGTGCGTGGGATGCCAGGCGGTGCGATCAGCACAGTGTAGGCCGTCAGATCCAGCCCAGCGCGCCCAGCAGCCCGCCTGCGGCCACCAGCCAGATCAGGCGGATGCGTGTGCGCCACACCAGCACGGCCACCACGGCGCACAAGAGCAGCGCCCGCCATTGCGAGGCCTCGGGTGCCAGGTGCCAGCCGGTGGCCACCAGCAGCCCGATGGTGACGGGCATCATGCCCGCCTGGAAGGCCTGAACGCTCAGCCAGTGTCGCCTGGCGGCAATCCAGTGGGATGCCAGCAGCGCCACGGTGGTGGAGGGCAGCATGATGCCCAGGGTGCTGACCAGCGCCCCAGCCAGTCCGGCGCTGTACCAGCCCATGAGCGAGACGAACAGCACATTGGGGCCGGGTGCGGCCTGGGCCAGTGCGATGGCGGCGGTGAAATCGCTGTCGCTGAGCAGCCCACCCTCGTCGACGAGGCGGCGGTGCATGTCTGGCACCAGGGTGATGGCCCCACCAATGGCCATCAGCGACAAGGCCAGAAATTGGCCCAGCAGGGTGACCAGGGTATCCAGGTCGGGCAGGGCGGCCTCCACGGTCAGGCTCCTGGTGTCGAAGGCGCGGCGCGACGGCGCAATTGCGCGTAGCAGACCACGCAGGCGGCGCCTCCCAGGCCTAGCAACACCCACAGGAGCGGCCAGCCCAGCCCCACCATCAGGCCGAAGGCCAGGGCGGCGAGCCCCAGGCTGGCCGTGGGGCCCAGCACATGCTGACGCAGCGGGGCGGCCAGGCGCAGCACGGTGCCGATGATCTGGCCGGCGGCCACGGCAGCGATGCCCAGCAGGGCGCCTCGGATGGCACCCTGGCTGTCAGGCCAGAGGGTTTGTGCGTGGCCGAGCAGCGCGGCCACCACCAGCATCAGGGCCAGGGGCGCGGTGATCATGCCGGCCAGGGCTGTGAGCGCACCGCGCCAGCCAAAGAACCGGTCGCCGATCATGATCGACAGGTTGCACACGTTCGGGCCGGGCAGCACCTGGGCGGCCGCCAGCAGGTCTACAAATTCTTGGGTGCTGAGCCAGCGCCGGTGCTCGCACAGCTCACGCTGGGCCACGGCGATCACGCCCCCAAAGCCTTGCAGGGCCAGCACCGTGAAGGCCCAGAACAGCTCGCCCAGCGAGCGGGGCTGAGCCCGCTCGGCGTCTGGCTCAGCCATACACGGCCACCACCTGGTAGCCAAAGGCCGCCAGCCGGCCGCAGGGGGTCCACAGCGTGGTTTTCTCGTTCACATAACCCTCGCCGGTGGCGATGGCGTCTTTGTCCATGCGCCACAGGCCGTGCGTGTCGGCGCCATCCACCGGGCGCAGCTCCAGCGCCCACGACACGGACGAGGCGGGTGCAAAGCTCGGCAGCATGGCCAGGGCAGGCGTGGGGCCGGCGTCCGCCAGCAGCACCGTCAGCAACTCGGTGTCCACCTGCGCGGCGTCTTTCAGGCGGGCGTAGGTGCGGCTGTAAGCGTCGGTGGAGTTGCTGAACGGCACGCCGCCTTCGGCATGGCGGAACTCCAGGTGCTGGGTGAAGGCGGGTGTCACCCCGGGGATGTAGGGCCAGCGCACGGCCTCATCAGGCCCCTTGGCCACGGCCTCCTGGGTGGGGCGCAGTTCCGGCAGGGCCGACGCACGGCCCGTGCCAAACACGCCCAGCAAGACGCCACCGATGTGCTCGTTGCCATCGGCATCGGCTTGCAGCACACGCGCCTGCACCTGACGGATGTTCTTGCCCTGGCGCAGCAGTTGAACGTCGACATCGAAGGTGCCTGCCGCCACCGGGCCCACGAAGTTGGTTTGCAGCGCCCGCAGCGGCCAGTCGCTGCCGCAGACATCACGCATGGCCTGCACCACCAGGGCTGACAGCACGCCGCCAAAGGTGGTGCGGCCTTGTTGCCAGTCGGCTGGTACGTCAAAGCGGATGCGCTGGCCCTGCCGCACGCGGGTCTGGATGAGGTGGTGCAGCGGGGTACGGGCGGGGGCGGTGTTGCTCATGGCCAGTGATGATGGACGTTGTCAGAACGCCCATTATCGAACGATCGTGCTTTTTTTGCTGGCGATCTCAGCGCGGCTTGAGCAAGGGGGTGATCTGTTCGGCCGGCATGGGCCGGCCGTGCAGATAGCCTTGCGCCATGTCGCAGCCCAGGCTGGCCAGGAAGGCCTCCTGGTCGGGCATCTCCACACCTTCGGCCACCACCTGCAGGCGCAGGCCATGGGCCATGGCGATCATGGTGCTGACCAGCTGGTTGTCGCTGTCGTGGCCTGGCAGGTCTTGCACGAAGCTGCGATCGATTTTCAGCTGCTGCACCGGGAAGCGCTTGAGGTAGGCCAGCGACGAGTAGCCCGTGCCGAAGTCGTCGATGGTCAGGTGCACGCCCAGTGCATGCACCGCTTGCAGGAAGGCTTCGGCGGCGGTGCCGGATTCCATCAACCCGCTTTCGGTGATTTCCAGCTCCAGGCAGGCGGGCGGCAGGCCCGTGTCCTTCAGGATGCGGTTGAGACGCTCCAGCACCGCACCACGACTGATCTCGCTGGCCGACACGTTCACGGCCACGCGCCCGAACGACAGGCCGGCGTCCAGCCAGGCTTTGGCCTGGCGACAGGCTTCGGCCAGCACCCAGTCGCCCAGGGCCACGATCATGCCGGTGTCTTCCATGACCGGGATGAACTCGTTGGGGCCGATGGACGAGACAGGCGGGTCCGTGCCCTCGGGCGAACGCAGTCGCACCAAGGCTTCCACAGCCACCACCTGGTGATCGCTGATGCGCACCATGGGTTGGTAGTGCAGCACGAATTCGCCCAGCTCGACCGCGCGGCGCAGGCGGGTTTCCAGCTGCAGCCGGCTGTTGGCGTTGGTGGTGAAGTTGCTGGTGAAGAAGCTGAAGTTGTTGCGGCCCCGGCGCTTGGACTCGTACATGGCCGCGTCAGCGTTGCGCACCAGCTCGGCCGCGTCGTGGCCGTCATCGGGGAACATGGCAATGCCGATCGAGGCGCGCACGTAAACCTGCTGCCCACCATCCAGCGTGAAGGGCTCGCCCAAGGTTTCCAGGATGGCGGTGGCCACATGGGCGGCCTGCTGCGGGTGGCGCAGGTGCTCCAGCACCAGGATGAACTCGTCGCCCCCGAGGCGGCCCAGGGTGTCTTCCTGCCGCACGCGCTGGCGCAGGCGTTGCGCCACCTGCCGCAGCAGGCTGTCGCCCGCGGCATGCCCCAGGCCGTCGTTCACGGTCTTGAAGTTGTCCAGGTCGATGAACACCACGCCCACCAGCGTGTGGTGCCGTTGCGCCAGGTTGACCGCATGGGCCAGACGCTGGTGGATCATCAGGCGGTTGGGCAACTCGGTGAGGGTGTCGAAGTGCGCCATGCGGGCCAGGCGCTCTTCGGTCTGCTTGAGTTGGGTGATGTCGGTGAACACGCCCACGAAATGGGTGGGGTTGCCGTGCATGCTGCTGACGGTGCTGACCGACAGCTTGGTCATGAACAGCTCACCCGTTTTTTTCTGGAACCATAGCTCGGCCTGACAGGTGCCCTGAGCCTCGATGTCCCGGCGCATGGCCTCGATCGTGTCCTCCGGGTGGTCGGGCAGCAAGAACTCGGGCGTGCGGCCAATCACCTCGTCTTCTGTGTAGCCCGTCAGGGTGGTGAAAGCGGGGTTGATGCTGACCAGGCGGCGGTCACGCCCCAGCACCATCATGCCGTCACGCGAGCTTTCCAGGGCCGCCGCATGCAGGCGGATGCGCTGCTCGGCGTGGTTGCGCAGCTGCTCCCGGTGCAGGGTGGTCAGCGCGAAGGACAGGTCGCTGGAGAGGTCTTCGAACAGGCCCAACTCGTCGGGGTCATGGTCGTCCACCCGCTTGCCCAGCAGGATCAGGTGCCCCACCAGCACCTGATCGCGGTGCAGGGGCACCACCACGCAGCCAGGAGTGCCGGCCTCGATGGCCTTGTCGGCCCAGTCGGGCCGCAGGGGCTCTCGGCCCAGGTCCGCGGTGCGGTAGGTGTGGCCGTCGCGCAGGCTGCGGTCCAGCACCGCCTCGTGGGCGCCGGTGGCCAGCAGGCTGAAACTCAGGGTTGCGGTGTCGGGCCGGGGGTCACCAGCCTCGGCCTTGCAGCGCAACAGCAGCGGCGATTCCGCTCCATCATCCACCTCGAACATCGCCACCCAGGCCTTGCGGAACTGGCCGTGCTCCACGGCCACGCGGCACACGCGCTCGAGCAGCACGCCCTCGTCTTGCGAGCGCACGATGGCCTGGTTCACATGACTGAGGAAGTCGTACATCCGCGTCTTGCGGCGCAAGCGGCGCTCGGTCTGGCGGCGGGCGGTCACGTCCCAGATCATCCACACCACCTGGTTGGTGTCGCCCACCGGTGCGCAACGGCTGTCGAAGTGCAGCATCTTGCCGCCCACTTCCAGCGCAAAGCTGGAGGCCTGGGTGCGGCGCTCGCGCAAGGCGGCTTGCAAGGTGCTCATGAAGCGCTCGGCCATCTCGGGGGCAAAGAACTCATGCAGTCGGTGGCCCAGCCAGGCTTCGCGGGGGCGCCCCAGCAAGGGCAGGTTGCTGCCATAGATGTCCAGGTGCCGGCCTTCGTGATCCAGGCGGAAGGCCAGATCGGGCAGCACGTCGGCGAAGGCGCGCAATTGGGCTTCGCGTTCGCGCAGCACATTCATGGCGCGGTCGCGCTGCCGGTGGGCGCGCCACATGGCCCCCAGCAGCACCAGGGTCAGGCCGCCCACCAGGGCCATGTTGATTTTGTCGAGCCGGCTTTGCTGGCGCCGGGCGTATTCCAGTTCGGTTTGCCAGGCCTGGGTCACCACGGCCGAGGCCGCGTCAAGCCGGGACAGCGCGTCACGCACTTCCGCCTCTTGCACCGTGTCGGGCTGGCGCAGGCGTTTGAGGGTTTGCGCCTCGGCCTCGTGCAGGCGTTCCAGCCACAACTCCAGCGGGGCCTGCATGCCGGGTGCTTCTTCCATCACCAGCCGGCTGGCCAGAATACGGGCTTCGTCCAGCGGCTGCACCACGTCTTGCTGAGCGTTGCGCTGCGGTTGGCGCAGCAACTCTTCCACCATCCATTGACTGCGGTGCAGGCGGAACTGCACGGCAGACAATTGCGAATCAAAAGCGTGTGAACGCTCCTGGATGGCGCGCCACCCCAGGTGAGACCAGGCGATCAGCCCCATGCTCACCAACGCCAGCGCCGCCAGTGCCAGAGCCAGCGGTCCAAAGCGACCCAGCGCAGGGATGCGCAGCGCAGAGGCTTCCTGAGGCGGAGGGGGCGACGACAAGGTATTCACAAGGGCTCAGGCGGCAACTGCACCGGGTGATTGGGCGACAAGACGCGCAGCTTATGTGAAAAACCGCGCCTTGGGCGATGATGGCGCATGGCGCGTGATTCGGATCCCCCCAAGGTGAGGACCCGCTGATGGTATTAAGTCACGGCCCTGTTGTTGAAAGCCTCTGTCCCATGTCCGAATTGACCAGTTATCAGCCGCAATACCCCGCCCAATCCCTGCACGTGGAGGTGCGTGGTCTGCGTTACCACCTGTTGTGCTGGGGCGACGTGTCCAATGCCACGCCCGAGCAACCCCTGCTCGTGATGGTGCATGGCTGGATGGATGTGGCGGCCTCGTTTCAGTTCATGGTCGATGAGTTGCGGCGGCAGCCCGGTTGGGCGGATCGGCCCATCGTGGCCATCGACTGGCGCGGCTTCGGAGGCACCAAGCCACCGCCCGGCACCGACTGTTATTTTTTTGCGGATTACCTGGGCGACCTGGACGCCCTGCTGGATCACCTGTCGCCTGGCCAGCCGGTGGACTTGCTGGGGCACAGCATGGGCGGCAATGTGGTGATGTTGTATGCGGGCGTGCGGTCCAGCCGCTTGCGCAAGCTGGTGAATCTGGAAGGGTTTGGCCTGCCGGCCACCGAGCCTCAGGAAGCCCCCGAGCGCTATGTGAAATGGCTGGACGAACTCAAGACGCCAACCCAGCTCAAGAGCTACGCCAGCCAGGCCGAGGTGGCCAAGCGCCTGCAAGGCAACAACCCCCGGCTGCGTGACAGTTTTGCCCTGTGGCTGGCCGGCCACTGGGCCCGCCTGGAGGGAGGGCGTTGGGTGATCAATGCCGATGCGGCCCACAAGCGACCGCAGCCCTTTTTGTACCGCGTGGAAGAGGTGAGGGCCTTCCTCTCCAGCATCACCTGCCCGGTGCTGTTCGTGGAAGGCGCTGAAACCTTGTACTTCCTCTTCTTCAATGGCAAGTTCGGGCGGGATGATTTCCTGGAACGCGTGAAACTGGTGCCCGATTTCAGGCTGGAGACCTTGCAGGACGCCGGCCACATGCTGCACCATGACCAGCCTGAAGCGCTGGCAGCCAGCTTGGCTCGTTTTCTGGCGCCCGCTGCGGCATGACAAAATAACTCCTGACGCCAGGCTCCTGTGATCGACACCGGGGCCTTTTGGCTTTGCATCACCCACTGCCCATCGCGGCACACCGATCAGGATTGACCATGGACATCGAAACCATCAACGCCTTGGGCGCCACCATCGCCGACCTGAAGGCTCGGACCGACGACCTTCGGAGGTATCTTTAACTGGGATGAAAAGTCCCGCCGTCTGGCCGAAGTGAACGCCGAGCTGGAAGATCCCTCCGTCTGGAACGACCCTAAGCGCGCGCAAGCCCTGGGTAAGGAAAAGAAATCGCTGGAAGATGTGGTGGTCGTGATCGATCGCCTGACCCGCAGCCTGTCGGACAACGCAGAGCTGTTCGAGATGTCGAAAGAAGAGGGCGACGAGGCCGGCCTGCAGTCCATCGCGGATGATGTGGCCACCTTGACGGCTGACGTCGAAGGACTGGAGTTCCGCCGGATGTTCAGCAACCCGGCCGACCCCAGCAACTGTTTCATTGACATCCAGGCCGGCGCCGGCGGCACGGAGGCCTGCGACTGGGCTTCGATGCTGTTGCGCCAGTACCTGCGCTACTGCGAGCGCAAGGGCTTCAAGGTTGACATTGAAGACGAAACCCCGGGCGACACCGCCGGCATCAAGAGTGCCACCATCAAGGTGGAAGGCGAGTATGCCTTCGGCTTCCTGCGCACCGAGACCGGTGTGCACCGACTGGTCCGCAAGTCCCCGTTCGACTCCTCGGGCGGGCGCCACACCTCGTTCGCCTCGGTGTTCGTGTACCCCGAAATCGACGACTCGATCGAGATCGACATCAACCCCGCCGATGTGCGCACCGACACCTACCGGGCTTCGGGCGCGGGTGGTCAGCACATCAACAAGACCGACTCGGCCGTGCGCCTGACGCACATCCCGACCGGCATCGTGGTGCAGTGCCAGGACAGCCGCTCGCAGCACAGCAACCGCGATGTGGCTTGGCGCCGCCTGCGTTCCCGTCTGTACGATCACGAAATGCGCAAGCGCATGGAAGCGCAGCAGAAGCTGGAAGACACCAAGACCGATGTGGGCTGGGGTCACCAGATCCGCTCGTACGTGCTCGACCAGTCTCGAATCAAGGACTTGCGCACCAACGTGGAAATCTCGAACACCCAGAAGGTGCTGGATGGCGACCTCGATCAGTTCATTGAGGCCAGCCTGAAACAAGGCATCTGATCCAATGGACCTGCCCCACAAGGGCTCAACAAGGAATCACCATGCGTGAAGGGACTGCTCCCCTGGTGCGGCGTGAAGAGTACGCGCCGCCGGCCTACTGGATCAAGACGGTCGATCTGAGTTTCGACCTCGACCCAGCCAAGACCCTGGTCATCAACAAGATGACCCTGGAGCCCAACCCGGCTCTGCCTGGCGCACCGTTGCGCCTGGATGGCGAAGACATCAACCTCACCCGCGTGCTGGTGGATGGCGAGCCGGTTTCCTTCCGTTTCGAGAACCAGCAACTGGTGCTGGACAAGCTGCCCGAGCAGCCCTTCACGCTCGAGATCCGCACCACCTGTGCACCCGAGAAGAACACCCAGTTGTCGGGCCTGTACACCAGCAGCGGCGGCTTCTTCACGCAGTGCGAGGCCTTGGGATTCCGGCGCATCACCTACTTCCTGGACCGCCCGGACGTGATGGCCACCTACAAGGTCACGCTGAAGGCCGACAAGGCCAAGTACCCGGTGTTGCTGTCCAACGGTAACCTGGTGGACGAGGGCGAGCTGGAAGGGGGCAAGCATTTCGCGGTGTGGGTCGACCCCCATCCCAAGCCCTGCTACCTGTTCGCCCTGGTGGCGGCCGAGCTGGTGCGCCGCGAGCAGCGCATCCGCACCCGGGCTGGCCACGAGCATTTGCTGCAGATCTATGTGCGCGCCGGTGATCTGGACAAGACCGAACACGCGATGAACTCGCTGATTGCCTCCATCGCCTGGGACGAGGCCAAGTACGGCCTCAGCCTCGATCTGGAGCGCTTCATGATCGTCGCGGTCAGCGACTTCAACATGGGCGCCATGGAGAACAAGGGGTTGAACATCTTCAACACCAAGTTCGTGCTGGCCAACCCTGCCACGGCCACTGATGTCGACTTCGGCAACGTGGAGAGCGTGGTTGCCCATGAGTACTTCCACAACTGGACGGGCAACCGCGTTACCTGCCGTGACTGGTTCCAGCTGTCGCTGAAGGAGGGCCTGACCGTCTTCCGCGACCAACAGTTCAGCCAGGACATGGCCGGCAGCAAGAGCGCCCGCGCCGTCAAGCGCATCGAAGACGTGCGCACCCTGCGGCAGCTGCAGTTCCCTGAAGATGCGGGCCCCATGGCCCACCCTGTGCGCCCCGACAGCTACCTGGCCATCGACAACTTCTACACGGCCACCGTGTACGAAAAGGGCGCCGAGGTGGTGCGCATGATGCACACCCTGGTGGGCGACGAGGGCTTCCGCCGCGGCATGGCGCAGTACTTTCAGCGCCATGACGGCCATGCTGTGACCTGCGACGACTTTGCCCAGGCCATTGCCGACGCCAACCCCGACAGCGAACTGGCCCGCCGCCTGGATCAGTTCAAGCGCTGGTACAGCCAAGCCGGCACGCCCCGCGTTCGGGCCCATGGGGTGTACGACGCCGCCAACCAGATCTACACCCTCACGCTGAGCCAGACCTGTGCGCCCACGCCGGGGCAGCCTGACAAGGCCCCCTTCGTGATCCCCGTGGCCATGGGGCTGGTGGCCCACGATGGCCGCAACCTGAACCTGCAGCTGGAAGGGCACTTGCACCCGCTGGGCCACGACACCGTGCTGGTGCTGTCCGAGCCCACGCAAACCTTCACCTTCGTGCACGTGCCCACCGAGCCCGTGCCCTCGCTGCTGCGCGGCTTCTCGGCCCCGGTGGTGCTGGAGGCCGAGCTGGGCGACGAGGCCTTGTTCACGCTGCTGAGCCACGACCTCGACCCCTTCAACCGCTGGGAAGCCAGCCAGTGCCTGATGCTGCGTCGCATCGTCAACGCCGTGAAGGGCGATGGCCGAGTGGAGCTGGATCAGCGTTTGTTGTGGGCCTTGCGTGCCGTGCTGCGCCATCCGGAACTGGACGCCGCCTTCAAAGAGCTGGTGCTGACCCTGCCCAGCGAGGCCTATGTGGCCGAGCAGCTCGACGTGGTCGACCCCCAGCGCATTCACCATGTGCGCGACAGCCTCAAGCTGCAACTGGCCCACGCCCTGCACGACGATTGGGTCTGGGCTTATGAGAGCAACGCCGATTTGGGCGGCTACTCGCCCGACTCAGTCAGTGCGGGGCGTCGCGCCCTGGCCAACCTGGCGCTGAGCATGCTGACGCTGGACGGCACCGTGCGCCAGAACCCGATCTGGCCGGGCAAGGCCCTGCAGCGCTTCAAGGACGCCGGCAACATGACCGACCGTCTGGGGGCCCTGTCGGCCCTGGTCAATGCCCATGCCGATCTGGCGGCCCAGGCGCTGGAGCGCTTCCACGCGCAGTTCAAGGACGAGGCACTGGTCATTGACAAGTGGTTCACCCTGCAGGCCATGGCACCGGAGCAGGGCGGCAAGGTCTTCGCTCGCGCCAAGGCCTTGATGCAGCACCCCGACTTCACCTTGCGCACCCCCAACCGGGCCCGCAGTCTGCTGATGGCCCTGTGCTTGAACAACCCGGCCGCCTTCCACCGCACCGATGCGGCGGGCTATGTGTTCTGGGCTGATCGTGTCATCGAGATTGATGCCATCAACCCGCAACTGGCCGCCCGCCTGGCCCGTGCCATGGACCACTGGCGCCGCCTGGCCGAGCCCTACCGCACGGCCGCTGCAGAAGCGCTCAAGCGCGTGGCAGCCCGCACCGAGCTGTCGGACGACGTGCGCGAAATCATCACCCGCGCACTGCAGGACTGAGCGGCCCCCGTTTTCAAAACCTTGACCGTATTCATCATGACCAAACGCATCAGCCTCACGCAGTACCTGATCGAGCAGCAGCGCGGCGAGGCGCAGATTCCGGCCGAGTTGCGCCTGCTCATTGAAGTCGTGGCCCGCGCCTGCAAGCGCATCGCCATCAGCGTCAACAAGGGCGCCCTGGGCGACGTGCTGGGCAGCACCGACAGCGAAAACGTGCAAGGCGAGGTTCAGAAGAAGCTCGACATCATCGCCAACGAGGTGCTGATCGAGGCCAACGAGTGGGGCGGCCACCTGGCGGGCATGGCTTCCGAAGAGATGGACGACATGGTGTCGGTGCCCAACCGCTACCCGCAGGGCGAGTACCTGCTGCTGTTCGACCCCCTCGATGGCTCCAGCAACATCGACGTGAACGTGAGCATTGGCACCATCTTCTCGGTGCTCAAGCATCAGGATGGCGCCGAGGTCAGCAACAGCAGCTTCCTGCAGCCTGGCACCGCCCAGGTGTGCGCCGGCTACTGCGTGTATGGCCCGCAAACCACGCTGGTGCTGACCGTGGGCCGCGGTGTGGTGATGTTCACGCTCGACCGCGAGCAGGGCTCGTGGGTGATGACCGAGGACAACGTGCGCATCCCCGAGGACACCAAGGAGTTCGCCATCAACATGTCGAACATGCGCCACTGGGCCCCGCCCGTGAAGCGCTACATCGACGAGTGCCTGGCTGGCAAGGAAGGTCCGCGGGGCAAAGACTTCAACATGCGCTGGATTGCCTCGATGGTGGCCGACGTGCACCGCATCCTGACCCGTGGCGGCATCTTCATGTACCCCTGGGACAAGCGCGAGCCCAACAAGCCCGGCAAGCTGCGCCTGATGTATGAAGCCAACCCGATGAGCTTCCTGGTGGAGCAAGCGGGCGGTGCGGCCACCAATGGCCTGCAGCGCATCATGGAGTTGCAACCCACGCAACTGCACGAACGCGTGGCCGTGGTGCTGGGCTCCAGGAACGAGGTGGAGCGCGTGACCGCGTACCACCGCGACGCCCAGTGAATCATCCACACGGAGCGTGTTAGAATCTAAGGCTTGGACGCCGGTGTAGCTCAGTCGGTAGAGCAGCTCATTCGTAATGAGAAGGTCGAGGGTTCGATTCCTTTCACCGGCACCATCTGATTCCAGTCAAAGCCTCGCAGACTCTGCGGGGCTTTGTTGTTTCTGGGCTTCATGTAGCCACCATGTGGCCACCCCGGAAAAGACGAAGCCCCAACCGTGGGGCCGGGCTTTGATCGGCCAGAAGCCCGCACATGTTCAGTGATGGTCAGGTCTGGCCAGTGCTTGGGGCCAGTACGCGTACCGCATGGCTGCGTACCCAACGCGTTGGAAACCACCACAGCCACCTGAGCAGGCCGAGGCAGCGACCCTCGTTTCCCTCCCTAAAATGGGCCTGCTATGGCAAATCAACTCTCCCTTGACACCCTGGAATCCTGGCTCTGGGAGTCCGCCAACATCCTGCGCGGCTCCATCGACTCGTCGGACTTCAAGAACTACATCTTCGGCCTGCTGTTCCTCAAGCGCTTCAACGACGTGTTTGAGGAGCGCGTTGCCCAGTTGATGCAGGCCGATGGCCTGAGCGCTGCTGAAGCCGAAGAAGAGGTTGAAGACAAGTGGGGGCACTTCCCCAGCACGGCCCGGTGGCCGCAGTTGATTGCCCGCACCGAGAACATCGGCGAGGCGCTGGACAAAGCATTCGCCACCATCGAAGCAAACAACCCCGAATTGCAGTACGTGTTGACCGCCACCCAGTACGGCGACAAGCGCGTGCTGTCCGATGCCACCCTGCAGCGCCTGCTGCGCCACTTCAACCAGTACAAGCTGGGCAATGCCGACCTGTACAAGGCCGACATGCTGGGTGACGCTTACGAGTACCTGATCAAGCAGTTCGCCGACGACGCCGGGAAGAAAGGGGGCGAGTTCTACACGCCCAAGGCGGTGGTGCAACTGGTGGTGGAACTCATCGACCCGCAACCCGGCCACAGCGTGTACGACCCCACCTGTGGCAGCGGCGGCATGTTGGTGGAAAGCGCCCACCACATCGCCAAGCTGCCTGGTGGCCTGCTCTTGGGCGACAAGCCCAATGTGTTGCTCTTCGGGCAAGAGAAGAACCTTGGCACTTGGGCCATTGCCAAGCTCAACCTCTACCTGCACAACATGCGGGCCGAGATTGAGCGCGGCGACACCTTGGTCGAACCCAAGCACCTCGATGGCGACTACCTGAGGACCTTTGACCGGGTCATTGCCAACCCACCGTTCTCGGCGAAGCAATGGTGGTCACCGCTGGAACTGGCCAACGAGGCGGAGCAGGAAGGCGACAAGAAGCCCAAGGCGCCCAACTACAAGCAGGTGAACGACCCCTACGGCCGCTTCGTCTACGGCATTCCGCCGCGAGGCTTTGCCGACCTCGCCTTCGCCCAGCATATGTTGGCCAGCTTGAAGGCTGATGGCCGCATGGGCATCATCCTGCCGCACGGGGTGCTGTTCCGCAGCGGAGAGGAAGGCAAGATTCGCGAGGGCCTGCTGTTCGGCACCGACGCCGCCAGCGGCAATCAACCCGGCGACCTCATCGAGGCGGTCATCGGTTTGCCCTCAGCCCTGTTCTACAACACCGGCATTCCGGCCTGCGTGCTCGTCCTGAACAAGCGCAAGCCCGCTGCACTCAAGGGCAAGGTCATCATCATCGACGCCAGCCGCGATTACCTTGAAGGCAAAGCCCAGAACAGCCTGCGCCCCGAGGACATCGCCCGCATCGCCAGCACGCACAAAGCCGCTTTCGAGCACCAGACCGAGGTGGCGAACTACTGCCGAGTCGTGACGCTGGACGAAATCCGCAGCAACGGCGGCAACCTCAACATTGCACGCTACATCGACAACGGTGAGACCGAAAAGACCGTCGATGTGGCGGCCACCTTGTCGCAACTGGCAGCGCTGGCTGAGGAAGAGGCACAGATTGATGCGCGTCTGAACGGCTATCTGGCGGAGTTGGGGCTGCTGGAGGGCGGGGCATGACCGCAATGCAGGAGCAACAGGAGTCAGAAGTCGGCGTGATTCCAGAGGGTTGGTCCATTGCCTCCCTTGGCGACCTCGGCAGATGTATTCGAGGAGTCTCGTACAAGCCTGAGCACCTGATGCAGGAGACCGGAGAGGGCGTGACGACGCTGCTTCGCTCGAACAACATCAAAAATGACAGAGTCAACTTTGATGATGTCCAGTTTGTGGCTGGATGCAAGATTTCTGAAGACCAGCTTGTCCGCCCCTTCGACATCGCCATCTGCATGTCAAATGGTTCCAAGGCGCTGGTAGGCAAGTCTGGCGTTGTCACCCCCGCCCATTTGGCCCGTCATCCCAGACTAACAGTGGGGGCGTTTTGCGCCATCTATCGCTCGCCGGTGCTGTACACCGCGCAGATTTTCAAGTCTCAGTTCTTTCAGTCGGCAATTGATGTCCAGCTTGCTGGGTCGGCGATTAACAACCTCAAGGGCTCTGACATCGAGGGCATTCGGTTTCCGTTGCCGCCTCTCGAAGAACAACAAAAAATCGCCGCCATCCTGACGGCCGTGGACGACAAGCTGGACGTGATTGCACGCCAGATTGAAGCCACCCAGACCCTCAAGCAGGGCCTGATGCAGACCCTGTTCAGCCGGGGTGTCGGCACCCGAGATGCCGATGGCCGCTGGGTGCCGCACGCCGAGTTCAAGGACAGTGAGCTGGGGGAGATTCCAGCGGCGTGGACTGTGCGCACCCTTGGAAGCGTTACGGAAGAAGTCAGGGAGCGGAACTCGGGGAAGCTTGACGATGCTTTGCTCTGTGGGGTCTTAAAGGACCAGGGTCTCGTGCCAATGCGCGAAAGAGTCAAAGGAGCGACGACCGAGCGATGCCGGGTCGTTTCGCCGGGTGCTTTCGCCTACAACCCGATGCGTATCAACATTGGCTCCATCGCCAGAAATCTTCGTGACCATTCAGTAATGGTGAGCCCAGACTACGTGGTCTTTGCTACAAGGCCCGGCGAGCTGCTTCCGGGCTTTCTCGACCACTTCCGGCGTTCAGATGAGTGGCAACGATTTGTTGGGCGTTCTGGAGACGGAGGAGTCCGTATCCGCATCTATTACGACGACTTGGCTCAATTGCGACTCAAGGTCCCACCGCTAGCCGAGCAAGTGAAGGTGGTCGAAGTGCTTGACTGTCTGACAACCAAGTTGAATCAACTCGTCGTCAAACGCGATGAGATACAGACTCTAAAACGCGGCCTGATGCAAAAACTCCTCACAGGCGAATGGCGGGTCAACGTGGACCCCAGCGCGACCGGAACGTAAGAGGCAGGCATGGCGTCCCAGGCATTGCTCACCCCAGCCCCACCGCTGGAACTGCAGCGTGATGTGCAGCGCAAGCTGGGGCGGTGCCTGCTTCGCTTGCAGCAGTACGAAATCCTGCTCAAGGCATTGGTGGCCCACGGAGACGTCGCCGGCCCGCCGGCTGAGTTGGTGGCTGTGCGAGATGCACAGGTGGCCAGCGCCCAAAAGAAGACCCTGGGCACCTTGGTCGGCATGCTGACCGAGCGTCATCTGACGTCGGCCGAGAACGATGACGGCACAGATGAGCCGCAGGGCGATGGTGGCCTGTGGTTCCGCTTCCGCTTTCAGGTGGGGCTGGATGCCAGCCAGCATCAAGCCACCACGGCGGCATTGAAGGAGTTGGTGGACCTGCGCAACGAGTTGGTTCACCACTTCTTGCAGCGCTTCAACATCTGGGAGCCACAGGGTTGCATGGCCGCCGATGCCTATCTGGACGCCAGCTACGAGACCATCGACGGCCATTACCTGACCTTGCTTGGCTGGGCGCAAGGCCTGGAAGAGGCCCGTGCGTCTATGGCCTCGTTCATGAGCACGGCGGCTTTTGAAGACCTGCTGGTCAATGGCATTGCACCAGACGGCACGGTGGACTGGCCTGCCAGTGGGGCCGTGCGCTGCCTGCGCGAAGCCGAGACCCGTTTCGCGACCCAGGGCTGGACCCTGCTCAACACCGCGACCCCATGGATTCGCGCACAACACCCCGACCAGCATCCCCAACGCTACGGCTGTGGGAGTTGGCGGCAAGTCATTCACGAGTCTCGGCTGTTCGAGATTCGCCGGACGGTGAACACAGAACAAGGCTGCGGCGAGGTTTGGTACCGCAGCCGTCAGGAGGAAGCCAGCATGCAAGGGAAGAAAAGCCCATGAGCCAGTCACCTGAAAAGACTGGCGTGGAAACGCCTGCCATCAAGTCGCTGCTCAAGCTGGGCTACACCCATCTTCCGGGCCATGCGGTGCAGGTGGAGCACCGCCACCTCGCCCCGGTGCTGGAGGATGTGCTGCGGCCACGGTTGCTGGCCCTGAACCCGTGGCTGGCCACGGCCCCTGGCGGGGTGGACGCGGCCTTGATTGAACTGCGCAAGCGCGTCAACGACGACTTGTTGCCCGCCAACAAGGCCTTTTGGGAGCAGGTGGTGCACCGCTCGGACATCCAGGTGAAGGATGCCGAGGGCAAGCCGCGCAGCGTGCGCTTCTTCGACGCGGGCACGGTCGCCCACAACGATTTCCATGTGGTCGACCAGTACGTCGGCAGGAACGCCGATGGCGACCTGTTCCGCCCGGACCTGCTGTTGTTCGTCAACGGTCTGCCGCTGGCGACCATCGAATGCAAGGCCAGCCACCACCGGCTGGATGAAGCGCTGGCGCAACTGGATGGCTACCAGGCCAGCTTTCCGGCGCAGTTCGTGTTCAACCAAGTCTGCGTGGGCCTCAACCGCAGGCAGGGTTTGTATGGCGCCATCCTGACCAAGCCCGCTTTCTACGCGCGCTACCGGCTGCAGGACGCCGAACTGGCGGCGGTCACGGCCGTGCTGGGCGCTGACCCCAGTGAGCAGGACCAACTGCTGTGGGCTTTGTTCGAGCCGGGCCGGTTTCTGGAACTCATCACCCACTTCGTGTTGTTCGAGACCCGGGATGGCAAGACGGTCAAGAAGCTGCCGCGCTATCAACAGTGGCGGGCCGTGCGCAAGACCATCGCCCGGCTGACGGCAGCCCAACCCCTTGGCGGGGTGGTTTGGCACACGCAGGGCAGCGGCAAGTCGCTCACCATGGCGCTGCTGGCCCGGATGCTGCGGGCTGACAGCACGGGCTTGAACAACCCGACCGTGTTGGTGCTGACCGACCGCAAGGACCTCGACAAGCAAATCTTCGACACCTTTCACGCGGTGGGCATCAAGGCCATTCAGGCCGTGTCGGTGGATGGATTGGTGAAGCTGCTGGGCAATGACTACGGCAGCGTGTTCACCAGCACGGTGCAGAAGTTCCAGGAGAACGAACAGGCCCTGGAGGCCAGCGACAGCGCAACCGATGACGAGGATGACCTGCTGCAAGCCACCCGACACAGGCGGGTGCGCGAGGGCAAGGACTTCTTCATGCTGGAGGAGCGCAACGCCAACCATGGCCGGCACGATGAGGACGGCGTGCTGCTGGATGCCCAGTGGGAAGAGGTCAGCCGCGAGAAGGTCAACTTTCGGGTGCTGAGCGCCAAGTCGAACTTCTATGTGCTGGTGGATGAGGCACACCGCAGCCAGTACGACTTCCTGGCGGCGTTCATGCGGGCCAGCCTGCCCCATGCCAAGTTCATCGCCTTCACCGGCACCCCGCTGCTGAGCGACGACAAGCACACCCTGGCCGAGTTCGGGGGCGACACCTACATTGACGAGTACCGCCTGCACGAGGCGGTGGCCGACGGCGCCACGCTGCCCATCAAGTACCAAGACGCATGGGTGAAGCTCGCGCCCAACAGCCAGCTTGACCAAGCCTTCAAAGACCAGTTCGCGCAGGAAGACGAGGCCCGACAGCAGGCCCTGAAGAAGGAACTGCTGGCCCGCTGGCGCCAGGCCGGGGACCGCATGGAGCAGGTGGCGGCGCACTTGGTTGAGCACTTCTGCGCCAACGTGCTGGCCAAGGGCATGAAAGCCATGCTGGTGTGCGACGGCCGCGACATGGCGGTCAGGTACAAAGACCTGCTGGATGGGCTGATGCAGGACCGGCAGGCCAAAGGCTTGCCGACCTTCGAGAGCCGCGTGGTCATCTCCTTGGCCAGTGCCACGGCCTCACGCTCGGGCGCCAGCGAGCATGAAGAGGCCGCAGAGCGTGGGGCAGACAAAGACGCCATTCAGACCATCGAAGAGCGCGTCAAGGCTGACATCAAGGCGGGTAAACCGCCCGTCGCGCTGCCCGCCGAACAGGTTGCCAACTTCGTGTCCAAGCTGTTCCCGCTGCCCTATGGCGACGAGTCCAAGGGCAGGGATGGGCAGCCACACGCCAACAACGTGGGCCTCATCATCGTGTCCGACATGTTGCTCACGGGATGGGATGCCCCCATCGTGGGCACCATGTACCTCGACAAGCCGCTGAAGGAGCACACGCTGCTGCAGGCCATCGCACGGGTGAACCGGACGATGGCGGGCAAGAACGCTGGCTACATCGTGGACTATCACGGCGTGGTGGAGCACCTTGACCACGCCCTGAAGATTTACGGTGGCGAGGTTCAACCGGCTCAAGTGTGGGAGGGGGTGGAAAGCGAGCTGCCCAAGCTGCAGGCCACCCTGGACCGCCTCTTGAACCTGCTGCCCAAGAAGCACAACCCGCTCTACCAGCGGGAGGACTACAAAGACGATGCCGAACGCTTCCTCGACCCTGCCGCGCGGCTGGATGCGGTGGAAGACTTCCTGGACTTGGCGAAGCGCTTCAACCGCAGCATCGACATCATCCTGCCAGATGTGCGGGGGGTGCCATTCAAGCCCTACTTCACGCTGTTCGCTGAAATCCGGTTGATGTTGCGCGACAAGCTGCCCGGCACCACCCACCGCGAGCGCATCACGCGACTGGAATCGGCCTTGCTGCAGCAGTTGCTGGATGAGTACATCGACGCCAGCCCCGCCAAGAGCTTGCTGGCCAAGGAGGTGTCGATTCTGGATGCCAGCGACATGGCACGCCTGAAGAAGCTGGCGAACCCCGGTAGCCAGGCGCTGGTCATGAAGAACCAGTTGAAGCACACGATTGTGACCGGACGAGACAAAGACCCGGCTTTCTTCGACAAGCTGGCTGAGGAGCTGGAAAAGCTGTTGGCCGAGGAAGCCGCTGGACGGGTCAGTCAGGCCCAGTTCCTGGAGCAACTCGACCTGTTCGGGCAGCGCATCAAGGACAAAGACAACACCGGCTTCGAGCACCCGGCCCATTCGGCGGTGTATCACTACCTGGCGTCCCTGCTCAGTGAAGACACGGCCCGCATTGCCACCACCAAACTGTTCGAGGATGCTGACCTGAGCCGAACCATGGCGGCAGCAAACTGGAAACAGATGCACGACCTGCACCCCGAGTTGCGGGCGCTGTTGCACAAGCTGCTCATGCCGCTGGCGGGCTGGGAGCGTTCCGTGGCGCGAGAGCACGCCAAGCGCATCGTGGACATCCTGTTGAAGAACTGACGATGCCGCTGCTCCACTACGGCCAATCCACCATCGAGTGGCAGTTCCAGCCCGATGCCAAGCTGAAGCGGCACTACGTGACCGTCGAGCGTGGCAGGCCGGTGTTGCTGCGCGGGCCAGTGGTCGATTCGACCGAGCAAGAGGCGCTGGTGCGCCGACGTGCCCGCTGGATTCGCGAGAAGCTGGTGCTGGTCAACAAGCCCCTGGTCAGTGACGCCATCGTCACTGGCAGCCGCTTGCGCTACTGCGGCCGGTGCTACTTCACCGAGGTCAGGCACGCCCCAGACCTCGACAAGCCCCGGCTGACCTTCACGGCATCGCGCTTCATCGTCGAATCGCCCGATGGCTTGAGCATCCAGGCCAACACCCTTGCGCCGATGATGGAGCAGTTCTACCGCGAACGTGCCCATGAAAAGCTGTTGGTGCGGGTGCGTCACTGGGAGCGGCAAACCGGCATGAAGGCCGCTGACTCGCGAATTCGGGTGTTCCAGAGCCGGTGGGCCAGTTGCGATGCCCGCAACGTGCTGGAGTTTCACCCTCGGGTGATGGAACTGCCGACCAGTGTGCAGGACTACGTCATCGTCCATGAGCTGTGCCACACCATCGAGAAAAGCCACACCAAGGCGTTCTGGGCGCTGGTGGCCCGACACATGCCGGACTGGCAGAGACAACATGCGGCGCTGGACGCCGCCGAGTTGAACCAACACCGTGGTCTGGCGGTTTAGGTTGGGCAGGCTTGTTTGGCCGTCATGGTGGCGTTGGTGATGTCAGTGGCCATTGTTGGCCTTGTCGTATTCACGCGGCAGCAGGAACCTTGGGTGCCCGCTGCACTTTCAACAGGGCATCCTTCAGGCGTTGCTCGGCTTGCCACACGTCATAGGCGCTTTGCTCGGCCAGCCAGACCTGGGCGGGGCGGGTTGTATGGGCGGCGCATGGTCGTCCTCATGCGTGGTTTTTGACCCAGTCTTTGAGCACTTCATGGATGCGCGTTTGCCAGCCCGGCCCTGTGGCTTTGAATGCGTCCAGCACGTCGGCGTCCACGCGCATGTTCAGGGTGGGGCGCTTCACGGCGCCTGCTGGCCTGCCTCGCCCGCGTTTGACCGTGGCCTGAGCCCAATACGCGGCCACGGCAGCGGGGTCGTTGGGGTCGTAGGGTTCGCTGCCGGCTTCAAACGGCACAGGCGCATCTTGTGCTGCTTCACGCTTGACGCGCTCCCAGTCGGTGCCCGCGCGTTCAGTGGGTTTCTTGCCAGTTTGCATACAACGTCCTTTCCTGCTTCGACGCACGGCGCAGTGAAATGGCCCGCACCGTGTCGGGCTGGCGCATGACGTAGACCAGCACCAGCACCACGCCAGCCACTTCCACCAAGGCCACATCCATCAAACGGGGCTCGTCGCCTCGTGGCGACTCCAGCGTCAGCTTGTCGGGGGCGTTGAACACCAGCGGGGCATCGGCCAGTGAGAGGCCGTGCTTCTTGATGTTCGCGGCATCCTTGTTGGGGTCAAAGGTGAAGCGCATTGCCCAATTTATTGTATTGGCAAGAAATGGGGAAATCAACGGGTCAGGCAATCTTGGTTCTTTTGTTGGGCTTTGTATTGATCTGATCAAAAAATGCCAAACAAATCAAAAGCTTGGGTCGTCTTTATGATTCCTTTTGCCGTAGCATCTGAGTCTGGTCGAAGCCTCGCAGCCTCTGCGGGGCTTTGTTGTTTCTGCCCGATGGAGACCCAGCCCCATGTCTGAGCAACCCAACAATCCCCTGCATGGCGTCACGCTGGAAGCCATGATCGTGCGCTTGGTGGACTATCACGGCTGGGAGGGGTTGGCCCGGCGGATCCGCATCAACTGCTTTCGCTCGGACCCTTCGGTCAAATCCAGCCTGACGTTCCTGCGCAAGACCCCTTGGGCGCGCGAGCAGGTGGAGGCCTTGTACGTGGACACCTTTGTCGGTCGTCAGCCGTCTGGCCGGCGCTGACGCCGCAGATGATTCGGTTTTCTCGATCTGTGCCTGGTCAACTTCCGTCTTGAATCTGCCGAGGTCTTACCTCACCATCATGGTGTGGCGGCATCGTGCCTGCCAAGGAGAGTGTGATGGACGCCTTGCTGGCGGTGTTGGCGGTGGTGCTGGTGCTGGTCGGTTTTGCCGGGGTGGTGCTGCCCTTGCTGCCCGGGACGCCCCTGGTGTTTGCAGGGCTGTGGCTGGGCGCCGCGTTGGGCGACTATCAGCAGGTCAGTGGCTGGACGGTGGTGGCCCTGGGTGCGGTGGCGACGGTGGCCTGGCTGGTGGATTACGTGGCCGCCGCGGTGCTGGTGAAGCGGGTGGGCGGCACCGGTGCGGCCGCCACGGGGGCGGGTTTGGGTGCCCTGGCCGGGGTGTTTGCCGGGCTGCCTGGGCTCATCTTGGGGCCAGTGATTGGGGCGACCGCCGGGCAATGGCGCAGCCAGCCCTCAGATGCCCGTCAGGCGGCCCGGGTGGGTGTAGCGGCCGGGCTGGGCTTTGTGGCCGCCACCGTGGTCAAGCTGGTGGTCGCCTTGCTGATGGTGCTGTGGTTTGGCCTGGCCTGGTGGCTCTGAGCTCAGGGGCAGCGGCTGGTGTTGGTGCTGAGCATGGCCACTTGGTTGCCCAGGCGAGCCCGCGCTGAAGCGCACACCAGGTGCTGACCGGCCACCACGTCCCGGGCTTCCACCGTGCACTGGCTGGTGTCCGTGCAGGACTTGTGCTGGCGCGTGTCGTGCCAGTCGGGTTGCCAGCTGATCACCAGGCCGTCCACCACCAGAGGGGCTCCCGCCTGATCACACCGCCCTGCGGTGACGGACGCCGCCACCGCATGCTGGCTGTAAACCACCCAGAAGCGGTTGTCCAGGCGCAGGTGCAGGCAAAACGGGCTGGCCTGGGCAGTGCCGGCCAGCTCGCCACTGAGCTGGACGCTGTCGATCCGGTGGGTGAGTGTTTGGCTGGTGGGGCGCAGGGTGCAGCCGGTCAGGGCCAGGCACACGGCGCCAGCCAGCAGGGTGAGGCTGCGCATGCCAGCATGATGCGCCGAAGCGCCGGGGTGATGGCCCGAAACAATCGGGCCATCCGGGCGCAGTTCAGGCCGCTGCGCGCTCGGAGTCGCCGGCCAGGGCGGTGCTGACCCCTGCGGGCGCATGGCGGCGGCGCTCGCGTGAGGAGCGCGATGACTTGCCGCTTTGACCGATCTTGTGCGCCTTGCGCTCAGCCTGTTCAGCTTGTTGCGCCGCCTTGATGGCCTGGATCTCGGCCCTGAAGAGGCGGGCAATGCGCGGCCGCACCATGGCCAGCACCGCGATGGTGGCCATCAACAGCAGGGTGCCGTACAGCATCATGAAGTCGCTGTAGGCGAAGATCTTGCCCAGGGGTTTGGCCATGCCCAGGAAGGCGGCAAACATCCACGACGCACCACTGACGGCGGCCAGCACGGCCGAGATGTTCACCGTGCGTTTGTAGCGCTCGGTGGGCGCCATGATCTGGGCGAAAAAGTGCTTGTGCAGCAGGTAACCATTGATGGTCAGCAAGGTCACCACGGTGATTTTGGCCATCAGTTTCGGGCGTGACAGGATGTCGGCCAGCACGAAGCCGGTGTCGATCCAGATGATGGCCGTACCGGTGACCCACAAGGCCACCAATGCCCACAGCACCAACTGGCTGGCCCACTGGAGCAGGCGCTTGTCCACACGACGGCCTTTGAACAGCGATAAATCGGCGTAGGCCACGCCTACGGCTGCAGCCACGAAGCTGCCGACGTGCAGCATGACCAACAGCATGCGTTCGATTTCCATCTTGCTTACTCCCGTTACCAGCGGCTGCCATCAAAGCAGCGACTCGTGACACTTTGCACGGTGCGTGCCACGCGCTGACGTCATTTGCAAACAGATGTGTCCGAAAAGCTCATGCGGTTGCATCTGCTTGCAACTTGCGGAGTGGGCTCATCCAAACGGCTTCCCTCGATGGAGGGAGTCCGGTGAAATCTCGGGCGGATTTCAGCCCGCAGCGCCCAGCAAGAACGGCAGCATCCGTTGTGCCGTGTCGGCCGGCGCCTCTTGCATGAAGCAGTGACCGCCCGGCACCTGCTGTGCCTGCACGGCGGGATTGGTGTCGGCCCAACGGCGCACCGATTCGGTCACGAACGGGAAGGTGTGCTCGGCATGCAGCACCAGCGTGGGCGTGCGCACACGTCCCAGGTGGTTCCAAAGGCGCTCTGGGCTGGACGAGAAGATCTCGGCCTCGCGCGAGGGCCGGCATTTGAGCTGCACCGTGCCGTCGTCGGCATCCTTCAGGGCGTGTTGCACGAAGGCGTCCAAGGCGTCGGGGGCCCAGCCTTTGTACACCCCTCGGCCCTGCAGATTCTCTCGCGCGGCCTGGCGTGAGGGCCAGGTGTGGCGACGCGCGCGGGCTTGCCGTGCCAGCGGCGAGTGGCGGTTCATGCCCGTGAGTTCGGCCATGCTCATGGCCATCTGCATCGTGGGGGTGAAAAGCACCGGATCCAGCAACACGGCCCGGTCAAACAAGGTGGGCGCCTCGGCCAGCATGAGGCTGGTCAACACCCCGCCAAAGCTGTGGCCCACCGCCAGCTTCGGCGCCGATGCAAAGGCCTGGCCTTGCGCCTGCAGCGCCGCCATGGCATGTCGCGCGTTGGCATTCCAGCCTTCGAAGGGGCCGCCATGATCGCTGTCGCCGTGGCCTTGCACATCACACAGCCACAGGTCATGGGTGTGCGCCAGGTGGGCCAGCATGGGCTCGTACATGCGGCCGCAAAAGCCGTTGCCGTGCAGGAAGTGCACCAGCGGCTTGCCCGAGGGCGGGGTGTGCCACCCGCGAAGGGTGAAGCCAGATGGGGTGGTGTGCTGCCAGGAAATCCACTGCATGGTGACCGATTGTGCCTGCATGGCGCTGTGGTGAGGGGTGACGCGGGCTTGTTGCTGCAGGGGCATGGGCATTCGGTTACCATGCGCGCATGAAAGTTAATCAAGCGCTTGATTTTCATGGTGAAGAGGATGCTGCTACGGCCCCCAGTCGCGGTGAGCGTGCCCGTGAGCGCTTGCTGCAAGAGGCCACCCGCATCTTTGCGGAGAAAGGCTTTGCGCGGGCCTCCACCCGGGAGATCTGCCAGGCTGCCGGGCAGAATGTGGCGTCCATCCACTACTACTTTGGTGACAAGGCCGGCTTGTACCGCGCGGTGCTGCTCAATCCCATCGAGGCCCTGGATGGCGATCTGGGCGATTTCGATGCGCCAGGCTTGCCCCTGGAGGATGCGCTGCGGCGGATGATGACCGCCTTCTTGTGCCCGCCCGAGGCCGGGGCGCCCATCGAGCCAGAGATGCGCTTGTACCTGCGCGAAATGATCGAACCCAGCGGTGCCTTCCATGACGTGGTGGCGCAGCACATCATGCCGCTGCACCAGCGGGTGGTGCGGCTGCTGGGCCGGCATGTGGGGCTGGCTGAACCTGACGATGCGCTCCACCAGCTGGCCTTTGCCTTGTCGGCCATGGTGCATGACTACGGCATGTCTCGTCCCTTCATGGATGGGCTGGCCCCGGGTTTGTTGAATGGAGAGGGCGCCGTGCAGCGTGTGCTGGACCGCCTGGTGGGCTACGGCGTGGCCCTGGTTGAACATGAGCGACGGGCCCGTGCCCGAGGTGAACACGATGTCCAATGAGATGAACAAGAGTGCAGGCGTGAGCGCCAAGGTGCAGGCCTGGCAGCGTCATGCGCCATGGCTGGCCATGGTGCTGGCGGGTGCCGGGGCCGTGGTCTGGATGCAGTCGCATGCCTCGGGTCCGGCCTCGGAGGCACAGGGTGCGTCCACCTCGAGTCGTGCGGCTCCCGCCGTGATGGTTGCGGGGCGTCCGGCCAAGCCGGCGCTGAGCGTGTCGGTCGTGCAGGCGCAATCACAGCAATGGTCGGTGGAGTTGTCGGCCAACGGCGCCATCGCGCCCTGGCAAGAAGCCGTGGTGGGCGCCGAGGCTGCGGGCTTGAGGCTGGCCACGGTGCTGGTGAATGTGGGCGACCGCGTGCGCAAGGGGCAGTTGCTGGCCAGCCTGGCCTCTGAGGCGGTGCGGGCCGATCTGCAGAGTGCCCAAGCCGCGTTGCAAGAGGCCGAGGCCCTGGCTCAGGAAGCCCAGGCCAACGCCGACCGCGCCCGGGCCCTGCAAGCCAGCAAGGCCATGAGCGCCCAGGAGGCCCAGCGCTCACTGACCGCCGAGCAGACGGCTCTTGCCCGCGTGAAGTCCGCCCAGGCCCACGTGGCCACCCAGCAGGTGCGGTTGCGCCAGACGCGCATCGTGGCGCCGGATGATGGCGTGATCTCGGCCCGCGTGGCCACGGTGGGGGCGGTGGTGCAGCCCGGGCAGGAGCTGTTCAGGTTGATCCGCCAGCAGCGCTTGGAGTGGCGTGCGGAGCTGCCCTCGGCCGATCTGGCGCGGGTGCAGCCGGGCATGAAGGCCGTGGCGGTGCCGCCTGGAGGTCAGCCCATCGAGGGCCGGGTGCGCATGGTGGCCCCCACGGTGGACGCCGCCACCCGCAATGGCCTGGTGTATGTGGATCTGCCCGCCAGCGCCTTGCAGGCCGGGGCCCGCGCGGGCATGTTCGCGCCAGGTCGGTTGATGGTGGGGCAGCTCACTGGCTTGACGCTGCCGCAAACGGCGGTGCTGCTGCGCGATGGCTTCTCGTACGTGTTCCGGCTGGAGCCGGGTGGTACCGTGGCGCAAACCAAGGTGCAGGTGGGGCGCCGCCAGGGTGACCGTGTGGAGATCGTCTCCGGCCTGGATGCCCGGGCGCAGGTCGTGGCTTCGGGGGTGGCGTTTCTGACTGATGGCGATGCCGTGCGCGTGGTGGCCCAGCCGACTGCCAGGAAGGGCTCGTGATGAACGTCTCTGCCTGGTCCATCCGGAACCCGATTCCGGCCATCATGTTGTTCATCATGCTCAACATCGTGGGCCTGATGGGCTTTTCGGGGATGAAGATCCAGAACTTCCCCGACATCGACCTGCCCACCATCACGGTGAATGCGGCCTTGCCAGGGGCCGCCCCTGCCCAGCTGGAAACCGAGGTGGCGCGTAAGCTCGAGAACTCGATTGCCACGCTGCAAGGCATCAAGCACATTTACACGCGGGTGCAGGATGGCAACGTGCTGGTCACGGTGGAGTTCCGCCTGGAAAAGCCCACCCAGGAGGCCTTGGACGAGGTGCGTGATGCCGTGGCCCGGGTGCGCGCCGACCTGCCGGGCGACCTGCGCGATCCCGTCATCGCCAAGATGAACCTGTCGGGCGCGCCCATCCTGACGTACACCGTGGCCTCAGACCGCCGCGACACCGAGGCCCTGTCCTGGTTTGTGGACTACACGGTGACCAAACGCTTGCTGGCCGTGAAGGGGGTGGGTGCCGTGGCCCGCGTGGGCGGCGTGAACCGCGAAGTGCATGTGGACCTGGACCCGGCCCGGCTGCTGGCCCTGAACGTCACGGCGGCCGATGTGTCGCGCCAGTTGCGTGCCATCCAGCAAGAAGCTTCTGGCGGACGGGTCGACTTGGGTGGCTTGGAGCAAACCGTGCGCGCGATTGCCACCGTGCGCTCTGCCGAAGAGCTGGCCACCATGGACATCGCCTTGAGCGATGGGCGCCGGGTGCGACTGGATCAGATCGCCACGGTGCGCGATACCGTGGCCGAGCAGCGCTCGGGGGCCATGCTGGATGGGCAGCCGGTGGTGGCCTTCGAGATCACGCGGGCCAAGGGCGCCGGTGAGGTGGATGTGGCCGAGGGGGTGCAACAGGCGCTGGCCGAGTTGCGTGCGGCGCACCCGGATGTGCAGATCGTCGAGTCCTTCAACTTTGTGGACCCGGTGATCGAAAACTACGACGGCTCGATGTACCTGCTCTACGAGGGGGCCATCCTCGCCGTGGTGGTGGTGTGGTTCTTCCTGCGCGACTGGCGCGCCACGATGGTGGCGGCAGCGGCCCTGCCCTTGTCGGTGATCCCGGCCTTTGGCGTGATGTACCTGATGGGCTTTTCCATCAACGTGGTCACGCTGTTGTCGCTGTCACTGGTGGTGGGCATCCTGGTGGACGACGCCATCGTCGAGATCGAAAACATCATGCGCCACCTGGCCATGGGCAAACCACCGCTGGAGGCCGCGCGCGAGGCGGCCGACGAGATCGGCCTGGCGGTGATTGCCACCACCTTCACCTTGATCGCGGTGTTCTTGCCCACGGCCTTCATGGGCGGTGTGGCCGGAAAGTTCTTCGTGCAGTTTGGCTGGACGGCGGCCATCGCCGTGTTCTTCTCGTTGGTGGTGGCCCGCATGCTCACGCCAATGATGGCGGCGTATCTGCTCAAGCCACCCAAGGGCGAACACCCTGACCCCAGCTGGATGGGCTGGTACTTGAACTGGGCGCGTTGGTGCTTGAACCATCGCTGGCTGACGATGCTCGCGGTGGTGCTGTTCACGGCCTTGGCGGTGATGCTGGTGGGGCGCTTGCCCACTGGCTTCATCCCGCCGGATGACTTGTCGCAGACCCAGGTGAACCTGGAGTTGCCGCCCGGCAGCACCTACGAGCAAACCTTGGCTGCCGCCGAAGCAGCGCGCCAGATCGTCAGTGCGAACGAGCATGTGAAGTTGGTCTACACCGCCATCGGCGGCGGCGCGGCGGGCAGTGACCCCTTCATGCCGCAGGGGGTGGGGCAGGTCAACAAGGCCACGCTGACACTGAACATGACCCACCGCAACGACCGCCCGGGCGTGAGCAAGCAAGACATTGAGGCCCAGTTGCGCCAGTCGATGGAAAGCCTGCCCGGCGTGCGGGTGAAGGTGGGCTTCGGTGGCTCATCCGAAAAGTACATCCTGGTCGTGTCGGGCGAAGATGGGCAGATGGTGGCCCAGCACGCGGCTGTGGTGGAGCGCGAGTTGCGAGGCATTCCCGGCATCGGTGCCGTGACCTCCTCGCAAAGCCTGGTGCGTCCCGAGCTGGTGGTGCGACCTGATCCGGCCCGTGCGGCCGACCTGGGCGTGAGCACCGCAGCCATCGCCGATACGCTGCGCATTGCCACCCAGGGCGATTACGAGCAGGGGCTGCCCAAGCTGAACCTGTCGCAACGGCAGGTGCCGGTGGTGGTGCGCCTGCCCGCCGAGGCCCGCACCGATCTCGATTTGCTGGCACGCTTGCCTGTGCCGGGCGCCCGAGGTCCGGTGCCCTTGGGCAGTGTGGCCACCTTGTCCGTCGACAGCGGTCCGGCCCAGATCAGCCGCTATGACCGCCAGCGCAACATCAACTTCGAGATCGAGTTGAACCAGCAGCCTTTGGGTGAGGTGGAAAAGCGCGCCATGGCCCTGCCCAGCATCCAGAACCCGCCGCCCGGCGTGGCCATCTCGACCTTGGGCGATGCCGAGGCCATGAACGAGCTGTTCGCCAGCTTCGGTCTGGCCATGCTCACGGGCATCCTGTGCATCTACATCGTGCTGGTCTTGCTGTTCAAGGGCTTCATGCAGCCGGTCACCATCCTGGTAGCGCTGGTGCTGTCGGTGCCCGGGGCCATCTTTGCGCTGTGGGTGACCCAGCAAGCCTTGTCCATGCCGTCCATGATCGGATTGATCATGCTGATGGGCATTGCCACCAAGAACTCGATCTTGCTGGTGGACTATGTGCTGATTGCGCGCAATGACCACGGCCTGAGCCGATGGGATGCGGTGATTGATGCCTGCCACAAGCGCGCCCGACCCATCATCATGACCACCATCGCCATGGGGGCGGGCATGATGCCCATTGCACTCGGCATCGGGGTGGATCCGAGCTTCCGCTCGCCCATGGCCATCGTGGTGATTGGTGGGTTGATCACGTCCACCTTCCTGAGCCTGCTCGTCATCCCTGTGGTGTTCACGTTTGTGGATGACCTGGTGACGTGGGTGGGGCGATGGACCGGATCGAGCAAGGCGCCCGCAACCCGCACCACATGAGCAGGGGGTTAACCCGCATTCAAGGGGGCTGACGCGTCAGTCAGGCGGCTGTCTGATGCGTTAATTCAGCATCCGGCTGCGGCCGATCCTGGAGGCCCCCTGCATGCTTTGGTTCAGACGTCGCGTTTCATGGTTGTTGATCGGCTTGCTGGCGGCGTGTGCGCACCAGCCAGCCCCGACGGTGAAACTGGCGCTATCGCAAACCGAGCGGGGCGTGATGATCTGGTTGCCGGACCATGTGCTGTTCGAGTTTGGTCAGGCCGAGTTGTCGCCGCAGTCGGCCCCTTACCTGGCCCGGGTGGCCGAGATCCTCAACAGCAAGACAGCCGAGCAGCTGTTGCTGGAGGGACATACCGACAACGTCGGGTCGGCGTCGTTCAACCAGGCCTTGTCTGAGCGCAGGGCGGCATCGGTGGCCCAGGCCCTGGTGGCTCAGGGCGTGAGCACGGATCGCTTGCGCACGGCCGGCCTGGGGTTGGCACAACCCCTGGCACCGAATGATTCCGAGGTAGGCCGGCGCCTCAACCGGCGGGTTGAGTTGATCGTGTTGAACGAGACCGTCAGCAACCTGACCCGGGGCGAGCACCCCAACGCGTTTGAGGATGCCTTTGCCCGTTTGAAGCGCGAGCTGGAGCCCGCGTTGAACCCGCCGCAGGAGGCCCGATGAGCGATCGACGTGAGGCCTTGGGCCGCTTGTTGGGTATCGGCTTGGCTGGGGCTGGGGTGTCTGCGCAGGCTGATGCGTCCACCCAGGGGCGTCCCAAAGCGGCATCGCCAAGGCGACCGGCACGTCGCCTGGCCCTGGTGCTGGGGGGTGGCTCGGCCCGTGGGTTTGCCCACATCGGTGTCATCAAGGCACTGGAGGCCCACGGTATCAAGCCTGATGCCATCTTCGGTGCCAGCGCAGGCGCGCTGGTGGGGGCGTTCTGGGCGGCGGGGGTGTCAGCGACCGCCATGGAGACACTGGCCTACCTGGTTCGCGATGACGAGATCATCGATCTGGTGACGGGCAATGCCGCCAATCGGCGGGGCATCGTGTCGGGCCACGCCCTGCAGACCTTTGTGAACCAGCAACTGGGTGGACGCACCATTGAATCGCTGCCCACCCCGTTTCGTGCCGTGGCCACTCGTTATCCGGAAGGTGGCTTGCACATCTTCAAGCAGGGCGATGTGGGCTTTGCGGTGCGTGCCTCGTGCAGCCTGCCTGGCGTGTTCTTGCCGCCCAGCCTGGGTGGACAGGAGTTTCTGGACGGTGGGCTGGTCAGCCCCATCCCCGTGCAAGCCGCCCGAGCCGAGGGCTACGACCTGGTGGTGGCGGTGGACGTGGGCGGCGCTGATCCCGGCAACGACCGCGAGCGTGGCGGCGGTGTGTACCAGTTGCTGCTTCGGTCGTTCGAGATCATGGGCGAAGCCCTGCGTCGCCAGGAGGGCGCGCGTGCAGACATCCTGGTGCGCCCCGATGTGTCGCGCATCAGCAGCACGGACTTCTCGGCACGCCGAACGCTGGTCGAGGCCGGTTTCATGGCGGGCCAGCGACTGGCGCCGGTCATTCTGGAGCGCTGGCAGAGAGCGGTGCGCTGAAGGCGTGGGCTCCTGGTGTTGGGGCCACTGGGTTTGTGGATGTCTGTAACGGTTCTTGATCAGGGGTAACTTCGCCCCTGGATTGCGGGTTTGGTTGATCAAACGCGTTGATCTCGCGATACACCGAGCGTACGATATGAGTGGAGTGGGCTGATCTTCTCAAGATCCAGTCACGCTCCAACATCCATAACTCGGGGAGCCATGATCGCCACTCGTTCGACTTCGTTCGCGCGCAGCGCTTTATCGTCTGCGGTTTTGGTGGCTGTGTCTGCTGTGACGCCAAACAGCCAAGCCAGCAGCATTTCGTCGGCATCGGTCAGCCTTGACGGATTGCGCTATCAGCTGATTGACCTGACACCGAATGATGGTGTGGGGCCCAGTGTCACGTTCTTTGATCAGGGCTGGTTGGGTTCTCAGACGACGGTCAAGCTGGGCGAGTACGGCAATTACCCGGAAGACGTCTCGACGGAGTTCATGAGCGGGGCCAGCAACGTGATGGGCGCTGGCCCGGTATTGAACGGCACCTCTGCGGATGGGCGCGTCTCATACAGCGTCGGATCGGGTTCAGTGTCGCTTGGTGCAGGTCTTGGTGCGTCGACGGCGGTGGGTGAGCCACAAAACTACGACTACAGCTACTCCTACATTGCCCAGGGCGACGATGGGCAGTGGTACCGGCACGATGCTCGATACGGTTCGTTCGGGCTCAACACCTGGAACCGCAACTCAGCAACTCTTCAGGCCCTTGACGCTGACTTGGCCGGCGATACTCCCCGTTTTGTGTTGGGGGCCAATTCGGCCTTGCTGCTGATGGGCACGGCCAACATGAATCTGCAGCAGATCGTTCCAATGCCTTGAGCGTCAAGGAGGACTTTCTCAACCAGGTCAGTACCGAGTCGATTGATTCGTCGAGTTTCAGAATAGAGGGGGTGCCGTGTCGGCGTCGTTGTTCCTGGCTGGTGGCAGCGTGGGCGGAGACCTGGGATCGTTTTCGGACGAGACCTTTTCGGGCTCGCTGGAAAGCGGTGCGACCTTCCAGATGGGTGGGCGCATGGAATACAACGGCTTGGGTTTCACGGAGTTGGGAACCTCTGGGTTTGAAGATGAGAGTTTGGTGATCGACAACGCCTTGGTTCGTCAGCGCCTTCTGGCGAAGGAGTTCGCCCTGACGTTCGTGAATGCGACGGATACCGAGGCCGAGATGGGGCTGGCAGCGTCGCTGGAAGTCTCAACGGACGAGACCTTGGAGGGCTGGGCGTACTTCAGTGATCCTGAAGTGCTGGTGCCCATCGATCCTCCTGTGATCCCACCCGCGGTACCCGGCGTGCCCGAGCTCGGCACGTATGCGTTGATGGGTTTGGGGCTGGTGGGGTTGTGCTGGGCTCGACGCCGGGCGACAGCCCGCTCCACGGTGTGATCTGTTCACCATGAAAAAAGGCTCCCGAGGGAGCCTATTTCACGGGCGTCGTAGCGCCCATGGGGCGAGTCACACGCGCTCGATCACCATCGCGATGCCCTGGCCACCGCCAATGCACATCGTGATCAGGGCGTAGCGGCCGCCGGTGCGCTGCAGCTCGTAGATGGCCTTGGTCACCAGGATGGCGCCAGTGGCGCCCACGGGGTGACCCAGCGAGATGCCCGAACCATTGGGGTTGGTCTTGTCAGCCGGGAAGCCCATTTCCTTGGACACGGCACACACCTGCGCGGCGAAGGCTTCGTTGGACTCGATCAGGTCCAGATCCGACACCTTCAGCCCGGCCTTCTCCAGGGCCAGCTTGGAGGCGGGTACGGGGCCGATGCCCATGTACTCGGGCTCGACGCCGGCATGGGCGTAGGACACCAGACGGGCCAGGGGCTTCAGACCCAAGGCCTTGGCCTTGTCGGCGCTGGCCATCACCACAGCGGCGGCGCCATCGTTCAGGGTCGAGGCGTTGCCGGCGGTGACGGTGCCTTCTTCCTTCTTGAAAGCAGGCTTCATCTTGGCCAGGGCCTCGACGCTGGTGTCGGCCTTCACGCCTTCATCGGTGTCGAACAGCACCACGCCCTTGCGGGTCTTGATCTCGACGGGGACGATCTGCTCTTTGAACACGCCCGCCGCGATGGCGGCGGCCGCGCGTTGCTGCGACTGCGTGGCGTAGGCATCCTGCTGTTCACGGCTGATGCCGTAACGGGCTGCCACGTTCTCGGCGGTGATGCCCATGTGGATGTTCAGGCGCGGGTCGTGCAGGGCGCCCAGCATGAAGTCCAGCATCTTGACGTCGCCCATGCGTGCACCCCAGCGGTTGCTGGTGACCAGGTAGGCGCCACGGCTCATGGATTCAGCACCGGCACCGATGGCGACATCGCAATCACCCAGCATGATGGCCTGGGCGGCCGACACCACGGCCTGCAGGCCCGAGCCGCACAGGCGGTTGACGTTGAAGGCGGGGGCTTCCTGCGGCACGCCGGCGTTCAGCGCGGCCACACGGCTGATGTAGGCGTCTTGGGGTACGGTGGGGATCACGTTGCCCATCACCACATGGCCCACATCCTTGGGCTGCACGCCAGCGCGCTCCAGCGCGGTTTTGATGACCTGGGCGCCCAGATCGGCGGGGGGGATGTCCTTGAGCGAGCCACCGAAACTGCCAATGGCGGTACGGGCGGCACCAACGAAAACGACTTCACGTGTCATGGGGTGTTCTCCAGTGGAAGAGGGGCTGGCGGCCAGCCCTGGTGATGCATTCTGGCGGGAACGCTTGTCAGATTATCGCTGTTCTGTGCACCGCAGCATTCCCTGATGCCACTTTGATGTTAAAGGGTTTTGTATTTGCTCAAATGAAAATAGAATCGCCCTCCCTGCTGCTTGCTGAGGAGTACGACATGGATCGACAAGCTGTGATGGGCGCTCGGCACCTGCGCGTTGGCTTGCTGGGCCTGGGGCGCATCGGATGCCTGGTGGCTGCAGAGTTGCGCGCCGCACCGGACATGGACTTGCGTTGGGCGGTACGTCGACAGGCGGTTGGCGCACAAAAGCCTGAAGACCCCGCGGGTGTGCCCGTGTGTCTGGAGTCCGATCTGAGCCCGGATTTTCTGGCCGAGCACCCTGTGGATGTGGTGATCGACTTCTCCGCCGCGCAGGCGGTGCGTCACTATCCGATGCTGGCGCAGGCGGGCTGTCGTATCGTGTCGGCCATTTCACGCTACGAGCCCGAGCAGCAACAGGTGCTGGACGAGGCGGCCAGGCACACCGCCATCCTGCAGTCGCCCAACATCACCCTGGGTATCAATTTTGTGCTGGTGGCCTCGCGGTTGATGCAGCGCCTGGCGCCCTATGCGGATGTAGAGGTTGTCGAGGAGCACTTCAGAGACAAGCCGGACACTTCGGGCACGGCCCTGAAGCTGGCCTCCGCCCTGGGCCTGGATCCGGCCACGCAGGTCAACTCCATCCGCGTGGGGGGCATCGTGGGCCGTCACGAGGTGATCTTCGGCTTGCCGAACCAGACGATTCGCCTCATTCACGAAAGCATCAGCGGCAAGGCCTTTGGCCAGGGTGCCATGTTCGGGGCGCGCTGGCTGGCGCATCAACCCGCAGGGCGATACACCATGGAGGAGGCGGTGCGGGCCACATTTGCAGCCACCTTGGCCGATGACCTGGCGATGTCAGGAGAGCTCGCCCTGGCCTGAGCCGGGCCACGACGCTGCTGGTTGCGCCAAGGCGCCCTGCAGCGATAGTCTGCCTCAGTGGCTGGGCTGCTGTCGCGCTGTCAGCCGGGCCATGAACGCGTTGGGCACACCGCTGACCTTCTTGCCGCCCTCGGGGCAGGGGCCCACGAACACCACGCCGGTCTTGCCCCGGGCCACTTCGCGCCCGGTGGCCTTGTCTTGCAGGCGAAAGACGATGTCAAAGCCGTACTTGTTGAAGTCGGCGGGCACCATGTCGATCTGCATCGTTTCGCCGTAGAAGGCTTCCGACTTGTACTGCGCCATCATGTCGCCCACCACGATGGTCAGGCCTTCGATGTCCAATTCCCCTTGGTAGCCCAGCCAGCGAAAGAACCGAACACGGGCTTCAGACACGAGGGTCAGCAGCAGCGCATTGTCGAGGTGACCGCCCTGGTTGACGTGGCTGATGTAGATGGGCACGTCGGTGCTGAACAGGAACTCGGCGGGCAGGTCGAACTGGAGGCGGGCCATGGCTGCGTGGACTGCAAAGACAAAACCCGCCCATCATAGGGCGGGTTTCTACCAGGGGTGGTGGCGTCAGCGGGTTTGCAACTCGCCTGTCGGCATCGAGGGCTGGCTGGGGAAGCTGTGACGCAGGATGCGCCAGATCACCTGGCTGAACTGGCCCAGCATCGAGCCGGTGTTGTAGTGAATGCCGTAGCGGCGGCAGATGTCGCGCACCACGGGTGCCATCTCGGCATAGCGGTTGGCGGGCACGTCCGGGAACAGGTGGTGCTCGATTTGGTGGCTGAGGTTGCCCGTCATGATGTGCAGCAGCTTGCTGCCCGTCAGGTTGGACGAGCCCATGATCTGGCGCAGGTACCACTGGGCGCGTGTTTCATTCTTCACCACGCTCTTGGGGAAGGTGTGCACGTTGGTGGTGAAGTGGCCGCAGAAGATGACGGTGTAGGTCCACACATTGCGGATGCCATTGGCAATCAGGTTGCCCAGAAACACCATGCCGAATACGGGCCAAGCCAGCAGGGGGAAGACCACGTAATCCTTGATCAGTTGGCGGCGTGCCTTGCGCAGGGTGGGCGCGGCCTCACGGGCCAGCTGGCGCCAGGTGATGCGGCCGATGAAGACCCGACCCACGCGCAGATCCTGAATGGCCACCCCCCATTGAAAGAGCAGCGCGAAGATCACGGCGTACAAGGGCTGGAACAGGGCGGCGGGGTGCCACTTCTGCTCAGGGAACAGGCGCAACACGTCGTAGCCGATGTCATCGTCCATCCCATGCACATTGGTGTAGGTGTGGTGCTTGAAGTTGTGCGTCTTGCGCCAGTTGTCGCTGGTGCCGACGATGTCCCATTCGAAGGTCTTGCCCTGGAATTTGGGGTCACCCATCCAGTCGAACTGGCCGTGGATGACGTTGTGCCCCAGTTCCATGTTGTCCAGGATCTTGGAGATGCCCAGCAGGGCCACCCCCAGGGCCCACACGCCCCACATCCACGCGCCCGACAGCAGCAGGCCCGACATCAGCAACAACCGGCCGGCCACCTCGGTGTAGCGCACCGCTTTGAAGATGGTGCGGATGTAGCGTGCGTCGCGCTCGCCCAGATCGGCCACGGTGCGGGCGCGCAGCGCATCGATTTCGGCGCCGAAGCGTGCCAGTTCGTCGGGACCCATGGGGCGGGGCAGGGCGGGGCTCGGGGTGCTCATGATGGCGGTCGTCAACAAGGCAAAGGGGTCAAAGGTCGAGGCTGAGATCGCTGGTGGCACGGCTCACGCACAGGCGCACGGCCATGTCGCTTTCGCTGCTGATGTCGCCACGCAGGGTGTCTTGGGTGCTGCCGCTGTGGCGGGTGCATACGCAGGTGTGGCAGATGCCCATGCGGCAACCCGAGCGCGGGTTCAGGCCTTGGGCCTCCAGGGCCTCCAGCAGGCTGGTGCCGGTGCTGACGGCCAGGGTGCGGCCCGTGCGGGCCAGGTGCACTTGCACCGTGCGGATGTCAGTGTCAGTCAGCGTGGTGGCGGGCGCCGAGGGGGTGAAGCCTTCGGCCACGAAGCGTTGCGCGCGCGGTTCCACCAACTGGCGTGCGGCGTCGATGAACCCCCCCGGGCCACACGCATACACCTGGTGGTCATGCAGCGCGGGCACCAGGTCATCCAGTTGCGCCTGGCTGATCAGGCCGCGGTGTTCATGGGCCAACGTTTCGGCTTCGTGCGTCAGCACGGTCACCACACGGAAGCGCGGCTCTCGGATGGCCAGGGCTTGCAGCTCACGCAGAAAGCACAACTCAGCGCGGGTTTTGGCCCAGTAGATCAGGGTCAGCTCCACCGGCATCTGCCGGGCGGCCAGGGCACGGGTCAGGGCCATCAAGGGCGTGATGCCGCTGCCGGCCGCCAGGAACAGCCATCGCCCGCTGGGCTGAGCGGGCAGGACCATGTCGCCAAAGGCAGGGCCCATCTCCAGCACATCACCCACCTGGGCGTGCTGCACGAGGTGGGTGCTCAGCAGGCCACCGTCCACCCGCTTGACCGTGATGCTCATCAGCTTCTGCGAGGGCAGGCTGGTCAGGCTGTAGCTGCGGGTGACCTTGCGGCCGCGTACTTCAGCAGACACGTTCACGTGCTGGCCCGGCAGGTAATCACCCACATGGGCGTTGGGCTTGAGCAGCAGGGTGACCGTGTCCAGCGCCTCCACCCGGCGCGCGACGATGCGGGCGAGTGGCCGCGACCACGACCAGGCCGGATTGAGGTGTGCGGCCCAGAAATCGAACACCGAGGGCTCGATGAGTGGCGACAGCCAGCGGCGCATCACTCCGGTGCTGGGTGGTGTGGACGCCTTCTGGCGGGCCGCAGGGGCAGAAAGGGGCGACAGGGTCACGGCAGGCGTCCGAAAAACACGGTCTCAAAAACGTCGATGGGTGTGAGTATACGCACATGAATACGGTTGTCTATACACATGTGCATTAATTTGGAAGGGATATGATGCAGGCTGTTCAGCCCGCACACCATGACCGCCATTCCACTTGCCGCGCCCGCCACGCCTGATGTGGTGCCCCCTCGTTTGCCGGGCGCCGGAACGCCGGGGCGCAAGGCCGTGATTTCTCGGGAAGACATCATCGCGGCGGCGCTCAAGCTGGTGGGGCCCAATCGCAGCGTCTCCACCCTCAGCTTGCGTGAGGTGGCACGCGAGGCGGGCATCGCCCCCAACAGCTTTTACCGGCAGTTTCGTGACATGGACGAGCTGGCCGTGGCCCTCATCGAGCGGGCCGGGCAGTCGCTGCGCCACATCATTGGCGAGTCTCGCCAGCGGGCCACCACCGAGCGCAGCGTGGTGCGCGGCTCGGTCGAGGCCTTCATGGAGCAACTGCGCAGCGATGACAAACTGCTGCACATCCTGCTGCGAGAAGGCTCGGTGGGCTCAGATGCTTTCAAGCAGGCGGTTGACCGCCAACTCTCTTACTTTGAAGACGAGTTGCGACGCGATTTGATTCGACTGGCCCAGGCCAATGGCACGGGCTTGTACGAGCCGGCCCTGACGGCCAAGGCCATCACCCGGCTGGTGTTCACCATGGGGGCCACCGCCATGGACCTGCCGGCCGAGCAGCACACCCATTTCACCGAGCAGGTGGTGCTGATGGTGCGCATGATCGTGGCGGGCACGCAGACCATGGCGGCCATGGCGCCCGATCAACTGGCGCGTTGACCTGTGGTGGCGCCGGTGGGGCGTTCTGTCATGGCGATGGTTCATGATGCACCAGTGTCTGCACCAACTTGGCCCATAACTTGCTCGCGTCTCTGGCAGTGTCCGGGCTGGTCCTGGCCCCACCTCAGCGGAGATCCGAGTGTCCATCCATGTTGCCCTCAACCACGTCACCCATTACCGCTATGACCGCCCGGTCAGCCTGTCGCCCCAGGTGATCCGTCTGCGTCCGGCACCGCATTGCCGCACCCGCATCCTGTCGTACTCGATGCGCATCGACCCGGTGGTGCACTTCATCAACTGGCAGCAAGACCCGTTTTCCAACCACCTCGCGCGCCTGGTGTTTCCCGAGAAGACGACCGAGTTCAAGATCACGGTCGATCTGGTGGCCGAGATGGCCGTCTACAACCCGTTCGATTTCTTCCTCGAGCCGTACGCCGAGCACTACCCCTTCCAGTACGACGCGGCCTCGCTGCACGACCTGCAGCCCTACCTGGCCAAGGTGGAGCCCACGCCGGCCTTCCAGGCCTTCCTGGACAGCATCGACATCCCGGGTGCCGACGAGGTGCGCACCATCGACTTCCTGGTGGCGCTGAACCAGCGTCTGCAGCGCGACATCAACTACACCATCCGCATGGAGCCCGGCGTGCAAACGCCGGAGGAAACGCTGACCTTGCGCTCCGGCTCGTGCCGGGATACGGGCTGGCTGCTGGTGCAGGCCTTGCGCCACATGGGGCTGGCCGCCCGGTTTGTGTCGGGTTACCTCATCCAGCTCAAGGCGGACGTGGCCTCGCTGGACGGCCCCTCGGGCACCGAGGTGGATTTCACCGATCTGCACGCCTGGTGCGAGGTGTTCTTGCCCGGTGCGGGCTGGATCGGCCTGGACCCCACCTCTGGCCTGCTCGCCGGCGAGGGCCACATCCCCGTGGCCTGCACCCCAGACCCCACGGGCGCCGCCCCGGTGACCGGCACCGTGGACGAGTGCGAGTGCGAGTTTGATCACCAGATGGGCATCACGCGCATTTACGAAAGCCCGCGCGTGACCAAGCCGTACACCGACGAACAATGGCAGGCCATCGATGCGCTGGGCCGTGCGGTGGATGCGCAACTGGTGCAAGGCGATGTGCGCCTGACCATGGGTGGCGAGCCCACCTTCGTGTCGGTAGACGATCGCGATGGCGCGGAGTGGAACACCGATGCCCTGGGCCCCACCAAGCGCGGCCTGGCCACCACCCTGGTGCACAAGCTGCGCGCTCGCTATGGCGAGGGGGGCTTCCTGCACTTTGGTCAGGGCAAGTGGTATCCCGGCGAGCAATTGCCCCGCTGGGCGCTGTCCATCTTCTGGCGCGCAGACGGCAAGCCCTGCTGGCACGATCCGTCGCTGTTCGCCGACGAGCGCCAGAGCGTGCGTTACACCACCGACGACGCCAAGCTCTTCATCGACACCCTGGCCACCAAGCTGGGCGTGGGCACCGCCCATGTGCAGACGGGTTATGAGGACACCTGGTACTACCTGTGGCGTGAGCGCCGCCTGCCGGTGAACGTGGACCCACTGGACGCCCGTCTGGACGACGAACTGGAGCGTGCGCGCCTGCGCCGCGTGTTCGATCAGGGCCTGGATCACCGGGTGGGCTACGCGTTGCCGCTCAAGCGCGAGCAGGCCCTGGGCCTGAGTGGTCCGCGCTGGATCACGGGCCCCTGGTTCTTCCGGGACGAGCGCATGTACCTGATCCCCGGGGATTCGCCCATGGGCTACCGCCTGCCCCTGGATTCGCTGCCGTGGGTCAGCGCTTCGCAGTTCCCCTATCTGCACGAGCACGACCCGTTCGCACCCAAAGATGCCTTGGCCGATGCCACCGTGCTGCGCGCCCAGTATGGCTCGCACCAGGTGGGTGGCGGTCTGGCTGAAGGCGGGGCCGTGGGGATACAAAACCAGAGCGTGCATGGACTGGGCGGCGAGGGCGCCAATGGCGAGTGGGGGCACCTGCCCGCCAACCCGCGTTCGGCGCAGGGGCCAGCCTCGGCCCGAGCCTCGGTCGATCCGAACCGAGTGCCCAGCCGCTTCGAGTCAGCCCACTGGATCACCCGCACCGCCCTGTGCGTGGAAGTGCGCAACCCCGATCGCGCCAGCGGCCCCAAGGTGGAAACCGAAGGGCAGGGCGGGGGCGTCATGTACGTGTTCATGCCGCCCTTGGCCAGCCTGGACGACTACCTCGACTTGCTGGCCGCCGTCGAGGCCACGGCTGCCGACCTGGGCATGCACATCGTGCTGGAGGGCTACCCGCCCCCGCGCGACCCGCGCCTGAAGATGCTGCAGGTCACGCCCGATCCGGGCGTCATTGAAGTCAACATCCATCCGGCGCATGACTGGGACGAGTTGGTGGACCACACCGAGTTCCTGTACCAGGCCGCGCATGAAACCCGCCTGTCCACCGAGAAGTTCATGGTCGATGGCCGCCACACCGGAACCGGCGGGGGCAACCACTTCGTGCTGGGTGGCGCCACCCCGGCCGACAGCCCCTTCCTGCGTCGACCAGATCTGCTGTCGTCTCTGTTGACCTTCTGGCACAACCACCCATCGCTGTCCTACCTGTTCTCGGGGCTGTTCATCGGGCCCACCAGCCAGGCGCCGCGGGTGGATGAAGCCCGCAGCGACCAGGTCTACGAGGTGGAACTGGGCCTGCAAGAGATTGAGCGCCAGCAGGCCATCTGGGGGCAATGTCCGCCCTGGATGATCGACCGCACGCTGCGCAACCTGCTGATCGACGCCACCGGCAACACCCACCGCAGCGAGTTCTGCATCGACAAGCTGTACTCGCCTGACGGACCCACCGGCCGCCTGGGTCTGCTGGAGCTGCGCGCCTTCGAGATGCCCCCGCACTCGAAGATGAGCCTGGTGCAGCAACTGCTGCTGCGCGCCTTGCTGGCCTGGTTCTGGAAAGAGCCCTACACCGGCCACGGGGCCCAGCGCCTGACCCGCTGGGGCACGGGTCTGCACGACCGGTTCATGCTGCCGGCCTTCGTGGAGCAGGACTTCGCCGATGTGCTGACCGAACTCAAACAGGCGGGCTACGACTTCCAGCCTGAGTGGTTTGCACCGCACTTCGAGTTCCGTTTCCCTTATGTGGGCGACATCGCTGTGGGCGGCCTGCGCCTGACGCTGCGCACCGCGTTGGAGCCCTGGCACGTCATGGGCGAGGAAGGCGCGCCAGGCGGCACCGTGCGCTATGTGGACTCGTCCATGGAGCGCATGGAGGTGCGCGTGACGGGCCTGAACGGCAACCGCCACGTCATCACCGTCAATGGCCATGTGCTGCCCCTGCACCCCACCGGGCGCGTAGGCGAGTACGTGGCGGGTGTGCGCTACCGGGCCTGGCAGCCGCCTTCGTGCCTGCACCCCACCATCGGGGTCGATGCGCCGCTCACCTTCGATGTGGTCGACAGCTGGCTGCAGCGTTCGCTGGGCGGGTGTCAGTACCATGTGGCGCACCCGGGTGGCCGCAATTACGACACCTTCCCCATCAACGCCTACGAGGCCGAAAGCCGTCGGCTGGCGCGGTTCTTCCGCATGGGGCACACGCCGGGCAAGATGGTGGTCAAACCCTTGATGCCCGGCATCGAGCATCCGCTTACACTGGACCTTCGTCGCGCCAAGATGGTGGATTGATCGCCTCCCATGTCCTCGTCCCTGCAGTTGTTTGATGACCCGGCGCTGGAGCCCCTGCTTGCCCAGGATCTGCTTCGGCGTGCCCGCATGGCCGACCCGGGGCACTACGACGAGTTGCGTGACGAGGCAGGGCAACTGCGCGAGGTGTGGCACAGCTTCGCCTCGCACCTGGGCGCGCCTCTGGATGACCTGGAACGTCGTCGGGCCTTGCTGGCCCGTCAGATCCACGAAGACGGCATCACCTACAACGTGTACGGCGGCGATCAAGGCTCGGCGCGGCCCTGGTCGCTCGAGGTCTTGCCCCGCATCATCGGCGCCGACGAGTGGCGTGACCTGGAGCGTGGGGTTGCACAGCGGGCCCGCCTGCTCAACCAGATATTGCTGGATTGTTATGGCGAGCAGCAACTGCTGAAACAGGCCATGCTGCCTGCGGCCCTGGTGCTGGGGCACCCCGGCTACATCCGCGGCCTGCATGGCGTGCGCCCGCCCGGCGATGTCTACCTGCACGTGATGGCCTTTGACCTGGTGCGGGGCCCTGACGGTGCCTGGTGGGTGGTCTCGCAGCGCACCCAGGCGCCCTCGGGGCTGGGCTATGTGATGCAGAACCGGCTGATCGTGTCGCGTCTCTTCCCCGAGGCCTACCGGCAGATGAGCGTGCAGCACCTGGCCAGCAGCTATCGGCGCATGGTCGACACCGTCAGCCGCCTGGCCGCGCCATGTGCTGGTGATGACAGCCCCCGACTGGCCTTGCTCACGCCGGGCCCTTACAACGAAACCTACTTCGAGCACGCCTACCTGGCGCGTTACCTGGGCCTGCCTCTGGTGGAAGGGGGCGATCTGGTGGTGCGTGACGAGCGCGTGTTCCTCAAAACCGTGCAGGGGCTGGAGCCCATCCACGGCCTGCTGCGCCGACTGGACGACGATTTCTGCGATCCGCTCGAACTGCGGGCCGACTCCACGCTCGGGGTGCCTGGCTTGCTGCAGGCGGTTCGTGCTGGGCATGTGGTGCTGGCCAATGCCTTGGGCACGGGCTTCCTGGAGTCACCCGCCGTGCATGGGTTCTTGCCAGCGCTGTCGCGCCACTTGCTGGGCGAGCCCCTGGCCTTGCCCTCGCTGCCCACGTGGTGGTGTGGTGAGCCGGCGGTGTGGGAGGCGGTGCGGCCTGAGCTGTCTGAACACGTCATCCGGCCCAGCTTCCCCTTCGGTGCGGTATCGGGGTTTGGCTCGCAGGTGCGGCAGGATTTCGACACCGTGGTGGCCCGTTCACTGACCGGCCCCGCACTGGCGGCCTGGCGCGACCGCATTGACCGCCGTCCCTCAGATTACACCTTGCAGCGCTTCCAGCCCTATGCCCAGACGCCGGTGTGGGATGCGGGCACCGTGCGCCTGCGCAGTGCCTCCTTGCGGGTGTATGCGCTGGCCGATGCGCAGGGCCATTGGCATGTGCTGCCAGGGGGCATGACCCGCATCGCCACGCGTGACTCGGGCCCCGTGTCCATGCAGTTGGGTGGCTCCAGCCTGGACACCTGGGTGCTCACCGATGGGCCGGTGGACACCTTCTCCATGCTGCCGTCCACCAGCCGCGCGGGCGACTTGGTGCAGCGCCAGCGCCCCGTGGCCAGCCGCACCGGTGAATACCTGTTCTGGATGGGGCGCTACACCGAACGGACCGAGCTGCAGTTGCGGCTGGTGCAGGCCATGATCGATCTGCGCGCCAGTGATGACGACACCCAGCCGGCCTCCTTGCAGGCCCTGTCGGATCTGGCGGCGTTCAATGGGCTGGTGCCCACCGGCGTGCCCGGCTTGGCCAAGGCCCCTCGGCTGTTCGAGCGGGCGGTGCTGGATGCCCTCACTGATGCCCAGGCGCGCTCGGGCGCCTACAGCATCGCCTACAACCTGGCCGCCATCGAGCGCTCGGGCCAGGCCCTGCGCGACCGCCTGTCGCCCGCTCATGCCCGCCTGCTGCGTCAGATGGCCCGCAGCTTCTCGGAGCGGCTGACCCGCCCCGAGTCCGGCGCCGAGCCTCGTCCCGAGGGCCTGGTGGCCGATGAGGGGGTGGACACCCTGCAAGACGCGCTGGACCACCTGGCCGTGCAACTGGCAGCGGTGACGGGTGCCCAGACCGACCGCATGACCCGTGATGCCGGCTGGCGGCTGCTCACCGTGGGGCGGCTCATCGAACGCCTGGTGGCCTGTGCGGGCATCCTCAAGGCTTTCTGGGTGGCCGACGCCTTGGCGCACCCGCAAGGCTGTGATCTGCTTCTGGATCTGTTCGACAGCGCCATCACCTTCCGCGCCCGCTTCCAGCGTCAGCTGGAAAAGCCGCCCCTGCTGGCCCTGCTGGTGCTGGATGAAACCAACCCTCGCGCGTTGGCCTGCGTGCTGCGCCGGCTGCGTACCGAGTTGGGCAAGTTGCCTGAGCGGGGAACTGCGGTGGCCGATCTGCTGGCCCTGTTGCCGCACCAGGGCGTAGGCGCCGAGCTGGCCGAGCTGACCGATGCCCAGCATGGCGATCAGGCCGTGTTGGGCCTGCTCAACCGCCTGCTGGAGGCGGGCTGGCGCCTGTCAGACGAGGTGGGGCGGCTGTACTTTGCGCATGCGGAGCCCGAAGACGCGATGGTCAGCACATGAGCACCCCTGCCAACGCCTTGCTTCCCCTGGTGGGCGCCACCTTGCCCTGGGCCCGCCTGTCGGTGGTGCATGAAACCATTTACGACTATGCTGCGGCGGTGGACCATGCCCAGCACATTGCCTGCCTGCGCCCACTGAGCGATGCCGGTCAAACCTTGCAGCAATTCGAGATGGCCGTCAGCCCCTCGCCTGCCCAGCACAGCGTGCGGCGCGACCTGCACGGCAACAGCCGTGCCTACTTCGCGCTGAACGCGCCTCACCACGAGCTGAAGGTGGTGGCCCGCAGCGAGGTGAGGGTGCGCCACCGCTACCCTGCGCTGCAGGCTGGCGACACCCTCAGCTGTGCCGAACTGCGAGACCGCCTGACCTACCGCGCCAAGGCCCCGTTTGAGCCCGCCAGCGAGTTTCTGTTTGCCTCGCCCTTCGTGCCCGTGCATCCCGACCTGCGTCGCTACGCCGATGTGTCCCTGCGGCCAGATCGGCCGGTGGCCGATGCCGTCATCGATCTCATGCGCCGCATCCACCAGGATTTCGAGTACGCCCCGGCCTCGACCGACATCTCCACGCCCGTCATTGAGGTTCTTCGCCAGCGCAAGGGGGTGTGCCAGGACTTCGCCCACCTCATGATCGCCTGCTTGCGCTCCTGGGGGCTGGCGGCGCGTTATGTCAGCGGTTACCTGCTCACCCGGCCGCCGCCCGGGCAGGCGCCGCTGGTGGGTGCCGATGCCTCGCACGCCTGGTTGAGTGTGTGGATCCCCGGTCTGGAATCCGGTTCGGGCGAAGAGTGGCTGGATCTGGACCCCACCAACAACTGTGTGCCGGGCGTGCACCACGTCAGGGTGGCGCAGGGACGTGATTTTGGCGACGTCACGCCACTGCGGGGCGTGATCCGAGGCGGCGGTCAACACACCTTGGTGGTGCGTGTGACCACCACCTTGCTGGATGAACAGGTGGCGCCTGCTTGATGTGCACCACGCTGGTTCACTCTTGCTCTGCCTTGTGGCATCCTGCGCCAGGGGCGCCCGAAACTTGTGCCACATCAAATCGAAAGCCCACACGGCTGGCACAGTCTGTGCATCTACCTGACCGACCGCAGCTTCCAGACCCCACAAGGGACCATCGATGCGATTTTTCGACGAGATGAATGCAGGTAGCGCCGGGGTGCGCGACCACTACCAGACCTACGACCGCTGGCTCGGCCGGCAGCCTGCCGAGCAAATGCGCTCGCGGCGCGAAGAAGCCGAAATGATCTTTCGGCGCGTGGGCATCACCTTTGCGGTGTATGGCGACAAGGATGAGGACGGTTCGGGCACCGAACGTCTCATTCCCTTCGACCTGATTCCGCGCATCATCCCCGCCAGCGAATGGCGCGAGATGGAAAAGGGTCTGAAGCAGCGTGTCACCGCGCTCAATCGGTTTCTGCATGACATCTACCACGACCAGGAGATCCTGAAAGCCAGCGTCATTCCGGCCGAGCCTGTGCTCAACAACAGCCAGTTCCGCAAGGAAATGATGGGGTTGAACGTGTCGGGCGGCATCTACTCCGTGATCGCCGGCATCGACATTGTGCGTGCCTGCAACCCCGATGGCAGCGGCACCTACTACGTGCTGGAAGACAACCTGCGCGTGCCCAGCGGCGTGAGCTACATGCTCGAGAACCGCAAGATGATGATGCGGCTCTTCCCCGAGTTGTTTGCCGAGCACCGAGTGGCCCCCGTGGCGCATTACCCCGATCTGCTGCTCGACACCCTGCGTGCGGTGGCACCGGCCGGTGTGAACGAGCCCACGGCCGTGGTGCTCACGCCCGGCATGTACAACTCAGCCTATTTCGAGCACGCCTTCCTGGCGCAGCAAATGGGCATCGAGCTGGTGGAGGGGCAAGACCTCTTCGTCAAGGATGACTTCGTCTACATGCGCACCACCCGTGGTCCGCAGCGCGTGGACGTCATCTACCGCCGTGTGGACGACGATTTCATGGACCCGGAGGTCTTCCGCAAGGACTCGACCCTGGGCGTGGCGGGCCTGCTGCGAGCCTACCGCGCGGGCAACGTCACCTTGGCCAATGCCTTTGGCACGGGGATCGCCGACGACAAGTCGATCTACCCATATGTGCCCAAGATGATCGAGTTCTACCTGGGCGAAAAGCCCATCCTGCAGAACGTACCCACCTACATCTGCCGCGAGGCCGATGACCTCAAGTACACGCTGGACAACCTGGCCGATCTGGTCGTCAAGGAAGTGCACGGTGCGGGTGGCTACGGCATGCTGGTGGGGCCAGCCGCCACCAAGGCCGAGGTGGAAGAGTTCCGCAAGGTGCTGATCGCCAACCCAAGCAATTACATCGCCCAGCCCACGCTGTCGCTGTCAACCTGCCCAACCTTTGTGGAAAGCGGCATCGCCCCGCGCCACATCGATCTGCGCCCCTTCGTGCTGTCATCCAGCAAAGAGGTTCAGATGGTGCCAGGTGGCCTCACCCGCGTGGCTCTCAAAGAGGGCTCGCTGGTGGTCAACAGCTCACAAGGCGGCGGCACCAAAGACACCTGGGTGCTCGAGAACTGAACCAAGGGGGAGGCCACCATGCTCAACGAACGCATCGAAGACCACTTGCCCCGACACCTGCTGCATCACAAGCCCGGCCTGAGCAAGCGCCGGGTGGCCCATCTGGAGACCAAACCCATGCTTTCGCGCACCGCCGATCATTTGTTCTGGATGGCCCGCTACATGGAGCGCGCCGAAAACACCGCGCGTCTGCTGGATGTGAACTACCAGACGTCCCTGCTGCCGCAGTCCAGCGAAGCCGCTCAGGCCGGATGGCGGGGCCTGTTGGGCATCAGTGAGCTCAGTGGTGAATACCAGGCCAAGTACGACAGCATCACCGCCCGCGACGTCATGGCCTTCATGGTGACGGATGCTGGCAACCCGTCCAGCATCCTGAATTGCCTGCGCGCTGCGCGAGAGAACGCCCGCGCGGTGCGGGGGGCGTTGACCACCGAGGTCTGGGAAACCATGAACCAGACCTGGCTGGAGTTCAACCGCCTGATCAAGTCCAACGCCCTGAGCAAGGACCCGGCCGAGCTGTTCGAGTGGGTGAAGTTCCGCTCCCACCTGTCACGCGGCGTGACGCTGGGCACCATGCTGCAAGACGAGTCGTTTCACTTTCAGCGCATCGGTACCTTCCTGGAGCGGGCCGACAACACGGCGCGCCTGCTGGATGTGAAGTTCCACGCCCGCAACACCGAGTACTTTGGTACCGGCATCGGCAACGAGGCCAAAGAGGTGGACTTCTACCACTGGTCGGCCGTGCTGCGTTCGGTGTCGGCCTTTGAGGTGTACCGCAAGGTCTACCGCAATGTGATCCGGCCCGAGAAGGTGGCCGAACTGCTCATCCTGCGGCCTGACATGCCCAGATCGCTGCTGGCCTGCATGAACGAGGTGGTGTCCAACCTGGAGGCGGTGGCCAACGACCACAGCGAAGATACACTGCGCCGCGCAGGCCGTCTGCGTGCCGATTTGCAGTTTGGCCGCATCGACGAGATCGTGGCCACGGGTCTGCACGCCTACCTGACGCAGTTCCTGGACCGCGTCAGCGATCTGGGCTATGGCATCAGCCGCGACTTCCTGATGCCGGCCTGAGTCCTCAGCGGCTGGGCAACGGGGCGCCCAGCAGCGATTCTGCGAAGGCCGTGCCCAGCACCAGCGCCCCGGCTTCCGTCGGGTGGTTGGTGTCCCAGAACAGGTGGCGGGTCGGGTCGGCACAGACCGCCCCCGGCAGGCCCATGTAGGCCGGCGTGTAGCAAGGGGTGGTCACGTTGTAGCCTTCTGCAGCGGCCTGGGCCACCCGCTGCTGCGAGTAGGTGAAGGTGGGGAAGCTGCGCACCGTGGCATCGGGATACTGCTTCGCAAAGTTGCGCAGCATGGCCTGCACGGCTTGCGCCAGTTCGCTGCTGCGCGCCCGTGAATTGGCCATGTAGGTGCGTTGCAACTTGGCGTGTTCGCGGGCCGAGGGCGTGATGCTCAGGTCCGGCATCTCGGGCACGAAGAAATGGCGCGCACCACGTTTGTACAGCGTGGTCATGCCTTGCTGCAGATTGGCCGTGACACTCCAGACGGTGGAGCGCAGGTAGATGTTGTTGCCCCAGTAGAAGTCGTCCGGGCCGGTCCACAAGACGTACAGGGCGTTGCCGTCGGCCCGCGTCCAGGGCGTACCGAGGTTGGCGATGTAGTCGTCGATCTGCTTGAGCATGCCGTGTTGCAGGGCCAGCAGTGGCAGCAGGTTGCCACGGCCCGACTGGCCACCACCAAAGGCGTAATTCAGCAGCGGGCGGTTCAGCGTGTTGCTCATGACCTCGACCACCACCTGCCCATCGGCGAATCGGCCGCGGTCGTTGGGCGCAGTGGGGAAGCCCACCCCGCCGATCTTGCGCGTGACCTCGAACATGTTGCCGGTGTCACTCATGCTGTCGCCGAACGAGATGACCTGCGTGTAGCTGTTGGGCACCGTGACAGGCAGGGGTCGGGGCGGGGTGGCGCGCGGCGTCAGGCGCGGCGCGCGGTTGAGCGCGTATTGCCGCCAGGCCTCGGCGTAAGGCGACAGAAACGGCGCGCCCAGGTCGATCAGCGACTGCCAGGTCTTGGGGCCCGCCGTGGCCGTGAGGAACACGGTCTCGGGCGTGGCGACCACATCGACCGCCGTCAGGAAGGCGAACGGGATCGGATCGGTGGTCAGCGCCTGTGCGCTGCGGGGGGCGAGGGTGGACAGGGTGGCCAGAGCGGCCAGGGCGAGTGGCCAGACGGCCCGGCGGGCCGTCCGGAGGGGAGACTGGGCAGGGGTGAACATGGCAGCGCGGAATCCGGTTGATGGAATCCGTGGAGCGTGCCACGACAAGCTTGCGCTGTCTTGATGCAGGCGGGCTACTTCAGGGAAACACCCGCCACCTGCTTGAGCGTGACCGCTTGCGCGCTTGCGTGAGCGCCTTGTCGCACCTTGCGCGATGCGTCAACCTGCGAGGGCCTCATCGCGCCGTGATCACTTCGAGGGCGGCACGTAGCCTTGCACCTGCTCGGCGCCGCCGCCGAAGAAGAACTGCTCCATCTGGCGGGCGAGGTACTGCCGCGCACGCGCGTCGGCCAGGTTGAGCCGGTTTTCGTTGACCAGCATGGTCTGGTGCTTGATCCACAGCTGCCAGGCTTCCTTGCTGATCTCGTTGTAGATGCGCTTGCCCAGTTCGCCCGGGTAGGGCGGGAAGTCAAGTCCGTCGGCTTCCTTGTTGAGGTGCTTGCATTGAATGGTGCGTGCCATGGTGAATCAGATCAGGGGTTACTTCAGTTGCTTGACCAGCACCTGAGAGCGCCGGTCCCATTTGTAGTGACGTTTGCGGGCTTCGGGCAGCCAACTCGGGTCCACCGGCGCGAAGCCGCGCTTGATGAACCAGTGCATGGTACGCGTGGTCAATACAAACAGTGTGGATAGGCCCATTGCGCGGGCCCGCTGTTCGATGCGTTTCAGGATACGCTCGCCGTCGCCCTGGCCTTGAACGGCGGGCGAAACGGTCAAGGCCGCCATTTCGGCGGTGCCTGATTCGGGGTACGCGTGCAAGGCGGCGCAGCCAAAGATCACGCCGTCGTGCTCGATCACAGTGTATTGGGCAATATCGCGTTCGATCTCGGTACGGCTGCGCTTGACCAGGGTGCCATCCTGCTCGAATGGCTCGATCAGCTGCAGGATGCCGCCCACGTCATCGGGGGTGGCCTCGCGCAGGCTTTCCAGCTTTTCGTCGACGATCATGGTGCCCACCCCGTCGTGGGTGAACACCTCCATCAGCAGGGCCCCATCCACCTTGTACGGAATGATGTGCACCCGCTCCACGCCTCCTTCGCTGGCCTTGACCGCATGTTGCAGGTAGTAGGCCGTGTCGGTGGGTTGCAGCGGGTTGGGCAGGGCCGCCAGCAGGCGCTTGGCATCGGCCAGGGCCAGCTCCTTGTCGATCTCTTCGTCGGGGTCGTGCTGTCGGGCTTCCAGCTCGGCGGCGCGGGCCGGGTCGGCCACGATGCTTTGCAGGATGCCGCGCACCTCGGTCACGAAGATGAGCTTGTCGGCCTTCAGGGCAATGGCCGCGCTGGTGGCCACATCTTCCATGCTCAGGTTGAAGGCCTCGCCAGTGTGGGAGAAGCCAAACGGCGACAGCATGACCAGGGCGCCGGTGTCCACCGCGCGGCGCACGGCCATGGCGTCGATCTTGCGCACCAGGCCGGTGTGCATGAAGTCCACCCCGTCGACAATGCCCACCGGGCGGGCGGTGACGAAGTTGCCCGAGATCACGCTGATCGAGGCGCCCGCCATCGGGGTGTTGGGCAGCCCTTGCGAAAACGCGGCTTCAATCTCGTAGCGCAGCTGACCGGCGGCCTCCTGGGCGCAGTCCAGGGCGGTTTCGTCGGTGATGCGCATGCCGTGGCTGAACTTCGAGCTGTGGCCCTTGGTGCGCAGTTGTTCTTCCAGCTGGGGGCGAAAGCCATGGGTCAGCACGATGCGGATGCCCATGGCGTGCATCAAGGCCAGGTCTTGCACGAAGGCCGCCAGCTTGCCAGCGGCCACCAGTTCGCCGGCCAGACCCACCACGAACGTCTTGCCGCGGTGCGCGTGGATGTGGGGTGCCACGGATCGGAACCAGGGCACGAAGAGATGAGGAAAGACCAGATCCATGCGCGTATCAGGGCGTGAAGGGGCGTGAGGGTGCGACGACGTCGCTACTCCGCCATGTTACGGGATGCGCAGGCATCCCGGGCACCCTCACTGCAGTGCCGGACGCCGATCGAACCAGGGTTGGGCCTGTTCCAGCTGCGCGGCCAGTTGCAGTAAGAGGCCTTCGCCATCCAGCGGTGCCACAAACTGAACCCCCAGGGGCAGGTGGTCGGGCGTCCAGTACAGCGGTACCGACATGGCGGGGCGGCCCGTCAGGTTGGCCAGCTGGGTGTAGGGTGTCCAGCCCAGGTTCTGCAGCACCGTGGTCTTGAAGCTGGCCGTGTTGCGCAAGAAGCCGGCCAGGCCCACCTTGCTCACCATGGCGCTCAGTTGCTCCAGAGCCCAGGGTGTTTTCATCGCGCCAATCGCCACGGGCGGGGCACTCAGCGTGGGCGTCAGCCACAGATCGTGCTGGGCATGGAAGCGGGCCAGATCACGGATATGGGTGTTCCAGCGGGCCTCGCAGGCCAGCAACTCCAGCGCCGACACGCTGCGGCCCACGGCGGCCATCATGCGGGTGTCGATCTCGAAGCGATCATCCCCAGCGCCGGTTTCGGCCTGGATGGTCGACACGATGAAGGCCTGGGTACAGAACCAGGCCAGCAGGAAATCTTCAGCCAGTTGCACGCCGTTGACCGGGCAGGCCACCTCCTCGACGATGTGGCCCAGATCGCCCAGCAGGCGTGCGGCGTGTTCGACAGCCCGCACCGCGTCGGCATCCACCGGCGTGCCGATGGGCGAGGCGGTGGTGAAGCCGATGCGCAGGCGGCGCGGTGGGCTCTTGATCAGCTCCAGGTAGGGGGTGGCGGGCGCCGGCATGTGGTAGGGCGCATGGGCTTCGGGCCCTTGCAGCACGTCCATCATGGCAGCGCTGTCGCGCACGCTGCGTGAGACGATGCCCTGCACAGCAGCGCCGTTCACGCCCTCGGCCATCATGGGGCCGATCGAGATGCGACCACGCCCGGCCTTCAGACCAAACAGACCACACGCCGCGGCCGGGATGCGGATGGAGCCGCCGCCGTCATTGGCCCCGGCCATGGGCACGATCCCTGCCGCCACCGCCGCAGCCGACCCACCGGATGAGCCGCCCGGGGTGCGTTGCAGGTTCCAAGGGTTGCGGGCGGGCCCCCAGGCCAAGGGTTCGGTCACGTTGCGGGCGCCAAACTCGGGCGTGTTCGTCTTGCCAAAGATCACCAGCCCGGCCGCTTTCCAGCGTTTGACCACGTCAGCGTCTTCCGTCGCGGGCACCTGCATCAGCGATCGACTGCCGCTGGACGAGGGCAGGCCCGCCATGTCCTGAAACAGGTCCTTCACCAGGAAGGGCACGCCCGCAAACGGCTCATCGGGTTTGAAGGGCTCGCGGGCCCGCGTGCGGGCGGTGTCGTCGAGCCGCTGCACGATGGCGTTGAGTTGGGGCAGGGCATCGGCCCGCTGGATGGCGGCTTCCAGCAGTTCGCTGGGGTGCACCTCACCTTGCCGTACCAGCTGAGCCAGACCGACCGCATCGTGGCGCACGTAGTCATCAAATCGCATGGTGAAATTCCGCTTTGAAGAACACAGCGCCGGATAATGCGGCACTTTTCGCTCATTCGGTCCCCCGTTGTTTCCCGTGTTGCCAGCCATCACTTTCCCGGAATCCCTGCCCGTCTCAGGCAAACGCCACGAGATCGAAGCCGCCCTGCGCGAGCACCAGGTCATCATCGTGTGTGGTGAAACAGGCTCGGGCAAGACCACGCAGTTGCCCAAGATCGCGCTGTCGCTGGGGCGGGGCGGCTGGGGGCAGCCGCGCGAGCATGGCAAACGCCCGAAGCTGATTGGCCACACGCAGCCGCGCCGCATTGCAGCTTCCAGTGTGGCCAAGCGCATCGCCGAAGAGTTGAATACCCCTTTGGGTGAGGTGGTGGGCTACAAGGTGCGCTTCCAGGACCGGCTGCAGCCAGGCGCCTCGGTCAAGCTGATGACCGACGGCATCTTGCTGGCCGAAACCCAGGGTGATCCGGACCTCAAAGCCTACGATACCATCATCATCGACGAGGCCCACGAGCGCAGCCTGAACATCGACTTCCTGCTGGGCTACCTGCGCCAGTTGCTGCCGCGTCGGCCGGACCTGAAGGTCATCGTCACCTCGGCCACCATTGACGCCGAGCGCTTTGCCAAGCACTTCGAATCCGCCAAGGGGCCTGCTCCGATCATCCTCGTTTCGGGGCGCCTCTTTCCTGTCGAGCTGCGCTATCGCCCGTTTGAAGAAAGCCGCGAGTACGGCCTGAACGAAGCCATCGCCGATGGCGTGGATGAGCTGTGGCGCGAGGGCTCGGGCGACATCCTGGTCTTTTTGCCCGGTGAGCGCGAGATCCGCGAAGCCGCCGACCACCTGCGCAAGCACCTGGCCCACGGGCGCATCGTGGCCGAGGTGTTGCCGCTGTTCGCCCGCCTGAGCCAGCAAGAGCAAGACCGCGTCTTTCAAACCGGCAACGGCCGGCGCATCGTGCTGGCCACTAACGTGGCCGAGACCTCGCTGACGGTGCCGGGCATCCGTTATGTGATCGACAGCGGCAGCGCGCGCGTCAAGCGCTACAGCTTCCGAAACAAGGTCGAGCAGTTGCAGGTCGAGCCCATCAGCCAGGCGGCAGCCAACCAGCGCGCCGGCCGCTGCGGCCGGGTGGCCAACGGCATCTGCATCCGCCTGTACGACGAGAAGGACTTCAACGCGCGCCCGCGCTTCACCGACCCCGAGATCCTGCGTTCGTCGCTGGCCGGTGTGATCTTGCGGATGAAGTCGCTGAACCTAGGGCATGTGGAGGACTTCCCCTTCATCGAGCCGCCGCTGCGCAAGGCCATTGCCGACGGCTACCAGTTGCTCAATGAACTCGGCGCGGTGGATGACGCCAACGAGATCACGCCGCTGGGCCAGACACTGGCCCGCCTGCCTCTGGACCCGCGCGTGGGCCGCATGATCCTGGAGGCCAAAGACCGCCAGGCCCTGGCCGAGGTGCTGGTGATCGCCGCCAGTTTGAGTGTGCAGGACGTGCGCGACCGCCCCATCGACCAGCAACAGCAGGCCGACACCAAGCACAAGCAGTTCGACGACGAGAAGTCGGAGTTCATGGGTACGCTGAAATTGTGGAAGTGGCTGGATGAATCGCGTGGTGGGCATGGGCACCACGCGCCCGGCGAGCCTGAAAAACACAAGCTCAGCCACCGCAAGTACGAAGCCCTGCTTCGCGAGAACTTCATCAACCCGCGCCGCGTGCGCGAGTGGAAGGATGTACACACGCAACTGCACACCGTGGTGGCCGAGCACAACTGGCGCTTGAACGATTCACCCGCCACCTACGAGCAAATTCATTTGTCGCTGCTCTCGGGCCTGCTGGGCAACGTGGGCTGCAAGTCCGACGACGAAGAGTGGTACCTGGGCGCGCGTGGCATCAAGTTCTGGAAGCACCCAGGCGCCAACCTGAGCAAGAAGCCCGGGCGCTGGATCCTGGCGGCCGAGCTGGTCGAGACCACCAAGCTGTATGGTCGTGGCGTGGCCAACATCGACCCACAGTGGCTGGTGTTCATGGGGCAGCACCTGCTCAAAAAACAGCTGCTGGAGCCGCACTGGGAAAAAAAGGCCGCCGAGGTGGTGGCCTTCGAGCGCGCCACCCTGTATGGCCTGGTCGTCTACAACAACAAGCGGGTCAACTTTGGCCTGGTCAACGCCCGTGAGGCCCGAGAGATCTTCATTCGCGAGGCCCTGGTGGGCCAGGAGTGGGAAACCCGTCTGCCCTTCCTGGCGCACAACCGCAAGCTGATCGCCCAGGTGGAGCAGCTGGAGCACAAGTCTCGCCGGCAAGACGTGCTGGTGGACGACGAGCTGATCCACGCCTTCTACGACGCGCAGCTGCCGCCCGATGTCATGAGCGGCGCGACCTTCGAGCGTTGGTACAAGCACGCCAGCCGCGAGAACCCCAAGCTGCTCTACCTGAGCAAAGAAGAGCTGATGCGCCACGAGGCCGCGGGCATCACCAGCGCGGCCTTCCCGAAGTACATCCGCCTGGGAGGGGTGGACTGTGCGGCCGCCTACCTGCACGAACCCGGCGACGCCCGTGATGGCGTGACAGTGACGGTGCCCATCTATGCGCTGAATCAGGTCAGCGAAGAGCGCGGCGAGTGGCTGGTGCCGGGCATGCTCAAAGACAAGGTGCTGGCCTTGGTGAAGAGCCTGCACCAAAAGCCCCGCGCGCGCCTGGTGCCGCTGCCCGATTACGCCGAGGGCTTTGTGCAGTTGGCCGAGTTTGGCCAGGGCAGCCTGATGGAGGCCTTGCTCAAAGCCGTGCGCGACAAGACCCAGCTGGACGTGAAGCGCAACGACTTCAAGCTGGACATGCTCCCGCCGCACCTGTTCATGAACTACCGCGTGGTGGATGAGCACGGCCGCCAGTTGGGCATGGGCCGCAACCTGCCGGCGCTCAAGGCCGAGCTGGGCGCGCTGGCCCGTGGGGCCTTCCAGGCGCTGGCGGCGCTCAAGGCCCAAGAGGTGGTGCAGGGTGGCAATGCGGCGTCATCAGCGGCCGCCTCGCCACCGCCTGACGATCGCCCGGCGGCCACGTTGGGCAAGGTGGGCAAGGCGGTTAAAGCCTCGTCAGGTGGGGCCGCCAGCCCGACGGGCTCGACCAAGACCCCACCCCCAGCTGCGTCAGCCAGCACCCCCTTGACCGACTGGACCTTTGGCGAGTTGCCCGAGTTGATGGAGATTCAGCGCGGCGGCCACGCCCTGATTGGCTTTCCGGCGCTGATCGACAAGGGCACGCACGTCGAGATCGACATCTTCGACGAGCCCGATGTGGCCGCCGCCAAGCACCGCGCGGGTTTGCGGCGATTGGTGGCCCTCCAGATCAAGGAGCCCCTGAAGTTTCTGGAAAAGAACATCCCGGACCTGCAGAAGATGGCCATGATCTACATGCCCCTGGGCACGGCCGATGAGCTGCGCGACCAGATCATCGAGGTGGCGCTGGACCGCGCCTACCTGGCTGACCCCTTGCCCAGCGATGCGGCCAGCTTCAAGGCCCGGGTGGAGGAGGGGCGCACGCGCCTGAACCTGATTGCGCAGGAGGTGGCCCGGCTGGCGTCGGGCATCCTGACCGAGTACGCAGCGGTGGCGCGCAAGCTCAAAGACGCCAAGCCACCGAAGGATGTGGCCGATGACGTGAACGCGCAACTGCAACGCCTGATGCCCAAGCGCTTCATCGCGCAGGCGCCCTATGCCCAGCTGCAGCACTTTCAGCGTTACCTGAAGGGCATCACCCTGCGCCTGGACAAGCTGCGCGGCGACCCGGTGCGCGACAGCCAGCGCATGGCCGAGCTGCGGCCGCTGGACCAGCGCTACACCCGCCGCCTGGCCGAGTTGAAGGGCACGCACGACGCTCGGCTGGATGAGTTTCGCTGGCTGCTGGAAGAGCTGCGCATCAGCCTGTTTGCGCAAGAGCTGCGCACCCCGCAGCCCGTCAGCCTCAAGCGCCTGGAGAAGGTGTGGGCGCAGATGTCGGCGTGAGGGCTGCAGGCTCCGGGGGCGTGCTGGGTGCCGCTTTGGGTGCTGCTTTGAGTGGTGTGGTCAGCGGTGCTGCCTGGGTGGCCTGATCCCAGGCCTGAACCAAAGCCTGGCTCAAGGCGGTATTGAGCGCCGCCAGTGCGGCCACCTGGGCCTGGGGTGCGTCGCCCTCAATGACTTGACGGTGTTGCCAGACGCCTTGCCAGCTCATGGGCGGCCCCGCGTCGTGGCCGGGCAGGTTCAGCTGCCATTGCACCACGGCCACCACCTCGCGTGCGGCTCGTTGAATCTCCAGGCTTTGATAGCTCACCTGCACGCTGCCCGCGCCCGCCTGACTGCAGGGCGCTTCGCACCAGCGCCAGGCTGGGCGCTGGGCTTGAAGGCTTTGGGTCAGGTGGCGCGTCAGGTTCACCTCCACCCGTTCGGCCCAGCGGGCCTGCGGCCATTCGGCAAAGCTGTGTTCGCCATCGCGGTAACGCAGCGCCGTGGTTTGCAGGTACTCGGGCACGCGCAGCCGTTGCACCACCACCGTGGGGGCCTGCCGAGCATGGCGCTCAGCGGAGGAGGGCGCCGAGGCCTGCGCTGCTGTGGCCGTCACGGCCGGCAAGGCCAGCCACACCGTGGGGCCGGTGGGGGCCGAGCCGCAGCCGGTCAGCATCGCCGCCGCCATGGCCGTCCCGATCAGGGTGAGGTGTCGTGTCATGGCGCTTTGCCTCCAAAAAGCAGGGTGCTGGGGTGGCGGTCCAGCTGGTCAGCGAACGAACGCAGGCTGCGCGAGGTTTGCGACAAATCGGCCAGCGCGCTTTCCAGGTCGGCCCGCATGGGCGCCCCCGGGGCGCTGAGTTCGGCAATGCGGTTCATGGCGAGTTGCGCGGCATCCGCCGCTTGCCGGGTGCGCAGCAGCGTTTGGGCGATGTCGGGCTGGGCCTGCCTCACCGTGGCCGTGGAGGCCTCGGCCAGCGTTTGCACCGACACCAAGGTGGTCTGGGTCTGGGTGCGCACATCCTTGAGCACCTCCGACACGGTGCCCAGCGTGGCGCGCGTCTGTGCGGCCGTGGCATTGATCTCACGGCCACTGCTTTGCAGCGTGCGCTGCGTCACCAACAGGGTCTGGTCCAGCGTGTCCAGGGTGCGCAGCAGCTTGGCCATCAGGTCGGCCACCGGCAGGTCTTGCACCTGGGCGATCAGCGCGTCCAGCTTGTCTTGCGTGGTCGGGATCTCGGGCAGCTTGCCCTGTGTGCCGCCCAGCAGCGTCAAGGGTGTGTCGGGCCTGAAGTCCAGCTCCACCCCCATCTGCCCGGTTACGAAGCTCTGCAGGCTCAAGCGGGCCCGCAAGCCGCGTTGCACCAGATTGGCAATGTCCAGGTCGCCTTCGTCCTGGTCAGACTGAATGCGCAAGGCGGTGCCCGATTGCAGCGTAACCTCCACGGGAATGCGCGTGTCCAGACTGCGGGCGTCCACCTCCAGGCCAATCCGCGTGACCTCGCCAATCTTCACGCCCCGAAAGCTCACCGGCGCACCCAGGTACAGGCCCTTGACGCTGCCATCAAAGTACACCACCGCGACATGCTGGCGGCTGAACAAGCCGGTTTGCCCCACGGCCAGAATACCCGCCACGATCAGGGCCACGGCCGCCAGCACAAAGGTGCCCACCCAGAATCCAGGTCGTTTCATGGTGTTGAGATCTCCTGTCGGCGCATGAAGGCTTGCACCGTGGGGTGCGTCACCTCGTCGCGCAGTTGTCGGGGCGAGCCCCGGCCGATCGGCTGCTTGCTGTCGGCGTCCAGAACAATGGCATCGTCCACGATGCCCTCGATGCTAGGCAGCTCGTGCGTCACGATGATGATGGCGGCCTGGGTGCGTTCACGCACGGCCAGGATGAGCTGATCCAGCCTCACCGAGCTGATCGGGTCCAGCCCGGCGGAGGGCTCGTCCAGAAAGAGCAGGCGGGGCTGCGCCACGATGGCGCGGGCCAGGCCCACCCGCTTCTTCATGCCCCCGCTCAGATCGGCTGGCAATCGGTGGGCAGCGTCTGCCATGCCCACCCAGCCCAGGGTTTCGAGCGCCAGCTCCCGGCACCGAGCTTCGGGCCAGCGCTTGAGGTGCGCCAGGGGCAGCATGACGTTCTCCAGCGCGGTCATGGAGGACCACAAGGCCGCGCTCTGAAACAGCACGCCCATCTGCGCGCGCAGGGCCTGCTGTTGGGGTGCCGATGCCGCCCAGTAGTCTTGTCCATCGATCAGCACCCGTCCGGCAGACGGGACGTGCAGGCCCATGAGGCTGCGCAGCAATGTGCTCTTGCCGCAACCGCTGCCGCCCAACACACCGAAAATGGTGCCGGGTGATACCTCGAATGACACCTGCTCCTGAATCAGCCGGTCATCGTGTTGAAGACGCAGGGCATCGACGTGCAGCAGGCTCATGCTCACACCCCCAGTGCGTTGGCGCACACGGCAAATACCGCGTCGATGGCGATCACGCCCACGATGCCGGCCACCACCGCGCGGGTGGTGGCCTGGCCCACACCCGCGGCATGGCGCTCGGCCCGCAACCCATGGTGGCACCCCGCCAGCGCCACCAGCAGCCCGAAGGCAAAGCACTTGCTGAAGCCCAGCCCCAGATGGGCAAAGCTCAGCGCCTCGATGCTGCGGTTGATGTAGACCACCGGGGGCAGGTCCAGCAGGGTGGCACTCACCGCGTAACCGCCTGCCAACCCCGCCACGCAGGCAAAGCCATACAGCAAGGGCAGCATCAGCAGCATGGCCAGCACGCGCGGCACCACCAGAAAGGCCACCGGCTGCAGGCCCAGCACCTCCAGGGCATCGATCTCTTCGTTGGTTTTCATGCTGGCCAGCTCGGCCGCGAAGGCGGCGCCTGTGCGCCCCGCCATCACCACGGCCGTGATGACGGCGGCCATCTCGCGCGACACGGCAATCGCGACCAGATCGGCCACGAACACGCCCGCGCCGAACTTCAGCAACTGCACCGCGCCCACAAACGCGATGATGGCGCCTACCAGCACATTCACCACCAGCACGATCAACAGCGCCTGGCCACCGGCGGCCAACAAGACCCGCAGAAAGTCGGCCCGCCGAAACACCCAGCCATGCACCAGCCCCTGGCCCAAGGCCAGGATCACCTCGCCCAAGAGGGCCACGGCTTGAAGCAGGCTGGCAGGCATTGTCAGCAGTCGCATGGGGCCCAAGTGTGCACCGAATGTCGGGTGGGGCCGACACCCGGCATCCGCGCCGTATTCCCTGGCCGCGTCCAGCCGGTTCGCGATGTACAATGCGAGGCTTCGGGGTGTAGCGCAGCCTGGTAGCGCATCTGCTTTGGGAGCAGAGGGTCGTGAGTTCGAATCCCACCACCCCGACCATCATCTGAAAGAACCGACGTGCGGCTGGGTGCCCATGTCGGTTTTTTTCTGTCAGCTCATCGTCCTTGAGCCACCTCTTCCACGCTTGTCCCCATGCTTTGGGGTGGCGTGTGAACCATGTCACGGGCAGAATGCACACCCAAGAGATCCGCCCATGAGGTCTCAGGGAGTTCACGATGTTCCGTACACAGGGCCGTCGGCCTGCGTCGGCGCGCGCTTCAATTCGCGGCTGGTCGCTGGTGGAGTTGCTCAGCACGCTAACCATCCTCGGGGTGGTGTCGGCCACCGCTGCACCGCGATTGATGGACTGGGCCTCGCAGGCTCGAGTGTCCACCCTCACACACCTGGAAGGCACGCTGCAGGTGGCTGGCACCATGGCCCGCATGCGTTGCGCGGTCGAACCCGGGTGTGACTTGCAGTCTGGGCAGGCCCAACTCCACTACGAGGGGTACCCCTTGCGCTTGCTTCGCGGCTACCCCGTTGGCGGCCACCCGGAAGGCATCGTGCAGGTCATCGACAGCAAAGGTCTGGTGGCCGTGCATCAGGGCGAGCGCACGATTTTCCATCTGCCCGGCAGCACTCCCGATCGTGCCTGCCGTGTGGTGTACCAAGCACCGCCCCGTGATGGAGCGATGCCGGTCGTCCAGGCTCAGCTCGCCGAATGCTGATCGGTCGCTGAGGGCTCGCCTGCCGAGCCCTGCAACTGCGTTTGCAGGAAAGGCACCACCGCTGCGGCCACCCCTTCCGGATCATCGGCAAACGGAAAGTGCCCACTGTCGGGCAGCAAGTGCACCTGTGCCTTCGGAAAGAACTGCTGCTGCGCGTGCGCAAACTTCACGGGCAGGTAGGGGTCAGCGGCGCCCCACACCACCAGGGTGGGCGGGTTCAGGGGGGCCAGCACGCGGCCCACCATCTCGCTGCGCTGGCTCACGTCGCTGGTGGCGCGGTACAGCTTGAGGATGGCACGTTTGGTGCCGGCGTCCATTTCGTCATACATGCGGTCCACAAAGGCGCGTGGCAGGGATTTGCGTTGTCCCGCACCCAAAGCCCACCGAAAGCCGCTGCGCGTGGTCAGCATCTGCTGCAATTCGCCCAGCACCGGGGTGCGCCAGATGCGTGCCATCAGGTGCCAGCGGTAGCCCACCAACAGGCCGGTGTTGATCAGCGTGAGGCTGGCCAGGCCCAGCGGGTTCATGGTGGCCCAGGCCAGGCCCCACGGACCGCCAAAGTCGTGCAGCACCAGATGCGCGCGCCACACCCCCAACTTCTGCAAAGCCTCGCCCAGAAACGTGGCGCCGGCCTCCACCGAATAGGGGTAGTCCGCTGGTTTGTCAGCGCGACCAAAGCCCGGCATGTCCAGCGCGACCACCCGCCCGTGCGGGGCGACGCGGGCCATCAAATGGCGCCAGTCCTCGCACGAGCCCGGATTGCCATGCACGAAGACAACGGCTTCGGTGGCGCGATCGTTCGCGCCGCCTTGCAGCATGCGGGTGCTGATACCGCAGGCGGTCACACGCTGCTCGGAGATTGGCCACAGGTCGTTCATGGGGTGCGGCAGATAGGGGTGGGGCGTCGCGCGCGGGCCGTGGTTGGCGCGGGTGGGGCAGACAGGGTATCCAGGATGGGGCAGTCAGGTTGCTCGTCACCCGGGCAGCCGCCAGTGAGCATGCGCAGGGTGTTGCGCATGTCCTGCATGTCTTGAATGCGTTGTTCCAGCGTGTTCAAGTGCTGTTGCGCCAGGTGTTTGACCTTGGCGCTGGCACGACCCGGGTTGCGCCACAGGCCCAGCAGGTGCCGAATGTCCTCGGTGGTGAAACCCAGGTCGCGAGACCGCCGGATGAACCTCAGGGATTCCAGCGCCCCAGCGTCGTAGCGCCGGTAGCCGCCATCGCTGCGCGGCGGCGGAGGCAACAGGCCCAGCGACTCATAGTGCCGGATCATCTTGGCCGAGACGCCCGTCATGCGGGCGGCATCGCCAATGAGCACGGGCTCAGGCCTGGACGACATAGCCTTCCTCCTCGATCAGCCGTGCCACGGCCTCGCGAGGCAACGCCGTGGTGACGTGGGTGAGGCCTTGGGGTAACTCAACCTGCACCGTGGCTGCTGGATCTTCGCTCTGGATGGCCTTGGTGATGGCCTTGACACAATGCTGGCAGCTCATGCCCTTGACCGAGAAATCATGTGTTTCGATGCTCATGGTGGCGTCCTTTGATGAATGAAGGACTTCAGTGTGAACCTTCCCATCATGTCAGAGTCAAGACCCCCAACAGCTCTTGACATTGACATGATGTCAGAATCCACAGTGGCTTCATCAACATCTTGTGCTGGAGCCTTGACCATGTCAGACACGTCCACACCTTCTTTGAGCGAACCCACGTCGGACCCCGGTGCCCGCATCGAGCTGGCCATTCGGGGCATGACTTGCGCCGCGTGCGTCGGCCGGGTGGAGCGCGCGTTGCGCAAACAGCCCCAGGTCGCAGACGTGCAGGTGAACTTTGCCACCGAGGTGGCCACCGTGCACCTGGTCCAGGCGACTGGCGATCAACTGTCCACAGTGCAGGCGGCCCTGGTCGACACCGTGGGCGACGCCGGTTACGAGGCTCAGGTCATCGAGGCGGATGTGCCCCTCGTTGACGAGGTGCCATCGTGGTGGTCGGTGTGGGGAGCCGCCACCCTGGGGCTTGCGGCGGCCGTGCCCTTGATGCTGCCCATGTTGTGGGGCAACCATCACTTCTGGTCACCGTGGGTGCAGTTTGCCCTGGCCACCCCTGTGCAATTCATCCTGGGCGCGCGCTTTTATCGGGCGGCCTGGTCGGCATTGAAGGCCCGGTCCGGCAACATGGATCAGTTGGTGGCGCTGGGCACCACGGCAGCCTGGGGCTTGTCGATGTGGTTGTGGTGGCGGCATGACCCGGCGCATGGGGCGCATGCCGTGCACGATGTTGGCCCCGCCCTGTACTTTGAATCGTCGGCTGTCGTGATCGCGCTGGTGCTGCTGGGCAAGGCCCTGGAGGCGCGCGCCAAACGCGCGACCACGGCGGCCATTCGCGCGCTTCAGGCCTTGCGGCCCGACACGGTGCGGCGCCAGGGGCCGCAAGGCGAGGTCGAGGTGCCTTTGAAGCAGGTCATGGTGGGCGACCGTTTGGTGGTGCGCCCGGGCGAGCGGGTGCCAACTGACGGTCGCGTGCTCGAAGGTCGCAGCCATGTCGATGAGTCCTTGTTGACCGGTGAGCCGCTGCCCGTAGCCAAAGAGGTGGGGGATGGGTTGACTGGCGGCGCCGTGAACGCCGAAGGCCGTCTGGTGATGACGGTGGAGGCCGTGGGTGGTCAAACCCTGCTGGCGCAGATCATCCGGCGCGTGTCAGATGCGCAGGCCACCAAGCCTCCCATTCAGCGCTTGGTGGACCAGGTGTCAGCGGTGTTCGTGCCCGTGGTGTTGCTGGTGGCCTTGGCTACTGGCCTGGGCTGGTGGGCGCTGGCGGGTTTGTCTGGCGAGGAGTCCCTCATCCGTGCCGTGGCCGTGCTGGTGATCGCGTGCCCGTGTGCCCTGGGCCTGGCCACCCCCACGGCCATCATGGCCGGCACCGGGGCGGCCGCGCGTCACGGCATCCTGATCAAAGACCCTGAGGCGCTGGAAGTGGCGCACCGCGTCTCCGTGGTGGCCTTTGACAAAACGGGCACCCTGACCGAGGGGCATCCCACCTTGCGTGAGTGGCAGGTGCCTGCGAACGCTCCGGTGTCGTCCACAGAGGCCCTGCAATGGGCGGCCGCACTGCAGGCCAGCAGCGAGCATCCGCTGGCCCGCGCCGTGCGGGAAGCCGCTCGACAGCAGGCCCAAGGTGCCCCAGACGCCAATGGCGCGACGGTGGCGCTGCAAGACGTGCAAGCGGTGCCCGGGCGAGGCATCGAGGGGCGCCTGACGTGGCAAGGGCGCGACTGGCAATTGCGCCTGGGCAGTCGTGCATGGGCGATCGAGTCGCTGGGGGGCGAGGCGGGTGAATCGACGCTGCACGACGGCGTGCCTCAGGCGGTGCAATGGGCAGAGCAGGGCAGCAGCGTGTCGTGGCTGTGGCTTCAACCCACCGAGGCGGCCAGCCCCAGTCCGGCGCTGGTGCTCGCGGCCATGGCCTTTGCCGATCCCCTCAAGGCCAATGCGGCCCAGGCGGTGAGGCAACTGCATGACTTGGGCGTGCGCACGGTCATGATCTCGGGCGACAACCGTGGCGCGGCGCAGGCCATTGCCCGACTGGTGGGCATCCAGGAGGTGATGGCCGAAGTGCTGCCCGGACAAAAGGCCGACCACATCCATCGCCTGCAGGATGGAGGGCGCGAGACGGTGGCCATGGTGGGTGACGGCTTGAACGATGCGCCGGCCCTGGCGGCAGCCAATGTGGGCATGGCCATGACCCATCCTGATGGGGGAACCGACGTGGCCATGCAGGCTGCCGGCATCACCCTCATGCGGGGTGACCCGATGATGGTGCCGGCCGCGCTCGACATCGCGCGGCGCACCTCGGCCAAGATCCGCCAGAACCTGTTGTGGGCCTTTGGCTACAACGTGGTGGGCATCCCCTTGGCGGCGCTCGGGGGCTTGAGCCCCATGCTGGCCGGCGCGGCCATGGCGTTCAGCAGCGTGTGCGTGGTCACCAACGCCTTGTGGCTGTCGCGCTGGCGGCCCGCCACACCGGGCATCTCAGCAGATCGCACGCAGAACGCTTGACGTACACTCCGGCGCACAGGCTGTCCGTAGCTCAACTGGATAGAGCAACTGCCTTCTAAGCAGTAGGTCGGGGGTTCGAGTCCCTCCGGACAGGCCACACAGGCCTGGCCGATGGTTGGGCACTCATGGAGGCCGGCATAAGCATGTTCGCATCATTGAAACGATGGATGGGGTCGGGCCGCGACAGCGCTGACCATGGCGACGTGATGGCCGATTGGGCTCAGGCGGAAGGCCATCTGTTCAAGCGCGTCAAGGACAAGACGGGCGGCGGCTACGTGGTCGAAGCCAAAGACGGCTGGCGGGTGGAGTGGGGCGGTTCACAGCGCCCGTACATCATCGGCAAAGAGCTGCGCTTCCGGTGCGATACCGGCCTGCCCGGTGATGTGCAGATGGTCATGCTGACCCGCGTGCTGGCGCAAACCCTGGAGTCGGACGTCTTCAGCCGGTTCACCAACGCCATGCAGACACAGATCGACAACACCCTGCCTGACGAGATGCGCTGGCTGGCCATGCACCCCAAGGTCGGGTTGCAGGAGTCACCCGTGTTGGCTCGCCGATTTGTGTTGTTGAGCAACGCTGAGCCCGTGGCGCGTGCCTGGCTGGCTGAGAAGGTCTTGCCAGCGCTGGAAGAGGCCGCCTCGCAATGGTGGACCGACAGCCTGGTGTTCGTGGTCACCCTCAACCGTGGCATCCTGACCGCCCGGATGGCCGGACAGCCTCTGCAGATCACGCAGCTGCGCCTGGTGGGCCATCTGTTTGCACAGATGGCCGCGCAGGCCAAGGTGGTGGCGGCGGCTCAGGCGGGCTGACGCTGAAAAAACGCGTCGATGGCTGTGCCCGCCTCGGGTTGTGCCAGGGTGACCATGAACTGTCGCAGTTCGTCGTTCAGGTGCTCGGCCAAACGGTTGTCGGCGCTGTTGCACAACTCCTTCATGGCGGCGATGGCGCCGGGCGCTTGAGCGCTCAGTTGTTCGGCCACAGCCAGCGCCCGTGACAGGGCCTGACCCGGCTCGCTCAGACTGTGCACCAGCCCCCAGGCCAGCCAGTCAGCGGCCGTGTGGGTGTCGCCCAGGGCCATGGCCATCCAGGCGCGTTGGCGTCCCAAGGCCCGCACCAGATGCATGCTCAAGCCTCCATCGGGGCTCAGGCCCGCGCGGATGTGGCTCAGGTGAAAGTGCGCATCCGAAGCCGCACACACGGCATCGCAGGCCAAGGCCAGCGACACCCCCGCGCCCGAGGCGTGGCCCTCCACGGCCGCCAGCACCGGCTTGGGAAATGCCCGTAGGGCGAGCACCCAGTCGTGGAAGGAGCGCAGCACGGCGGCCTGCCCTGCCAGATCGTGAGCCCGCTGCTGGCGCAGCCGCTGCAGATCCCCGCCCGAGCAGAAGTGCTCGCCCGCGCCGGTGATCACCACCGCGCCAATGTCCGGGTTGGACTCAGCCATGTTCAGTGCCTCGATGCCTGCGGCATGAACCTGCGGTGACAAGGCATTGCGGTTGCCGGGACCACTCAAGGTCATGACCAGGGTTTTCCCGTGGGTTTGCGTCAAAAGTTCCGTGCTCATGGATATCGATCCATTCAAAAGGGTGGGCTGTGCCGAGGCCGTCGTTGGAGGCCTTCATGCTAGAGTCAAAATACTGGCCTCATCATGCATCCTATGACTTATCAACTGCGGGTGTCGGCCGTCGCCTGCTTGGGGGCGGCGCTGACCCTGGCGTCCACAACGAGCTTTGCCCTGGGATTCGGCCGCCCCGTCAGTCAGGCGGTTCTGGGTGAATCCCTGTCGCTGACCGTGCCCTTGCGCCTGGAGGCCAGCGAAGAGCTCACCACCGAATGCGTCAGCGCCGACGTGCTGTTCGGTGACGAGCGTGTGTCCCCATCGGCCGTGGTGGTGTCCTTGTCGGGCACCTCACCCACCGAGCGTCAGCTGCGCGTCACCACCACGAGGCTGGTGCACGAGCCGGTCGTCACGGTGCATGTGAAGGCCGGTTGCGAGGCCAGCATGACCCGCAAGTTCGTGGTGCTGGCCGATCCACCCGACATGACGCCGCCGCAGGTGGCGTCCATGGTGACGACGTCGCCTGTGGTGGTGACTGCAGCGCCTTCTGGTGCCACCAAGTCCGCCGAGGTGCCGACGTCTCCCGCTGACCGCGTGGCCACGTCATCCAGCCCGTCCAGGCCTGCTGCGGTGGCTGCCACGCGCCCGGCCACCCCCAGTGCTGCTGTGGCGGCGCCTCCTCGGCCACAGGCCGAGCGCGCCGCGCCGGCTCGTCCGGCGACCAAGCCGGCAGTGGCTGCGGCCACCGCCAGTCCGCCACCCACACCTCGCTTGATGCTGGACCCGGCCAGCGCCGACGCTGCCGTCATGCCCGAGTTGCGCTTGAGCACCACGATGGGGGTGTCTCCCGCTGTTGAGGCCGCAGACAGCGCCGAGGTCTTGGCCCGCCGCGAGGCCGCTGGCGCCCTGTGGCGCGCCATGAATGCCCAGCCCGAAGAACTGGTGGCCGAGCAGCAGCGCGTGCGCGAACTGGAACAGCGACTGGCCCAGCTCAATGCCGACAGCCAACAGGCACGCCAATCGGTGCAGACCATGCAAACGCGTCTGCAAGAACTGGAAGGGCCCGCGCGTCATTCCGTCTGGACGTATGTTCTGGGCGTGATTGCGCTGGCCGCTGCCGCACTGGCCGTGTTCTTCTATCGCCAGTCCCGTCAACGCCAGACTGGCCAGGACACCGCCTGGTGGCAATCCCAGGTGGATGACGCTGCCGCTGAAGCCGCCGCCGACATGGCGTCAGAGATGGGCGGGCAGACCTCGGCTGATTTCGTGCGCCGTGCCGAACCCTTGGATGCCGATGCGGGTGCCGTACCGGCGCCTGCCGCCACCAGCAGCGCGTCTGCTTCTGCGCCGGGCGCGCCCTCTGCACCCTCCGCAGCAGCGCCCTCAGCCGCAGCCGCTCCGGTCGTGCCAAGCACCGCCGTCGAGCAGGCCAAGGTCGCCTCAGCCCCGGTGATGGCCGCTGCCGCACCAGCGGTGGAGCTTGCGTCGGCCGCATTGCTCCATGAGGCCCAGCGCGCTGTGACCGTGGAAGAGCTCATCGACCTGGAGCAACAGGCCGACTTCTTTGTGGTGCTGGGGCAAGATGATGCGGCACTGGACCTGCTGGAGCATCACACCATGGGTGGCGCATCGGCCAGCCCCTTGCCTTACCTCAAGCTGCTGGAGATCTATCAGCGCCTGGGCAAGCGTGGTGAGTACGAGCGGGTGCAGCAGGTGTTCAACCAGCGCTTCAACGCCTATGCACCGGCCTGGGAGTCTGACCTGCAGCATGGCCACAGCCTGGAAGACTACCCCGGTGTGATCGAGCGTTTGCAAGCCTTGTGGACGACGCCGTCGCGCGCCATGGATGTTCTGGAGCGTTCTCTGACGCGCCCGGATGACCAGGTCGAAACCTTCGACCTGCCGGCCTACCGCGAACTGTTGATCCTCTACGCCGTGGCCCGTGACCTGGCCGAGCGCGAGCAGCAGTTCGATGCGGTTGACCTCTTGCTGCCGGTGACCGAATCCCCCACGCTGGGCGATGAGGCCCATGATGAGGTGGAGCCCCTCATGGCGACCCGTCCCATCAAGGCTCAGCCTGATGCACGCCCGGATTTCACGCTGGACCTGCACCTCGATGACCTGGATGGTCCGGCTGCTGGCTCGGCGTCGTCGACATCATCAGCCGCGTTCACCACACGGCCACTGGCGGCCGTGAGCGAGCATGAGCACATCGATCTGCCGGATGTGAACCTGGACCAGCGCCGCTGAGCGTCACTGGCGTCTTCAGGTGAGGGTGCAGGTGAGGGCGGCGCTCACAGACCGTAATCAGGCGGCGTTTCGCTGCCTGCAGGGGCCTTCAAGGCCTGCATGATCGCCTCGCGGCTGAGGCGGTCAGACACCAGCTCGGCAAAGGTCAGCACGAACTGGCGCAGGTAGGCGCCGCGCTTGAAGGCGATGCGCGCCAGGTTGGGCCCGAACAAGTGCCCCACAGGGCGCCACACCAGTTCAGAGTCTGGCTGGCCCATGGCCGGGTCGTCGCGCACGGCCATCTCGGCCACCAGCCCAATGCCCAGGCCCAGGCGGGTGTAGGTTTTGATCACGTCCGCATCGATCGCTTCCAGCACCACGTCGGGCTTGAGATCGCGTTGGGCGAAGGCCTGATCGATGCGCTTGCGACCCGTGAACGACGGGTGGTAAGAAATCAGCGGCTCGCGGGCCAGTTGCTCCAGCGTCAGGCGCGGGCTGGCCGCCAAAGGGTGTGCTGCCGGCAACACCGCTACGTGCTGCCACTCGTAGCACGGCAGGCTGACCAGATCCGGGAAGTCGCTCAGTGATTCGGTGGCCAGGCCGATGTCGGCCGTGCCGTCCAGCACCATGCGGGCCACCTGCTCGGGCGTGCCCTGATGCAAGCTGATGGCCACCTTGGGATGCCGCTTGCGCAAGGCCGCCACCGGGGCGGGCAGCACGTAGCGGGCTTGCGTGTGCGTGGTGGCGATCGACAGCGTGCCGGCATCCTGCTTGGCGTACTCGTCGCCAATGCGACGCAGGTTGGCCAGCTCTCGCAGGATCACGTCGATGGACTGCAGCACCTGGTGCCCCGGCTCGGTGATCTGCTTGAGCCGCTTGCCGTGGCGCACGAAGATGTCCACGCCCAGTTCTTCTTCCAGCTCCAGGATGGCCTTGGAAATGCCTGGTTGTGAGGTGTGCAGGGCCTTGGCGGTTTCCGTCAGGTTCAGGTTACGGCGTGCAGCCTCGTGCACGAAACGGAACTGGTGGAGGTTCATGTCAAGGCGGGCTTCAGGCGGTGGGCGCCTCGGGCCGTGACAGGTGCCAGGCGGCATCGGCCAGGGCCTGGATCAGCAAATCGGTTTCGCCCACGGCCGGGCTCAGGCGCCATTGCACCTGGGCATGGGCCTCGGCCAGTTCGCCCATCAAGCGGGGCAAGTCCTTGCGCACATGACCGCCCGCCCCCAGGAACAGGGGCACCACCGTCACCGTGCGGCAGCCGGCCTCGGCCAGCTCGTGGCCGGCTTGCAGGATGTCCGGGCTCATGAATTCCAGAAAAGCCAGCCGCACGAGGGTGCGCCCCTCGGCCGCATCAGCGCGTGCCTGCAGCAACTGGGCGGCGCTCTGAAAGGGCATTGCCCAGGCAGGGTCTCGGGCGCCGTGGGCAAACAGCAAGAGCCCTTGGGTGGTGTTGGCAGAGGTCATGAACTCACCGGTAACGTACCAGCCAGGCAAACGCGCCCAGCGAAATCAACAGGTAAAACAGGCTGGGCAAGGTGGCCGCCAACCAGGGCTCCCACTGGTGCAGCAGGCCCAGGTGACTGGCGATGTGGTTGACCAGCACGAAGCTGATGCCCAACACGATACCGCCAAAGATCTTCAGGCTCATGCCCCCACTGCGGGCGTGGAGGTAGGCAAACGGCAGTGACAGCCCCACCATCACCAGGCACACCAGCGGGTACAGGGCCTTTTTCCAGAATTCGATCTCGTACTTCTGAGCGGCTTGCGCGTTCAGCGACAGGTGATCGGCATAGCGGCGCAAGTCCCACGCCGACATGGTTTCGGGGGGCAGCACGGAGGCGGACACCACCACGGGCGTCAGGCTGCTGGACCACGCCAGGCTGTCCAGGCTGCGGTCGTTGACCATGGGCTGCCCCAGCGCGGGCATGCTGGCCTGGTTGGTGTCGGACGAGGAGGGTGTCAGCCACACGGTTTCTTTCACGCCGCGCAGCATCCACACCGAGCCCTGAGTGGGGGCCTGATCAGGCAGGGGGGCCACGGTGGCCGAATCGGCGGCCAGTCGCCGCAGCAAGTGGCCTTGCCCGTCAAACTCGAAAATGCGCACGCGCTCAAAACGCCCCTGGTCGCTGGCGGCGCCCACGTTCACCGTGACCACCTGTCGTTGACCATCGGCGGTGATGCGCTGCTCGCGCAGCCAGGTGCCACCTTCGCCCAGGCGCAAGCCGGAGTCACCCCGGAATTGCGCCCGGTGCACGGCCAGTTCTGCCTCGGCCCGGGGCACCAGCCAGTTGCCCGAGATGGCGCTGATGATGGCGGCGCCCAGGCCCAGGCCACCCAGCAGAGCCAAGGCCCGGCCTGGGCCCAGCCCGCCCGTGCGCAAGATGGTGAACTCCGAGGTTTGTGCCATGCGGGCCAGGGCCAGGATGGCCCCGATCAGCAGGGCGATCGGGAACAGGTTGTAGAAGTGCCCGCCCTGCATCAGCACGCAGGTCCACACCGCGTCCAGCGCGGTGTAGCCGCCGCGCCCGATGCGCTTGGCCTGGTCCACAAAGTCGATGAAAAAGAACAGGGCCGAGAAGGCCAGGATCACCAGTACCACGTGCTGGATCACGGCCCGGTAGACCAGCTTGCGCACCGTCTTCATGGCTGTGCTCCCTGGCTGGCGCCGCGTTGCCAGGGCCAGCGCCGGAAGGGACCGTCCTTGAGACGAATCAGCGACAGCAAGACCGCCGACGTACCACCGTGCAAGGCCAGCAGGCTGCCCCACAAGGCCACCTGGCCCTTGGCCACCCAGGTCTGATGCAGGCCCATGACGTTGAAATACACCACAAACACCAGCAGCGCCGCCACGATGTTCCAGCTGCTGTGCCGTCGCGTGTTGCCCGTGGACAGCAGCAGCCCGGCCAGTACCAGGTTGACGGTGGCCCAGATGAAGCCCCAGCGCCAGGCCAGTTCGCCCTGGGCGTCAGGGCGGCTCAAGGGCATGAGGTCCATCGTGCCCATGCTGCGAGGGTCTTGAACGTCTTCAGGCGGCGGAGGGGCTTCGCCGACCAGGATGCGGGCTGTTTCGAAACGGGCGTAGGTTTTCTCGCCCGTGGTCAGGTTGGTCTGGCTGCGCTCGCCCTGGCTGAGCACCAGGTAGCGGTGGTCGCCATCCAGCATCAGGCTGCCTTCGCGGGCCGTGACCACGGCTTCGCTTTGGGCATCGCCCAACACCATGAACACATTGCGCCCGCGCTCCTGGCCTTCGCTGTGGCTGTCGATGAAGAACACCCGCTGCCCATCAGCCGAAGACTGGAACTGACCTGGCGCCACGCGGGCCATGTCAGAGCGCTTTTCGTGGCGGTACTTCAGCAACTCGGTTTGCTGGTAGGCCCAGGGCTTGGCCATCAGCGAGCACAGTGCCACCAGGGCCACCACGGGCCATGCGGTGCGCAAGAGCGGTCGCAGGAAGCGCCATTGCGGCAGGCCGCTGCTTTGCCACACCACCATCTCGCTGTCGCGCCACATGCGGCTGAGCACCGTGACCACCGAGATGAACAGCCCCAGTGCCAGCAGCACGGGCAACTGGCCCACCACCGCATAGCTCAGGATGAGGCTGACGTCAGAGGGGGCGAACGAGCCTTTGGTGGCCTGGCCCAGTACCCGGATCAGCACCATGGTCATCACCACGGTCAACAGGATGACCAAGGTGCCCACAAAGCTGCGCCAGAGTTCTCGGCGTAGAGAGGAATCGAATAACATTGCTTGTACTGGATCTACCTGTCCATTATGGACGTTCGCTGCATGGAACACCGCTTCATCGAGGCCACTGGCCCCGCCTTGTCGGGCATCAACGCTGATGCTCTGCTGATCGTGCTCACCCCTGATCAATCCAGCACGGGTGATCAGGCCATTGACGCGGCGGTGGCCGAAGCCGTCAAGCACGGCGACTTGGCCCTCAAGGCCGGGCGCAGCCTGTTCTGCCACCGCGTGCTGGGGCTCAAGCAGCCCCGCCTGGCGCTGGTGGTGGCCCAGGGCGAGCAGGCCAAGGCCTTCAAAACGGCGGTGGCCAAAGGGCTGGCCATGCTCAAAGACCTGGGCGTGGCCCATGTGGCCGTGGCACCCGCCAGCGGCTTGCTCCTGACGACGGGCCATGCCCGCGCCCTGGTGCAGGCGGCTGATGAGGCCACCTACGTGTACCGCGCCACCAAGCCTTCGGCACCCGCGCCGGGCAAGCTGCGCAAGGTGAGCCTGGTGGGCGACAAGGCCCTGGCCACCAGCTTGAGTGCGGCCCTCAAGCAGGCCCAGGCCCAGGTGGCCGGTGTGGCCTTGGCCCGCGAGTTGGGCAACCTGCCGGCCAATGTGTGCACCCCCAGCCATCTGGCGTCCGAGGCGCGCAAGCTGGCCCGCGAGCACAAGGCCATCAGCGCCCAGGTGCTGGAGCGCCCCGCGCTGGAAAAGCTGGGCATGGGCTCCTTCCTGTCGGTCACCAATGGCTCGGCCCAGCCTCCCAAGTTCATCATCCTGCGCTATGACGGCGCCGCCGCCAGCCAGGCGCCCATCGTGCTGGTGGGCAAGGGCATCACCTTTGACACCGGCGGTATTTCCATGAAGCCGGCCGCCGGCATGGACGAGATGAAGTACGACATGGGCGGTGCAGCCAGCGTGCTGGGCACCTTCCGCGCCCTGGCCGAACTCAAGCCCCGCATCAATGTGGTGGGCCTGGTGCCCACCTGCGAAAACATGCCCTCGGGCACCGCCACCAAGCCAGGGGATGTGGTCACCAGCATGTCTGGCCAGACCATCGAGGTGCTCAACACCGACGCCGAAGGTCGCCTGATTTTGTGCGATGCCCTGACCTATGCCGAGCGCTTCAAGCCCGCGGTGGTGGTGGACATCGCCACCCTGACCGGTGCTTGCGTGATCGCCCTGGGCGGCATCCACAGCGGTTTGTTCTCGCGCGATGACGAACTGGCCCAGGCCCTGCTGTCGGCGGGCCAGGACAGCGGTGACACCGCCTGGCGCATGCCGCTGGATGAAGAGTATGGCGAGGCCCTGAAGAGCAATTTCGCCGACATGGCCAACGTGGGCGGGCGCGAGGCAGGCTCGGTCACGGCAGCGTGCTTCCTGGCCAAGTTCACCCAGGCGTACCGCTGGGCACACCTGGACATCGCTGGCACCGCCTGGAAGTCGGGTGGCGCCAAGGGCGCCACGGGGCGCCCGGTGATGTTGCTGACCCAGTTCATCCTGGATCAGGCTTCGGCCGGCAAAGAGGCCCTGGCGCCCAAGGCGGTCAAGAACTCCGCCAAGGCACCCAAGGCCCGCCAGACCACCGAAGCCCGCAAGGCGGCGCCTGCCAAGACCTCTCGCCGCAAGGCCAAGTCCTGAGAGCAGCTGACGCATGTCCATGACTTCCACTGGCACGGTCGAGTTTCATCATGGGGTGGCCCAGAAGCTCGCCTACGCCCAGCGCCTGGTGCGCAAGGCTTATCGCCAAGGCGCGCGCCTGGTGGTGACGGGGCCGCTGGACGCGTTGCGGCAGCTTGACCAGCAACTCTGGACGGCCGATGAGCAGGATTTCATCCCGCACGTGCTGGACGCTCAGGGCGACCTGCCGGCGCGCTTGCACGCGACGCCCATCTGGCTGACCCCCCGGGCCGATCATGTGCCTGAAGGTCATCAGGTGCTGGTCAACCTGGGTGAGGCCGTGCCGCCGGGTCTGTCGTCTTACAAGCGCTTGTTCGACATCGTCTCCCAGGCGCCTGAGGATCGTCAGGCCGGCCGCGTCCGCTGGAAAACCTACCAGTCCATGGGCTGGGAGGTGCGTCCACACGAGGTCACCACATCATGAGCGCTGCTGTTCCGCCTCGCGCCCGTCCTGCGGTAGTGCCGGTGCTGACCGAGGTCATCGAGATTCAGCCGCCAGCGCCCGCCGCAGGCGTGGTTGCCCCTCGAACTGCACCCGCACCAGCGGCCACAGCCTTGCCCGCCGCGACGTCGCCGCTGCACACCTCGGCGCCTCCAGTGGCTGCGCCGCCGGTCGCCGCATCGCCGGTGGCCGCATCGACGGTGATGGCGCCGCCTGCGCCGCTATCTCCCGCCACCCAGGTCTCTGCCCGGGTGTCCGCCCCCGCGCCAGCATCGCCCCCGGCTGATTGGCCCAGCGAGCAGCAGATCGCCCAGAAGGTGCTGCAGGATGTTCAGCGCCAGATTGATGGCATGCTGGATTTCCGTCTGCGCGAGGCCATGGCCCCCGTGCTGGCCCGCCACGCCGACAGCCTGGTGCAAGAGTTGCGTGCCGAGCTGTCGCGCACCCTCGGCGATGTGGTGCACCGCGCCGTGTCCCAAGAGTTGGCCAAGCTACGGCAACGCTGAGCTGGCCCCCCGTGTTTCAACACCCCTGCCACTGAAAAGGTTGCTTCATGAAGATTGCTGTTCGCTCTGCCGTGATTGCCAGCGCCAGCCTGGTGCTGAGCAGCGTGTCTGCCATCCACAGCGCTCAGGCCCAGCAGGTGGTGCGCATTGGCCATGTGGGGCCGGTGTCGGGCCCGCAGGCGCACTATGGCCGTGACAACGAAAACGGCGCCCGCATGGCCATTGAAGAGCTCAACAAGCAGGGCGTGACCATTGGTGGCCAGAAGGTGCGATTCGAGCTGGTGGCCGAAGACGACGCCGCCGACCCGAAGCAGGGCACGGCCGCCGCCCAGAAGCTGTGCGATGCCAAGGTGAATGGCGTGGTCGGTCACCTGAACTCGGGCACCACCATCCCGGCAGCGCGGGTGTACAACCAGTGCGGCTTGCCCATGATCTCGCCCTCGGCCACCAACCCGCAGCTGACGCAGCTGGGCTACAACAATGTGTACCGCCTGCTGGCCAATGACAACGCCCTGGGCGCTGGCCTGGCCCGCCATGCCTTTCAAACCCTGAAGCTCAAGCGCGTGGCCATCATCGATGACCGCACCGCTTACGGCAAAGGTGTGGCCGAGGTGTTTGCCCGAACCGCTCGCGAGCTGGGCATGGAGGTGGTCAGCCAGCAGTACACCAACGACAAGGCGGTGGATTTCTCGGCCATCCTGACCACCATCAAGAGCCGCAAGCCTGATGGCATCTTCTTCGGTGGCATGGACCCGCAGGCAGGCCCCATGCTGCGCCAGATGCAGCAACTGGGCTTGCACAAGGTGTACCTGTTCGGCGGTGATGGCATTTGCACCGACAAGCTGGTCGAGCTCTCCAGCGGTGCCCGCACCCTGGGCAATGTGGTGTGTGCCGTGGGGGGTGCCACGCTGGACAAGCTGCCCAGCGGCAAGACCTGGCGCACCCGTTACGATGCGCGTTTCCCCAAGCAGTTCCAGGTGTATTCGCCCTACACCTACGACGCCACCATGGTGCTGGTGGACGCGATGAAGCGCGCCAACTCGACCGACCCCAAGGTGTACGGCCCCAAGCTGCGTGAGACCCAATACCAGGGCGTGACCGCCAATGTGTCGTTCGAGCCCAACGGCGAACTGCGCAACCCCGCCATGACGCTGTACGCCTACAAGGACGGCAAGAAGGTGCCCCTGAACTGAGGCGCTTTCAGGCTACAATAGCAGGCTACACGGAGAGGTGGATGAGCGGTTTAAGTCGCACGCCTGGAAAGCGTGTGTAGGTTAATAGCCTACCGCGGGTTCGAATCCCGCCCTCTCCGCCAAGACGCACCATCCCCTCAGCTGCCCAGCACTGAGGGGATTTTTCATTGATCCTAAATCCGGCAGTTACCCCGCCGCTGGCAGCCCTGTTGGGGGTCTTGGCGGGCCGATGACTGGCGCGATGCGGTCGCTGATGTAGCGCAGCAGGCAGCCCCAGCGGTCGAGGTCC